>NZ_JBNILN010000005.1:0-323072 GCF_050107715.1 Metabacillus sp. 84 | reverse complement strand
TTTGAAGTAAGACCCCTGGAAGATGACCAGGTTGATAGGTCCGAGGTGGAAGCGTGGCGACATGTGCAGCTGACGGATACTAATCGGTCGAGGACTTAACCAAATTACGTAAGGCGTTTGACTCGTGCACCAATATCGTTATCTAGTTTTGAAAGAGCAATTTTTCAGCCTTATATCTGGTGATTATGGCAAAGAGGTCACACCCGTTCCCATACCGAACACGGAAGTTAAGCTCTTCAGCGCCGATGGTAGTTGGGGGTTTCCCCCTGCGAGAGTAGGATGTTGCCAGGTACACGTGAAAAGGATCCGCCCGTTTTGAACGGGGGGTCCTTTTTTTTTTGTTTGGTTTGGGTGGAAGGGGACGGATACGCCTGGAATGGCGGGAGGGATGAGGGCGAGGCGGATACCCGAAACCGCCTTGGACGATGCTGGTGGGAACGCCACCTGGAGCCTGGCTGCCGGGTGCGGGGTGCCGGGGGTGGGGTGCCATCTTTGTCGAATCCTCCCGAAAAGTCGATATCCGCCCTGTTTCGGTCGATAAAATGAAATAATAGCCGATATATTGGAAAAATAGCCGATATATTTCAATAATAGCCGATAAAATGAAAATACAGCCGATATCCTCCAAAACTGCCGGCATACAAAGCGCCGTATCCCGAATTCTTTCTTTGAATAACCCAATAAAACTCCCAGCCGGACTAGAAACTCCCTAAAAAAGCTGAAATCTCCCGCATACAAACGTTCAAACTGACAATATCCTTAAACTTTGAAGAGAAAATTCCAAGAAATTAGGCTGCAGCATAATGATTAACCCGAATTTGAATATTCATCAGCAGCTACACAGGTTATGAAAAAACAGATTGGCTTTAATTAAAGTATGAGTGATGGTGAATCTATAGCTGTCGGCTTTTCATCTTGAGTAATGGCAGCTGATCGAACAGACCGTTGATGGTCATATAATAGGCAAAGAATGAAACAGACCTTTTTAAGGGTGGGGTATTTTGCTTTTAATGTAAATAATAGGTTTATTTAGGTTGCTGAATAGGTATATGACTATAGTCGCCTGGATTTTCTTATGCTTTTCTACGCATAAGATAATATTAATTTAACAACTTATCTGGCAAAATGCTTATATTTTTAATAATTGAATGTCACAGTAAATATTTTATTTGTATAATTTAAGCTCGTATAATCTAAGTTATCCAATAAATTAATTAGTGAGAACTTCAACATTATTAATGGAGGAATATGATGAGAATTACATATAGTCTCTTGTCTATTGAGCTAAGTTTAATTTTGTTAACAGGGTGTTCATTTATAAAAGTGTTTGAAGAAGGCAGCCAGGGCGATGATCTATATGCCAGTGTCCAGGAATATACAGGAGAGGGGTTTTATTTACCGAACAGCAGCAAGGAAATAACCGAAATAGCCAATAAGCATAAAGAAGAAATAACTAAAGCTGTGGAAGACTTTTTTATCAGCAACTATAAAACGCCGGTAACTGTTCATAATTTAGTGGGAGCCCAAGATGGCGTTTCGGTATTTGTTGAATCAAAGGGGGAGCCGCACTTTTATACATTGGCTATTGTTCCAGTCTATATAACAGAGGAAAAAGTACATTTGAAGGAAGTCCGTTCTTTGGAAGGTAAAATTGAGGAAGCCATAGCAACCGGGCTCTATGGGATGATTAATAAAGATCAATTTAAAGAGCTTAATCGCTATCTTTCTGAGGTCCAAGGGAGCTATCCTGTAACAGGAAAAAGAATCGAAGCTATTCAAAAGACTTCACCTAACGGGTTTGGCAAATCTGAATACTATACTACAAGTCTTGATGAAACATTAGATGAACTTGCAATTCAGTACATCCAGGATCCTATTAAAACAAAAGAATTAATTGAAAAAGGTAATATTCCAAAAGTAGATCCTGAAAAATTTATAATTACTATTCAGCTTTTTATGGAGGACAAGTCTGCTGCGCCAAATCAAGAGATACTGGATAGTATTGTAAGCGGCATTAAAAACAATAGCAAATTACCTCGTGGTGTATATTCCATTATCTTGAACGATAACAGAATTAGTAAAAGAACAGGAGTTGGAGAGAAAAACAATAGCTTAATAACAACTGAAGATTCCATAATCCTAAGATAGGAGCTTTAATATGTCTTCAAAAACCAGTAAAAGTATAGATAGAGCTTTAGTGGAGCTGTTAGGCAGTAGTGCTTATGAATATCCAAGCAATAACGGGCTTTCTTATTTGAATGTTTAGTCCATTAACTGAAGGTTACTAAAATTAGCCCGCCTTTCTTCTTATTTATTGTAAAAAACCCGAGGGGGTCTTTGCACGTATTGAGAGAAGGCTCTTTGAATATTTTTGAAAAAACCGCCTGTGATTTTTATCACTATAGAGTTGTATATGAAGGAATGAGGCGCAGAGCAATCTAAGGATACAAAAAAATGTACAGGAAATAAACACCAACAATAGTTTACTTCCAGGAAAATACAGGGTTCGTTTGAATCATAATCAATTTGATAAAAAATCTACCGGAATAAGAGATAACAGGCTAAGAACTTCAACGATTTTATAATAAGGAGTTTAGAATAAAGATTATTGTTACTGTAGCAGGAAATCTTGATCTGAGTGAAGTTTCTTTTTTACTTTAATGTAAATATTAGGTTTATAAACATAATTGTAAAGGTATATTACTAAAGTCATATTGTGAATATGATGAGATGATTTTTAACAACTCATCTGTATAAACTCCTGCAATTTAAATGAATAGGTAAACTGTAAAATATTTTGTTACTTTAATCTAAGATCTTTATTAAAATAGGTGAGAACTTAAACATTATTAAGGGAGGAAAATAATGAAAGTTACATATAGTGTCTTGTCTATTGGTCTAAGTTTAATTTTATTAACGGGAGGGTGTTCAAGTTTGGAGAGGTTAGAAAGTAATTCAAATAAACAAGTTAATAAAGGTGAAGGGACAGGCGCTTCTGATCAGAATGTAATTGGGGTACAGGATTACACTGGAGAAGGGCTTGTTCTGCCAAATAGCAAAGGCAACAATAAAATTTCTCCTGAAAAGAAAAAAGAAATCGAAAAAGCCGTTAAGAACTATTTTATCAGCAACTATAAAACAAAGATTATACTCCATAATATCGTTGGCAACCAAGATGGTTTTACTGCTTTCGTAGAATCTACAGACGAACCCAAATTCCACACTTATGCAATTGTGTCAACAAATGCCGATAATGTAAAAACACTTAAAGGACAAGTAGAAAATGGGATAGAAGGTGGGCTTTATGCCATTATCTATAAGGATAAAATTAGAGAACTTAAGAGATATTTAACTAATGTAAAAAATAGTTATCAAATTACAGGGAGAAGAACTGAAGCAATAAATAATACTTCTACATCAGGTTTTACTACTCAGGATTTCTACATTACACCTCTAGATGAGTCACTCGAAAATTTAGGTAAGCAATACATTGAAAATCCCCAAAGCACAATGGAAAAAGTGAATTCTATGAAGCATTACGACATAGATCCTTCTAACCTGCTAATTACCATTCAGCTTTATATGAAAGAAGAGAACGTTAAGCCTGATATAGATGTTCTTAATAAGGTGGTTGAAGGTTTGAAGAAGTCCAACAACTTACCCCCAGGTAATTACGTAGTGTATTTAAATGGAAACAAAATATATAAAGACACTGGTACCGGAAGCGAAGAAAATCAATTGCAGTCAAAGGATGGCACCATAATAATAAAATAGAACAGGTGGAATCACAATGTCTACTGAAGTTTCCAAAAATATAAGTTTAGATAAAGATCTAGTTGAGTTGTCAGGTAATGCTGCTTACAGTTTTCCTCTTGAAAGACAAGAATTTGATGTTAATGATAGTTCATATTTAGTGGTAGATACCACCTATAATAGTCCTAGCGGCTTTGACGCATTAACCGTAAAAAATGTCGACACTGATGAATATTCAATTATTTTTATTGGAACAGAACCTGGACAGGATAAGAACTATAGTGACATTTACACTGATGTCCAACTATTAACTGATCTGGAAATTCAACAGATTAAAGAGGCAAATGAATATTACGAAAAAATGGAAAAAGAGTATGAACCATTGACTTCTGTAGCTGGGAATTCTCTGGCAGGGGGACTTGCTCTCAGTGTCGGAATTAATAACCCTGATCTTAAAGCCGTAGCATATAATCCTGCCCCCCTTCCAAAAGGTATGGTCGATCCTGAAAAGGATTATCCGAACATGACCAGTTATTTTGGGATGTACGATCCTTTAACCGGAGCTTTAGTAAACGTAGATCTGGCAGACCGGGTTCCTGGAAATCATATTACCATTAACAATGGTTTACCCGGCTTTGAATATTCCGCTAACAACCATACAGGATATGGTAATCCGAAAAATCCTTTAATTGATAATATTGGTGCAGACGAATTTATAGCTGTCAGCATCTGGACCGGGGAGCCGCTCTATGGGGCCGGTGCTTCTGCCAGGATTAGATTGGATAAAGATGCCCTGACCACTCTCGTTGATAGCCTGGATACGGAAATTAAAGACAGGGCTTTACTGATCAGCAAATACGTTGCTGGAAGTGAAACTATTGTTCAAAGCGAAGCCGATGCTTTTAATAGAAGGATTGAAAAATTGCAGGAAATATTAATTAATAAGATAGAAGCAACGGTAGGTGATCCGGCTATCCAAAGCCTAACAAAAACCGGTGAAGCTGCAAAATCACTTTTGACCAGCTGCAGCACAATCATTGATGTTGCAGAGGATCTCTGCAGAGGTCTAAATAATATTTTAAACTCTCCCCCTTCACAGCTAGTGGAATTTATAACCTCAACAGATATTAGTGTGGAAAGTTTATTCTCTCCCTTGCGTAAAGAAGTAAATCACTCCCTTGATGCCGTTACTCAAACTACATCCATGTTCAGTCACATCATTGAAGCAGCCATCCCGCTGCTGATTCGTGGAGGTACTGACTTTACAAATGATGCAGTCGTGAATGAATACAACGCGCACTATCAGATACTCCAAAAAAATACATCGGCAATCACTTCCCAGATTGAACATTTTAAGACTCAGATCAGCAGTACAGCTAATGAGATTTTTAATCGGGAGGAGAATATTAAAAATAATATTGCGAACGGCACTGGGGCTATACAGGATATAGGGTTTGTTCCAGAACCCTTTACCGGAACTATGGAGGAGTCCCCATACTTTCAATTTTCTATTGATCTTAAGGATCTCGTTTTTGAATCAGGCTATGATGTTTTTAAAACAGCATGTACTTTCAAGCTGCTGCCTGTCCTCGTGGGTCTTGAGGGTCTATTAACAGCTGCCGCAGTAATATTACAAAGCATCATTTTTGCAGTTAAAGGTGCCTCTGCTTTTGCGGTTTCGATTACACCCGACCTTTTGGGACTTTTTAATAAATTTGATGCGCAAATAAAAAATTTAACCGATAAAATAGTTAAAAAAATTGATGAAGCACTAAGTCTTGTTGAAGGACTTCAAGAAGGAATTGCAAAACTAATTATTCATTTCCCTCAAATCATTGAGTTTTTCCAGCCATATTTTGAGACTGCTATTTTTGAAACCAGTAATTACAGAAATGTACAGCTTTATAACCAAGCCTCTCTAAATACTCTGGAATACTTAAACACCATATTTAAGGATATTATCTTTCAATTATCTGACCATGAATCCAATGCAATCACTGCGTTATGCGATATTTCCCGAGATCTTACTGACAATTTCGATTCCCTTAAAAGTCAGATTGAGTGCTGTACCGTTAATCAAACAGTTCCTGTTAAGTAGCGCAACAGGATCTATTCAAGGGTTAGTTAGGTGAGGGGGAAAAGGAAAAACCCACTACTATTCTCAACATCACAACCCTCCCCCTTCTTGCAGCAGACGGTTTAGCATTTGGAGCAGTGGAGCAGGAAATAAAGAACTGTCAGAGGTGTTTAATAGTCCTTATTTAACTAGCGGGTACATGTTCAATCCCGAACAATCGATTTCCGCACAACTTATTTGATATATGAAATCTCCGATATTCTTCTTATTATACTCGCTGCCTTTCTTTCTTATTTTTTCCTTCAATTTTTAAATTCCGATTTGTTCCCACTTGAGTTCCCTATTATAATGTAACAAACAGAGGTGCTAAGAATGTGATTAAGATGCACTATAAATATGGGAAGCCATGCAGGAGCCGCTTTCAGTACACTAATCACAGCCGCTCGCATCGGGAGGATAACCGACTGTGCAGAAGCTATTGCAAGGAAAGAGATATCGGAAGGGCACCGTGACTTCGAATCCATAGTAGCGGTAAGACACCCGGGACCTGATGAACCAGACCGAGGAATCAGGGTGGTTGCTCTGTGCGGAATGCGCAGAGGGCTTATTGGAGATTATGGAGAGAAGATGACGATGACTTTGGATACGAAAGACAGTCTTGCTTAAAATTTAGCTTTCAGGAAATGACGCAAGACCAACTAAAGCCTAAATTTACTGTCAGGATAAAAGAGGGATCAATACATGTCAGATAAACCAGCAAAAAAGAAATTTGAGGTCGCTGAGAACGAAAGCATCGGTACTGTTCTCGACCGTATGAAAGAAGAAGGATATGCTCCTGTCCGCCGAATGGAGGAGCCTATTTTTCAGGAGGTAAAGGAAAATGGGAGGACAGAGATAAAACCAGCCGGAAGAAAGATCGTATTCGAGGGGAAATTACTCTAAATCCGAACGATATACCATAATTTTAAACTAATGTTCGATATTTTGTGTTGACATGGTACAAAATCTCTTGTTATGATATAGATGAACATAACGACGAAGCCTTCATATAAAGTTGGGGATATGGCCCAAGAGTTTCTACCCGGACACCGTAAATGACCGGACTATGAGGGAAAGTGGATTAACCAGCGTAGTGGAATTACATACTATGCCCGGTTCGTATTGCTTTCTCTTAAGCATACGGCCGGGCTTTTTTCGATTAGGCAAAGTTGATAGCAGCTGTTTGGCAGAGCGGGAAGCGGGAGATTCCGAACTAAGAGTACAGGTGAGATTCCCAGCAAGATGGGGGCTCGCCTCCCGCCGTGGATCAGCAAATGCCTGCTGGCTGCAATGAACAGCTATGTTTTTAAAAAGCCTTTATTTTAAAAAGAGTGGGGGAGAGCGCTGTGATCGAACAGGTTGGAGTCATTATGGGAAGCCAGTCAGATTGGGAAACGATGAGGCACGCGTGCGAACTGCTGGATGAACTTGAGATTTTTTATGAAAAAAGAGTTGTATCTGCTCACCGGACGCCCGAGCTCATGTTTGAATATGCAGAATCAGCGAGAGAACGGGGACTTAAAGTCATTATTGCCGGTGCAGGGGGTGCGGCGCACCTTCCAGGGATGGTTGCGGCAAAGACAACCTTGCCGGTAATTGGCGTACCGGTTCAGTCGAAGGCTCTTAACGGACTTGATTCACTGCTTTCCATTGTGCAAATGCCGGGAGGCGTACCGGTTGCCACGGTAGCAATAGGTAAAGCTGGTGCTGTGAATGCGGCCCTGCTTGCGGCACAGATTCTCTCCATTACAGACGGCAGGATTGAAGCAGCTCTTGCCAAACGGAGAGAGGATACCCGCCAGGCAGTTCTTGAAAGCAGTGATGCCCTTGTTTAAGCAAATCGCACCAGGCCAAACCATTGGAATCATCGGCGGAGGACAGCTTGGCCGAATGATGGCACTGGATGCGAAGAATATGGGCTACCGGATTGCTGTGCTTGATCCGACGCCTGATTGTCCGTGCGGTCAGGTCGCCGATATTGAAATCACCGCGGCTTATAATGATCTTGATGCCATTAAGCAGCTTGCCTCTGTGAGTGATGTCATCACATATGAATTTGAAAACATTGATTATGATGCTCTTTTGTGGCTTGAGAACAACGCCTACCTTCCGCAGGGAAGCCGGCTGCTCTCCCTGACCCAGGACAGGCAGACAGAAAAAGAAGCCATTCAGGAAACAGGCTGCCAAGTGGCGCCCTACAGCATTCTTGAAAATGGCAACGGCCTTGAAGATGCGCTTGAGGACATCGGCTTCCCTGCTGTACTGAAAACGTGCAGAGGAGGCTACGATGGAAAAGGGCAGGCGGTCATCAAAAGCCCGGCTGATATAGGAGAGGCAGAAGCACTGCTGAACACAGGTAAATGCATTCTTGAAAAATGGGTTCCCTTTGAGAGAGAGCTCTCCATCATTGTCACAAGGAACCCGAGTGGGGATGTGAAGGTCTTTCCGGCAGCTGAGAATGTACACCGTGAAAACATTCTTCATTTAAGTATTGTTCCGGCAAGAATCACAGCGGACACTGAGAAAAGGGCCAAAGCGGCAGCATTAAAGCTCGCTGAACGCTTTGAATTGGTCGGTACACTGGCTGTTGAAATGTTTTTGGCAGAGGACGGCGAGATTTTTATCAATGAATTGGCGCCAAGGCCGCACAATTCAGGTCATTACACGATGGATTTATGCGAAACCTCTCAGTTTGAGCAGCATGTCCGTTCCGTTTGTAATTTGCCTCTCGGAAGGACGGATTTATTGAAAAAAGGGCTGATGGTGAACGTATTAGGCGAACATCTCGAAGCGGTTTTGAATAATCTTTCGTTTTTGGATGAAGCTGCGTTATACTTGTACGGTAAAAAGGAAAACAAGCCAAAGAGAAAAATGGGGCATGTTACCTTTAAAACGGACGTCATTGAAGAAACGATGGAGAAAATATCAAATCAGTGGGGTCAATAGGAGAACGGAGGATTTACAATGATTGAACGTTATACAAGGCCGGAAATGGGGGCCATCTGGACAGAGGAGAACCGTTTCCAGGCATGGCTTGAGGTAGAAATTCTTGCATGTGAAGCATGGGCGGAGCTTGGGGTCATCCCTAAGGAAGATACTGTGCAGCTGCGCAAGAATGCGTCCTTTAACGTCAACCGGATAAAAGAGATTGAAGAGGAAACAAGACATGATGTTGTTGCCTTTACAAGAGCGGTTTCTGAAACGCTTGGCGAAGAGCGGAAATGGGTCCATTACGGTCTTACTTCTACAGATGTCGTAGATACAGCGCTATCCTACCTTTTGAAGCAGGCGAATAATATTTTAAGAGCCGACCTTGAGCGTTTTGTTGAAATTCTTAAAAATAAAGCAATTGAACACAAATATACGGTTATGATGGGCCGTACGCACGGGGTCCATGCAGAGCCGACAACATTCGGCCTGAAGCTCGGCCTGTGGTATGAGGAAATGAAGCGGAACCTGGAGCGGTTTAACCGTTCTGCGGAAGGCATTGAATTTGGAAAAATGTCAGGCGCGGTTGGAACGTATGCCAACATCGATCCGTTTGTTGAACAGTATGTGTGCGAAAAGCTTGGTCTTCAGGCAGCACCGATCTCAACGCAAACCCTTCAGCGCGACCGCCACGCTGACTACATGAGCACCCTTGCCTTAATTGCAACATCCATTGAAAAGTTCGCTGTAGAAGTACGGGGACTTCAAAAGAGTGAGACGCGCGAGGTCGAGGAATTTTTCGCAAAAGGACAAAAAGGTTCATCAGCGATGCCGCATAAACGCAATCCAATCGGATCGGAAAACATGACAGGACTTGCCCGTGTCATCCGCGGTTACATGATGACGGCCTATGAAAATGTTCCGCTATGGCATGAACGTGATATTTCCCACTCCTCTGCTGAACGGGTCATTTTGCCGGATGCAACGATTGCGCTGAATTATATGCTGAACCGCTTCGGAAACATCATCAAAAACCTGACCGTGTTCCCGGAAAATATGAAGCGCAATATGGACCGGACTCATGGCCTGATTTACTCCCAGCGCGTTCTGCTTGCTCTCATCGATTCCGGCATGGCGCGTGAAGCAGCGTACGATCTTGTTCAGCCGAAAGCCATGGAGGCCTGGGAAACACAAGTCCACTTCCGCACATTAGTAGAAGCGGATCCGGCTGTTACCGAACGGTTAACACCAGCTGTAATCGATGACTGCTTCGATTACAACTACCATTTGAAAAATGTAGATGCCATTTTTAACAGGCTCGGTTTATAAATTTTTATTAGTCCCGGGTTTCGCAGAAGTGCGGGACTCCTGTGGGAGCGGCGGGACAGGTGAGACCCCGCAGGCGCTACGCACCGAGGATGTTCACCGTCCGCCCCGCGGAAAGTGAGCATCCTGGAGCGGAGATCAACCATATCCAACCCTTTTCTTACCAGCGAAGTTTGCAAGAACATTCAAACTGAAGGGGCAAAGCAAAACTTTGCCTCTTTCCAATCTTAAGATTCCTAATATTCCGACTGCGGGAGGGCGAAATCAATGGAATTGCTTTATGAGGGAAAAGCAAAGCGCATTTACAGAACAGAGCGTGAGGGAGAATTTCTTGTTTCCTATAAAGACTCCGCTACGGCATTTAACGGAGAGAAAAAAACAGAGATAACCGGAAAAGGCCGATTGAATAACGAGATTTCCGTTCTGATTTTTGAAAAGCTCAAAGAAGCAGGAATTGCCAACCACTTGATCCGGAAAGTTTCTGAAACGGAGCAGCTGGTCGAGGAAGTCACGATTATTCCGCTTGAAGTCGTTGTACGGAATACGGTTGCCGGAAGTATGGCAAAGCGTCTCGGCATCGAGGAAGGAACACCAATCCCTGAACCGATTGTTGAGTTTTACTACAAGGATGATGCGCTCGGAGATCCGCTTATAACCGAATCACATATCAAGCTGCTGAATGCGGCATCGCCGGAACAAACCGAAGAACTGAAAACAAAAGCCCTCCAAGTAAATGAAGTGCTCATTCCGTATTTTGCAGAGAGAAATGTAAGACTGATAGACTTCAAGCTTGAATTCGGCCTCCGGAAAGATGGAACGATATTGCTGGCAGATGAAATTTCCCCTGATACGTGCCGCCTGTGGGATAAAGAGACAAACGAAAAGTTTGATAAAGACGTTTTTCGCCGTGATCTTGGCAGTTTGACTGAAGCGTACGAAGAAATCTTAAAACGATTGGGAGGACCCGCACATGTATAAAGTGAAGGTGTATGTCAGTTTAAGAGAAAGCATTTTGGATCCGCAGGGGAACGCCGTGAAGAATGCGCTGCACAGCATGTCCTATAGTGAAGTTCAGGCTGTCCGCATCGGGAAATACATGGAGCTGATGATTGAGAAAACCGACCGTCCACTCGAGGAAACCGTTAAGGAAATGTGTGAAAAGCTTTTGGCAAACACAGTTATTGAAGATTACCGCTTTGAAGCAGAGGAGGTTGTCGTTCAGTGAAATTCGCTGTGATTGTTTTCCCCGGCTCCAACTGTGATGTGGATATGTATCATGCAATCAAGGATGAGCTTGGTGAAGAAGCAGAGTATGTGTGGCACGATGAAAACGATTTAAGCGGATTTGACGGCATTCTTCTGCCGGGAGGATTCTCTTACGGAGATTATCTGCGCTCCGGTTCCATTGCGCATTTTTCAAATGTTATGGCTGAAGTGAAAAAAGCGGCGGAACAAGGAAAGCCGGTGCTTGGGGTCTGCAACGGATTTCAAATTCTCCTTGAAGCAGGATTGCTTCCGGGTGCGATGAAACGGAATGAAGGGCTGAAATTCAAGTGCGCTCCTGCCTCTTTGAAGGTGGTCAATGCCGATACTCCTTTCACATCCGGCTATACTGAAAACCAGGTCATCTCTGTACCGATTGCTCACGGGGAAGGAAACTATTTCTGCGACGACCTGACGTTAAAGAGTCTGAAGGAGAATAATCAAATCGTTTTCACGTACAGCGAAAATCCGAACGGAAGCCTGGAGGATATTGCAGGGATCGTCAATGAACGCGGCAATGTGCTCGGCATGATGCCTCACCCCGAGCGCGCTGTGGATACTATGCTTGGAAGTGCGGACGGCCTCGCACTGTTTCAATCGATCGTAAAAAACTGGAGGGAAGCACATGTCACTACTTCTTGAGCCAAATGCTGAACAAATCAAAGCAGAAAAAGTGTATCAGCAAATGGGAATCAGCGACGAAGAATTTGTGATGGTACAATCCATTCTCGGGCGCCTTCCCAATTATACGGAAACGGGAATTTTCTCCGTAATGTGGTCTGAGCATTGCAGCTATAAAAACTCCAAGCCGGTTCTGAAAAAGTTCCCTGTCACAGGCGAGCACGTTCTTCAGGGGCCCGGCGAGGGAGCGGGGATTGTCGATATCGGCGATAACCAGGCGGTTGTTTTTAAGATTGAGAGCCACAACCACCCATCTGCTGTGGAGCCTTATCAAGGCGCGGCAACGGGTGTCGGAGGCATTATCCGCGATGTATTCTCCATGGGGGCACGCCCAATCGCTCTATTAAACTCGCTGAGATTCGGTGAACTGAAGTCACCGCGCGTGAAGTATTTGTTTGAAGAAGTAGTAGCAGGAATTGCGGGTTACGGAAACTGCATCGGGATCCCTACCGTTGGCGGAGAAATCCAGTTTGATGCCTCCTATGAAGGAAATCCGCTTGTGAACGCGATGTGTGTCGGGCTCATTGACCACAAGGATATAAAGAAAGGCCAGGCGAAGGGAGTCGGCAATACGGTCATGTATGCCGGCGCGAAAACAGGCCGCGATGGAATTCATGGAGCGACATTCGCTTCAGAAGAACTGAACGAAAAATCCGATGAAAAGCGTCCGGCTGTTCAAGTGGGCGATCCGTTTATGGAAAAGCTTCTTCTTGAAGCCTGTCTTGAAGTGATCCAGAATGATGCGCTTGTCGGCATTCAGGATATGGGGGCGGCGGGACTTACAAGTTCGTCTGCTGAAATGGCTAGCAAGGCAGGCTCGGGAATCGAAATGAACCTGGATTTGATTCCGCAGCGCGAATACGGAATGACACCGTATGAAATGATGCTGTCCGAATCCCAGGAGCGGATGCTGCTTGTGATTGAAAAAGGCCGTGAGCATGAGATTGAAGCGATTTTTGCAAAATACGATCTGGAAGCCGTGTCAGTCGGGACGGTAACGAATGATAAAATGCTCCGCCTTGTTCACAAAGGAGAGGTCGTCGTAGAAATTCCAGTAGATGCATTAGCTGAGGAGGCGCCGGTTTATCATAAGCCTTCTGCAGAGCCAGCTTATTTCCGTGAGTTCCAGCAAATGGAGGAGACGGTGCCAGCGGTTGAAAACCTTGAAGAGACGCTGATCAGCCTCCTTAAGCAGCCGACGATTGCGAGCAAGGAATGGGTTTACAATCAGTATGATTACATGGTCCGTACGAATACGGTCGTGGCACCGGGATCGGATGCGGCGGTGCTGCGCATCCGCGGAACGAAAAAGGCCCTTGCAATGACGACGGACTGCAACTCCCGCTATCTGTACCTTGATCCGGAAACGGGCGGGAAAATTGCTGTGGCAGAAGCAGCCCGGAACATCGTTTGCTCGGGGGGGACACCGCTTGCCATCACGGACTGTTTAAACTTCGGGAATCCGGAAAAGCCGGAGATTTTCTGGCAGCTTGAAAAGGCAGCGGACGGGATGAGCGAGGCATGTACAGTTCTCGGTGCTCCGGTTATAGGAGGCAACGTTTCTCTTTACAACGAAACGAACGGAACGGCAATCTATCCGACACCGGTCATCGGAATGGTCGGTCTGATTGAGGATACGGACTGCATCACAACCCAGGACTTTAAAGAAGCAGGCGATTGTATTTATCTGCTTGGGGAAACAAAGCCTGAATTCGGCGGAAGCGAGCTGCAAAAGCTTGTGAACGGCGAAATTTCCGGAAAAGCACCGGCTCTTGATTTGGAGGTTGAAAAAGCGCGTATGAGCCTTTTATTACAGGCAATCCGTGAAGGATTGGTTCAATCCGCGCATGATGCAGCAGAAGGCGGGCTCGCTGTAGCACTTGCTGAGTCGGCTTTTTCAGGAAAAGGACTAGGTGCAGATGTTGAACTAACCGGTGATGCGGTAACGGCGCTTTTCAGCGAAACCCAATCCCGATACATCCTGACAGTACGCCCTGAAAATAAAGAGCGTTTCGAGGAGCTAACAAATGCTGCAGGAATTGGCCAAGTAACGGATAACGGAAAACTAACCATTCGCGGAAGCCAAGGGGAACAGTGGGTGGATTTAAGCATCGAGAAGCTTGAAGACGCCTGGAGAGGAGCCATCCCATGCTTGCTGAGATCAAAGGATTAAATGAGGAATGCGGCGTATTTGGAATCTGGGGCCATCCGGATTCCGCCCAAATTACGTACTACGGCTTGCACAGTCTGCAGCACCGCGGCCAGGAGGGGGCGGGCATTGTAACGACAGACGGCAAGACGATGGACTGTGAAAAAGGGCTTGGCCTGATCACGGATGTTTTCAACAAAGGCCAGCTTGGAGAAATGGAAGGGAAAGCAGCGATCGGACATGTCCGGTATGCGACAGCGGGAGGAGGGGGCTATGAAAATGTTCAGCCGCTCATGTTCCGGTCTCAAAACGGAGGTCTGGCCCTTGCCCACAACGGAAACCTCGTCAATGCCAACCATTTAAAGCACCAGCTTGAGAGCCAGGGAAGCATTTTTCAGACAACGTCCGATACGGAAGTGCTGGCTCATTTGATTAAACGAAGCGGCCATTTTACATTAAAAGAAAAAGTAAAAAACGCTTTATCCATGATTAAAGGGGCTTACGCCTTTGTGATTTTAACGGAAACGGAAATGATGGTGGCCCTTGATCCGAACAGCCTGCGCCCGCTTTCAATCGGCTTGCTTGGCGATGCGTATGTCGTTGCATCCGAAACCTGCGCCTTTGATATTGTTGGCGCCGACTACCTTCGCGAGGTCCAGCCGGGTGAACTGATTATTATTAACGACAACGGTATGCAATCTGAACGGTTTTCCATGAACAGCAACCGATCCATCTGCAGCATGGAATACATTTATTTTTCGAGACCCGACAGCAACATTGACGGAATCAATGTCCATACTGCCCGCAAAAACCTGGGCAAGCGTTTGGCGCAGGAAGCAGCGGTGGAAGCGGACGTAGTGACAGGGGTGCCTGATTCCTCTATTTCAGCAGCGATCGGCTATGCAGAAGCATCCGGCATTCCGTATGAGCTCGGTCTAATAAAGAACCGCTATGTCGGCCGGACATTTATCCAGCCGTCCCAGTCCCTCCGTGAGCAAGGGGTAAAAATGAAGCTTTCCGCCGTCCGCGGGGTTGTAGAGGGCAAGCGGGTTGTAATGGTCGATGATTCGATTGTGCGCGGAACGACGAGCAAACGGATCGTGCAGATGCTGAAGGAAGCAGGAGCGACCGAGGTCCACGTCCGCATCAGTTCACCGCCGATTGCGCATCCGTGCTTTTACGGGATTGATACATCTACCCATGAGGAGCTGATTGCGTCTTCCCACAGTCCAGAAGAAATTAGGGAATTGATCGGCGCAGACTCCATCGCATTCATCAGTCCGGAAGGCTTGCTGGATGGGATCGGCCGTCCGTATGAAGGAGAAACGAGAGGCCAATGCATGGCATGCTTTACCGGCCGATATCCGACGGAAATCTATGCCGACACGCTGCTCCCTCACGAAAAAGAAGCGAAAACAGGTGCACGATAAGGAGGAACGGACATGTCAAAAGCCTATCAGGATGCAGGAGTGAACATCGAAGCTGGCTACGAAGCAGTTTCCAGAATGAAAAAACACGTTGAGCGTACAAAACGCGAGGGTGCTATCGGTCTGCTCGGCGGCTTTGGGGGCGTTTTCGACCTGTCGGAGCTGAATTACCGGAAGCCTGTTCTTGTATCCGGAACGGACGGGGTCGGAACGAAGCTTAAGCTCGCTTTTATGGCGGACCGTCATGATACAATTGGAATAGATGCGGTGGCGATGTGCGTGAACGATATACTGGCTCAAGGGGCGGAGCCGCTTTTTTTCCTTGATTATTTAGCCCTTGGAAAAGCAGACCCTGAAAAAATTGAGCAGATTGTCAAAGGGATTGCAGACGGCTGCGAGGAAGCAGGCTGCGCACTGATTGGCGGAGAGACGGCTGAGATGCCGGGTTTGTACGCTGACGGTGAATACGATGTCGCCGGCTTTAGCGTAGGCGGAGCGGAAAAGGATGAGCTAGTGACCGGGCAAGCGATCAAACCGGGTCATGTGCTGATCGGGCTCACATCGAGCGGACTCCACAGCAACGGATTTTCACTCGTCCGGAAAATTCTTCTGCAGGACAGCGGCTTTGAACTGAATGAAACCGTTCAGCCATTGGAGAAACCTCTCGATCAGGAGCTGTTAACACCGACCCGGATCTATGTGAGGCCAGTGTTGAAAGTTTTGAAGAAGGTAAAAGTTGATGGCATGGCGCACATTACCGGCGGCGGTTTTATCGAAAACATTCCAAGGATGCTCCCAGCTGGACTGTGTGCAGAGGTTGATTTCGGCTCCTGGCCGATTCCGAAGATTTTTGACCTCCTTGAGGAAAAAGGGAATCTAAACAGGGAAGAAATGTTCAACATTTTCAATATGGGGATTGGCTTTGTACTGGCCATCAGTCCCGAACGAATCCACGATGCGATTGGAATCCTGGAGGAGCACGGGGAAAAAGCCTATATCATCGGGCGGGTAAAAGAAGGCTCCGGCGTTGTATTCGGCGGTGCCGTTCTATGATGAACAAGCAAAAAATCGCTGTCTTTGCCTCCGGGAGCGGGACTAATTTTCAAGCCATTGCCGATCATATCAAAAACAGCACACTTGATGCAGAAATTGTCCTTCTCGTTTGCGACAGACCAGGCGCCCCTGTAATAGAAAAAGCAAGATTAGCAGAAGTCCCGGTTTTAGCGCTATCGCCTAAAACATTTGAAAACAAAGCTGCCTATGAAGCTGAAGTTCTCTCAAACCTTCAGGACAAGGGGGCAGAGTGGCTCATTCTGACAGGCTATATGCGTCTGATCGGACCTGTTCTCCTGGATGCTTTTCCAACCAAAATTATTAATCTCCATCCTTCGCTGCTTCCGAAATACCCAGGGAAGGATGCAATCGAACGCGCCTTCGAATCAGGAGATGCGGAAACCGGTATTACCATTCATTATGTCGATGAAGGAATGGACACCGGTCCCATTATCGACCAGATGACCGTAGCAATTCCAAAGACGCTGGAACAGCTGAAAACAAACATTCATAAGGCGGAGCATATGTTTTTCCCCGCCGTCCTTCAGCATGTACTGAAAATCAAGACAGAGGTGAAGCAATCATGACGATTAAACGAGCGCTGATCAGCGTATCCAATAAAGAAAATCTTGTTCCATTCGCAAAGCGGCTTGGCGAACTTGGGATCGAAGTGATCTCAACCGGCGGAACGAAAAGAATGCTTCAGGAAGCTGGTGTAAACGCAATTGGAATTTCAGAGGTAACGGGGTTTCCTGAAATCATGGATGGCCGCGTCAAAACGCTTCACCCTTCTATTCACGGCGGACTGCTTGCCGTAAGAGACAATGAGAATCATATGAACCAGCTGAAAGAGAACGGCATTCAGCCAATCGACTTAGTTGTCGTGAATCTATATCCGTTCAAAGAAACGATTTCCAAACCGGATTTCACATTCGATGAAGCCGTTGAGAACATTGATATCGGCGGTCCGGGCATGCTTCGCGCTTCAGCAAAAAATCACGGGGATGTTACGGTGATCGTAGACCCGGCTGATTACGATACCGTCCTTGCACAAATTGAAAAAGATGGACAAACGGAGCTTGAATTCAGACGCAGGCTTGCGGCAAAAGTGTTCAGACACACAGCTGCCTATGATGCCCTGATTGCAGAATACATGACATCGATTACCGGAGAGGAAAACCCGGATACCCTGACTGTTACATACGAAAAGAAGCAGGATTTGCGCTACGGAGAAAATCCGCATCAGCAGGCTGTATTCTATCAAACGCCGCTTAAACGGAAGGCATCCATTGCGGAAGCGAAGCAGCTTCACGGCAAGGAGCTTTCCTATAACAATATTAAAGATGCAGACGCTGCCCTTCAGATTGTCCGTGAATTCAAAGCGCCGGCTGCTGTTGCTGTTAAGCATATGAATCCATGCGGAGTCGGGACAGCCGATACGATTGAACAAGCGTATCAACGAGCTTTTGAAGCCGATCCAACGTCTATTTTTGGCGGAATCATTGCGCTGAACAGAGAAGTGGATGCCGCTACTGCAGAGAAGCTGCATGAAATTTTCCTTGAGATTATTATTGCTCCTTCGTTTTCAAAGGAGGCATTGGAAATACTGACGTCCAAAAAGAACCTTCGTCTCCTGACAATTGAACAGGAGGAAAAAGGAGCGGCAGCCAAGCAGCTTGTGTCCGTTGCAGGCGGTATGCTGATTCAGGACGAGGATGCATTGACATTTGACGATGCCGTCGTTTCCATCCCGACAACACGCGAACCGACCGAGCAGGAATGGAAGGATCTGAAGCTTGCCTGGAAAGTGGTCAAGCATGTGAAATCCAACGCGATCGTATTGGCAAAGGATGAGATGACGATCGGAATCGGCGCAGGACAGATGAACCGTGTCGGCTCTGCAAAAATTGCCATTGAACAGGCAGGAGCCAAAGCAGAAGGAAGTGCGATGGGCTCCGACGCGTTTTTCCCGATGGGAGACACAGTAGAAGCCGCAGCAAAAGCCGGCGTTACCGCCATCATTCAGCCTGGGGGCTCCATCAAAGATGAAGAATCCATCCGCGCTGCAGATGAGCACGGCATCACGATGGTCTTCACAGGTATCCGCCATTTCAAGCATTAGGAAGGGAGAGCGATCCATTTGAACGTACTCGTCATCGGACGCGGAGGCCGGGAGCATGCCATCGCATGGAAGCTTGCGCAATCCGGCAGAGTGGAAAACGTATTTGCGGCACCGGGAAATGACGGTATGACCGATTGTGCAGTAAGGGTCCCGGTCGATGAACTGGATTTTGCCGGGCTCCTTGCGTTTGCGAAGGAGAATGAAGTCGGATTAACGGTGGTTGGTCCCGAAGTTCCATTGCTTGAGGGCATCGTGGAAGCTTTTGAAAAAGAAGGGCTGCGGATATTTGGACCGTCAAGCCAGGCTGCGATGGTGGAAGGCAGCAAGCAGTTCGCCAAAGAGCTGATGGAGAAATACCGCATTCCGACAGCGGGATACGCGGCTTTCACCTCCTTTGAAGAAGCAAGGGCGTATGTGGAGAAAAACGGGGTTCCGATTGTGATCAAAGCGGACGGACTGGCAGCCGGAAAAGGGGTAACGGTTGCTCTGACAATGGAGGAGGCGCTTCAGTGCCTGAGGGATTTTCTGCTCGATGAAAAATTCGGCGAAGCCAGCAAATCTGTAGTCATCGAGGATTTTTTGGAGGGAGAAGAGTTTTCCCTTATGGCGTTTGTGAATGGTGAAAACGTATACCCGATGGTGATCGCCCAGGATCATAAACGGGCCTTCGACGGTGATCAAGGGCCGAACACAGGCGGGATGGGGGCTTACTCACCTGTACCGCAAATACCTGATGCAGCCGTTCAGGAAGCCATTCGCACTGTGCTTGAGCCGGCTGCAAAAGGGCTTGTACAGGAAGGAACCCCTTTTACCGGGATTTTATACGCCGGCCTGATGCTGACCGGAGATGGTCCGAAAGTCATTGAATTTAACGCGCGCTTCGGAGATCCCGAAACACAGGCTGTCCTTCCGAGGATGGAGAGCGACCTGGTGGACGTATTTGAAGCAGTGATGGAAGGACGGGATTTCAACATTCAATGGAGTGATGAAGCTGCGGTTGCCGTTGTACTGGCGTCGGAAGGATATCCGGAGGCATACGGAAAAGGCACTGTTTTGAGCGGCTTTGCTGAAGCCGGGCAAAGTGCGGTAGTATTCCATGCCGGAACGCAACTTGACGAAGGAAATTTCGTTACGGACGGCGGGCGGATCCTCGCTGTATCCGCAAGCGGCGGAAGCATTCGGGAAGCCCGGCGAAAAGCGTATGAATCCATTCGCTTTTTCGCAGGAACCGGCGTTTTTTACAGGACAGATATTGGAGTCAGAGCTCAGTAGAAAAACCCCCGTCCGCCGGGGGTTTTTGTTTTTATCGGTGGAAATTTTAATATATCGGCGAAAGATTATCAGCGAAAACAGGGTGATATCGATTTAACCGCACCGTTCGATAGCCGGTGCGCCAGGATTAAAGCTAGCTTTTCCTATAGAAAGCATGTGTCCGCGAACAAGACCTCAGCCGCAGGTCTTTTTTTAATTGGCTTAATGCGATATCCCTAGAGTCTTCATTTTCGCAGGATCGAACTATAGGAAAGGAGTATCATTGACAATGATACTCATTCTCAACTAAGATTGCATTAGAGAAACTGATAATCATTTTCAATTACAGGAGGTTTACATAGATGAGCGTTATGCAGCTTTCAGGTAATCAGAAATATTTAAATCAGCAGGAAAAACGGGAATCCAATGCAAGATCTTATCCGAGGCGCATCCCTATTGCAATTGAAGAAGCAGAAGGAATCCGGGTGAAGGATTCAGATGGAAAGGTTTATTATGACTGTCTTGCCGGTGCGGGAACCCTTGCGCTTGGACATAATCATCCGGCTGTCATTCAGGCAATTGAAAAAGTGCTGGCGGATAAACGGCCGCTCCATACATTAGATTTGACGACACCGGTAAAGGAAGAGTTTGTGGATGAACTGTTTGGGGCACTTCCCGCAGAATTTTCAGCCCAGGCTAAAATCCAGTTTTGCGGACCGACTGGCGGAGATGCAATTGAAGCCGCATTAAAGCTTGCCAAAACCGCGACAGGAAGAAGAAGCATCCTTACTTTCCAGGGGGGATACCATGGGGCTACCCACGGAACGATGTCCATCAGTGGAAATCTGGCTCCAAAAGAAAAAGTACAGGGATTAATTCCGGATGTTCACTTCCTCCCTTATCCATATCAATATCGCTGTCCGTTTGGAATAGGCGGAGATGCGTGCCATGAAATCAGTGCCCAATACATTGAAAATCTGCTGGATGACCCGGAAAGCGGAATTTTGCCTCCTGCAGCTATGATTCTGGAAGTGGTTCAGGGGGAAGGCGGTTCCATTCCTGCACCTGCAGAATGGCTGCGTGAGATGCGGCGCATTACAGAGGAAAGAAGCATTCCGCTCATTATTGATGAGGTTCAAACCGGAATTGGAAGAACAGGAAAACTGTTTGCCTTCGAGCATGCAGGCATCATTCCGGATATCCTGGTCCTGTCCAAAGCCATCGGAGGCAGTCTCCCTCTTTCAGTGGTTGTGTACAAAGAAGGCCTCGATCAGTGGGGACCCGGTGCCCATATCGGAACGTTCAGGGGAAATCAGATGGCCATGGCAGCGGGAACGGCTGTATTGCGATACATAAAAGAAAACAGGCTTGAAGAACATGCTGAACGGATTGGCTCCCTTCTGATGAATGAGCTGAAAGCATTCCAAAAGGCTGCACCCGAGATTGGCGATGTGCGGGGAAGAGGCATGATGATCGGAGTGGAAATAGTTAATCCGGCAGGAAAGAGAGCAAGCAGCGGAAGCATGCCTGCTTGGCCTGAGCTTGCTTCGGCCATTCAAAAAGCTTGCTTTGAGAGAGGCCTGATCCTTGAAGTGGGGGGCCGGCATGGCAGTGTGGTCAGACTTCTTCCTCCGCTCATCATGAATGAACAGGAAGCCGCTGAAGTGACCGCCATTATGAAAGCCGCCATTAAAGAAGCTGTGGCAGGCTTGCAGTGATGGATAAAAAGTCCTTATTTCTCACCCATCCGGAAGGCTTTCAGCAATACAAAAAAATGTGCATGGAGATAATCCGGCTGATCGGCGGGTGGCAGGAAGAAATACAAAAGCCCTTCAGCGGAATTGCTGCTGAGGATTCATTGAAAGAAAGCCACCGGCATCCAATTGCTGAAAAAGAAGGGATTTCTTTTGAGAAGGCTCTGAAGGAAGTGAAGGATACGATTGAGAAAAACCGGATTAAGGTGGAGCATCCGAGAACACTCGCCCATCTCCACTGTCCTCCGCTCGTTCCGGCGCTTGCTGCGGACATGCTGGTCAGCGCCATGAACCTGTCAATGGATTCATGGGATCAGAGCGGGACGGCTTCCCATGCAGAGGAATACATGCTGGATTGGCTCACAGAACGCTATGGGCTTGGAGAGGAAGCTGGCGGAACATTTACAAGCGGGGGGACGCAGTCTAACTATATGGGGCTCCTTCTGGCGCGGGATGAGTTTTGCAGGCGCCGGTGGAACTGGAATGTCCAGCAAAACGGACTCCCGCCGCATTTTTCAAAAATGAAGATCCTTTGCTCGGAGGCTGCTCATTTTACAGTGAAGAAATCGGCTTCCCAGCTTGGTCTTGGAGAACAGTCCGTTGTGACGGTTCCGGTGGATGACCGAAAAAAAATAGACTTGGGGAGGCTGGAAAAAATCCTTCGGCAGCTGAAAGAAAAAGGGGAGCTGCCCTTTGCCATCGTCGCTACATGCGGAACGACGGATTTCGGCAGCATTGATCCATTGCCGGAGCTTGCGCGGGTGGCAAGGGAGCACCAAATCTGGCTCCATACCGATGCTGCATATGGAGGAGCGCTGATTCTGAGCAGCCTGCAGCGTAACAAACTTGAGGGAATCGAGCTCTCAGACTCGGTTACGGTCGATTTTCACAAGCTGTTTTACCAGCCCATCAGCTGCGGGGCATTTTTGCTGAAAAACAAACAGCATTTTCGGTTGATTCAGCACCATGCAGATTATTTGAATCCTGAGGAGGATGAAGCAGCAGGACTTCCGCATCTTGTCGGAAAATCCATCCAGACAACAAGGAGGTTTGATGTACTGAAGCTTTATATGAGCTTAAGGGTGGTGGGTACAGAAGGGTTTGCCCGCTTGATTGATGGAGCAGCTGAACTGGCTGGCTGGACGGCAGAGCGGCTGGAAAACGATCCGGATTTTAAAGCCGTCAATCCGAAGCCTGAGCTTACGGCTGTTGTGTTTCAGTATCGTCCCGAAGGATACCCGGAGGAACAGGTCGGCGGGCTCAACTATACCATTCATCAATCCTTGCTCAATGAGGGGGATGCGGTTTTAGCAAAAACCCAGGTTCAAGGCAGCACCCATCTTAAATTTACCATTTTAAATCCGGCTTCCGGAAAAGAGGACATTGAATACGTCCTTTCCAAAATAAAAGCATTTAGGGAGGGAAAGGCTTGAAAACCAGCAAACAAATTGCAGAAGAAGCGGCTATACAAGGCGTTTTGAATTGCTATATGAAAGAAACCGGCAATTATGAAGGATCTCAGGATGCTGCCGTCGCGATTCCGTTGAAGCATCAGCAGCTGAAAATCACCGCGGATGTAAAGTACTGGTCGGAAACACAGCGGCATCTGTTTCATTTTCCAATCCAATGCGGGCAGGAGCAGCAGCAGGGGGGGATTCCCCTCGATTACGTGACCTTCATCAGTTTGATCACGAAGGAGTGGCTCCTTGAAAATGGCAGAGAGGACGCCGAGGATGAATTTATGCTCCGGTCGATTTTGAGCGCAAGGAACGTGAAGCGCTACGTAGAGGAGCGGAAGGCTGACAGCGGGCAGCTCGAAAGCGATGACTTCTCCTATATTGAAGCAGAGCAATCCCTGCTTTTCGGCCACCTCCTTCATCCTGTTCCGAAAAGCAAACAAGGGATAACGGAGGAAGAGGAAGGCCTTTATTCCCCGGAATTGAAGGGCGAGTTCCCTCTTCATTATTTCTTAGCTGCACCTGAAATCATCCAGCAGGATTCCAGCATGGATGTGCCAGCTGCTGACATCCTGAAACAAGAGCTTGTAAACAGAGGAGTTGAAGTTCCTGAAGGAAGGGTGCTGCTCCCTGTCCACCCTTTGCAGGCAAAGGAGCTTCTTGGACGGGAGTCGGTAAAAGAGCTTATCAAATCGGGGGATTTAACCGATCTCGGTGAACTGGGAAGCAAGTTCACCGCCACCTCCTCACTGAGGACGGTTTACAGCCCGCACTCTAAATGGATGTATAAATTTTCCGTACCGGTAAAGCTGACCAATTCCCTTCGGGTCAACAAGAGGAAAGAGCTTCACCGCGGGGTCGAAATTTCACGGCTTCTGGATGCGGGTCTTGGGAAGGAGCTCGCCGATCTATTCCCCGGGTTCTCAATTCTCCGTGACCCGGCGTATATAACGATCGGCAATGGCGAAGCAGAGTCGGGATTTGAAGTAGTCATCAGGGAAAATCCGTTCTTTGAAGGAAATGAAAAAGGAGCGGCAGTTGTTGCAGGACTTTGCCAGGATCATGCCTACGGTGGAAACAGCCGTCTCGCATCCATTATCCGCAAAGCGGCTTCCGCAGAAAACAGGACTTTGGAGGAGGTCAGTCTGGACTGGTTTTCCCGCTATTTAATGATTACGTTTGATCCGGTTATGTGGCTCTATGAAACATACGGACTCGCACTCGAGGCCCATCAGCAGAACGGAGTCGTCCGGCTGAAGGATGGATATCCTGAGCATTTCTATTACCGCGATAACCAGGGCTATTATTACAGCCAATCAAAAGCACATAAGCTGAAGCAGTGGCTGCCGGACCTAAGCGAAAAAAGCGAAACAATCTGTGAAGAGAAGGTCGCTGATGAACGCCTGCGCTATTATTTTTTCTACAATCATTTGTTTGGAGTCATCAACGCCTTCGGGACAGCGGGCCTGATACCGGAGAGCCGGCTGCTGCAGTTCCTGAAAACAAGAATGGAAGAATGGTATGCCAGCAGCGGGAAAACCTCCAAAATCCTTGCCGGTTTTTTAAGTGAAAGAGAGTTGCCTTGCAAAGCAAATTTGCTTACGCGGTTTCATGATATGGACGAGCTCGTCGGAGAGATGGCCGCCCAATCTGTCTATACAAAAGTGCCGAACCCGATCTTCCATTCGGAGGGGAGTATGTATGACCCGGTGTGATAACAGGGAAATCTCATTTCGCCCTGTGGAGTACGAAAGAGATTTTCAGCGGATTTTTAAATGGATGCACAAGGAGCATGTGATTCCTTATTGGAAACTCAATATGCCTGAGGAGGATTTTCGGAAGCATCTGCAGCAGGCACTTTCTGACAGCCATCAGACCCTGTCCATCGGGATGCTGAATGGGGAGCCTGTTAGCTATTGGGAAACGTATTGGGTAAAAGGGGATGCCGTGGGCAAAACCTACGAGTATGAGGAATGGGATCAGGGTGTGCACCTGTTGATCGGCGAGGAAAAATACCTCGGGAAGGGGCTGGCGCTTCCCATGCTCCGGGCAGCCGCTGCCCGTCTGCTTGAGGTGCCGGAAACGGGGAAAATCATTGCAGAACCGGATATCCGCAACGAGAAGATGATTCATATTTTTGAAAAGTGCGGCTTTGAAGCCGTCGGTCCGATTCAGCTTCCGGATAAAACCGGTCTCCTGATGTTCTGCAGTAGGGAAGAGTTTGAAAGGAGGTGGAACCATGTCAAAGCTTGATTTTATTGGCATCGGCATCGGTCCGTTTAACCTTGGGCTCGCTGCACTATCAGAAGGAAGCGGCCTGACATCGATGTTTTTTGATCAGAAAAATGAATTCACCTGGCATGAAGGCATGCTGCTCGAGGGGACGACGTTGCAGGTGCCATTTCTGGCCGACCTTGTCACCATGGCTGACGCCTCAAGCCCGTTCAGCTTTCTTCGCTATTTGCAGGAGCAGGGCAGGCTGTACCAGTTTTATTTTCTGGAGTCGTTTCATATACCGCGGAAGGAGTACAGCCTTTACTGCAGGTGGGCGGCGGAAAAGCTTCCGCAATGCCGGTTTGGCACGAAGGTGGAGAACGTGCGTCATATAGAAGGAGCCTATGAGGTTTGGGTAAAGGATCTGAATACTGGCGAGTCCTCCGTTTATACTGCCCGTCATTTGGTGGTGGGGATCGGCACACAGCCAGCCGTCCCAAAAGCCTTCCGTGAGAACGAAGGAGGGACCGTTTTTCATACTTCGGATTATCTGAAAGAGAGAACGGGCGCCAGCAGCGCAGATACCGTCACAGTGTTAGGGTCAGGCCAGAGTGCAGCGGAGGTGTTTTATGATCTGCTGAAAAACCGTAGACCCGGAACAAAGCTGCGATGGCTGTCAAGATCCAAGGGCTTTTTCCCAATGGAGTACTCCAAGCTTGGACTGGAATATTTCTCTCCCGATTACATCGATTTCTTTTATCAGCTTCCCGGGAATCAAAAGGGCAGGCTTCTTGAAAAACAGGACCTGCTTTATAAAGGAATCAGCGCCGAAACCATTTCTGATATTTATGGAGCCATTTATGAGGAGACGATCGGCGGCAAGGATCCGCTTCTTTCCCTGCATGCGATGCAGGAGCTTTTCAGCATGGAGGGAGCCGGCGGCAACTGGAGACTCCGCTGCCGTCATACAGTAACGGGGGAGGAGTCAGAGTTGGAGAGTGAATATGTCATCTTTGGAACCGGATATAAACCGGCACCTCCTGCCTTTTTAAAAGGGATCGATGAATTGATTGACCGGGATGATCTGGGGCAGCTGAAAATCTCCAGAGACTATTGCCTGCAAACTTCAGAAACGGGCAGGAACGAAATCTTCATACAGAATGGCGAAATCCATACGCACGGCGTCGGGGCTCCCGATCTCGGTCTCGGAGCCTATCGGAATGCAGTGATCATCAATAAAATAGCGGGGAAAGAAATCTATCCCCTACAGGAAAGGAATGTGTTTCAATCCTTTTCCCCGCAAATTTGAAGAGGAGGAGATTACAATGGAAAAAGTCCTGCATAGAGACGCCTGGGAAAAGGCGAATAAACGTCTTGCGGCAAAAATGTTTGCAGAGTATATGTACGAAGACATGATACAGCCTGAACAGGAAGAAAAAGAAGGAAAGCTGCTCTTTAAGCTGCCGGTTTCTGAAACGAAATTCTATCGCTTTACCGGGTATCAGCGCCTTTTCGACAGCTATGACATTCAGCCGGATTCAATAGAGGTCCATTGCGGGAACGGGGGTGGGGAAAAGGTTAGTGCCACAGAGCTTTTGCTGGATTTAAAGCCTCTTATCGGGATGTCTGCAGAAACGTGTGGACACCTTACCAAGGAATTCCAGAGCACGCTTCTGGCCGATGTTCACCTTTTAGCCCAAGCGAAAACATCCGATGAGCTGACAGAGCTTCCGTACGAAGAGCTGGAGGGCGAAATGACCGGGCATCCGTGGATTACATACAATAAAGGAAGAATTGGCTTTGATTATGAAGATTACTTGAAATATGCTCCCGAGCAGAAGCGGGAAACAAAGCTATTGTGGATCGCTGTCCGGAAAACAAGAGCCCGCTTCCAGGCGGTGAAAGGCTTAAACTGCAGCCGGCTGCTTGAACAAGAGCTGGATGAGGCTGTGTGGCAGAAATTTCATCAGCATCTGGCTGAAAAAGGGCTTGAGTCTTGTCAGTACTTCTATATGCCGGTACATGAATGGCAATGGAATAATGTGATTATTCAGCAATTCGCAGAAGATTTAGCATTCAATCAGATTGTCTTTCTCGGGGAAGGAACGGACACGTATTTGCCGCAGCAGTCCATCCGAACGTTTTCGAACACAACGGATCAGCGCCGGCACCATGTAAAACTGCCGATGAGCATCCTGAACACGCTTGTTTACAGAGGGCTTCCGGCTGAAAGAACCGTCATTGCTCCAGAAATTACGGAGCATATAAAAGGAATTGCTGACCGCGATCCCTTTTTGCGGGACGAATGCCGAGTCATCCTTCCGGGGGAGATTGCAAGCATCAATGTCGATCACAGTCTCTACAGCAGGCTGGAAAAAGCCCCGTATCAGTATCTCGAAATGCTTGGCACGATTTGGCGGGAGAGTATTTACACATACCTTGAAAAGGACGAACGTGCCATTACCCTTGCAGCCCTGACTTATGAAGATGAAAACGGGAAGCCATTTATCGAAAGTCTGATCCAAAAATCGGGATTGCAGCCGGCGCAATGGCTGGATCAATTTTATCAGACCGTCATGCCTCCGCTGCTTCACTATTTGTATCAGTATGGAACGGTCTTTTCTCCGCACGGCCAGAATACGATTCTCGTTTTGAAGGACTATGCACCTCATCGTCTGGCTGTTAAAGATTTTGTAGATGATGTAAATATCAGTGACCAGCCATTTCCAGAGCTTGCAGCCCTTTCAGGAGAACTGAAAAAGGTGCTGAGAAGCGAGCCGCCGGAGGGACTGACCCAGTTCATTTTTACAGGGTTATTCGTCTGCCATCTGCGCTACGTTTCGAATGCAATGGTCAAACGGGAGCTGATCAGTGAACACGAATTCTGGGCGCTTCTCGCAAAAGCTATTCAAGACTACCAAAAGAAATTTCCCCAGCTCGAGGAACGGTTCCGGCTGTTTAACTTTTTCACACCGGCGCTGACCAAGCTCTGCCTCAACCGGAACAGGATGGTGGATTACGGGTATGCAGACGGAGAAGACCGGCCGCATGCTTCGGAATTCGGAAAAGTCAGCAATCCGCTCGCTTCCTTTGCAGAGGTTTCATCCAGCTGAGGGGCTTCAAAGTCGGATTGGGTAATCGCATTTGTAAAGCTGCTATTTCTTTTAGGCGGGGCAGTGATGCCGGGTTAGGTTAGGTGCCTATCCCTTCCTCCGGCCCCCATCGAGGTAAAGCGCTGGGGGACAGAGGCAGCCGTCTCTCTCAGCCTTTCTCCTGCAGCACATCCAATAGGATGGGGACGGAGCAAAACTAGTAGACATAATGGGGGTCGGAGGCAGCCTCCGACCCCATTTTTCAGCAAAATCAGGGACGGAGGCGGGAGCCTGCAATCCTTTCCCCTGCAAGGTGCCAATCAGAGTGGGGTCAGAGATTTAGTGCTTTAGCAGAGCGGGGGACGGAGGCAAAGCCGGGCAACCGACAAAAGGAATCTCCAAAAAAGGTACGGAGAAAGAAGTGCCCAGAGCATTGCTCTGAGTACTTCTTTTCTGTTCTATTAACAATTAACCGAGGTGGTTAGTTTGGAGGAAAGGCTCAGGTGTGGTAAATCCTGTAATGTGTTTGTTAATGTTAACTTGCAGGCTGAAAAGGATAGGGGGGATAAAGCCTCCGTTATTTCTTTTATAGGTAAAGAACCGCATTCAATTCACCCTTTTTTCATCGCAGAAAAAAGTTGGGCAGCAGCGGTCCAGCAAAATTCAACTGATGCCAGAATAAACTTTTCTATTAAGCCGTTCCTTCGAATTGACTAATGGTTGCGGAAAATTTCGTTTTCGTTTCCTTAATAATCTCTTGAAGGCTGTCTGCGATGCCGCTGACTTTTTCTGTTTCACTTGTGATGTGTTCCACGTTTGCATTCACTTTTCCGATGGCTTCATCCACATTTGTAGACAGTCTGCGAATTTCATCTGCCACTACTTTAAAGCCCTTTCCATGCTGGCCGACGCGTGCTGCTTCAATCGCCGCGTTCAAAGCAACCATATTGGTCTGAGATGAAATATGGCTGATGGTTTTGGACGTCTCGCTGATTAAGCGTGTTTGTTTTTTCAGAGCCTGCACAGCCTCAATGCTTTGATTTGTATTAGCAACGACCAGATCTACCAGCTCCTCCGGCATCCTCTTCAAATCCGTAATAATCTTTACGGTCTTGTTTTCCTGTTCAGTAATATCTGTTGCTATTTTTAAAACAGCTGTGACGTCACCATCTTCGTTTGCAACTGGGATATACGTTGCCTCAAACCATAGAAGGCTGCCGTTCTTGCTTACCCGCTCAATCTTTTCCTGGAACTTTACCCCCTTTTTTAAATTCGCCCATAATCCCTCATACTCCTGACTGCTGTGAAAGTCTGCCGTGCAAAATTGCATGTGCTTCATTCCGGTCATCTCTTCAGGCAAATAACCGAGTGCCGAAGCAAAGCTGCTGTTCACCCAGATCACTTCTTTCTCCAGATTAAATTCAATCATGGCCAAATGTGTTTCTAAAGCAGTTAAGACTGCGTGTGCACTTAAAACCTGTTTAATCGCCATACGTAAAACCTCCTCTAAATACCTACTTGTATATTAGGTATATCGGACTATTCGGAAAATTCTTTAGGATAGTTAAGGGTTATTAGTTTCTACATTGAGGAAGATTTCACATGCAATCTCCACTTTTATGAAATCACCAATTCCTTCTAAATTAATATCTAACAGATTTTGTTCTTTATAAAATTTAGGGTAAATAATTGAAATTATAAGAAAAGGAGAGAAAACGGGAGGAAAGTATCAAAAAACGTTCTTAAAAACGAAAATATGCCTATTTTTAGACCTTTATCGTTTAGTTAATCCGACTTATACTCAATTTGAAAGTTCTTTAATAAGAACGCAAGAAGGAGGCTGAGATTAAAAGGTAAACCTACATACCTCTTAAACAGTTGCTGAATTCATTGATTAACGGAAAAAGGTTAAAACTATAAAAATATGATATTACTAGGAGGAAATTAAAAATGGCTATTTTATCTGGGAAAGCGGCATCGGTTTTATTAGCTGGGTCTCTGGCGGTAACGGCAGTAGGTGTTACGTTCAATGGCGGTCAAACAATCGATAATGTGAAAAATCAGCTTATTGAACTAAAAGATAAGGTTGTAGCGTATGATGCTGCAGAAGCTAAATTGCTTGAAAAAATCGGATTGATTAAGGCTGATGCAACTGGAAAGCTAACCAATGCGAATGGTAAAATTGTAGATGCGAAAACAATGATTAACGATCTTGAAGCTGAAAAATCCCTTTTGACGACAAAAAATGAGAAACTGACAGCTGAAAGAGATGCTTTACTATCAACTAAAGCTCAATTGGAAGCAGATCTTGAAACGGCTAATGGGGAAATTTCTCAATTAAAAGTAGGCCTTGCTGCAGCGAATGCAAGTATTGACGATCTTAATGGTCAAATTCAGGTTCTTGAAAATCAACTATCAGCCCTTCAAGCTAATTACGATGCACTAGTTGAAGAAAACGAAGCTAACAAATCCGAAGCAGAGCGTGCAAATGAAGAAGTCAAAAAAGCAAACGACAAAGTGGCTGAGCTTGAGCGGGCTGCTAACGAGGTAGAAGCTGGTACCGATGGGAAAAGTGCAATGACCCAGGAAGAGCTTGATGCAATCAGCACTGAAAATCAGCCAGATGTATTTGATGCAGAATTGGTTGTTAAAAACCTAAACCTCACTTATATTCAAGACGGCCAGTCACAGGCTTTCAAAGATGCTCACCCTGATTTAGATATCCAAGAAGGGGACCGGGTATGGAGAATAACTAACAACAACGAATTTAAAGTATACGTGGAATATACAAAGGGAGCGGAATCCGGCGAATTAATTGCTAATGCAAGCCAAACCTTTTATTTAACTGAAACAGGCGGCACAATGATCATTAAGTGGCAGGACGAGAACGGTGTCTGGAAGCAAACCGTTAAGGCTGGCGCATAAGCTAACCATCTAAAAAGAACGAGGGGAAAATTCCCTTCGTTCTTTTTTAGTTACACTACCTAACCCGCCGCTTCCGCCGTACAAAAACAAACACAAGCGCTACAATTCCTCCAATGACGGAAGCATAGACAAAAAACATGTCCCTTATATATTCCAGGAAAAAATTCATAATTGATCACCTCAATGCAGAAAGGGCCTGAACTCAGGAAGGGTTGTACGTATCCGCTTCCCCATCCTGGCTGCTGGTATTTTCTTTCGCTTGGTCGTATAGAAGGGTAAGGGGGCAGAATCGCAAAATTCCTTCGCCCACCTTCATAGCGCCGAGCATAATCAGCAGGATGAGGGATTCTCTCCAGGGCTTTTTCGAGAATTTCGCGGAAGCAATGGCTACAAGTGTTAAACCAACAGTAATGCGGACGAGGGCATTGACAATGCCGATATTGGGTCTGATCAACTGGAGTCCTCCTTAAATTGTGGAAAGTTTTTAAAATGTCTGGTTCTTTCATGCAGTAACGTGCTAATTGTGTTAACATGAAAAGGGAAATTAAGAGCGCACCCAGCTAATTATGAAAGCGTTTGCCTAATCGTTCCAGAAGGAGGATTCATCGATGCCGGAAAATAGGTCTGTATGGAAGAACCACCAAATCCGAATGCATGTAGATGTCATAGACGGGTTGGCTGCACCGACGAAGCTTTTAAAAAACGCTTCGATCTTACATTCCTACCTCAAACAATGGATCCGGGGAAACATCTGGATTTATGATGACCGCATTGTTTATATAGGAGACAGGATGCCTGAAAGAATCGATCAGACAGAAGTTACGGAGTGCAGCGGGCTTTACATTGTTCCTGGATACATAGAGCCGCATGCCCATCCTTTTCAGTTATATAATCCCCAGACCCTGTCACGCTATGCGGCCCAGTATGGGACAACCGCTCTAATTAGCGATAATTTAAATCTGCTTTTTCAAAAAGACCAAAAGAAAGCGCTTACTTTGCTGAAACACTTCCACCATCAGCCTTACCATCATTATTGGTGGGCCCGCTTTGATCTGCAATCTGAAGTGGCGGAGGAGGATTTCATTCTTTCCCCTGACCGGGTTTCCGATTGGCTCGACCAAGACTGTGTCTTACAGGGAGGGGAGCTGACGGGATGGCCGTCCCTCGCTGCAGGTGATGATTTGATGCTCGACCGGATTCAGGAGGCGAAAAAGAAACGCAAGCGGGTGGAAGGGCATTTCCCGGGAGCATCTGAACAGACGCTGACGAAAATGAAGCTGTTCGGAGTGGATGCCGACCATGAGGCGATGTCCGGAAAAGAGGTTTATTCAAGACTGCTTGCCGGATATACGGTTGCCTTAAGGCACTCGTCCATCCGTCCTGATTTGCCAAAGCTTCTAAAAGAAATAAAGGAGCTGCCGATCGCTTCCTATGATCACTTATTTTTCACAACTGATGGAGCGACACCTGCATTTTACACGGACGGCGTGACCAATCCATTAATAAAAATGGCTCTTGAAGAAGGTATAGACCCGATTGACGCGTATCATATGGCAAGCTTTAACATTGCCCGTTATTATGGTTTGGACCATTTACTCGGTTCCGTGACAGCCGGCCGGTATGCAACCTTGAACTTTTTGGAAGATCCGGCAGAGCCGAATCCGGTCCATGTAATGGCAAAGGGCGAGTGGCTTAAGTGGGAAAACGCGGATCTGCAAAAAGATAAAACGGATTTGCCATGGCATGATCTGGGGTTTGCCCCTCTCACAGCCAACTGGGGTCTGACGATGGATGACCTCCAGTTTTCCATGCCGCTTGGGCTTCACATGGTTAACGGAGTGATTATCCAGCCATACTCCGTCAGCCTGGATCTGGCTGCAGACGAATTGCCGGATAATCAGGACGAAGCTTTCCTTGCATTGATTGACAGGGAAGGAAACTGGAGAATCAACACCGTTTTGAAAGGGTTTGGAAATGTAAAGGGGCTCGCAAGCTCATTTTCCGCAACAGGGGATATTTTGCTGATTGGAAAAAATAAAGAAGACATGATTGCCGCCTGGAAGCAGATGGTCGAAATCGGCGGGGGGATTACGGTGTTTGAGAACGGCCGGACGGTTTTTGAAATGCCGCTGGAATTAAACGGAACAGCCTCCGTTGCCCCGCTGCCGGAAATGGCCCGCCAATATACAGAATTTCATGAATGCCTTAAAGAAAGAGGCTATCCGTTTGAAGACCCGGTCTATACCCTGTTTTTCCTCTCATCGACCCATTTGCCGTATGTGCGGATTACACCGCGCGGGATTTTTGATGTGAAGAAAAAAACGATACTCTTTCCGTCGATAATGCGTTAAAATAAGAAAGTGAAACGAATAATGTTATAAGTCGACTGTTTTTCTAAAAAAACCTTACACATGACAATGCCATAGATAATTTCTTAAAAAGGAGAATGACTGCATGCAAATTGATAAACTGCGCGGCAAAGAGCTTGACCAATTATTTGAATCAGTGCTCTCCCTGAAAAACATGGACGAGTGCTACCGCTTTTTTGATGATCTGTGCACCGTAAATGAAATTCAGTCTCTTGCCCAGCGGCTGGAAGTCGCAAGGATGCTTCGTGAGGGATTTACGTATCATAAAATTGAGACAGAAACAGGAGCGAGCACGGCAACGATTTCACGTGTAAAGCGCTGCCTGAATTACGGGAACGACGCGTACACAATGGCGCTTGAGCGCATCCATAAACAACCGAACGAATCATAAAAGACACCCGCTGAGGTGTCTTTTTTGCTTGCAGGGGCTTTACTGCTTATGAGAAGGACAGACACTTTCCTGGCGCCGTGCCTGAGCTTCGGTTTTCAAAAACGTGAGCGTCTAAACTGGCCTGCAAGAGTGTACGGGGAGTCCCTTCCGATAGGTGTTCATCCATGGTAATTTTGATATAATAATGAAATGGTTAAAAGGGAGGCGTACATGATGTACGATGTAAAAGAATGGCGCCACGCGTTTAAGCTGGACCCGGAAAAGCAAATCTCGGACGAGGCATTGGAGAAGATCTGCGAATCAGGGACGGATGCGGTCATTATTGGCGGAAGCGATTCATTGGAAGAGGAAGAAATCCTGAATTTAATGGCGCGGGTAAGAAGATATCTCGTGCCTTGTGTGCTGGAGGTTTCCTCCTTGGAAGCAATCGTTCCGGGATTTGATCTTTATTTTATCCCGACGGTTTTTAACAGCCGCGATCCGAAGTGGATTGTCAATCTGCACAAAGAGGCTGTTAAGGAATTTGGCGAGCTGATGGACTGGAATGAAATGCTGGTGGAAGGCTACTGCATCTTAAATCCTGCCTGTAAGGCCGCAGAGGTTGCTGATGCAGATGCGTCCATCGGGCTTGAGGATGTAAAGGCGTACGCGAGAATGGCAGAGAATATGTTCCATCTGCCGGTCTTTTACATGGAATACAGCGGAGCTTACGGGGATCCGGAATGGGTCCGGGAGGTACGCTCTGTGCTCGGCACCACGAAGCTATTTTACGGCGGAGGAATTACGACTCCTGAAAAAGCTTCTGAAATGGCACAATTTGCAGATACAATCATTGTAGGAAATGTCATTTATGATGATTTAAAAGCGGCCCTGCTAACAGTCGGTGCTGTAAAAAGCTGATTGCAAAAAGGACAGGTTATCGATACTATAGTAGAAAGAACATACGTTTGGTTAGGCGGTGGAAAAAGTGGATTTTATAGCACAGCAGCTAGTAAATGGATTAAATGAAGAGCAAGCGAGAGCTGTAAAAGCAACAGATGGCCCGCTTTTGATTATGGCAGGTGCGGGAAGCGGAAAAACAAGGGTGCTCACCCATCGGATCGCCTATTTAATGGCCGAAAAACGGGTTGCGCCATGGAACATTCTTGCTCTTACATTTACGAATAAGGCAGCGCGGGAAATGAAAGACCGGATCGGCCGTCTGCTTGGTCCAGGAGCAGATGATATTTGGATCTCGACCTTTCACTCTATGTGCGTAAGGATTTTAAGGAGAGATATTGACCGGATCGGAGTCAACCGGAATTTTTCAATTCTGGACTCGGCGGATCAATTATCGGTCGTGAAATCCATTCTTAAAGAGCGGAATCTTGACCCGAAGAAATATGACCCCAGAGCGATTCTCGGATCCATTTCCAGTGCGAAAAATGAATTGATTGATGCGGAAGAATATGCAAAGTCCCAGACAGGCGGCATATTTGAGCAGATCGTAAGCGATATATACAGTGATTATCAGAAAAAGCTCCTTAAGAATCAGTCGCTTGATTTTGATGACCTGATTATGACAACCATCCGGCTGTTTGAAAGGGTTCCGGAGGTGCTTGAGTTTTATCAGCGGAAATTTCAATTCATTCACGTGGATGAGTATCAGGATACGAACAGGGCACAGTATCTGCTTGTGAAAATGATGGCGTCGCGCTTCCGGAATCTTTGTGTGGTAGGGGATTCCGATCAGTCGATCTATGCATGGCGCGGTGCGGATATTTCAAACATCCTTTCCTTTGAAAAAGATTATCCGAATGCGGAAGTCATTATGCTTGAGCAGAATTACCGTTCCACGAAGCGGATACTGAATGCCGCCAACGAAGTGATTCAGAACAATTCCAACCGGAAGCCGAAGAACCTGTGGACCGAAAATCAGGATGGGCCCAAGCTCGTATACTACCGGGCTGACAGCGAGTCTGCCGAAGGACAGTTTGTAGCCGGGAAAATAAAGGAACTCTACGATCAGGGGAAGAGAAAGTTTTCCGACTGTGCCATTCTTTACAGGACAAATGCCCAGTCCCGGGTCATGGAGGAAATCCTCCTAAAATCAAACATTCAATACCAAATTGTCGGAGGCATCAAGTTCTATGACAGAAAAGAGATTAAGGACTTGCTGGCCTATTTAAGAATGATCGCCAATCCAGATGATGACATCAGTTTCGCAAGGATTGTGAATGTACCGAAAAGGGGAATTGGCGCGACCTCCCTGGATCGGGTAGCCGCTTATGCAGCCAATAATGACCTCTCTATGTACCAGGCATCACATGAAGCAGATTTTATCGGACTTCCGGCTAAGGCGGCCAATGCTCTGGCGGAGTTCAGAGACTTGATCCGAAATCTTTCCGGCATGCAGGACTATCTGTCAGTTACAGAGCTGACGGAAGAAATCCTCGAAAGATCCGGTTATAGAGAAATGCTGAAGACGGAAAAAAGCATCGAAGCGCAAAGCCGTCTGGAAAATATCGATGAGTTCCTGTCGGTTACCCAGAATTTCGAGAAAAACAATGAGGATAAAAGTCTTGTTTCTTTCCTGACCGACCTTGCTCTGATCGCTGATATCGACTCGCTCAGCGAAGAGGAACAGGAGCAGCAGGATGCTGTTGTTCTCATGACTCTTCACTCCGCAAAAGGGCTTGAATTTCCTGTTGTATTCCTGATGGGAATGGAGGAGGGGGTGTTCCCTCACAGCCGTTCTCTAATGGAAGAAGGGGAGATGGAGGAAGAGCGCCGTCTCGCCTACGTAGGGATCACGAGAGCGGAAGAGGAACTGTATTTGACGAACGCGCAAATGCGTACACTTTTCGGCCGGACAAACATGAATCCGGAATCCCGCTTTATTGCGGAAATACCAGAGGAATTATTGGAAAACCTAAACGAGAACATAAAAGCGATGACGACACCGTTTGGAAACACAAAGCGGGACCGCCAGCGTATGGCCCAGGTCAAGCGTCCGGTTAAGGCCTCCACAGGCGGAGAAGGCTTCGCCTGGGGTGTCGGGGATAAAGCCGAGCACAAAAAGTGGGGCACCGGTACAGTTGTCAGCGTAAAAGGGGATGGAGACAGCAAGGAGCTTGATATTGCATTTCCGAGTCCTGTCGGCATCAAACGTCTGCTGGCGGCATTCGCACCGATCAAAAAAGTGTAATCAGGATGCTTTAGGAAAGGGTTGGGATTATGACCGATTATCAATCATCCCAGAAAAGGGTTCAGGAGCTGCATGAGCTTTTAAACCGGTACAATTATGAATACCACGTTCTGGACAAGCCAAGTGTGCCTGATGCGGAATATGATGAGCGCCTTCATGAGCTCATTCATCTGGAGGAGCAGCATCCGGAGCTGAAAACGCCTGATTCACCTACCCAGCGGGTTGGGGGAGATATTTTAGAGGGCTTCAGCAAGGTTGAACATAAAACACCGATGCTGAGCCTCGGCAATGCGTTTAATGACCAGGATCTACGGGATTATGACCGGCGTGTCCGCCAAAGCGCAGGTGATGACGTTCAATATGTAGTGGAATTAAAGATTGATGGTCTGGCCGTCTCACTCCGCTACGAAAACGGCGTTTTTGTTCAGGGCGCAACCAGAGGGGACGGCTCAATCGGAGAAGATATAACAGATAATCTCCGGACGATCCGCTCCATTCCTCTCAGACTCAGCAAAGCCCTCTCCATTGAGGTCAGAGGTGAAGCATTTATGCCCAAAAGATCATTCGAACGCCTCAATGAGAAAAAAATCGAGCTGCAGGAAGAACCGTTTGCAAACCCGCGCAATGCAGCAGCAGGCTCTCTGAGACAGCTTGACCCGAAAATTGCAGCGAAACGAAATCTTGATATTTTCGTCTATGGTATTGGAGAGCTTGAAGAAATCGGTGTGGAAAGACAAAGCGAAGGTCTCGATCTGCTCGATGAACTTGGGTTCAAAACAAACCATGAAAGAAAAAACTGCGGAAGCATCGATGAAGCCATTGATCTTCTTCATGCCATACAGGAGCAGCGCAGCTCTCTGCCCTATGAAATCGATGGGGTGGTCATTAAAGTCGATGCAATCAGCCAGCAGCAGCAGCTTGGCTTTACATCCAAAAGTCCCCGCTGGGCGATTGCCTATAAATTTCCTGCCGAAGAAGTGATGACAAAGCTTCTTGATATTGAGCTGAATGTAGGCCGGACGGGAGTCATAACACCGACAGCCATTCTGGAACCGGTCCGTGTAGCCGGGACCACTGTTCAGCGTGCATCCCTTCATAATGAGGATTTAATCAGGGAAAAGGATATCCGGCTTGGAGATTATGTGATTGTGAAAAAGGCAGGCGACATTATTCCTGAAGTGGTCAATGTTCTGGCCGATCAGCGCACGGGTGATGAAGAAGAGTTCCTGATGCCAAAGGAATGTCCGGAATGCGGAAGCGGGCTTGTCCGAATGGAAGGGGAAGTGGCGCTAAGGTGCATCAACCCGATGTGCCCGGCTCAGCTGAGAGAAGGGCTCATCCATTTTGTTTCAAGGAATGCCATGAACATTGACGGACTCGGGGAGCGGGTCATTGCCCAGCTTTTCAAGGAAGGCTTGATTACCGATGTAGCCGATTTGTATGAGCTGACAAGGGATCAGCTTCTTGCACTTGAACGGATGGGGGAAAAATCCACCGAAAATCTGCTGAAAGCCATTGCCAAATCAAAAGAAAATTCGCTTGAAAAGCTTTTATTCGGGCTCGGGATCCGCCACGTAGGTTCCAAGGCGGCGAAAACCCTGGCTCAACACTTTGAAAGCATGGACCGTCTTATGGAAGCAAGCCGGGAAGATCTGCTCGCCATTAATGAAATTGGCGATAAAATGGCGGATGCCGTTGTCACCTATTTTGAAAAACCTGAGGTCATTCAGCTTATGGACGAGCTGAAAAGCCATGAGGTGAACATGGCCTATAAAGGGCCGAAGCTTGCAGCACCGGAAGAAATGGACTCTTACTTTGCGGGCAAAACCGTTGTTCTTACAGGAAAGCTTGAACAGCTAAGCCGAAATGACGCGAAAGCTGAGATTGAAGCATTGGGCGGAAAAGTAACCGGAAGCGTAAGCAAAAGCACAGATCTTGTCATTGCAGGGGAAGCGGCCGGAAGCAAGCTGTCAAAAGCGGAAGAGCTCGGCATAGAGGTCTGGGATGAATCAAAAATGATAGAAGCACTAAAGAAATAGGAGAGCAGGGAGTGGCATTATTTGAAAAAATGGATAGCCGTACTGGTGGCGTGCAGCATGCTAAGTGCATGCGCCCCCAGCTTTGGCGATGATAACGAAGTCGTTCAGGAAACGGACAGCCAGGAAAAAAAGGCGATTATTCCTAAAAGTACATCGGACTCGGACTACAGTGTGATATTGCCCTTTGAACCAGGGAAGGCAAGAGGTCTGACAGCTGACAATTTGAATACAAGGCTTGATCTGGATAAATTTGAAACCGGGCTGATGGATTTTGCCCAGGAATCGTTTCCCTCTGACCAGGATTTTTATTACCAGGAAGGCCAGTATTTGACGGAGGATCAGGTGCGCGGCTGGCTTCGGTATAAATATGATGGAGCCGCGCTTAAAACGAAGCAGGATGAAGCAAAGAAAAATAAGCAAGAGTATAAAAATACTGGCTTGAACCCTGCGATCACGGATCTTAACGCAACAGATACACCTAAATACCTTGCGAGCGTACTCGAGCAGAATTACCTGAAAAAAGTGGATGAGAAAACGGTTAAAATCAGCGGCGTTGTTATAGGCGTGGCGCTTAATTCCGTCCACTATTACAAGGAAAATGATTACGCCAGGGAAACAGCCCTTGATGATGCGAAAATCCGTCAGGAAGGCGAGAGAATTGCTGCAGAGATTGTCAAGCAGGCCAGAGAAAATAAGGAAATCGCAGACGTTCCGATCCGGGTGGCCCTGTATAAGCAGGCACCAAAATCCTCAATTGTTCCGGGAGAATTTATCGCGCAAACCGAAGCGAAAGCCGGAAGCAGCAGCCTGGAGGGGTGGAAAGACATTAATGAAAGCTATCAATTCTTCCCATCACCTGAAGCCAACCAGCAAAAGCCGGAGGATGCAGATACGTTCGAGCGCTTTAAAGAAGATATAGGAGATTACTTTCCAAATTACACAGGTGTAATCGGCAAAGCTCATTACAAAGATGATGAAATGAAATCACTCAAAATTGAAATTCCTATGCAATTTTATGGGAAAGCTGAAGTGATCGCCCTCACTCAATTCGTCAATCAAAAAATCAGCCAATACTTTCCGCAGGACTACATTGATCTGGAAGTTAACATCACCTCCACCAGCGGCCAGGAAGCCCTGATTGTCCGAAAGGCCGGGGATGAGAAGCCAGTTACGCATATTTTTAAGTAATCACTAAAGTTTTCTATTAAAGAGGAAAGGACCAGATCCACCGGGATTTGGTCCTTTTTTTACCATTAAGAAAGGGGATGGAACAATGGATGCTCAACTGCCTGGTGTCAAGCTTAGAGAACTGGAACCTGAAGATGCGGAGGACCGCTATCAATGGTGCCTCGATCAGGAAGTAACAGCCTATTTGAATATGCCGGACCGGTATCCGCCGTTCAGCAAAAAGGAGACAGAGGAATGGATCAGGCTCTGCATCACCAAAACAAATGGCTATGACCAAAAGGCCATTATCACAGTATCAGGCAAACACATTGGCTGGATAGACTTTAAACATATCGATGCTCTCAATCGCCATGCAGAGCTGGGGATCGTCATCGGAGACAAAGGCTGCTGGGGGAAGGGCTACGGATTAGCGGCTATGAAAGAGATGCTTGAATACGGATTTTATGAGCTAAAGCTGAACAAAGTATGGCTTAGAGTAGAAGCAGACAACTTTAGGGCTATCAAATCCTATAAGAGAATGGGCTATAAAGAGGAAGGGAGATTAAGGCAGGACCGCCTAAGAAATGGGGTATTCATCGATAGGCTTCGAATGAGCATCCTGAAGGAGGAGTATCCGGCCTGCTTGAACAGCTCCATGTAAAGAGGCTGTTAAGTCTTACTCCTTTGCGATGGTTATAGGGGGGGGATTTCCGAACAATCCTCGAGTCGTGATGCAGGTGGCGCTGATGGAACAGTAAGCCTGACCGATTTTTCCTAGGCTATTTTTTGGGGGCTGCTATCCTCTTTATTTATTAAACTTAATATAGTTAAAGCTCATGCGTAAAAGCTTTTTTGAATTCCTTAGACTCGTTCCCTTGCTCGCCCACATCTGTCAGATTCGCTCTGGAATTTTTACATGGAAAATGACCAATTCAGTATGTGTTTGATAACCAAACTCATCTCTAGCTAGTTAAGATTTATAAAAGCGCTCTTTGCAGGCAGTTTATGCGTTGAATTTTCCGTTTTAGGCTTCGAATTAGTGAAATGAGCAGCCATTCTGGTATGGCAAAGGGGTAAAACAGGCGAGTCCACTTAGTAAATGCTTAGGCGGTCTTCTTGGATTGGTTATATCGATCCATTTTTTGATTATATCGGTGCTATTTGAGATATATCGGTGCTATTTGAGATATATCGGTGGATTTCACCACTATATCGACGGAAACGAAACGGATATCGATTTTTCGGGAAGATTCGACATGGTTGGCACAAAGATTCAGGGCGTCCGGGCGGGGATCCGCTTCACATGTTCTTTTGTCTCTCCGCGAAGGTTCTGTCTGATGATTGTGTCCGGCTGCAAGAATCAATCTCTCTTTGTCCGCGGCGGCTGCCCTTGACTATAAACCGCCAGGCGAGTCAAAACCACCGTGCATGCTTCTGAACGAAGGAGCATCATTTAACGAAACGATCAGCCAATTCAGATGCCTTTAAAGATATCCTGCCTATCAGCTGCAGTTTTCCAGTAAAATAAAATTGATAGAATCCTTTCTATGTTTGTATGGTTAGGAATTATCAGTTAAAATAGATTTGTAACCGTTTTATTTTAATAAGGAGGCGTATTTTAATGGTATTACCTTACAAGCATGAACCGTTTACAGATTTTTCGGTAGATTCGAATAAACGCGGATTCGAGGAAGGATTGGCAACAGTAGAATCCTATCTTGGGAAAGATTACGATTTGATTGTGAATGGGGAGCGCATCTCCACAGATGAGAAAATCGTTTCGATAAATCCAGCAAAAAAAGATGAGGTAATCGGACGGGTTTCAAAAGCAAACCGCGACATCGCCGAGAAAGCGATGCAGGCTGCTGATGAAGCGTTTAAAACATGGCGCAAGACGAAGCCGGAAGTGCGTGCAGACATTCTTTTCCGTGCTGCTGCCATTGTACGCCGCCGCAAACATGAGTTTTCAGCGCTTTTATTAAAAGAAGCAGGAAAGCCATGGAATGAAGCGGATGCTGATACGGCTGAAGCCATTGATTTTATGGAGTATTATGCACGTCAAATGCTGAAGCTGAAAGACGGCCAGCCGGTGGAAAGCCGTCCGGGCGAATACAACCGCTACAGCTATATCCCTCTTGGTGTAGGTGTTGTCATCTCTCCATGGAACTTTGCCTTTGCCATTATGGCGGGTACGACGGTAGCGGCTCTTGTAACGGGCAACACGGTGCTATTAAAACCAGCTTCCACGACCCCGGTTGTGGCAGCTAAATTCATAGAAGTTCTGGAAGAAGCAGGTCTTCCGAAAGGTGCAGTCAACTACATCCCTGGAAGCGGAGCCGAGGTTGGAGACTATTTGGTCGATCACCCGCGCACGCGTTTTATTTCCTTCACAGGGTCCCGTGATGTCGGCTTGCGTATTTATGAACGTGCATCCAAGCTGAGCGAAGGTCAAACCTGGCTGAAGCGGGTGATTGCTGAGATGGGCGGAAAGGACACGATAGTTGTGGATAAAGAGGCGGATCTTGAATTGGCAGCCCAATCAATCGTGAAGTCTGCTTTTGGGTTCTCCGGACAAAAATGCTCTGCATGCTCCCGTGCAGTCATCGTCGAGGATGTTTATGATCAAGTCGTAGACCGCGTCGTTGAATTGACAAAGGAACTAAAGGTCGGGGATACTACTGACGGTACAGCATTCATGGGCCCTGTCATTGATCAGTCTGCATTTGACAAAATCATGGAGTACGTAGAAATCGGACGAGGCGAAGGGCGTCTTCTTTCAGGCGGAGAAGGAGACAGCTCCACCGGATACTTCATTCAGCCGACGGTTGTGGCGGATGCCGATCCGAAATCGCGCATTATGCAGGAAGAAATCTTCGGTCCATTCGTAGCCATTGCGAAAGCGAAGGATTTCAACGAAGCGCTTGAAATTGCGAACAACACCGAGTACGGTTTGACTGGCGCGGTCATTACAAATAACCGTGACCATATCGAGCAGGCGAGAGAAGATTTCCATGTAGGAAACCTTTACTTCAACCGCGGATGTACAGGGGCGATTGTAGGCTATCAGCCATTTGGAGGATTTAACATGTCCGGAACCGACTCAAAAGCAGGCGGACCTGACTATCTTGTCCTTCATATGCAAGCCAAGACTACCTCTGAAATGCTTTAATTTATTTTCCAGACTTAAGAGCCCGGTTCAATGAGCCGGGCTCTTTCTTTGCAAAAAAGCCATTCACCGTGCAGGTGAATGGCTTTTAAACATACGTTTATTTAGTTTCTCTGGCCAGTACTGTTTCCATTTCGGTAAAGCTGTCTATTACTTTTTCAGACGGTTTGGCAGTCATGAGGCTGACCACGATAACGGCAATCAAACTCATGAAGAAGCCTGGAATCATCTCATATAGGACGTCTGTCAGACCTGGGATAGTCAGCCAGATAAGAACCACTCCTGCACCGGTGATCATTCCGGCAAGAGCTCCCCATTTCGTCATGCGTCTCCAATACAAGCTGAGCAAGATCGCTGGCCCAAATGCAGAACCGAAACCGGCCCATGCGTTCCCGACCAGGTCAAGAATGGTTCCGCTTGGTTTAAGCGAAAGCAGAATGGAGATGATGGCTACCACGAGGACAGCCAGACGGCCGATTAGGACCAATTCTTTATCCGACGCATTTCTTTTAAAGAATGTTTTATAAAAGTCTTCTGTCAGCGCACTGGACGTAACGAGCAGCTGAGAAGAAATTGTACTCATAATTGCTGCAAGGATAGCGGATAGAAGGAAACCGGTAATTAGCGGATGGAAAAGTACATCGGCAAATTTAATGAAAATGGTTTCCGGATTGTTCAGGTTAATCTCATTAGCATTTACATAGGCAATCCCAACAAGACCAGTCATCAGCGCTCCAACGATGGAAACGATCATCCAGCCCATCCCGATCCGGCGTGCCGGTTTTAATTCCTTAATGGAATTAATGGCCATAAAACGTACAATGATATGCGGCTGGCCGAAGTAACCAAGACCCCATGCAAGAAATCCGATGATTCCAAGAACCGTTGTACCGCGGAATACATCAAACAATTTCGGATCGATTGCTCTTACCTGATCCACTGTGGTTCCAAAACCGCCTAAATCAATCAGTGCCACGACGGGAACTAAGATGAGAGCAAGGAACATAATGACACCCTGTACGAAATCTGTGAGGCTGACTGCAAGGAATCCTCCAAACAGCGTATAGGCAATGACTACACCCGCTGTAATAAAAAGGCCGGTCGTATAATTCAGACCGAAGGAGGATTCAAAAAGCGTTCCTCCTGATACCATACCCGCTGAACAGTAAAGGGTAAAGAATATCACGATGACAATTCCAGAAAAAAGGCGGAGCATTTTGGATTTATCGTGAAAACGATTTTCAAAATAATCCGGAATTGTAATCGAATTATTCGCTACAATTGTATAAGTTCTAAGTCTTGGTGCAAGGATTAAATAGTTTGCATATGCTCCCAATGTCAGGCCGATTGCGATCCACATGGCGGCGAGTCCTGTCGAATACATTTCCCCCGGCAGACCCATCAGCATCCATCCGCTCATATCTGAAGCTCCGGCGGATAATGCTGTTACAGCCGGGCCAAGCCCGCGGCCTCCAAGCATATAGCCTTCTACATCGCCGGTTGATTGCTTGAACGCATAATAACCGATCCCAAGCATCATGATGAAGTAGAGAGCTAAGGATATATAAACTTCAAATTCCACAATATCTCTCCTATCTTGTCATTTTTTTGCGACTACCTTTGCCAACGAGCAAACCGCTCAGAACCTTCCACACGGGATGAACCATCCCTCCGCACGCTGAATCCAGACATACGCTGTTTCCGCTTATAGGAAAGCGGGCATCCATCTTTTGGCGTCATTTCAATTGAGCAAGGAAAGTGAACCTGCTCACCCCTATTAAGAATTCAGTCCTTTCCGCCGGCTGACCCGGCATACCTTCAGGAAAATTAGCGCAGATTTATCATCTGGAAGTCCAGATGGGTCATAACGAACATGCTGTTAGATAAATCCGGGTCTTTTTTCCGGGAAGGAATTGATCAAGAAAGGAGAAATCGCTGAATCTTAAATAGTGTGAAATGGCGTCGAGCACCGTTCGCAGCCTACGGTTTCTTAACCTATCAAAATTATCCCCATTATTCAAGCAGTTGAAACGTGTCGGAATTTGGAAAAATCCGCAGGACCATAAGCCTTACGTTAGTGTAAGCGATTTCTTTTAAAAATAAAAGTAAAATAATTCTGAAAAATTAAAACGAAGTATTCCGTTGGTTTCAAGATGGAAACGGCCTGGTTTTTCGACAAACACAATGACAATTTTCTGGTCTAATATCCTTATTTTTCATTAGTTTACAAAAAATTTAAAAAAGTCTGCTGGAAGCCTTAAATTCAGGTGATACGTTTGGAGCAGAACGGCAGCTATTCAGCTGAATTTATTTGAAAAGAGGGGAAGCAATGAGAAAACCAAAAACGTTTCTATCTGCTGTATTTGCCTTTGTTTTAGTTATGCAGACGGCAGCTGCAGGCCTGGTTTTGCCGGCAGGCACTGTCTCAGCGGAGGAGGCGCCTTATTCACTTGGGACGGTCATTGATCAATGGGAGAAAGATATTGCTCTGGGAGTTGAGCAGGAGACAGTAACACTTGCAAGCAATCGCGGACGACAGGAAGCCTTCGTCATGAACGTTGATCTGGATGAGGATGAGCTTGGCATTGACGTAGGTCTGCCAAACGGCAAAGACCTTGGCATGCAGCCGGTCCGCCAGCAGGCAGCAGCCGTTTCAAAGCCCGGCCAAGTCGTTATTGGAGCATTTAACGGTGATTTTTATAATACCTCAACAGGGATTCCAAATGGAACGGTTATTCATGATGGCAGAATTCTAAAGTCAGGGTACAAGGAATCGTTTGGCGTGAAAAAAGACGGGACTCCGATCTTTGGTATTCCAGGTGTCCAGTTTAAGCTTCATGCCGATGGTGCCACCCATCACATTGCCCAGCTGAATGGGGCCAGGGGAACGAATCATCTTGCCTTATACGCTGCTCCGCTTAAATCAACAGGGACAAACACATCCGGAACAGAGGCAGTGCTCAGTGTAATATCCGGAGATGTACATAAGCCGGGGAAAATGAAAGCGGTAGTTGAAGAGCTGATTGATGGCAAAGGAAATCAGGCGATCGAGAACGGAAATCTTATTTTATCCGGTCATGGAACTGGCCGTGAGATTGTCAAGTCATTGAAGCCTGGACAGGAAGTGGAGATTGAAACCCAGATTTCCCCGCAATGGCTGGACGCGGAGGAAGGACTAAGCGGAAATTATAAGCTCATTCAAAAAGGTCAGAAGGTCAATTTGCCTTCAGATAATTTTACGACTGCAGTGGCTCCAAGAACCGCAGTCGGCATGAACGCAGAAGGTGAGATTTTCTTTGTGGTCATTGATGGACGGGCACCTGGATATTCAGAAGGGATCACCGTCTTCGAATTACGTGACATGATGGCTGAGCTTGGCGCGGTGGAAGCACTAAACCTGGATGGGGGAGGTTCCTCTACTTTTGGGGCACGGCAGCCGGGGGAGGAAGGCCTGAGTATTGTAAACCGGCCGTCCGATGGTTTTGAACGCTCTGTTGCTAACTCTTTTTTGATTACGACTTCCGCTGAGCCGGGAGCACTCAGCCAGCTTGCCATGCAGCCTGACCGCCTGCTGATGCTGAAAGGAAGCCGTGAGGACCTGGATGCTAAAGGAATGGACGCCGGATACTTTCCTAAGCCGCTTAATGGAGAACCGGATTGGTCTGTCTCGGATTCCTCACTTGGGACAGTAGATGAAGAAGGGTTGTTTACAGCAGGAAATACACCCGGGAAAGGAACGGTACGGGCAGGGAAGGATGGAGCGAGCGGAACAGCTGCCATCACCGTTACAGACAAGCTGACCGAAATCAAGCTTCCCCAGGATGCCCTTACGCTGAAAAAAGGGGATGAAATCAATCTTGCTCCGAAAGCCTTATTGGACGGGAAAAACGTCGATGCCGACCCTTCTCTTTTTGAATGGAAAATTGAAGGCGAAGTTGGGAGCATTGATCAAAATGGACAGTTCAAAGCTTCCAGCAAAACAGCATCGGGAAAAATCACCGTATCACACGGAGGGATTTCAGATTCGATGACAATCCAGGTAGGGAGATTGCCGATTATTCTGGAGGATTTTGAAAAGAATTTCTCTAATTGGACCTTTAGCGGTGCCCGATACAACTCCATTTCCATAAAACAGACAACCTATCCTGAGCCCGCCCGGTTCGGCAGCCATGCCCTGCAGCTGAACTATGACTTTACCGGGACAACGGGAACGTCTGGTGCATACGCACATCCAAAGCAGCCAATTCAAATTGAGGACTATCCCGAGTCTATAGGGATGTGGGTGTATGGAGACGGAAACAACCACTGGCTCAGAGCTCAAATGAGGGATGCGAACAACAGCCCGTTTGCGCTAGATTTTGCTTCAAAAATGAACTGGACCGGTTGGAAGTACGTTGAAGCGAAAATCCCGGCCGGCAAGGCGCTTCCTTTGAAAATGGACCTGCCGGTGAGACTGATGGAAACGAGTGACGCCAACAAAGATGCGGGAACCATTTATGTGGACAACATCCGGGCTGTATATGGCGATACAAATGATGATCTCGTAAACCCCGTCATTGACACAGCTCAGCCTGCAGACGGAACGAAAACGGAGGATGCCCAGCCTGTGATTTCCGCCATCGCAAAGGATGAAGACACAGGGATCAACCCTGAGCGCATCGCGATGAAGGTAGATGGAAAGGCTGTTCAGCCGGCATACGATTCCAAGACCGGAACCATCTCTTATCAACCTGAAGCTCCGATGCTTGATGGATTTCATAAAGCAGAGCTGAATGTTCAGGACAATTTTGGAAACGAGACGGACAAATCCTGGACATTTGAAACAGAAGCCGGTCAGGCAGGATTCAAAGCAGATCCTCCAGAATCTGCTTATATCGGTTCAGCGTTTCCTGTCAAACTGGAAGTAAAAAAAGCCGAGCAGCTGGATACGCTGAAGGTAAAAATGAAAACATCCTTACAGGCTGACGAAAATAAAGTGAAGCTGTCTGAATCGATTACATCCGATATGGTCTTGAAAAATAAGATCTCTGAGGACGGAACGATTGAACTTGAGTTAAAAGGTATTAACAAACTGGATGGGGATCTGGTGATTGGCAGCCTGCCGTTATCCATTCCTGTTACTGCGAAAGGGAAAGCATCCGTTGAATTTTTATCCGGCACTTTGAAAAAAGCGGGTACCAGCGAAGAAACCATGCTGTTTCTCCCGAATATTGAAAAAGACGTAAAAGCGCACTTTACAGTGGAAGCAGACCGTGCATCGGTTGGTTTTCCTTCTAAGCTGACAGTAAAAGATGAAGACGGAAATGCAGTCGAAGGCGCTGAAATAAGCGTCCTGTCTCCTGAATACAAGCTTGCGAAAGTTAAAACGAAAATGGCGCAGATCAGGAAGGAACCGAGAGTGAAATCTGAACTGACAGCTCCTGTTTCCAAGAAGGTCCAGCTTCTGGTTTTGAAAGAAGAAAATGGCTGGATTCAAGTGAAAACCGGTGATATCGAAGGCTGGATCGAAGCGTCAGATACAGAGATCAGCGACTGGACACTCGGTGAAACAAATGAGGACGGAACGCTGAAAACGAGCCTGCTAACCTTAATTCCCGGCAAAGCAGTGATTCAGGCATCGAAGGAAGACCGCTACAGTTTTACAAAAGATATTAGCGTTCTGAACCACCTAGGGACCAGCAAACCAGAAAGACTGAATGTCACCTTTAATGGAAAAACAGGCAGCCGTAATGTTACTTGGACAACTTCACCGCTGATTAAAGACTCCGTTGTTCAAATCGCGAAAAAAGAAGATTACGAGAAAGACGGATTCAGCGGCAGAAGATTTCTTGGAAAAAATGCAAAAAGCGCGCCTCTTTCAATGGATGCAGGTGAGCTGCAGGTGCATACAGCCGAAATTATGGGCCTCGTACCCGGACAGACTTACATGTACAGAGTCGGAGACGGAACGCCTGAAGGCTGGAGCGAACCGGCAGAAATTTTTGCGAAAGACATGGTGAAAAGTCCGTTCACCTTCCTGCTTATGGGGGATACACAAGCACCGCCGAACCAGACCGAATCCGGCTTCGGCATCTACACTGAGCTGTTCAAAAAAGCAAAAACCGAACATCCTGATGCCGCCTTCATGATGCATGTCGGGGACATGATTGACGATGGCAATCTCTACTCCCACTGGAACGCGTTCTTCGAATCAATGAAGGATCCAATGCTTGCGCCATCCACTGCGATCATGCCAACTGTTGGAAATCACGAAAACATCGGAAGCGGAGTCCAAACCTTCAAAAGTCTCTTTAACATGCCGGGCAACGGGCCGGATGGCTTTGAAGGAACCGTCTATTCCTATGATTACGGCGACGCACACTTCGCTGTTCTAAACACGGAAACAGACACCGCCGGCCTGCAAAAACAAGCTGAATGGCTCATCAAAGACATGGCGAAATCGAAAAAGAAATGGAAAATTGTCACCTACCACCGCTCTCCATACTACTCCAACCCGCAAGGCGGAGCAGAGGCAGTCAAAAGTGTATTTCCGAAAGCGTTTGACGAGGCCGGCATCGATCTCGCCATCTCAGGCCATGACCATGCCTACGTCCGGACGCATAAACTGAAGGAAGGCAAACAGGCTCAAGAAGGTACCACCTACCTGATTGCCGGTTCCACAGGCGGCAAATTCTATGATGCCGTCCCTCAGGATTACATGGATGTATACTTTGAAGAAAAAACACAAATCTATTCAAGCGTTACGGTAAGCGAAGAAGGCATCAAAATCGTAGCGAAAGCCCGTGACGGCAGGGTGATTGACGAGCATTTAATCAAAAAATAACGGAAACCGGGGGTGCAGCTTCTGCCCCTGGTTTTTTTATTTTTGGGGTCTGGCCCTCGCTCTGATAAAGCGCTAAAGCTCCGGCACCATCTCTCCAATCCCTTGTACCGCAATGGTAAAAAAGCACTGGCCTCTGACCCGTTCTGCTTTAAAGGATGTGGGGTCCGGCACCGTGCCAGGCCCACATCCTTTAAAGCAGCGGGGGACAGAGACGATGGATGCTGAAACTAAAGGCATCAAGGGTTTGCGGAGGCGGTGCCGGAGCTTTTATCCTTTAGCGAACAGCGGGTCAGGCACGTGTCCTGCCGTCAGGCACCCGCAATATCCTCGTTCCGACCCTGCAATGCCTTGCTTTATAGCACTAAATTTTGTTATCATCAGAGTATTGTGTATGCACGATTTTATTGGAGGTGAACAGTTGATGTCACGCATTTCGACTGATCAGGTTAAGCACGTTGCGCACCTTGCCCGTCTTGCGATTACAGAAGAGGAAGCTCAGATGTTTTCGAAGCAGCTTGATGCCATTATTTCATTTGCAGAGCAGCTGAATGAGCTCGATACGGATAACGTTGAGCCGACGACTCATGTATTGGATATGAAAAACGTAATGAGAGAGGACAAGCCGGCTAAAGGTCTTCCGGTTGAGGACGTTGTGAAAAACGCTCCGGACCAGAAAGACGGATACATCCGCGTTCCGACCATTCTTGAATAAGGGAGGGAAACCTAGGTGTCATTATTTGACCATAAGATTTCCGAGTTAAAGCAGCGTTTACATAAAAAAGACATCACCGTTACGGACCTTGTTGATGAGTCCTATAAACGGATTAACGAAGTAGAAGATAAAGTACAGGCGTTCATGACGCTTGATGAAGAGCGCGCGCGTTCTTATGCAAAGCAATTGGATGAGGCAGTCGGTACACGCGATGAGTTCGGTCTCCTTTTTGGAATGCCGATCGGCGTAAAGGACAACATCGTGACGAAGGACCTTCGTACAACGTGTTCCAGTAAAATCTTAGAGAATTTCATGCCGATTTATAATGCAACGGTTGTGCAAAAGCTTCAGCAGGCAGAATCCGTTACAATCGGAAAATTAAACATGGATGAGTTCGCGATGGGTTCTTCCACAGAGAACTCTGGATTCAAGCCGACAAGAAATCCGTGGAATCTTGAAACCGTACCAGGCGGATCAAGCGGTGGTTCCGCTGCATCTGTTGCAGCAGGCGAGGTTCCGTTTTCCCTTGGATCTGACACAGGCGGTTCGATCCGTCAGCCGGCAGCATATTGCGGCGTTGTTGGATTAAAGCCTACGTATGGCCGTGTTTCCCGTTATGGGCTTGTGGCATTTGCTTCATCTTTGGACCAAATCGGCCCGATTACCCGTACCGTTGAAGACAATGCGTATCTTCTTCAAGCAATCGCTGGCGGAGACCAAATGGATACGACCTCTGCAAATGTGGATGTTCCAGACTATGTTTCTTCCTTAACAGGCGATGTTAAAGGCCTGAAAATCGCGGTTCCAAAGGAATACCTTGGCGAAGGTGTCAGTGAAGAAGCGAAAAACTCCGTGTTAGAAGCGCTTAAAGTTTTGGAAGCGCAAGGAGCGACGTGGGAAGAAGTATCGCTGCCGCATTCCAAATATGCGCTAGCGACTTATTACCTTTTAGCGTCTTCAGAGGCTTCATCCAACCTTTCCCGCTTTGACGGAATCCGCTACGGGTACCGTACAGACAATGCGGAAAACCTGATCGATCTTTACAAGCAGACCCGTGCGGAAGGCTTCGGGAACGAGGTTAAGCGCCGGATCATGCTTGGAACGTTCGCTCTTAGCTCCGGTTACTATGACGCGTACTATAAAAAGGCGCAAAAAGTGCGTACGCTCATTAAAAAAGATTTCGAAGATGTTTTTGAAAAGTACGATGTCATTGTTGGACCGACGACTCCGACTCCTGCTTTCAAAATCGGTGAAAAAACAGACGATCCGCTTACGATGTATGCGAATGATATTTTAACGATTCCGGTTAACCTTGCAGGTGTCCCTGGAATTTCCGTCCCTTGCGGATTCTCAAACGGTCTTCCGCTCGGACTTCAAATCATCGGCAAGCACTTTGACGAAAGCACCATCTACCGTGTTGCCCATGTATTTGAGCAGGCGACGGACCATCATAAAGCAAAACCTGAACTGTAAGGGGTGAGAAACGAATGAACTTTGAAACGGTGATTGGACTTGAAGTCCACGTTGAGCTTAAAACGAATTCAAAAATCTTTTCCGCTTCTCCGAACCATTTCGGAGCGGATCCGAATACGAACACTTCCGTTATCGACCTTGGATACCCCGGTGTCCTTCCGGTACTGAATAAGGAAGCTGTAAACTTCGCGATGAAGGCTGCGATGGCGCTGAACTGTGAAATCGCAACGGATACGAAGTTTGACCGTAAAAACTATTTTTATCCGGATAATCCAAAAGCGTACCAAATCTCTCAATTTGATAAGCCAATCGGCGAAAACGGCTGGATTGAAATTGAAGTAGGCGGCCAAAAGAAGAAAATCGGAATTACCCGTCTTCACCTTGAAGAGGACGCGGGTAAGCTGAACCATACGGGCGACGGCTTCTCCCTGGTTGACTTCAACCGTCAGGGTACACCGCTTGTGGAGATCGTTTCCGAGCCGGATATCCGTACGCCGGAAGAAGCGTATGCGTATCTTGAAAAATTAAAATCCATTATCCAATATACAGGTGTTTCTGACTGTAAAATGGAAGAGGGTTCTCTTCGCTGTGACGCGAACATTTCCCTTCGTCCAGTCGGTCAGGAGAAGTTCGGTACGAAAGCCGAGCTGAAAAACCTGAACTCCTTCAACTTCGTCCGCAAAGGATTGGAGCACGAGGAAAAACGCCAGGCAGAGGTGCTATTATCCGGCGGAATCATTGAGCAGGAAACTCGCCGCTTTGATGAATCCACTGGCAAAACCCTCCTGATGCGTGTAAAAGAAGGATCCGATGACTACCGCTACTTCCCGGAACCGGATCTTGTGTCTCTTTACATTGATGAAGAGTGGAAAGAACGTATCCGTGCTGAAATTCCTGAGCTTCCAGATGAGCGCAAAGCGCGTTACGTATCGGACCTTGGACTTCCTGCATACGATGCAATGGTCCTCACACTTACGAAAGAAATGTCCGACTTCTTTGAAGCAACCGTCAAAACAGGCGCCGATGCAAAACAGGCATCCAACTGGCTGATGGGAGAAGTATCAGCTTACCTGAACGCAGAGAACAAAGAGCTTGAAGATACAGCTCTTACTCCTGAAGGACTGGCAGGCATGATCAAGCTGATCGAAGCAGGTACGATTTCTTCCAAAATCGCGAAAAAAGTATTCAAAGAGCTTATCGAAAACGGCGGCGACGCTGAGAAAATCGTTAAAGACAAAGGACTTGTCCAAATCTCTGACGAAGGCGCACTCCGTAAATTCGTAAATGACGCTCTCGATGCCAATCCGCAATCAATCGAAGACTTCAAAAACGGGAAGGACCGTGCTATCGGCTTCCTCGTCGGCCAAATCATGAAAGCCTCCAAAGGCCAGGCGAACCCGCCGATGGTCAACAAGCTTCTCATGGAAGAAATCAATAAACGATAAAAAATTAGCTTCCGGGGCATCTGCTCTGGAGGTTTTTTTGTGCTGATTTAGTGGAGTAGGGAGAATAAAATTATAACTAGGATTAAAAACTTTCTGATTGAATAATAAGGGATATCAAGTTTCCGGAACTAACGGTACTTGGCATATTGAATCCGAACAATTTAATGAACTCCCAAATTTAATGGATTTCATCTCAAAAAGAAATGATAAGTTTGAAAATACTAAGAAAGCTGCTGAGCTGACTAAAGATCTAATTGACGAAGAAATCAATGATGATTAAATACAAATGATGCATGGGAGAAAACAATGGATTTAACAAATCGAAGTATATTCACATATATGCCCGATACTGAAACTTCGTTTGGTTCAGTATCCATGGTCTGTTTTTAGATACATGGAGAAAAGTGAGGTGCCTCCAAATGATCCGATTTCAGCAAAAATTAAAACGGCCGCGGTCTGCTCAGTATCCGGGACCTTGTTATTTATGCTCGTGTACAGCCTGCAGGAAGGAAGACCGTATGATCATCTAGGTACCGCAATTGCGATGCTTATCACTCTCTCCGTTTAAGCCATTATCATCTTCGGTATCATCCGTATCCCCGTTTCGTACCTTGCAGACGTCATCACAAATCGCAAAAATTTGAAATTCCTTTTTTACTTCATAGCAGGTGCACTGATTCTTCAGCTGCTCCATCTGTTACAGACTATCAAAGTCTTGGTGGTTCGCTATTTCAGTGTACTTGGCGGTGTTACAGCTGCAGCCTTCTATTTATGCGAGCGGCTTCTGCTTCGCTACAGCAAAAACGATCCGATCGCGTAATCGGGTCGTTTTTGTTATTGTCTGTAAAATGCTTTTAAACTCTCCCAACTGATGCTGTGTCCCGGCTGCGAGGGTGTGCGAAAAAAAGCAGTATTTTTCTGTTTTTCTGGGAAAATAAGAACAGAAAACAACTGGAGGGATACAATTTGGACACACAGCTGTCAGGAAAACGTGCGTTAGTTACCGGCTCTACATCCGGGATCGGAAGGGCAATCGCGTTTGCTCTTGCAAAGGAGGGTGCCTCCGTCATCATCAGCGGGCGGAGCAGCAGCCGGGTGGAGGAAACGATTGAACAGATGAAGAAGCAGCTTCCGGAAGGGGATTTTCTTAAGGGAGTGGCGGATTTGGGGACTGAGGAAGGGTGCCGCAAGCTGATGGAGGAATTTCCGGAGGTGGATATTCTCGTTAATAATCTGGGGATATTTGAGCCGAAGGAGTATTTTGATATTACGGATGATGAATGGATGAAGTTTTTTGAAGTGAACATTATGAGCGGTGTCCGGCTGACCAGAACATACCTTGAGAAAATGATCGCTAAAAAAGAAGGGCGTGTCATTTTTATTGCCAGTGAAGCAGCCGTAATGCCGTCACAGGAAATGGCTCATTACAGCGCGACGAAAACGATGCAGCTCTCCATTTCGAGGAGCCTCGCAGAATTAACAGCGGGAACGAATGCTACGGTTAACACCATCATGCCGGGCTCTACCCTCACAACAGGGGTCGAGAACATGCTGGAATCCCTCTATCCGGATGAAGGGCTCTCCGTTCAGGAGGCAGAGGAAAAGTTTATGAAGGAGAACAGGCCGACTTCAATTATTCAGAGGCTGATCCGGCCGGAGGAAATTGGCCATTTTACGGTATTTCTTGCGAGTCCATTATCATCTGCGATTAACGGAGCTGCACTCAGAGCGGATGGAGGATTGGTGAGGAGTGTGTTTTAAAAAGCAAAAAGAGCGGACTGAATATGTCCGCTCTTTTCCATTCCCTTCTGTAACCTGTTATTTATCCCTCTTCATCTCTTTTTGAATTTTCTTCAGTGCTTTCTTTGATCCCCGTTCAATATCATGGGCAAGCTTTCTCGTCTGATAATCGGTGAACAGCTGATCCAAATCGTAGCCTTCCGGATACAGTTCAGCCGCTTTGAAGTTGAGCTTCAGGCGCTTATCAAGGATTTCATGCATTTCTCCCTTATAAAATACAGTCACGTTGCGGGATTTGTTCCGCTCTTTGTAAACAATCCCGGTGTCGTTGTATTCAAGGAGTGTGACTTTGTCTCCCTTTTGAAAGTCGATGACCTCTTCAGGAAGCTGACTGGCCGCTTTTGCTGGCTTCCTGATTTTGTTGTCATCCACTTTATCAAGTCGATATGCCTTATTTTCCATATAAGCTTTCGCTCGTTTGAGAACGGCATCTTTTATGTTCATTTTCCTGGAGATCCAAAGGGCATTGCTGTCTCCTGATTCCCCGATGATCAGCCGGTAGGCGGGCTCGAGCGTTTCCTGTTTAAACTGCATGGCAGCATTCATGAAGTCCGGATGCAGTTCGGAAAAGCGTTTGATTTCACCATAATGGGTCGTGGCCACTGTGATGCAGCCCATATGATAGAACTCTTCCAAGATGGAGATGGCTAAGGCGGCCCCCTCATTCGGCTCGGTTCCGCTGCCGATCTCATCGAAAAGGAGAAGGGTATGATTATTGGACTGGGTCATGATTTCCGATAAATTTTTCATATGGGAGGAAAATGTGCTCAGCGCATTTTCCAAGCTTTGATTATCGCCGATATCCGCAAAAACCCTGTCAAATACTGAAATTGCTGTACCCCTTTGTGCGGGAATATGAAATCCTGAAGCGACGGCAAGGGTGATCAGTCCAATGGTTTTCAGGACGATGGTTTTGCCGCCGGCATTAGGTCCTGTGATGACCAGGCTGCGGTAGCCGTTCCCAATTTCAAAATCAAGCGGAACGGCATGGCCGGTCAGGAGCGGATGCTTGCAATGTACAAGCCTGATGAAGCCTGTATCATTGAGTTCCGGCTCAATCCCGCGTATTTGCTGGCTGTATTTCCCTTTTGCAAACACCATATCGTACTGGCTGATCAGCTCCATATTAATGCGGATGCCAGGAAGATGATCGATAATGATTCCGGTGAGCGTCGCCAGAATCTGATATTCCTCTACTGCTTCTTCAGCCCTCAACCGTTCCAGTTCGCCGTTCAGCTTCGCCACACTGTGCGGCTCCATAAAAACGGTGGAGCCTGTAGAAGAAACTTCTACAATGGAACCGGCCACCTGATTTTTATAGGAAGCCTTTACCGGAATGGTGAACCTGTCGTTTTTCCGGCTGATAAAGGTATCCTGAAGGTATTTCCTGTTTTCACTGCTGTTCATAAATTTCGTCAGCTGGGCTTTGATTTTCTCTTCTTTTTCCTCAATTTGCTCACGGATTTTCCTTAAATTCCTGCTTGCAGAAGAATCAACTCTTCCGTTTTTGATCGCACCGTTGATTTCTTCTTCCGATTCCCTATACTCAGTCATGGATTGTGCATAAGAAGACAACACGGGCGCGAAAAATTCACGTTCCAGCATAAACCTCTTTAATTTCCGGCATCCTCTTAAAAAGTCAGACAGGCTGATTAATTCACCCGGGTTTAAAATGATCCCCTTTTCTGCTTGTTGGATAGGGCTTTCAATATTTGTAACACCGGAGAACGGAACGTGCCCGTCCGCGTCCAAAATCGAGCGGGCTTCGGATGTTTCATTTAACCGGGTCTTAGCCACTTTCATGCTTGTGGCAGGCTCCAGCTTATCCAGCAAATTTTTGCCAAGTCCACTTGTGCAATAGGATTTAATAACTTCTTTTAACTCGCTGTATTGCAATTTATCAAACGTCTCTGTATTCATTTTATAGCTCCTCATGATTATTTTTATAATCAAATGAAGATACCTTGTCAGATGGAAAGAACAAGCCAAATTTTAAACGCAAAAAAAGCTGCAGAGATCCCGCAGCTTTTCCTTCACAAGGTACAGACAAATAAACGGCATGATCCTGCCGTGCTGTCCGTTTTTTATGAAAGGTACAGGTATCTTCATAGGGTTGAAATGAATCCACAGCAAAATAAAGGGAGGAATCCCCTGTTTTTTCACTAGATTCAATTCATTAAATTCTCCTATTTAGAACCTATACACACTCACAAAAAGCACCTCTTCTATTTGTTTGCTTCATTCTATCCAATCTGAATACGACTATAGTTTATTATAGGATTCGTAAATAGTAAACCTTTTATTGATTTAATCTCAATCATTAAATGATTCCTTGGTTTGTTTAATGAATAAGATTAACAGGAAAAAGAGCGGACACCAGCTGTCCGCTCTTTCTCCTATTGAGGCACGGCCACCTGCCTGTTTTTTCTCTTCGAAAAAACCAGCACCCACCAAACCAGCAAATAAACAAACCCGGCCAATACATAAACGGCCCAATGAGCACCAGTCTGAAGCGCGCTGATAAAATGCTGCCCTTCATTCATTCCTTCCAGCCGTCCAATCGAGTTGAGGAGAGCGATGGCCGGAATTGTCATGGCTGCAAGGAAGGCTGAGGCGGAGTATGCTTTGCCGTTCCGCTGTATCAGACGGAAAAGGGCAGTTCCAAGTGTGATGAGCAGGAACAGATAATAGATGATGAATACCCAGGCGGGCAATGTTGTCATATTATTTCTTCTCCTTTTTACTGCACTCCCTGCAGCCGCGCATAATCCCCATTCCGCTTCAGCAGTTCCTCATGCGTGCCTTGTTCGGCGATTCCGTTTTCCTTGAGCACGATGATCCGTTCTGCGTTCCGGATGGTCGACAGCCTATGGGCGATGACGAGGGTAGTGCGGTTTTTAGCGAGCCGTTCGAGTGAGTCTTTGACTACTTTTTCGCTTTCGTTGTCCAGGGCGCTTGTCGCTTCGTCGAAGATGACGATTGGCGGGTTTTTCAGGAAGACGCGGGCGATGCTGAGCCGTTGCTTCTGGCCGCCGGAAAGCCTTACGCCGCGCTGGCCGATGTCGGTGTCATATCCGTTCTGCAGCTTCATGATGAAGTCATGGGCATGTGCGTTTTTGGCGGCTTCGATAATTTCTTTATCTGTCGCATCACGGTTCCCGTAGCGAATGTTTTCGAGCACGGTTCCGGCAAAAAGATAGACATCCTGCTGGACAACGCCGATGTTTTTGCGCAGAGAGGAAAGGGTGATGTCTTGAATGCTGATTCCGTCAATTGTAATTAACCCTGACTGAATGTCATAAAAGCGGGGAAGGAGAGCACAAATTGTTGTTTTGCCTGCCCCTGATGGGCCGACGAGTGCTGTGTATTCTCCCGCAGCAATTTGCAGCGTAAGTCCATCAATAACGTTTGGCTGGTTTTTATCATAACGGAAGCTGACATTCCGGAATTCAATGCTTCCCCTTACATGCTCAAGCTTAACGGCCCCTGGGGAATCTTCAATCTCCGGCTTGTTATCCATCATCTCCATAAACCGTTCAAACCCTGTCATGCCCTCCTGGTAGAGAACCGCCACATGGGTCACCCTCTGAATCGGCTCAATCAGAAATCCGACATACAGCAGGAACGTGATTAAATCAGCGAGATCCAATGAGGAGTGAAAAATAGCGGTTCCTCCCGCCACAATGACTGTGATGCTGATCAGCTGGATAAACAGTTCAAAACCGTTAAAGAAATAGGCTTCATACCTGTATCCGGTTTTCCGGCTTTCCAGAAAGCGCAGATTCTCATACTCGAATTTTTCCTGCTCAAGTTTCTCATTAGTGTACGATTGGACGACACGGATTCCTGCAAGGTTATCCTCGACTTGTGCGTTTATGTCACTGATTCGGAGCTTGTTCCGCTTTAAGGCCCGATTCACTTTTTTGTTAAAATAGAGCGCATAAACAGCCATGAATGGCAAAAAGGCGAAAATAGCCAACGTCAATGAAGCGTTGATTGTCAGCAAAATGACGAAGGATCCGATGAATTTTACCGAGTATTTCAGAATATCCTCCGGTCCGTGATGGTAGTATTCCGATAACCAGAAGAGGTCGTTCGTTATACTCGACATCAGCTGTCCGGTTTTCTGCCGGTCATAAAACCGGAAGGACAGGCTTTGATAATGACTGAACAGCTCAGAGCGCAAATCACTCTCCATCAATGCTCCCATCCGGTGCCCGTGATAATCCATCACAAAGTTGAAGCCTGCTTGCAAGACGGCCAGCACAAGCATTACTGCTCCTGTAAGCCAGATGTTCTGAAGTGCATTTTCGTCAATGCCTTCCAGTACATCCTTTGTGATGTATCGGGTGAGAAGCGGATAGGCCAGGGAGATCGCGGATCCAAGAACGGAACAGACCATTACCGTGGTAAATAGACGCCAATAAGGCTTGTAATAAGAAAGAAACTTCTTCAATCGGTTATTCAATTGGTTTTACCCCTTTTGTGTGCAGATTTTCACTGGCTGCACAGGCAAGGGAGTCAGTGCATTCCGGCCCCCTTGTGTGCTTGGGTCATTCCAGTCACTGCTTTTCTCATCCTGTTTCCTCCTCCAGATTTTGTTAAAATTAGCATACAGTATTTTCAGTTAATTTAGCCATAAAAAAAGAGGAGACGAATCTCCTCCTGACAACCGCACGTATTTTGCTTTCTTTTTTTTCATAATCAAGGACATCCAATCCTTTCTATGGATTGGGATAGGTTTGTTTTAAAAAATCAACCGATTGAGAGATAAGCTTTTTTAAAACCTCTACTTGGATATCATCGATTTTGTTGATGTAGACGCATGCTTTGCCAGATGTATGCTTTCCAAAGCTTTTCAGCAGCTCTTCTCTTTTCGGATCCCCGGTAGCAAAGTAAAGGCTGATTTTTGCCTTTCTCGGTGAGAAACCGACTAGGGGAGCATCGCCTTCATGCCCGGATGCATATTTGTAATGATAGGCTCCGAAGCCGATGATGCTTGGGCCCCACATCTTGCCTTCATACCCGGTCGTTTCGGTGAAGATGTCCAGTAATTTGAAGGCGTCCTCACGCTTTTTAGGACTGTCTACATTTTCGATAAACTCGATTACGCTATTATTGGTTTCTTTCGTTTTAAGTTCGTACATACGATAAACTCCCCTCTACGCATAGAGATCATTTTCTTCAGTATACCGGTTTCCAGATGGTGCTTCCCTCTTTGTTTCCAATCATTCAACCATCCCAGCCGCCAAATCCCCAAATACCCTTACATCCGCGAGGTAATCAAACTCCGGGCTTTGCCCTGACTGATTCAGCATCCGCACCGCGACCGCATTGTATTTGGGCATGACAAGACAAATACAGCCGCTGATGCCGAGCAGCTGATAGGACCCGGCGGGAGTATTGGAACCAAGTTCATGGTCCGGGAAATCCTTCTCCTTCACCCACCAGAAAAACCCTTGCCTCGCAAATCCTGCAGGAAGTATTTCCGGACTTTGGACAGCTGTCATCTGCTTAAAAAGAGCAGGGGTCAGGATTTGCTTCCCTTGAGCATTTCCCTCGTTTAAAAACAGATTTCCCCACCAGGCCAGGTTCCGTGTACTGCAATACAGGTTGCTTTGGCTGCCGTCGGTCACGCTGTGCTGCGTATTTTTCATGGGGTTGGATACGTCCCGGTCCCCTTCTTCAGCTATCCATCCGCTTTCCTTGGTCCCCGTTACCGAAAACACTTCATCATGAAGGATCTGGGCGATGGTTTTCCCCGTTGTCAGACGGATCAGCTTAACTAATAAATCCACTCCCGTATTATTATAAGACCAGCTTTCTCCGGGAAGAAACGTGCGAACGATGCGGCTGTCCTTTTCAGCGAGACCGTGGGTATGGGTAACCAAGTTCCGGATGGAGGTGCCTTTCACCGCTTGGAGATCAGGGAAAAACCCGCCAAGTTCCTGATCTATGTGTTTTATTTTCCCTTTCGATAACGCCCAGGCGAGCGCAAAGCCTATATAAGCTTTTCGGATAGAGGCGATATTGAACCGGGAATCCGGCTGCACCGGTCTGGAATGATGTCCGTAATCATGAATGCCGCTGTAAGATTCATAAACGACTTTATTCTCCTGTAAAATCATACAGCTGAGTCCGGTAGCGTTCAGCTGTGTTTTTGATTGTTGATTGTGAACCTCCATTGGATGCAAAAAAACCCCCTCCTTTTTCCATTATAAAGGACAGGGCAGAGGGTGAAAGGCACTTATAATTAGCTGCCGAATAATTTTTACCCGGAGGCGGGGTCTTTTTTCCAATGCTTTCTCATCACCAGACACATGAGACCGATAATGACGGCAAAAAGCAGACTGATGAAAAATCCGGAGCGGCCGATTTTTTCAAGCAGGGTTCCGGCGACGGCGGCAGCTATCAAAACGATGCCTGCTGCAGCGATCAGCTTTTCCCATAAGGAAAGCTTCAATATTTTTAAGGACGACAGGATAATGAATGACCAGTTGTAAAGGAGCATAATCCCGGCCGCTGTTGTAATGTACTCATAAATTTTTCCCGGAAGGAGGAGGGAGGCAATGATGGAAGCAAGCATCCCGGCAACGGCAAGCCCGAGAGACGGGACAGGCAATTTCCGTTTGCCTTTCGTTGTTTTTGAAAAAAACTTCGGTGCATCCCCGTCCTCTCCGAGCGTTACAAGCAGAGTGGTAACGCCGAACAGGGCGGCTGTAAGTGTAGAAAAGCCCGCAATAATGATGGCTGCATTGAAGACGTGCGGGAAAAAGGAAAGATCGTAGCCGCTGAGAGCCGTCACAAACGGGCTCTCTTTTTCGTTAAAAGCACCTATAGATGCCATGCTGACGGCGAGTGCTAAAGAGGCTATATAAATAGCGGTCAGCAAAATCAGCATCACGGAGCCTGCTTTCGGGGCATCTTCTTTTTTCTTCAATTGCATAGCCATCAGCCCGATTACTTCAATGCCTCCAAAAGCGTAGAATGCATAGATGAGAGACGATCCAAAGCCTTGCCACCCCTCAGGAAAAAGCCGGTCCTGCGAAAGCGGCAGCGACGGATTAGGAGCATTGCCAGGAATCCAGCCGGCGATGGCGGCGGCCGCCAGAATGATGAACATGATAATGGCTGCCACTTTTGCAATGGCCATGATGTTTTCCACCCGGTCAAAGCCCTTTGTTCCTCCGAGCACAACAAGAATGGAGAGAATGGCATATCCGGAAGCAAACAGCCAGATCGGGACATTCGGGAACCAGAAGCGGGAGAGGATGGACAGGGCAGTGAGCTGGCTGCCCATGATTAATATATTTGACGTCCAGTAATTCCAGCCGCAGCTGAAGCCTGCCCAGCGGCCGAACGCTTTCCCGGCGTAATAGCAAAACGATCCCTTTTGCGGATCCTGTGCGGTCATTTGTGCAAGCAGATGATAAACGATATAGGTGCCGAGCGCCGCAAGAAGAAACGAAAAGATAATTGAAGCACCAGTTGCTTTTATGCCGATGGCGGAGCCGAGAAAATATCCGGTCCCGATTGTGCAGCCGATCCCAATGAGGGAGAGCTGCCACCACTTCAGCTGTTCTTCTTTCTTTTGTTCTGTCATATTCATTCCCCCAGTCTATTCGTATTTTTGACAGGGGGAGGCGATATTATGTGAAAAGAATAAAGGCCTCATAGCCAAAATAAAGGCCGAATCCGATCAGAGATAAGCCGGACAGGCAGGTGATAGCCTGTAGCGTGCGGTCATTCAAAAATCCACGTGCAAAGCTCGAAAAAAAAGCCATGGAAATGTCCCATAACAGCAAACCCAGCAGAATGGAACCACTGTATATGAGCAGTTCTGTACTCTCATAGGCCGAAGCGGTTTTTGCCAGAACGGATCCATATATGCCAATCCAGAACATGATCGTTAGAGGATTGGTCAGCGCCATGAAAAAACCGGTCAAATAGGACTTTTTTAAAGAGCATGGCTTTGCCTTCCGCAGCTCCATGCTTTTCCTTGCCTGAAGGAGACTTTCTATGCCGGTGTAGACGAGAATAAAAAAACCGAACAGCCATAGGAAGGCTTTGACGACCGGGATTTCGATAAACTGCACGAGCCCCATAAAAACAGCCAGCATATAAAGCACATCCGCGGTAATGGATCCGAGCCCGATCAGCCAGGAATGCCAGAACCCTTTATTGAAGCCTCTCTCAATCTGAGCGGCATTGATCGGCCCGATTGGCGCTGCGAGAGAAATGCCGAGCAGGATATGGCTGATGAACGTATTCATGCTTCCTCTCCTTCTGTGTTTTCTCTATATGTATTCAAAGGCTGTCCAAATATCCCTGAAAAAGAAAGGCCATAACCCGGGTCGGTTATGGCAAGCGTTAATCCTCAAGCGATTCCATTGTTTGCTGAAGATGGACAAGCCGCTCGGAAGCAAGGCTTAGGCGGTGTTGCTGTTCATCGTTCAGTTCAAGCGTCTTCGTATAGGCGATGTGGTCCTTTGCAATGTGCAGGCGCTGGACGGCCTGCTGGAACTCGGCCGATCCCGGATGGCCCTGCGCCTCCAGTACAGCCTCTTCGGCATGCCTTAATGCATGCATCGTGTCTTCAAACACTGCCATTCCTCCTTCTGTACCATAGCCTTAGCTTTTACCTGAAGCATGGCTGCCTATTCCGGAATCTATTCCTGCTAACGTCACGAATGGAAACAGGTAAAGGAACTGGTCGTAGCCTCGCCATGGCATTAATCAGCTTCTCCCCCATAAATGGAGAAATCGTTTGATCAGTGACCACATCCGTAAGAAGCTTTAACGGTATGAAGCGGGCTTCAGCTGAATAAACTGTCGTTGGCGTCATCTGACTTAAGCGAAAGGGGAATGGGCATGTATCCTTATTATCCCTACTACAGCAGCAAGCTGGAATGTGAAGTAAAACCGCTTACGTTTCCGCCTCAGGCCCAGGCTCAGCAGCCAGGGTTTGAATATGCCATGAACCCGAGGCCGATCTCTGAAAACCCGGAAGATAAGGGAAGCGGGAAGCTGAAGGATAAAATCGCCATTATCAGCGGAGGAGACAGCGGAATTGGGAGAGCGGCGGCCTATGCCTTTGCAAAGGAAGGGGCAAGCCTTGTCATCCCTTATTTAAACGAACATCGGGACGCAGAGGAGACAAAGGAGCGGATTGAAGAAATCGGCGGAAAATGCCTGCTAATTCCGGGAGACCTCTCCGAAGAAAACACAAATGAAAAAGTGGCAGCCCAGGCACTCAAAACATTTGGGAAAATTGACATCGTCGTTAATAATCTGGCTGTCCAATACCTTCAGGAAGACTTTTCAGCTATAACAGCCAAGCAATTTGACCGCACGTTCAAAACGAATATCTACTCCTATTTTTATATGACAAAAGCGGCTGTCCCCCACCTTAAGCCGGGTGCCTCCATCATCAACACCGCCTCGGTAACTGCTTATGAAGGGAACAAAGAGCTGATTGACTATTCGGCAGCAAAAGGGGCCATCGTCTCCTTCACCCGATCCCTCGCCCTTAATCTGATTCCTAAAGGCATCCGGGTCAACAGCATCTCTCCAGGCCCAGTCTGGACCCCGCTCATCGTTTCAAGCTACGGTGCGGAAAAGGTAAGCCGTTTCGGATTGCAGACTGCTTCCAAACGGGCAGCCCAGCCGTTTGAGCTGGCTGGTGCCTATGTCTACCTCGCAAGTGACGACTCAAGGTATGTGACGGGTGAAGCCATGCATGTGAACGGCGGGCAAATGATGACAACCTGATCTGGTTTGTAAATCGGAAGTGTTGGCATAAGCCTATTAGGGTACTGATAGATAACAGACCAAAAAGGAGACAGTAATTATGGCGCGAAAACCAATTATAGGCATTACCGGTTCACAGAAAGATGTAAACGGCATTGATCATTCGTTTGTTCACTCCAAGTATCCGGAAGCAGTCCTGAGAGCAGGCGGGATCCCCATTATTCTGCCTATTGGAACGGACGAAGCAGCCGAAGCATGGGTGAACATGATTGATGGCCTGCTGTTAAGCGGGGGAGAAGACGTGGATCCTCAGTCATACGGGGCCAATCCTCATCCGGAACTCGGCAAAACAATTCTCGAACGGGATGAAACAGAGATTGCCCTTGTAAAGGCAGCTGAAAAAGAAAGGCTTCCGATTTTTGCAATCTGCCGTGGTATTGCCTCTTTGAATACAGCTCTTGGAGGGACCCTTACCCAGGATATTCACAGCCAGCTTGATGATGGAATTAAGCACCATCAGGACGGCTCAAGAATCAATGCCTCCCATGACTGCGAGGTCGAAGAAGGAAGCAGGCTTCACCGCATTCTTGGCGATACGAGAGTCAGCATCAACAGCATGCACCACCAGGCAATTGCGCATGTCGCTGACAATCTGAAGGTGGTCGCCCGTGCACCGGACGGGGTGATTGAAGCAGTTGAAGGCACCGAGGCTGACTGGTCTGTTCTTGCGGTTCAGTGGCATCCGGAAGAAATGGCTGTTAAATATGAAAATATGCAGCGGCTCTTTGATGTTTTTGTGGAAGAATGTACAGAAGAAGAAGCGGTTCAATCGTAAAAAGCGGGCTTTGGCCCGTTTTTTTGTGTGCAGGTTCAGGGTGCCAGTCCCGCAGTGCTTTAACGCATGCGGGGTCAAAGGCTTACAGCTGTGGTCTCTAGTGCTGGAAGGGTTACAGGATGTGGTGCCGGAGCTTTAGTACGGCAGTGAAAGCGGGGCCAGACCCGCGATGTAAACGGAACCAACTTTTTATCGCCCCCGTCAACCGCAAGCATGTCCGTAAAAAAGCATCAGCCGCCAGCTGATGCTTTTACTCCTCCATCACTTCAACCCCAAAGCTCCGCGCCGGTCCATTCATCATAATTTTAACAATGCTCTGAGCCATGTAGGCAGGGGAATGGATCATTCCGTTCTGGAGCCACCACGTCATCATGCCGTGGCAGGCGGAGGAAATGAAGGTGATGACAAGGTCCTTCGGGAGATGCATCTGTTCCTCCGGCAGGCCGGCTTTCGTAAATTCCGAGTCAAATTTTGTCCGGATCATGGAGAGCATGTTCCGGGAAAATTCCAGACTCCCGTTGCTGCCGAGCATGGCCTGGAAAAAATCTGCATGGGCAGAGATCGCTTCAAAGACAGATTGAATGGAGGTTTCTACATTTTTGGGATGCATTTTTCCGCCTACGAGATGGGTGGACGGGTTAATGTTGCCGATCACATCCTGAAACACTTCATCCGTCAGCCGTTCGAGCAGGTCATATTTGTCCTGATAATGCAGGTAAAACGTGCCGCGGTTGATCATCGCTTTGGCAGTGATGTCATGAATGGTCATAGCTTCAAAGCCTTTCTCTCTTACAAGCTGGATGAACGCATCCCGGATAGACCTTCTCGTCCGGATAATGCGCAGATCAGTTTTAAATTCCATCATATCCCTCCCAAAATAAATCAACAATTGCAGATGAAATGTTGTTTATAGGTCATTGCATCCTGTATTGCGCATTGTATGAACCTTTTTTCTAGAATACCATAGTTGTTGCACAGGTTGTTAAATAAACAACAGCTTGTCTATTAGATTGGAGGTTCAGCAATGAAGACTGTCAAAACGTATTTTACTCAGAAAATGTTCTGGGGTGGGCTTGCCGGACTTGCAGCAGCAGCACTTATTTTTACTTTTGCTTTAATGGGATCGAATGTTAATCCGGCCCCGAAGGATCTCCCTGTTGCGCTCGTGATGAAGGACCAGGGTGTACAGCTCCCAAATGGCCAGAAACTTGAGATCGGAAAGCTCATGCAGGAAAAAGTAACGGGAAACAAAGATCTCCCGATTAAATGGACTGTATTGGACAGCGAAAGAGAAGCAAAAGAGAAACTCGATGACCGGGCGTACTATGCAGCGTTGATCATTCCGGCAGAATTCTCTGAACATGCAGCTTCTCTTCAGTCGCCGGAACCCGTCCAGGCAGAAGCAAAACTGCTCGTTAATCAGGGAAAGAATCTGAATGCTGCAAACAGTGTGGCGGCGATCATGGATAAAGTATTCACAGGAGTGAACAAAGAAATAAGCGGGCAGATGCTTGCTCAGATGAAGGCTCAGAAGGTGATGCTTACCCCTGATCAAGTTCCGCAGGCGGCTGAACGGATTTCTTTGAATACAGAGAACGTGAATCCGGTAGGTGACAATAATGCCGGCGGAAATTCACCGGGTATGATGACGCAAATCCTTTGGCTCACAACGATTATCAGCTCGATTGTTATTTATCTTGGCCTGAAAAAGGCTTTGGGCGGCCGGGTCACGCCATCTTCCCTGGCAGTCCAGCTTGCTGCAGGATTCATTTTTGTAAGCTTGAACTCCCTGATCATCCTATGGATTGCCACAGGTATGCTTGGATTGGAGGTTCCGGATTTCGGAGAAACATACGGATTCATGATTTTCACCGCCTTCATGTTTTTCCTGATGCAGGGCGCTCTGCTCAACTGGATTGGCTTTGGGGCGATGCCGGTTTTAATTCTGCTGTTCTTCTTTTCGAGTCCGGTTTTGAATATGCCGCCGGAATTTCTTCCGGAGGCAACGCGGACGTGGCTCCTGTCCTGGATTCCGTTTACACATAGTGTGGAAGGGTTCAAAACCCTGTTTTTCTTCGAAGGCAATGGCTTTGAAGAGCAGCGCTGGATCCTCGGTATGATTGGTCTCGGTTCCTTTGCGGTCATGGCGGTTTCCACAGCAAAAGGATTGGTGAAAAAGGAAAGCGCACGGCAGGAACCGGCCGAAATGAAATAAAGACCTTATTCCTGATGCATATTGTGATACCCTTAAGGCAACGAAAGGGGAGATCAAAATGAATGAGCTGATGGCGAAACAGTTTACCATGACGAGAGGCTGGTTTCTCAAAATTGCCAGCGAGACGAAGGACACTGCGGATGTTCAGCCGAAAGGATTCAGAAATACGATTCGGTGGCACATCGGCCATACACTGACAACAGCTGAGCTTCTTTTGTTCCATCCTCCGGCCATCCCTTCAGAGTACAAGGACTGGTTTGGCGGGGGAACAAGTCCGGAAAACTGGCCTCAGGATGTGCCATCCTCTGATGCACTAATCAGCAGGCTCAGCGAACAGCTTCCGCGGATTCTTACTATTCCCGATGAGGAGCTCATGGAGAAAATGGAAAAACCATTCTTTGAAATGGAAACAGCGGGAGAACTAGCCGCCTTTGTGCTGACTCATGAAGCCCTGCATATGGGGAAAATCGAAGAAATGAAGCGTGTCATCGACTTTCAAAAACTCTAAGAAAAAAGTTAACATCTTTTGACCCGTGCCGATAAAACAAGTGAAAAGGCTAAAAAGAAAACCGGCCCCTTAGAGACAGTCATTTCTGCGAAGGTCGCCCATTCACCCTACTCCTCAAAACCAGGACAGCAGCCCAACCCGGCCTGCTGTCTTTCTTTTCCCTAATTGGTTTCGAAAACCAGTTTTTGGGGGATTTTATAGGGACGGGCTAATTGAACGTCTGCATCAAAAGTGGTAGACTGAATAAAGCGAATTTAACGGAAATTAGAATACAAGCATAGGATGATGGAGAATGAAGAGAGCGAGAATTATTTACAATCCGACCTCAGGAAGGGAAGCGTTTAAACGGCATCTGCCGGAGGTTCTGGCGAAGTTTGAAAATGCAGGCTATGAGACTTCCTGCCATGCCACGACGTGCGAAGGGGATGCGACGGATGCTGCAAAGCTTGCAGCGGAACGCGGTTTTGACCTGATTGTCGCAGCGGGCGGCGACGGAACGGTGAACGAGGTTGTGAACGGAATAGCCCGTTTTGATAAACGTCCACAGCTCGGCATTATCCCGGTTGGCACAACAAACGACTTCGCACGGGCCATTGCTCTCCCGCTGAATGATGTGCTTGCAGCTGCAGATATGCTTGTGAGCGGGGTTGCAGTTCCAATTGATATCGGCCGGGTAAACGATGGGTTTTTTATTAATATCGCCGGCGGCGGCAAGCTGACTGAGCTCACGTATGAGGTGCCGAGCAAGCTGAAGACAATGCTTGGACAGCTTGCTTATTACCTTAAGGGCATGGAAATGCTGCCATCCATCCGGCCAACCGAAGTGGAGATTGAGTATGACGGAAAATTATTCCAGGGGGAAGTAATGCTGTTCCTCTGCTCCCTCACTAATTCTGTAGGCGGATTCGAAAAGCTCGCACCGGACTCCAAGCTGAATGACGGTCTTTTTGATCTCCTCATCCTGAAAAAAGCCAACCTGGCTGAATTTGTACGGGTGGCCTCCCTTGCACTGCGGGGAGAGCATATGAACGATGAGCACGTCATTTATACAAAAGCGAGCCGTGTGAAAGTAACAACAAAGGATAAAATGCAGCTGAACCTTGATGGAGAGTACGGCGGTCTCCTGCCGGCTGAGTTTGAAAACCTGTACCGCCATCTCGACATCGTCATGTCGAAGGAAAAAGCAGACGAAATGTCGCAGGAGGACGCGAAAGAAGAGGAAGAGAACGTGAACGAAGGACCGCTCGACAAGCGGGAGATGCAGGAAGAGGACCAATAGAGAATTTAAGCGTGTGCTGAGGCACACGCTTTTTATTGAATGCTTAATTAAAATAGGGTTTAGCGAATTTTGTCGAAAAGTAAATATATTAAAAGTACGGACAATAAAATGAGGAGATAGGACAATAAAATAAAAGTACGGACAATAAGTTGAGAGGCTAGGACAATAAAACAAAAGTATGGACAATATCCTGCCCATCGGCCCTCAAAACAGCTTTAAAAACATCAAAAACAGCCTTATAAGAGCTCCGGCTTGGTGAATGAGGTCTAAACGGGCCTCCAGGGCGAACGCATTCTTGACTTCTAGTTCGAAAGGAAAGCTGCATTCCATGTTATTTTCCAGACAAGGATCCATTGTCGAAACAGCGCCTTAGCGGAACAGCAGGTGATATTCAGGGCAGTGACAGGCTTCTTTATTTCCAAACTGCCAACAGCGACCCTTTCACCCTCTTTAATCCGGCAAATTAAAAGCTGAAGAATCACCAGCTGACCTTAAAAATGAATGGTAAGCTGGTCTGCATGGATTTACGAGGGAACCCGCAATCATCTATCTGAGAATACCAGACGGATACATTGCTAATTCCGATTCAGAGCAGGATCTGGTTAAGCTTAAAAATTAGTGAAATACGATTATCTGGTTACAATGCCGATATTATTCTGGGATTCTAAAACGGCCACTCACTGCTCCTTCAATAACTCCAGAATCTCTCTCATCTGTACAAGGTCCCTCGGTGTTTCCTCATCTTCTTTTTCTGCTTTGTTAAGAGGAGAAAGAAAATGCTCGTATGCTTTTGCGAACTCTACCAGGAATACATCTGCGGGGAAGGATGTTTCTTCGATGGTCGCAAGAGAGGCGGAGGGCATCTTTTTAATGTCTACCCGTGCCCGATCCTCACTGAAGCGGAAGACGACGGAATGGTCAGACTCCACCCCAAATGGCGTTACCTCAAATGACTCAAATTTGCGGATCAGCTTCATTGCTACATCATATAGAATGTTTTTCGAAACCTCGGTTAAAAACTGGACCGATTTTCCATTGTATGTAAACACGAACCGCGTGTCGCTGTTCAGGTAATGAATAAACTGATCTCCCTCTGTCAGACTGTCTGCACCCAATGCCTCAATACTAATCACTGAACCCACTCCTCTGCTACTGGTTAGGTATATTATACCAAACCTCATATTACAGCAGAGTTTCAATTCGGTAACATGCTAAAAAATTTGAATGAACCTGCCTATGCATTTATCTAGAGACCGCCTGCAGGTAAGGCATTTCGATTAAGTTGATTGGAATGGCGTGCATGCCTCGACCTCCAAAGCAGAGTGCATAATGCACATACCGTAAGGCGTTTATTAAGAGTAAGATGCAAAACCTCATTTAACCGGTCATCCATATTATGGTGACGGGTGTCTCATAACGGCTCGGCTATGCTGTGCTTCGGCAGCAGAACTGGCGATGCTGCATTACGCTGATGTTTCCCTTCTGAATATGATAAAATGGAGAAAGCATACTTTGAAAAGGACGAGAATAATGCCTAAAACAGAAGTACCCGTACAGAAGAATGAATTTTACGATGTGACCTTTGAAGATCTGACCCACGAAGGAGCCGGAGTGGCGAAGGTTCAGGGGTTTCCTATATTTGTGCAGAACGTTCTCCCTGGAGAGCGCGCCAAAATCAAAATCATTAAGGTGAAAAAAGGCTTTGCCTTCGGACGTTTGATGGAATTGACGGAGGAGAGCCCGGAACGGGTCGAGGCTCCGTGCCCGATCTACAAGGAGTGCGGCGGCTGCCAGCTGCAGCATCTGAGCTATAAAGGCCAGCTCGACTTCAAGCGCAAGCAGGTCGAAAACGTACTCAGCCGGATCGGCAAGCTGGATCTTGACCGGGTAACGGTCCATCCAACACTCGGCATGAATGATCCGTGGAACTACCGCAACAAAGCCCAGGTTCCGGTCGGCGAGCGGGAAGGCGGGCTCGTTGCCGGCTTCTACCAGCAGCGTTCCCATGAAATCATCGACATGCAGAAATGCCTCATCCAGCAGGCGGAAAACGATGATGTCGTCCAGGCAGTCAAAGAAATCTGCAGCCGCCGCGGCATCCGGGCTTATAGGGAAGAAACCCACAAAGGCTGGCTCCGCCACATCATGGTCCGCTACGGCCAGGTGAGCGGGGAAATGATGGTCGTCTTTGTGACAAAAACAAACGACTTCCCGCATAAAAACGAAATCACCGAAGAAATCACGAGCCGGTTCGGACAGGTGAAATCGATCGTCCAAAACATCAACAGCAAGCGCACGAACGTCATTTTCGGCGATGAAACAAACGTCCTCTGGGGCGAAGAATACATTTACGACAGCATCGGTGACATCCGCTTCGCCATCTCTGCAAGGTCGTTCTACCAGGTCAACCCGGAGCAAACGAAGGTGCTTTACGACAAAGCACTGGAATACGCTGAGCTTACAGGCGAAGAAACCGTCATCGACGCCTACTGCGGCATCGGAACGATCTCTTTGTTCCTCGCCCAGAAAGCGAAAAAGGTATACGGCGTCGAAATCGTCCCCGAAGCCATCGAAGACGCCAAACGCAACGCGGAACTGAACGGACTGAGCAACGCAGAATTTGGTGTCGGCGAAGCCGAAGTGGTCATCCCTAACTGGTACAAGCAGGGCATTAAAGCAGACACCATTGTTGTGGATCCACCGCGTAAAGGCTGCGACGAAGCCCTGCTGAAAACCATTCTGGATATGAAGCCAAAGCGGGTGGTCTACGTAAGCTGCAATCCAGGAACACTTGCGAGAGACCTGCAGGTGCTCGAACAGGGAGGCTATGAGACGGTTGAAGTCCAGCCGGTCGATATGTTCCCGCAGACGATGCATTGTGAAGCGGTTGCGAAGATTGTTTTGAAAGAGGAAACAGACGCTTGATTTTTGGCGGCACACCGGTAACGAATGACCGGTGTGCCGCTTTTTTTATAGGCATTGTATGGAAGCAGAAGGATAAAAGGGGATCATGCAGAATAGCTAAACCAGAATATTGAAACAGGAAGGAGTTATAGTATGAAACTTCTGCTTACATCTGGCGGTGTCAAAAACAAAAGCATCCATGCCGCACTGGAAGACATGCTGGACAAGCCAATCGCCGACTGCAGTGCTCTGTGTATCCCCACTGGAATGTATGGACACCCCTGGGTTGGCCCTGGCGTCCAAGCCTGGAAGTTCATCACCGGAAAAGAAGAGAATCCTATGGTCAACCTGGGCTGGAAATCCGTCGGCATACTAGAGCTCACAGCGCTCCCAAGCATTGACGAAGAACGGTGGATGCCGCTCGTCAGGGAGACAGACGTCCTGCTCGTGAGTGGAGGCGACGCCCTCTACCTGAGTTACTGGATGCGGCAGTCCGGACTGGCAGACCTCTTGCCCTCACTGCGTTCAGTCTATGTGGGAATGAGCGCCGGAAGCATGGTAATGGCACCTCATATCGGAGACTTCTTCGTCGGCTGGACTCCCCCAAACGGTAGTGATAAAACACTCCATCTCGTCGATTTTGCCATCTTCCCCCACCTGGATCACGAGATGCTCCCGCACAACACGATGGCTGCTGCTGAGAAATGGGCAGCCGGGATAGAGGGGCCGGCTTATGCGATTGATGATGAGACCGCCATAAAGGTGATTGGCGGCGTGCCAGAAGTTATCTCAGAAGGGCATTGGAAGCCATTCTTGTCATGATGCTGTTCTGTGCTGGTTTATTAAATGGTTTTTGTTTTCTCAGGTAAAGACCGAACGTGGGCATAATTTAACCAATAGGATAAATTAAGGGATGCTCAAATAAGTCATAGATGAAAAGCAGTCCGGTAACATTCGGACTGCTTGTTTGCGTTAAATCACATTTTTGGTAAAAACTGTTTAACTTTCGTTTATTTGTGGAACAAAGAAGTAGTTTGACCGATTATGGCGTTTTGTTTCTCATTCTTCACACCGTTAGATTCCCCGCAGACAGAGGACACGCCTGATTTTAAAGGAGTGAAACGTTTTGCCGGATATACTGGAAATGGAGGCGCGGCGGGCTGAACGGGAAGAGATCCGCAGGCGGATTGAATCTTTAAGGGACTACAGAGCGGATGTTGAGGAAGGGCTGGATGAGCTCGAAAAAGCAAAGAAAGGTCTTCATTATGTCAATGACCAGTATGCATCCGATTGGAAAGGCAAGGCTGCAGAAGCCTATAAAGAAGTGGCCGCCGAGCTTAAGCAGCTGGAGACGAATATGGACCAGGCAGGCAAAGAGACCGTGGATGAAATCGACAGGGAAATCAGCCGGCTGCTTCAAGAGTACAGTCAGGTATGACGGAGATCCTGATCAACGCAGATGACCTGCTGAACATGGCTCAGAAACTCGGCACGGCCAAAGGGTACGGAGAAGAAGCCAAACGCATTCTTGAAGGCGCTTCCGCTTATGTCAGCAACGGCGCCATTGAAAATGCTAAAATGGACGTAGAAAAGCATCTGAAAAGCTATGTGGAAAAGCTGGATAGCGGCCATCAAAACATCTTCATCGCCCGGGAGTCCATGCTCGGAACCGATCAGGATGCCTCCGGCCTTTTCAGCGAAAACCCTGGCGCCATCCCCCAATCGATTGAAAAGAACCCGCAGGCGATCATCGAATGGAAAAGAAACCATGTGCATGTGGAGGACGGGGAGCTGGTGAACCCGATGGGACACCGGGTGGCCAAAACCAAGCAGATTGAAAGTGCGGACCCTAAGCTTCACGGCACCTATTACGTCTATAACAACGGCCAGATTGTCCGGGAGTATACAGATGATAAGGGGAAGCTGCAGGTCCAGCTCGCTGAAAAAATCCCAAAGGTTTTACCCAGTTCACCCTTAAAAGATTGGTCTGGTAAGAAATGGGTCGTGAAGAAAAAAAGCGTAAAGGAATTCAATAAAAAAGTTGAGGAAGGTTCCGTCATCTTAAACTTCCTCCCGGGAATTTCGGCGTATAAAGTAACATCTGAACTCATGACAGGGCGCCACATGCTCACCGGAGAAAAAATCGAAAACATCGAACAAAAACGGGAAATCGCCTCAGAAGCTGCGGACCTCCTCCCCGTAAGCTCCAACATAAAAGGAGGCGTCGAAGCAGCCACCGGCTTCAACCCCATCACGCAAAAAGAAGTAGACAGCATCACCAGGGGAGTCGGCGCCCTCGGCTTATTCGGAGGCTTCCTTATCAAAGGCGGCTCTAAGCTGGTTCGAAAAGGAGATGACTTGTGGGGTGTCTTGAATAAGGAGACGAAGAAGGTTGAGGGTAGGGGTAAAGGTACAGGTATCTCTGCAGCTGATGATATAATATCCAATATCCCTTCTAACGCTACGAAAAGAAATTTAACACCAACTGATAATATTAAAGAAGGTGTTGAATACAAATGGAATGATGGAGCAACATGGAGGGTCAGAATGCACAGTGAAGATTTGTCTGCTCCAATTGGTTCAAATGCAAATATGGGATGGACTATGAGAGTTCAAAGAGGTAAATGGTTTATGGATAGTCAAGGAAATTGGCATAAAAATAATTTGTTAAATAAAAACAGTCCATTCTTTAACGAAACAATCGCCAACCAAACCCATATTTCTATAAAAAGACCTTAGGAGGGTTGTATGACATATAATATTTATAATAAACTGACGACTTTGTTTAGGAACAATAACCATGATAAGCTGAGAGTATTATATGAACTGTGTGACATATTAGAGAGTTACGAATACAAGGATTACAATATTGATAATTTAAATGAAATTTTAAACTTCCTTGTATCAAAAATACACACTGAGAATGATAGTAAGCTGAAAGACCAAATATCAGAAGCTATAAATTTAGTGTTTATGTACCAACAAGTTAATGAGTTTAACTTTGATAGTATTATTCTAGTCTTAGATAATTTAAGTGAATTTGCATTATCAAATTTGCTTGAAGTGTTGGGGCAATCAAATAACGCAAGTTATCTAAACTTGCTAGAGCAATATAAAAATCATAGTAATATTCTTGTCAGAGAAGCAGCGTATAACGCTATCAGTAATTTGTGTAGTACTATATAAAATAAAAATAATAAAACCTTGAAAGGAATTAAACCTTTCAAGGTTTTTTTTGGCGGTGGGGCTACCCAGTGACGAACAGTTCGTTTTTTATTTATATAATATGAGTTACCCTTGTAAGCGCTGTTGTTTGTAAGAATTATATAGTACGTACTACACCTTTAAAACGTTTGCCCTATTTATTCTTGTAGGGTGTCTTGAATAAGGAGACGAAGAATGGATTGTCAACACGAAACTAGACAGTTTTATAAGGTGTCCAAGTTTACACTCGATGGGGCTTATGTAGCCTAACGTTCTGTGAATTCGAATGTGATTAAACCAATGAACATAATCCTGATTCTCTTGTTAACTCTTAAAAACTGGTAAAATGACGACGCTTAACGAACTCTGTTTTAATGATTTTAAATGTTGCTTCAGCCACCGCATTATCATAAGGGCAGCCCTTCATACTTAAGGAGCGTTTGATTCCGAACGTCTCCAGAGCGTCGTCAATTAGCTTGTTTTCGAATTCACTGCCACGATCTGTATGGAAAAACTTGATCTTGCGGAGGTCCCTTTTGATCGGTGATAGAGCTCCGTGTAGCCTATCCAACCCTAGTGTATTTAGTGGAAAGACTGCAGATGAAATTGCTGGAATTTTAAAGAGTCAAGGTATTATGTTACTGTAAGAGCCTCTACTAAATCACGCTCAGGTGCACAAATAATTAAAGTCAATAATCCAGGAAGCGGTAGAAATATAACACAGCTACAAGTATCAACTGGTGGAGGCAGACATGGGGATAATCCTTATATAAAAATTAGTACAAGTGACCAAGGTATTATAAAAATTGTAGATGGAAAAAAGAATACTTATAAAACTGATGGAAAAGAAAATGCTACTATTATTTTTAATGGGAAGTGATATATCTGATTAATTTACAGGCACCTATTGTCCCTTGGGACGGAATGGGCGGAATGAAGCTATATAGCCACATCAATGAGTTTTATTCAATGATAGAACAATATGGTAAGCAACCGAAACTATTAGGAAAATATTTAATAAGGTATGAAATAGATAACTCATTAGATTTATGGTTTAATCTATTAAATGGTAAGTTATTTAAAATAACTGCAACAAGTAACTATAAGGGTACATTATTTAATAAAATTAGGGTAGGAATGCACATTGATGATGTTATAAAGCTAGAACCAAGTTTTGTATATGATGATTTTGAAGAAGTGTATTGTAGTTCTAAAGGAGTTTACCTTGAAACAGACCCCGTTGAACAAACAGTTTTGTGGATATCAGTATATATTAAAGAAATAGACAATCCAGATTTTGAGAGAGGAAATTGGTAGGAACACCTTATGAAACCTTGATTGGCTAAATGCCTTTCAAGGTTTTTTTGTTAGTGGGACTATACAGTGACGAATAGTTCGTTTTTTTATGATATGAGTAACCCTGGTAAGCCCTGAATTATGTTCGTAAGAATTATATAGTACGTACAACGCCATTAAAACGTATGCCCTATTTATTCTTGTAGCGCTTTCAACAAATACAATAAAAATGGTTGGAAAGGTATTGTAGCAGGGCAAACTATAGGTATAAAAGCAGGTGGACCTTGGCAAAATAGCAGGGGTCAATTATCTTCATATGATTTGACGTAAATAACAAATTATTAAATTAAACACTAGCCGATCAAAGATCTATTCATAGTTCGGAGGGTTCGATTTATTGCAGCTTACAACTTAAGTAACTTACAATACATAATATTTAATTGAGAAAGGAGTTGTAAAATAAAGAGATTAGTTAATACCTATCTCTCAGACCATGAAATGAAGAGAGAAGATATTCAGGTGATTTGCAATATATTTAAGAAACAATATGAAGAAAATATAGAAGTAAGTAGTTATAAATATGATGATCGTAAATATTATGAAACTGATTTTGATATAATTGACATAGAATTTCTAAAGGAAAATATTTATATAGAAATTGATAAGTTAATTAAGATTCATGAAATAGTTATGCAATTAGTTGACCAAAATATAGAAATAATTGTAGCGAATGATGATACAGATACGGAAATCCAAGTTTTTGAAAAAAATTGTAACGATATATCAGGGTTTGGATTATTTATTACTTCAAGAAAAATTCAAGAACTTGAACCCTATTATACTTCTGATATTTACAACGCATATTTGAATTTTGAGAATGTTAGTTTTGGTGTAATGTTTGAATAGATGAAGAGACGGTTTATTCCACGTTCGTTTGGAAATGAAAACCCTCTTAACTCTTACTCGCTTAACAAAAAATACTAAACAATATGTGATGGATGATTAATTGGATGAAATTTTTTATAGAAGAAATAATATGACCTAATGCTGGGAAATATGATGATCCGAACATAGGTTAACCTTCTAATCCTTGATTGGCCAAATGCCTTTCAAGGTTTTTTTCGTTATAATTTAAGTGGGAGAAAGAAAATATGATTTTAACTTTAAGGTATGAAAAACTAAATTCCTTATAATAACCTAGAGATCGTGTACACCTTTGAGATAAAAGGGTACTAACAAATCTCAAATTAGAAGAATATAGTCTACATTACTAATAAATATATATAAATTCAAATAGACTAAACCTTTATGGAGATTAACATCATTATTAGTTAAAGATGGTCAAAAAGCAATTATCAGATGGCATTCTCCAGATTAAAAGGCGGCTGAATTACTCCCTGATTCAGGATCAAGATGGACGGCTCAAATAAAAACAAATCATTAGGTATTGATGGTAAGTGGTATAGAAATCAAAGTTTAGATATCGTTTATATTCCAGTTAAAGGGAGATATAAACAATGGAGTTAAGAGATTATGAAGTACTTCCAGATTTGATATCAGTGGATAAACTTGAATGTATGTATGAAGAAGTCCTTGAAGAGTTTAACCTGGGTAAAATGGGAAAGGTAAATTTTCTTAAAATATTGAACGAATTAACTGATCAGCAAGTGAGCTCAATGTAGATTTAAAATCTAAAATTGATCAGGAGCTTTATAAATTGTGGAATACTAATTCCTATGAAGAAGTGGATGTTACATTATCAATCGTTATAAATCTTGGTTTGGAAGAATGTTTTAATAAGATTAAAGTTTCATTAGAGAATGAAGACATGTCAAATGAGATCAAATTGGAAATAGAGGATGCAATAGAGGAGATTGATGATAATATCTCCAATCCATATTCTAACCTGGAGAAATAGTGTACACCCTGGAAGGTGTGGGATTTCTCCCAAGATGATACGTGAAGAAATATAAGATAATTACACATCACACCATGCTCAATGGTTTTATTGTAGGTGCAAATCCAGTTTCTAAGCCATAGGAGGAAAAATGAAAACGATAAAAATAGACTTAGAGTATCAGTGTTACCCAATGTGGATATATAATGAAAAAGGCGAGTTAATTGATAACAGTATCGCTAATGAACTTGCAAACGAGACTTTGATAGTTAAAGCGTTAGATGAAATTCAAGAGGCGTATGATAACTTATTTGAGGATAACGAAGTGAATTTTGAATATAAGGGATTTGCTCAAGAACAAGAAAGAGAGCAATTTCTACGTTTAGTTAGCGAAACCGTAGATTCTATTAAGAGTAAATTAAGCAATGTTTACAGAGTTGAAAACAAAGTTAATCTTTGAAAGATTATTGATTACCTTGATTGGCTTCAAAATTTGCATTCCGAGGAGAGCTTAGAGGGAAAATTGCTGACAAATATCAAATGATTTATTTAAGGTTCAATTACATTTCTACTGGTCCGAAAAGGAGATGACTTGTGGGGTGTCTTGAATAAGGAGACGAAGAAGGTTGAGGGTAGGGGTAAGGGTACGGGTGAAATTCCAGGCATGCCACCTATCGTTCAGTCCCGAATAAATATAAGTAATGATGGATGGAAACATGTAAAAGATAGACATTTTTCAAACAAGAATGCTTCACGGTTCACAATCTCTCAGGATGAACTTTGAACATTGTTATCCAATAAAGAAATAGTAAAATCACCAGTTTCAAGAAGTATAGATTGTGCAGATGGACCTAGATATGTCAGAGAAATCACTTTGGATACTCCAATCGGATTGGATAAATTTAATGATTTTAAGCCTGCGTCTACAATGACTATTTTAGTTGATAGCAGTGGAATTTAGTGACAGTGACACCTGGGTAATTAAATAGTTAAAAAGTAAATGAAAAACGTGAAACTAATTGGTAGCAAAACGGAACAAGATATAAGAAAGCAACTTGTAAAATCTAATGAATTACTTTTCAAGAGTGAAGAGAATAAAAGATTGCTTGAAGTGATAAGAAGTTTATATCCTGAAATGAAAGTAGCTTATATTATTGATTGGATACCTGAGCAAGGTGAGGATATTTATAAGTTGTTAATTAATGAGAACATTATCTTGGAGATTGAATTAGATCGATATAATGCAGAAATTGATCCAATTATAGAATCTAAATCTATTACTCAATATTTACAAGGTCTAAGTAAGCAGAAACAAATTAAATTAGGAGTTGCTCGAGATTTAGCGAATAAATATTTGGATAATATGAATAGTTAGTTAATTTATAGTGAATACCTTGATTGACTCAATGCCTTTCAAGGTTTTTTTTGTGGGGGCAACCTTAACGAATAGTTCATTTTTTATACAGAGAATATGAGTAACCCCTGTAAGTCCTAAATGGTGTTATAACAAATTCCTTAGTACGTACAACACCTTTAAAACGTATCACCTAATTTGCATTTCGAGGAGAGCTTAGAGGGAAAATTTCTGACAAATATCAAATGATTCATTTAAGGTTCAATTACATTTCTACTGCTAAAAACTAAAGAGGAATTTTCAAATAGTCTTAATTATTTCCCTTGAACATCCGGTTCGAGGGTATTTTTAATATCGTAGTTAAACAAATCATCGTTGACTTCCTCCCCTTAAGCTCCAACATTAAAGGAGGCATTGAAGCAGCCACCGGCTTAAATCCCATCACACAAAAAGAAGTAGACAGCATCACCAGGGGAGTCGGCGCTCTCGGCCTATTCGGCGGCTTCGTTGTCAAAGGCGGCTCAAAGCTGATCCGAAAAGGAGATGACTTGTGGGGTGTCTTAAATTAGGAGACGAAGAAGGTTGAGGGTAGAAGAATTTTGCTTCTAGAGATTTACTAGAGTCTCATTTTGAAAAACTTGCAGTTAAAAACAATGAATTCCATGGAGCTTATAATGATTCAGATCAATATATGCAAGGTGCTCGGGATGTTATGAGCAGTGGCACAAAAGTAGGATATCAATATAAAGGTGAAACTCGAACAGGTTACGTGAAGTTTATGGGTAACACTCGTAAGGGGGAAGCAAAATTTGAGTTTGTAGGAACAAATGCCAATGGTAATGTTACAACGTATCATGTAAAACGCGTTGAGGATTTATGGAAAATGCTAAATAACAATAAACGGGATAAAACAATTAACCCTATGGAATAAGGAGGTAATCTTTCATGGAATATACTGCAAAATTAATTGAATTAAGTCCTTTAATTGAAGAAGAAGCTGTACTTGAAATTAATGGACAAAGATTAGTTGCTTTTATCAATCACTGTCCTTTTGAGATAATTCAAGGAGGACAGTACCAAGTTGAAATGGAATTGGCTATACTTGATGATTTCGTAATTTCTAAGAATGGTTCAGATGAAAAAGGTATTGAACAGATAGGAGATAGTTTTTCGTATTCTATTAGAGGTACCTTGAATATTGATAATGGTACTATAGACGCAGGCATATTATTTGAGGTAGATAGCGAATTGCTTTTCGACTATGGATATCTTCATAATCAAAATGTACAAATTCTGGTGGATAGATTAAGCGTTGATTTTATTGAGTGATATGTTGAACCTTGATTGGCTTAGTGCCTTTCAAGGTTTTTTACATTAAATTATATTAAATCATTTGATATTTGGTTATTAGACCAATATCAACGGCTTGAAATTGTCCTCAAACGATTGACTCAATGCCTTTCAAGTTTTTTTTTGGCAACCCAGTAACAAATAGTGCATTTTTTATACAGAGAATATGAGTAACCCCTGTAAGCCCTATATGGTGTTATAACAAATCCCTTATTACGTACAACACCTTTAAAACGTATGCCCTATTTACTTTTAATTTGGTTAAGCAAATAACCATCATATCATCAGTTACCATCATTTCTATTCTCCAAAGCCATTCCTTCGCTTTCTCACAGCCTTTTAAATTTTTTCGCAGCTTTTACGTACATATAACGATTACTATTCCAAAAGGACTACTCCACCTGGATTAATTCCTGAATGTCGATGTCTAACACTTTGCATCCCGTTTCTAATGTTGAGAGGTAAACTCTGTTCACATCTTTCCCCACCTGGATCGCCCTCTGAATATTTAGCGTCCCCAATCTCGAGAGTCCATAGAGTTGTGCAGCTCATTTCCTAAGCAAACAAAAAGAGAACGCTTTTCAGCGTCCTCTATAGTAGCTTGGTTTCTTAACCTTAAAGACCTACTTGGTCAGCCCCGTACGTAGCTTCTTCTGAGGTAAATCCTTCAAATTCTAGTTGTTCAATCAAACTACTCCTTGAGAATGAAGAATAGTCGAGATAATCTTTTGCTTCTTTACCAGCCTGTTCCTTCCAATCTACTTCAATGCTATCGACAGCAAAAGCTGCCTCGTCAGCAGGGAATCCTTCAAACGTTAATTGTTCAACAAGTCCACTTTTAGAAAATGCAGAAAAGTCAAGGTAATCATTTGCCTTTTGTATTGCATTTTGTTGGGAAACAGATATTTCAGGTTCTTCCGAAACTGGTTCTCCCTTTTTAACTTCTTCAACAGGCTCTTCTACTGCTTTCTCAACTACCTCACCGTCACCGTTCATATCCTCACCAGTAAGTGCTTCAGCTTGATCAGATAGTTCCACAACTTCCTCAGCTTTTTCATTAGCTTCCTCTAGTTTTTCCAGTGGTTCAGTATCAGGTTCTGCAACAGGTTCTTCAGTAGGTTGATTAGCAATAACGATAATGAAAATAACAGCAATTAACCATACCCACCATTTTTTGTAGAATGGTTTTTTTACTTTTTCTTTAGGTATTTATACTTCCCCCGCATATAGTATATATTTACTGCAACGAAGATGATTGTAACACATATGTAAATATACTGAAATATTTTTGTAAGATAAAAACAATAAATTCTCCTACAGCTTATCGTTTACTATCAATCCAAGAAAGGATATGAGGATGGTTACTGTCCTCTCAGGTCTTTAGGATCTTTAACACTTTTTGGGAGTAGGCTTTCTAGGATCGAAATCTCGTAGATTGTACGAAGACTATTCTTGGTTTTGAAAAGCGAATAAACACCATTCACAACATCCTTTTTAAAATAACGAAGGAAATCGCTGGCGAATGCCCTTTTACCAGCAAGATGTGGAGGGCGCAGAAGATCATTAAAAGAAAAAAGCAAGCTTCCTATAAGGAAACTTGCTTTTTGGAGCTAGGAGCGGCCGCTTGATGTTCCGTCCCTCTTGTATTGGTCAGATGTTATGTACCTGTGTGCTTATTCATCCCTGCGAGATCTTTATCTTTTTAATAAGCTTAACAATTGCCTCATCATTTCCCGTACCAATCGACACGGTTTTTGTGTTGCTGATTAGATCCTGATAAAATTGTTCACCGGCAGGGTACTGCCCATCCCAGCGCAATGGAACATTATAGACATTGACCGTTCCGTCTCCATTCCCGCTGTAAGTGACGGATCCGTCTACTAATCGGGAGCCTGCTAACTGAATCACATCCTCTGGATAGCCAGCACTGGTTTCATCATCAGGATTAAGCGGTGTTCCAGCTGGAATCAGGCGAACATTTAATTCGTCAATCTCCTGATTCGGCCCAAGCTGCAGCCAGACTCTTGCATATTCAACTTCTTCAGAAGAATAATCAGCCAAAAGATCTTCTTCACTTTCAGCTGCATTGGCTGCCTCCTCAGGCTCCGTTTCATCCTCTTTATCGACTGTACTGCTTACTTCTTCCGTTTTTGTTTCTCCTGAAGTTTCCTCGGCGGGCATTGATCCTTCTTCTTCTTTTACGGTGTCTGTTTCAGAAGCACTATTTTCATTTTCAGATTGAGGAGCCGTTTCATTCTCTGGAGATTTTGGTTTTGCTGCTTCCTTCTGATCACTTTGACAAGCTGTGAGCAGGAGAAGGAGTAAAAATAGAGCGGAATAAGAATACTTTTTTGTGCGTTTCTTCAATTGAATGGTTCCTTTCTAGAAGAAGTATTTTATATTCAAATTTGGATAAATCTTCATAATTAATTCTACGCTATTATATTAGGATTGTAAAAAAAGAAATATAAAATACTTGTCATTATTTTTAAATTCAGAAAAACAAATTACCAGCAATACGGACAGGTTACCTTGCGGGTGCGTTTCAACTCTCTCTTTAGTAAGTTATAATGGGGACAGAAAAAATGACGGTTTTAGGAGGCTGCTATGAAAAAGAATATTCATGTAGTAGGCGCAGTAATCATTGAAGACGGCAAGATCCTCTGTGCCCAGCGGGGAGACGGGAAGGCGCTTCCTCTAAAATGGGAATTCCCAGGTGGGAAAATTGAAGAGGGGGAAACGCCTCAAGAAGCGCTACGCCGGGAGATTGAAGAAGAGATGCTTTGCAAGGTGGAAATCGGAGAAAAAATTGAAACAACGGTTTATGAATATGATTTCGGGATTGTCCACCTCACTACATATTACTGCCAGGTGAAGGAAGGCAAACCGGTTTTAACCGAGCATGCGGCAATGAAGTGGCTAGTGCCTAGTGAGCTGTACACACTAGATTGGGCTCCGGCGGATATTCCAGCTATTGAAAAAATCTCAAAAGAATTTATTTTAAATTATTAAAAAGCTACTTACTAAATGTGAGTAGCTTTTTATTTTATATTACCGTGTGAAAGGATAATGGGTTTTAAATTATTAATTATTTATTAAATAAAAAAGAAGATTAAAGAAGAACTTGAAACATTAAAAGCATTCACCTTGGATGCTAGACCTGAACGAATTGCTATAGTAGGAAGAAGAGGTGCAGGTGCAGGTAAATCCAGTTTAATGCTATTTTTAGTGAAATAAGAGCAGGAATTGGAAATGTAAAGGCTAGGACAGGTATTGGCAGATGGCATAATTATAAATCTGAATCAGTTAATCTCGGAATACTGGATACGAGAGGATTAGGAGAGGCAGATAAACCAGAAAAGAAAATTTCGAAGGTTTCTCCCATTGAAGAAGTAAGGGCGTTAAAAAAGAAAAATGTCTTGTCCAGATGCAATTTTATTTCTAAGTAAAGCTAAGGAAGTTAGTACAAGAATAGATTAAGACATAGTAGCAAGGTAGTTAGTTAAGATTATACCTGTGGCAGAAAATTTGATTCCGGGAGCAATAGCATCTGCAGGTACTTATGCCTTATGTGAAGCGGCTATTGTCCATTTTATAAAAGGGAATTAAATGGAAAGTTAAAGAGACATATTACAATATGTATGAAGACAAAAAAAGAGAGCGATAATTGAAAGTAGTTCTAGATTAGAATTTCAATAAATGAAAAAAAGCTGAAAATACAAAAAGGGGTTCCGGTCAGAAAAATCATCTGGTCGGACCCCTTTATTTATTATATCTGGTTAGTATTGCCATACGCATTAAGCGTTGTGTTGGAAAAAAACTTCGGTATGATCCTGCGGGATTTCTTGGTCTTCAAATACTTGAAGTATATTTTGAGCGATTCTTCTGATTACAGGAACAGTAACAGAATTTCCTGATTGCTTGTATCTATGGCTGTTAGCCATGCTTTCAGGAAAACTAAAGTCTTGTGGAAACCCTTGTAACCTTATGCATTCTTCTGGGGTTAATTTTCTTATTCGATCGTTATAATCTGTTATTAAAGGGACATTATGTCCCCCAGTCCCCATATTTGCGGTTAGTGTAGGACATACGTTACTTCTATTTTCTCTTACATATACGCGTCTTAGCTGATATGTTGTTTCATATCTGCTTTCACTTTCAAGAATTCCTTCTTTAAGCATATCGTAATACTGTGATGTTTGATTGTAATAAAGTTTATCATCAACAGGGTTTACTCGATCAACTACGTCGTTTAAAAGATTTGTTAAAGGAATGCGCTCTGGGAATCTGAATCTTTCCGTTTGTGCGGGATCTAGAAATCCTACAATATAAATTCGTTCCCGATTCTGTGGTACATTCCCGTATTCCATCGAATTAAGAATGTCTGATTTTATTGTGTAACCTAAATCGTTAAGTGCTTCTCCAATAACCCTGTACGTGTTTCCTTGATCATGTGTATAAAGGTTCTTAACGTTTTCCAGCATAATTGCTTGTGGCAACCTTCCGTAAACCTCCAATTGGGCTTCCAAGACTTCAATGATTTGAAAGAACACGTTTCCTCTATCATCTTCAAATCCCTTTCTATAACCTGCAACTGAAAAAGCCTGGCAAGGGAACCCGCCGATTAAGATATCCAATGCAGGGATAGTTCTCTTATCAATTTGGGATATGTCTCCTTCTTGCAAATAAGAGTCCCCAAAATAATTTTTATAAGTAATACAGGCGTTACTATCTATTTCATTAGCCCAGACAATCTCGGCACCTGCCTGCATAAAACCTAAGCAAGTTCCTCCGATCCCCGCAAACATACTTCCTACTCTAGCCATGTGTTTCAACTCCCCTACAAACATTTGTTTGTACTTGTCTAATATATGTATTTTAGCACAAACACAGCAAAAAATGAACAATTTTATCTTAATCAACTATGTAGCTAAATTACTCTAGGCTAAAAATCTGAAAATATAGATTTTTACCTTATGGGTAAGTTATGACTATTCTCGGATATTCGGTGATAGGATAAGGGCACAAATCGATGGAGGTGTTAAATGAAGTACTCACTTGGCTTTAGATTACAGCTCGCTCGGAGGGAGCGGGGTTTTTCGCAAAAATATATGTGTCAGATCCTTAAAATCTCCGCCCCTACTTGGTCTCAGTATGAAAGTGACAATAAAGAGCCCAATTTAACTAAATTTCGACAAATTGTCAAAACGTTAAATGTTTCAGCAGATTGGTTACTAGGTCTGACAGATCATGATGCAAATTTAAAAGGGGGAAAAAAAAGTGCTGTTCCTAAAACAACCAAACACTAATCAAATTCTGTATAAACAAATGTTGAAATCGACAGGATCGCTGTCTAATTTATTTTCAGAAAGCGCCGCCCCTTTTTTAGTTTCAAGAAACACAGAAAATGTTTTCTGCGAAGCCTTAGGTGCTGAAAACTTAGGCCGTTCAGATTGTTCAGCAGACGCAGCCCTTGATAATGTTGGTGTAGGAATTAAAACTTTTCTGCACGGAAATGGGAAGACTCTGCAGAAAGTAGCTGAATTTAATAAGGACTCTGAATTATATCGCACCTATTCCCCTAAGGAACTTGTTGTAAAAATAGCAGAACTTCGAAACGAAAGGATAGAATTTACCAAAAGAACATACGGGCTTAACTCAATAATTTACCATTGTGTTACGAGAAAGCCTGGCAAGATCCTTCTTTTTGAAATGCCAATGGATCTCATTCAAATCAATTCTATATCGAATATTAAAGCCAGTCATAATGGTAATACTATCACATTTGAAGACGGACTTAACCAATACAGCTTCAATGTAACTAAAAGCACACTTTATAAACGATTTTTCACCCCGGAATCATCAGTACTAGCCGTGATAGATGTGAAAATTTACGACCAACCATACAAATTGTTAATGAAACTGGAAGAACTAATTGAACAATTACAGGAGAGTTCAGAGTATTCAAACGCATCCGTAGATCTTATCATTAATGACCCGCCTGAAAATCCTTCAACAATATCTGCTCCAATTTTCTTGGACGACATTCAAAAAATAAAAGAAGATTTCACTACAGAAGATTATGTCATTCTTCCTTTATTTTCTGACCGAGGTGCCCAGAGGCATGTACCTGAAAAGAGCGGTCTTAACCAATGGAATGCGGCTGGCAGACCAAGAAATCCAAATGAAGTTTATATCTCTATTCCAAGTTGGATTCATAAGGATTTCAAAGGGTTCTTCCCCCCTCGCGACCTGGATTTTCAGCTTCGACTACCAGACAAATCAAGAATGTCGGCTAAGGTGTGCCAGGAAAACAGCAAGGCGCTTATGTCAAACCCTAACAGCCGTCTTGGGGAGTGGCTGTTAAGGCAGGTGATGGATTTAGAAGAAAAAGAACTTCTCACTTACGATCGATTAATGACCTTAGGGATTGATTCTGTAATAGTCTTTAAACACAGTGAAAGAGAATTTTCCATTGATTTCCGTGAACTTGGAACATATGATCTGTTTGAAAATGAAAATAAAACAAAGTAGAAAAAGAAAAAGGGAATTTTTAATCCCTTTTTCTTTTTAGCATGAATTATTCTATCTAATTGAGGGGAGATAATAAAATAAAAGACAGGAGTGATAATATGGTCGACTCTGTATCAAAAGAGATACGTCGTAAAAATATGCAGGCTATACAGTCACAATCACAATTAGAAAACTTAGTTTCCCGTAAATTATGGAATAGAGGGTTACGGTTTCGAAAGAATGTAAAAACTCTCCTCGGTAAACCCGATATTGTTATTCAAAAATATAAGATTGTTATCTTTATTGATTCATGTTTTTGGCATGCCTGTCCCGTTCATGGAAGTAGACCAAAAAGCAATCAAGAATACTGGGATAAAAAACTTTTGGGGAATGCTAAACGTGATTCTGAAATAAATATGTACTATCGAGAGAAAGGCTGGAATCTAAAGAGAATTTGGGAACATGAAATAAAGGATGATATAGAAAAAACAGTTAATGAAACATTGGAGTTTATTATAAGTATAAAAAACGCTTAAGTTTTATCTGTCATTGAAGGTGAGTTAAGGAAGAAACCTTATTCTACACCTTCATCACTTGACGCACAGTCTGAGATCAGAACCTTTTTTGCATATAAAACCAGATTTAATAGAAAAATGTACCAAATAATAGTTGTAAGTGATATTCTTAAAATGCCATGTGATAATTTCCAATTATTCTAATTAGTTTTATATCATAAAACTTAATGTAGGAGAGGATTATAATTAAGAAGTTAGAATTTATAAAAGTTCCACAAACAAATGGTAGTATAATTGTTAATATAGTATTTAATATCGACGGCAAATTTTACGAAGCGTTTGGACGATACAATAATAAGAGGGCGTATCAAAGATCAATTTGTAAACAGGAACTAATAGATAATATTTTAAGCAACTTACAATTAGAAGATATTGATTTAAATTAAACTTAAACAAACTATTAGTTAAGAATCATGTTGCAGTTTCAAGGGTTAACACTCTTAAGCGGACATATTCAATGTAAATGCCTTTAGAGAATTTACACAGAAGAATTTAATAATGAGTGAATGAGGAGAGTATTTCCCCTAATTCACCTGTAAGTTTAATGGAACACAAAGCTCGAATAGCGTTATATAGAATTTGCTGTTAAGACTAGGCGCTAATCTAGTTTTTAACCTTCTCCCCAATCCTCCCAATCGACGCCACATCCTCCTCCGTCAGTAAACTCAAAAAGTGTTCTTTAATCGCCGCTGATACAACGGGTCTGGCTTCATCCAATGCCGTTTTTCCGGCAGCAGTAAGGATGACTTGTACCCCGCGGTCTGTGGCTGCTGGTTTTCTGCGGACGAGTCCGCGTTTTTCCATGCGGGTGAGGTGGTGGGATAGCCTGCTTTTGTCCCAGTCCATGGAGTCGGCGAGCTCTTGCTGGCGAAGCTCCCCGCTGCCGAATTGATCGAGCCGGTCGAGGATGCCGAAGTCTCCTTCAGAGAGCCCGGTTTTGTCGGTGAGGTCTTTAACGACGCGGCCGAAGATGGTCTTGTAGGACCCTTTCCACGTGTGCCATATATTCATTTCTTCTTGACTGATCAGATTCTTTTTCATGAGTATAGTTTATCACGGTTGACGTATCAACCTCAAGAGGCTATAATGTGTTTAGGTTGACATATCAACCTGATGAGGATGGGGGATGATGACGTGATGAACTATGTAAAGCTTGGCCGGTCGGGATTGGATGTTTCGCAGCTGTGTCTTGGATGTATGGGCTTTGGGGAGCCTGAACGGGGGAATGCACCGTGGTCGCTGAAGGAAGAGGAGAGCCGGCCGATCATTCAGAAAGCACTGGATCTGGGGATCAATTTTTTCAGTACGGCGAATATGTATTCAGATGGAACGAGTGAGGAGATTCTTGGAAAGGCAATGAAGGATTTCGCCCGGCGCGATGAAGTGGTGGTGGCTACGAAGGTTTTCGTCCCGATGCGGAAGGGACCGAACGGAATGGGGCTCTCCCGCAAAGCGATCATGACTGAGATTGACAATAGCCTGCGGAGGCTCGGGATGGATTATGTGGATCTGTACCAAATTCACCGATGGGATCCGCATACACCGATCGAAGAAACGATGGAGGCCCTGCATGATTTAGTGAAAGCGGGCAAGGTGAGGTACATAGGCGCATCCTCCATGCTTGCCTGGCAATTCCTGAAAGCCCAGCATGCTGCAGACCGGAACGGCTGGACAAAGTTCATTTCGATGGAAAACAGGCTGAACCTGCTTTACAGAGAAGAAGAGAGGGAGATGCTGCCGCTTTGCAAAGAAGAAGGCATCGGAGTCACACCCTATCTCCCATTAGCAGCCGGCCGCCTGACAAGAGACTGGGATGAGCAGACGGCAAGGTCAGAAAGAGATCAGATTGCAAAGGGACTATTTGCTAAATCCGAGGAAGCAGACCGGAAAGTAGCAGAGAGAGTAGCGGAAGTGGCAGCTGCACGAGAAATCCCGCGTGCTCAAGTTGCACTGGCCTGGCTGCTGCAGAAGGAGGAAGTCACAGCTCCGATTATTGGAGCGACAAAGTTGGGTCATCTTGAGGATGCAGTGGAGGCCCTGTCAGTAAGATTGACGGATGAAGAGATTAGGAGTTTGGAAGAGTTGTATGTGCCGCATGGGCTGGTGTGATTAAAGCTTTTAATTCAAAAGAAGAATGGAACGCTGGTGCAGCGTTCTTTTTATTTGTTCTGAATGGTAGTTTTTGTAGCGGGAACATGAGGCAGTTCAGTCCAGAATTGTATTATGCAACGCTACAGAATATAATGTATATACAGATGTGGATACGGAAATAGTAGGAGGAGTGAGGTCTGTGTTCGATTGGGACAGAGGAAATATCTAGCATATATTTCAGCATGACATTTCACCACAGGAAGCAGAAGAAGCTTTTTACGATCTGGACCGGAGCATACATCATGCACATAGTGGAAATAGAAAAATTATTGGCATGACAGAAGTTGGGCGGTTACTGGCCATCATTTATACAAAGCGTGAGAAAAAGATTAGACCTAATACAGGATGGGATGCAACGAAAACAGAACGAAAATCATACAATAGGAAAAGGAGGCAATAAAGATGGGTGAGGCTCGAAGAAAGAAGAAAAGAATGGATGAGCTAGGCAGAATTTTTATAGATGATTTGAATGAAATTCCTCAAGATATGAGTGAAGAAGAAACAAAGCAATTTTGGGAGAAGCATGCTATGAGCGAAGACTTGCTGAATGCCACACACATTGAGGATGAGGAAGATTTGCCTTTACCCCGAAAGCAGTCCACTAAGCCCATCAACCTTAGAATAGATAGCGACCTGCTGTCCCGGCTTCAGAAGGTGGCTGAAAAGAAGAATGTACCCTATCAGACGTTATTGAAGCAGTTTGTGGCAGAAAGGGTCTATGAGGAAGAGAAAAGAGAGAAAATTTTGTACTGAAGCACAAAAAACCACCCTCCCGGGGCTGTTGACAATCTAATAGGAATTCCTAAGATCGGTGTCGAATGATTATTCAACACCGATTTTTTATTTGGGGGTATTTTTATGATGGGACGTAAAGAAGATTCACAAGGGAAATTAGAATTTATTGATATAGAAGCGCTTGTTCCTGCTAATTATTTATTGAGAAAAATCCAAGAAAAGATTGATTTCTCCTTTATTTATACAAAGATGGAAAAGTACTACTCCCCAGTTGGCCGCAAATCCATTGATCCTGTTTTGTTGTATAAAATGCTGTTGATTGGCTATCTTTTCAATATTGATTCCGAACGCAAGTTGGAATTAGATGTGAAATTAAATGTTGGCTATCGCTGGTTCTTAGGGCTGGATCTGACAGATCCTGTTCCCGACCACTCTGTATTTAGTCAGAATCGCCGCAGACGATTCAAGGATGGGAAGGTGTTTCAGGAAATCTTCGACCATGTGGTTCAGCTCTGTATTAGGGAGGGGCTGGTAACAGGAGAAATAGTGGTGACTGACTCGACCCATATAAAAGCCAGTGCGGCAAAAGAGAAAGTTCAAAAAGTTGAAGTAACTAAAACTCCTTCACAATACTTGAATACTCTTGAAGAAGAAGCGAAAAAGATCGAAGAGGAATTAGAGGAAAAAAGAAAAGAAACCGGGAAGCAGAAGTCATGATAACAGATGAAAGATTGATAGTCTTGAGATGTTGGACTTGCGTAATATGCTTATTAAGGGCATTAGAGCTCGCTCTAGCCAAAAAAATCACCTTCCCGGAGAGGAAGGTGATTAGATCCCTTTGTTTAAGAAGTCAGGATGAAACGACCTCCTTTGAAGTTGCGTTTTCATCTATAAGCGTGAGTTTAAGACCTAATGCTTTTGCAACTTTTTCGAGGGTATCCAGGCGGGGAATAGCCCCTTCTCTTTCTAGACGTGCAATAGCCGCTTGCTTTAGTCCGGTTCTTTCTGCCAGTTCTCTTTGAGTTAAGCCTAACGTCTTCCGACGAATGATTAGCTGGGCGACAAGTTCAATCTGCTCGATCTCAGATTGATCTAACGATGTAATTTGCTTTTTGTAGTCAGCCCAATCCATATGCTTCACCTCTTTTCCCGATTTTAATTAGCTTTTGTTTTTAATCACTGCGGCAATCCTTTTATGAATGAGGGGAGCGTTCTACTCCCCTTAACATTCATAGATTATGATGTACCCTGCATTCTTCTTTTTACATTGATCAGCCAATCAGCCATCTCTTTTTCTGCTTGGTCAATTTCTCTTTGGGGAGTTTTTTGTGTTTGTTTTCTAAAGGTGTGAAGTAAAACGATTTTATTTCCTTCCCATCCGAAGAAAAAAACTCTATGATCTTTTGGACGCAGTTCCCAAATTCCGTTGCCTATATTTTTAGTATATGGCAACCCAGAACGTGATCCTGACTTCTGCAGAATTTCAATGTACAAAACAATCTTGCTTAATAACTGTTTTGCTTGCTTGCTTGCTGTTCCCGGCTTTGGCATCTAATTGGTCTAAGAAATCTTTAACAGGGGAACGACCACGATCATCTTCATAAAAGATTACCTCGTAGTTCATATTATTCCCTCGCTTCAAAAAAATGATAACAAATATGTTATTATTTACGACTCGATTATAACTAAAACGTTATATTTTAGTCAATAGATATGATAAATATGAGAAAGCAATGTGACCTTCAATTTTGTGTTAAGTAAAAAAAGCACCTCACTGTCCCCAGTAAAGTGCTTCAATATCAACAATCATTTCCTAACCGGCACCGGCAAAACCTTCACAAGCTCCCCAAGTGCTTCCTCCGCATTTTTCACAGAAATCGTGATTCTGCTCTCCTCCGGATACCGCTTGGCGGTATGCTCGTAGCGCGGGTCATAGTAGTATTCCAGCAGCAGCTCAACCGCTTCTATGTAGTTTCCGGATTGAAGGGAGGTTTCAATCTGTGCGGCGGCCGGGGTGTGGATCCGGGTTTTGATCCGGTTGAAGGCTTTCATGCATTCGTCGTGGTGCTCCCATGGTTTGTAGTCTTCGACAAGGAACCGGGCGCGCTCGGCCCTTGGGATGTCGAGGAACAGCTGGGTGCCCTGTTCTTTCTTTTTGGCGATGAACTCAGCCAGTACAGCCTTCCCGATCCGCTTGCTTTCCGCTTCCAGGACAACGAAAGGGGAGGTTTGGAGCGGAAGGGTGTCCTTCATCAAAAGAGAGTCGAAGGTCTTCTGGTTATGGGGCTCAAGCCCGATCTGGCCGAAGATGGAACCCCGGTGGTTCGCCATTCCTTCGAGGTCCAGGACCGGATAGCCCTGCTCCTTCAGTCTGTGCAGCAGCCATGTTTTGCCTGAGCCGGTATAGCCGTTCAGTACATAGGCGTCCGGCTGGAAGTCGATGGTTTCGATTTTGTCGACAACCCAGCGGCGGTAGGCTCTGACGCCTCCGTCGAGCCGGAACGTTTTAAGGCCCATTAGGTCGAGCACTGTCGCAGACGTCCGGCTCCGCATCCCGCCTCTCCAGCAGAAGACGACCTTATGTCCGGGGATTGCGCTGAACGTCTTGATGAATTCCGGAAGCTTTGCCGACACTATTTCGAGACCGCGGTCTTTAGCTGCCTGTACGCCGACATGTTTATAGATGGTGCCGATCTCGGCACGTTCTTCATCATTAAAAAGGGGAATGTTCAAGGCCCCCGGAATGGTTGCTTCTCTGTATTCAGACGGGGATCGGACATCCACCGCCGTGATTTTCTTTTCGTTTTGCATCTCTAATAACTGATCAACATGTAAGTCCTGAAACACCGTAATTCCGCCCTTCTCCCGTTAAAGCTTCTCCGAAACCGTGATGTGCCCCGGATGATCGGCTGTAACGTCTCCGACTATGGCCGCTTCCACGCCTGCATCGAGCAGATCCTTCAGTAAAGCATCTGCTTCGCTGCCTGCCACGGAAATGAGCAGCCCGCCGGACGTCACTGCGTCACACAAAATGTATTGATCAATCTGATCCATGCTCTCCGGGAAGGTTACGTCTCCCTGCAGATGAGCGAAGTTGTTTTTCGTTCCGCCCGGAATGACGCCTTGCTCGGCTAGCTCCCGCACTCTCGGGAGAACAGGGACCGCCTCTTTTGCAATCCGGATGCCCGCTTTGCTCCCTTTTGCCATTTCAGATGTGTGGCCGAGCAGCCCGAAGCCTGTTACATCGGTGCACGCGTGCACGTCATATTGTGCCATCGTTTCGGCTGCTGTTTTATTCAGCGTCGCCATCACTTCTGTGACACGGGCAATTTCTTCTTCATTCAACAAATCTCTCTTTAGGGAAGAAGTCAGGATGCCGACACCGATCGGCTTCGTTAAAATCAATTTGTCACCTGGTTTTGCACCAGCATTGGCACGTACTTTATCAGGATGGACCGTTCCGGTTACTGCCAAACCGAATTTTGGTTCTTTATCCTCGATGGAATGTCCGCCGACAAGCGTTGCACCGGCTTCTTTCAGCTTATCGCCTGCACCGCGGAGGATGTCAGCGAGAATCTGCTTGTCCAGATCTGCGATCGGGAAAGCAACGATATTCAGGGCCGTAAGCGGTGTGCCTCCCATCGCATAAATGTCGCTGATCGCGTTCGCAGCTGCCACCTGGCCGAAGGAATACGGATCGTCAACGATCGGGGTGAAGAAATCAAGCGTCTGAACAATCGCAAGCTCGTCCGTCAGACGGTACACACCGGCATCGTCACTCGTGTCGAGGCCGACAAGCAAATCAGGGTTCGGTACGGCAGGGGGAAGAGTGCGGATAACCTCCTGCAGATCAGCTGGTCCGATTTTGCAGCCGCAGCCGCCTTTCGTTGATAGGGATGTTAATTTTATATTTTGAGTCATTATGACGCCAACCTTTCTATTATCACTGTCCTCATTATAAAATACCTTCCTGAAAAAAGCATGGGAGAGGTGTGTGGCGCATCCTGTAGTCAAAACTGGTTCTTTCAAATTTTTTAGTATGTGGGGGAGCATATAACTGTTTCTTGAAAAATGAAGCAATCCAAACCTTGTTAAGTTCTCCTAATCACCTTAGAAACTGAAGGTAAAAATGATATAATAGTTCTAAAGATTATGGAAGAATATGATGGCGCATCTTGCTAGCCATTGATGTTCCCGGAAAGGCCGATTGCTTTTGTACGGGGGAAAGCGACTGTTTATGCAGATGGATTTCCAGCCTTTAAAGTAAAATTGGCAACGCTTTCTGATTAATATACACATAGCCTTACAGGTTCGCAGGAGGATTAAGGGATGAAACCTAAAATTGAAGATGTGGCAAAATTGGCGGGTGTTTCACCCACTACAGTATCCAGGGTGATGAATAATCGGGGCTATATAAGCAGCGAAACGAAAGATAAAGTTCAAAAGGCAATGAATGAATTGAATTATTTTCCAAATGATGTGGCCCGTTCGCTTTTCAATAAAAGATCGAACATAATAGGTCTGATCTTGCCTACGACTGCAAATCCTTTTTTTGGTGAGCTTACCTATCATATTGAAAGCATCAGTGCCTCCTTGGGCTACAAAGTGCTGCTGTGCAATAGTCTGAATCAGATGGATAAAGAGGAAAAATATTTGGAAATGCTGCTGAGAAATCAAGTGGATGGGATTATCGTCGGGACACATAATCGGGGAATCCTTGATTACCATAAACAGGGCCTGGCCGTTGTGGCCATTGACCGGTACCTTTCAGAGACCATTCCGGTTGTGAGCTCTGATAACTACGAAGGCGGAAAGAAGGCAACAGATCTGCTGATTGCAAATGGGTGTAAGTGCATTGTTTTAATAGATGGGGCCGGAGAATTAGAAACACCTGCCAGATTGCGAAGAAGAGCGTATATTGATTTAATGGAGAAGCACGGGAGAGCCCCGATCATTTATGAAATTCCTGAAGTGTTTAATCAGGAAAGCCAACAGGCAGTGGTCAGGAAAATGTTTAGTAAATGCCCTGAAGTGGACGGTGTATTTGCGACAAATGATTTGTTTGCTGCTGCCGTTATAAATGAAGCCCGGAATTACAGCAAAGATATCCCTGGTGATGTGAAGGTGATCGGCTATGATGGTACGGAGACTGTGCGGATTTTAATGCCGGGATTATCTACAATCAAGCAGCCTATTCCTCAAATAGGAAAAACGGCTATGGACATTCTTATGAAAGAAATTGAAGGAGAATTTGCTGATATTCCCCTTGAAACAAAGCTTCCGGTAGAGCTGTTAAGGGGAAACACGGTCTGAAGCATCGCATGAAGCGGTGTTTTTTTATATTAATCTATGTCAACCGGTTGACATATGAAAGCGCTTGACATAAGATGATGTTGAAAGTGCTTTCATATTTTACTAAATAGTTAAAAGGGGAAATGAATATGAAGGGTTCAAAGGGTCTTTACGTTAAGCTAAGTGCATATTTTTTCTTTTTCTTTTTCACTTGGTCATCGAGTTATTCTCTGTTTTCCATTTGGCTTGGACAGGAGATCAATCTCAACGGGGCTGAAACCGGTATTGTCTTTTCTGTAAACGCTATCTTTGCTCTGTGCATGCAGCCGTTATATGGATATATTTCGGATAAAATCGGGCTGAAGAAAAACATTCTATTCGTAATCAGCATGATGCTTGTATTCGTGGGCCCTTTCTATATTTATGTATATGGCCCTCTCCTGCAATACAATGTCTTACTTGGGGCGGCTGTCGGGGGAATTTATCTGGGCGCAGCCTTTCTTGCAGGGATAGGGGCAATCGAGTCCTATATCGAAAAGATCAGCCGGAAATATCAATTTGAATATGGAAGATCAAGGATGTGGGGTTCATTAGGCTGGGCAGCCGCTACTTTTTTTGCGGGACAATTGTACAACATTGACCCTGCTATCAACTTTTGGATCGCTTCTGCATCGGCCGTTATACTAGTAGCAATCATCGTTTCAATTAAGGTGGAAATGACAAATTCGGAGGTTGAAAGAGCGGAGTCTGTTACGCTGAAGGATGTGGGACAGCTGTTTCTCTTAAAAGACTTCTGGCTCCTGATGCTTTACGTAATCGGAGTTACTTGCGTATATTCCGTTTATGACCAGCAGTTTCCGATCTATTATTCATCCTTATTCCCAACAGAGGCGATGGGGAATCAGGTATTTGGCTATTTGAATTCATTCCAAGTATTCCTGGAAGCGGGAATGATGTTTCTGGCTCCAGCGATTGTAAACAGACTTGGGGCTAAAAGAAGCTTAATCCTTGCGGGCTTCCTGATGGCCTTTAGGATCATCGGATCTGGTCTTGTGTTCGAGCCGATCGGAATTTCATCCATGAAGCTCATTCACGCATTAGAATTGCCGATTATGCTGATTGCCATCTTCAAGTACCTGGCAGCAAACTTTGATACAAGACTTTCATCCATTCTTTACTTGGTTGGCTTCCAATTTGCCTCACAGGTGGGAGCTTCCATTCTATCGCCGTTAGCGGGATCATTATACGATCAGATCGGCTTCCGCCAATCGTACCTGATCATGGGAGTATTCGTTCTCTTCTTCACTGTTCTATCCATGTTTACTCTTGTAAACTCTAAAGAGAAACTAACCAATCATACAAGAAAATTACAAAAGGTAATATAGGAGGGTTTATCCATGTTAACAATGAATGAACTTCAGCAAGCGGAGGAAGCGCTCCAGAAAGCAAAATCAAAAGTAAACGGGCGTTTTAGACTGGGCTACCACATTATGGCTCCAGCCAATTGGATCAATGATCCGAATGGATTGATTCAATACAATGGAGAGTACCATGTTTTTTATCAGCATCACCCGTATGATGAAAATTGGGGACCCATGCACTGGGGCCACGTGAAAAGCAAGGATCTGGTTCACTGGGACCACTTGCCAATTGCTCTTGCTCCAACCGAAGAATATGAAAAAGGCGGATGTTTTTCTGGAAGTGCAGTGGATGATGACGGCGTACTCACCTTGATTTATACCGGAAACTTGTTTATTGACCGTGAAAAAGACATTTTGGACCAATCTCAATGCATTGCCACCTCAACAGACGGAATTCATTTTACAAAAGAACCGTTAAATCCGGTTATCTCTGAAATTCCGGCTGAAGGCTCCGGACATTTCCGTGATCCGAAAGTGTGGAAGCATGAGGAATATTGGTATATGGTTTTAGGGACGAGAAAAGAGGAAACCGGGAAAGTTGTTTTGTATAAATCAAAGGATTTAAGAGAATGGGAATACATCGGTGTTTTGGCTGAAAGCGATGGAACACTCGGATACATGTGGGAATGCCCGGATTTTTTTGAACTCGGCGGCAAGCACGTCTTGCTGTTCTCTCCTCAAGGAATGGATGCCCAAGGGGACTCCTGCAAAAATTTATTCCAGACCGGTTACCTCACCGGAGCTTACAATTACGAAACAAATGAATTCGAGCATGGGTCCTTCAATGAGCTGGACCATGGTCATGATTTCTACGCGGTTCAAACGTTCCTTGATGATAAGGGCCGCCGGATTGCGATTGGATGGATGGACATGTGGGAATCAGACATGCCAACCAAGGAGGATGGATGGGCCGGTGCGCTGACACTTCCCCGTGAACTGACTGCAGGAAAAAACGGCAAAATCCAAATGAGTCCTGTTCAGGAACTCGAGCTGCTTCGGGAAGCTGAGCATCATGTGTGTGTGGATCAAACCGTCTCCGGACAATTTTTTATTGAAACGAAAGAGGACCTCATTGAAGTAAGAGCCGATTTTGACCTTTCTAAAACGGATGCTAAGACTGCAGGGATCCACATCCGTGGAGTAAACGAAGAGGTAACAACCATCAAATATCAAATCCATGAACAGAAGCTTGTGCTGGATTGCTCCAAATCCGGGAAAGGGGAGGATGGGATCAGAAGTACAGTTCTTCAAGCCGATGGCCGCCTATCCCTGCGGTTCTTTATCGACCGATCGTCAATTGAAATTTTTGCGAATGAAGGGCAGGCAGTGATGACTAGCCGTATTTATCCTAAAGAAGAAAGACTGGGCATTGAATTGTTTGCCGAAGATGGAAATGCTCAGGTAAGCGGCTTAACGTACTGGACATTAAAAGATATTTGGGAATAAGACTTCTTCTATAGAGAAGTTGGAGAAATCAACATTGCAGAAGAGACAAAAATAAAACCATAAACACAATTAAGGTATTGGATTAAAAATCCAATACCTTTTTGAATGCTGATGATATGGCTGGAATTTACTTTTTCTGCTTAACTGCTTTTTAGAGTGAAGTGTCTCTAACTAAGGCCAATTCCTATAGCCCTATGCTAAGTCACGACCTCTGAATCACAGAAGTTGAGTAGCTCCGGATCAGCTTTTGCAGATTTTTGTGGCTTTCCCGTAATTTAATGGTTTCTTCCATTATTTTTTGAAAACCTTCTAAATCCTTGTCTGTCGCGTTTAGGACAGATTTTGGAATTCCCTCGGCAATTTGCTGCAATGTTAAATCAGGACTCATTCTTCATCAGCCGCCTTTCGTTTTTACTACTCTTAATTTTTTATAAGCAGAGGCTAATTTCCTGCTGAAAAGAATAAATACTTATCTTCAAATCTCTTCACAATGCCCTATAATCCTCTATTTCATGTCGCTTTTTAATTGAATTGTGTAAGTTGGCTGTTTGGTGATATTGCCCAAACTTTCCCTGCATATAGTTAAATGGTCCATAATTCGGAAATAGGGGGCGGAGGCTTTTGGCAAAGAAGTGTCTCGTTTTTTTCAGCAGTTTGCTCATTCTTTTCTTTCTTGCCGGTGAACCGGCCAATGCTGCAGCCGGCAAAATTATCATTATTAACAAGGCAGTCAACCAGCTGGGCTATTTTGAAAATGGCAGTCTGAGAAAAGTGTTTAAGGTCGGTACAGGGAGGAGCCAGTCTCTTACACCTGAAGGGAAATTTAAAGTGGTAAATAAAATTGTCAACAGACCTTATTATTCCAAGGGGATTCCAGGCGGGGATCCGAGAAATCCACTCGGGAACAGGTGGCTTGGCCTGAATGCGCGGGGAACTTGGGGGACGACGTATGCCATTCATGGCAACAGCAACCCTGCATCCATTGGCGGGTATGTATCCAGCGGCTGCGTCAGAATGTATGATCATGAGGTGGAGTGGCTGTATAACCAGGTTCCGATTAACACACCTGTTGTTATTACCACTTCTGGAAAATCGTTTAGTTCGCTCGGGAAAATGTATGGGGCATTAAGCGGCGGAGAGTCGCCGGGCTCAGCCTATCCGCTTTTGAAAAAGGGAAGCCGGGGAGCGGCCGTCTCGGACCTGCAGCGTAAATTAACCGGTATTGGCTACCGAACGAATGGCATTGACGGAATATTCGGTTCAAATACAGAAAGAGCGGTCTTGAGCTTTCAAAAAGCCCGGGGGTTAACCGTGGATGGAATTGCCGGACCGCAAGTATGGGGAGCGCTGAAAAGCTCACCACCTGCTCAGACGAAGCCCTCTAATGACTCAGCTTTGAAAAAGAGCGGGAATTTAAAAAGAGGAAGCCGGGGGGCGGCTGTCTCTGAATTGCAGCAGCGCCTTACGGCAAAGGGATTCTCGACAAAGGGCGTAGATGGGATTTTCGGGCCTGCCACAGAAGCAGCCGTGAAAAAATTCCAAAGTGCAAGGGGACTTGCTGTAGATGGAATAGCGGGTCCGGCAACAAAAGGGGCACTGCTAAAATAATAAGAATTCAATTGCCGAAGGATTTTAACGGTCAGTATCAGCCTTTCTGCTAAAAAAGCAGGAACCATCTCCGGTTCCTGCTTTCCATTTACTTTTTGATTCCGTTGTCTTCCATTACTTTTTTGTACCAGTAAAACGAATCCTTCTTAAGCCGCTTCATCGTTCCATTGCCCTCATTATCCCGGTCTACATAAATCATTCCGTATCGTTTTTTCATTTCGCCAGTTGTAAAGGAGACGATGTCAATGATGCCCCATGGTGTGTAGCCCATCAGGTCTACGCCGTCGTATGTTATCGCTTTTTCTAGAGCTTCAATGTGGGATTTCAAGTATTCAATTCTTGTGTCATCATGGATGGTGCCGTCTTCTTCTACCGTATCGACGGCGCCGAATCCATTTTCTACGATAAACAACGGAATTTGGTAGCGGTCATAGAACCGGTTTAACGTGTACCGCAATCCGGTTGGATCAATGGCCCAGCCCCAGTCGCTTGATTTGATGTACGGGTTTTCGACACCGTTTGGCAAGCCGCCGTTTACGATATCCCCCGCATTGTCCTGAACGACATCACTTTTGACGGTGGTGGACATGTAATAGCTGAAGCCTAAATAATCAACGGTTCCGTTTTTCAGGATGTCGTCATCGCCTTCTTTAATCGGAATTTGGTAGCCCTCGCGTTCAAATTCTTTCAAGGCATAGCTTGGATAATACCCGCGGACATGTACATCCGGGAAGAAATAACGCTGTCTCATCGTTTCTTCAGCGAGCATGATGTCTTCCGGATTTGAGGAATACGGGTAGATCGGGACATGAGAAACCATCGCACCAATTTGGAAGTCGGGGTTGATTTCTTTTCCTTTTGCTACAGCAAGGGCGCTCGCCAGCAGCTCGTGATGGCCGGCAATGTACATGATCTCTTTCGCGTTTTCACCCGGCTCTACTTGAACGCCTGAATTGGTCCAGAGGAACAGCGGATTGTTAACGTCCATCTTATTGTTAATTTCGTTAAAGGTCATCCAGTACTTCACTTTGTTTTTGTACCGTTTAAAGCAGACCTCTGCGAATTTTGCGAAGAAATCGACCATTTTCCGGTTTCGGAAGCCGCCGTATTCTCTTGCCAAATGAAGCGGCATTTCAAAGTGGGAGAGTGTAATTACCGGTTCGATACCGTATTTAAGAAGTTCATCGAATACATCATCATAAAACTGCAAGCCTTCTTCATTCGGTTCCGGTTCGTCTCCCTTAGGAAAAATCCGGCTCCAGGCAATCGATGTGCGCAGGCATTTTAAGCCCATTTCACTAAACAGGGCGATGTCTTCTTTATAATGATGATAAAAGTCAATGGCTTCATGATTCGGATAAAACTCATTTTCTTCAATTGTGTCGGTGATTTTCCTTGGGACGCCATGGGCACCCGCCGTCATCACATCCACCACGCTCGGTCCTTTGCCGCCTTCATTCCATCCGCCTTCAAACTGGTGAGCAGCTAATGCTCCGCCCCATAGGAAATTTTTCGGTATGTTTGTCATAATGATTCCTCCCTTTCTTGAAACTGGAATGAAAGTTCATAACGAATCTATTATACAGCTATGTTAAAATTTAGAAAGAAAGATCTGGTAAAGATGGAATAAGAAACTGTTGGAGGAGAATGAATGGACACCTCACGTATTTTGCAATCCTGGCATCTGATTGAGTCATTAAATCCTGGTGAACTGCCTAAATTGGATGAACATTTATCTGAGCATTTATTTATTGATAAGAAAAAAGTATCTAAAACTGTTCCTTTGGATCTTGAGCGGCTTAATTGGAATCATACAGAAGAAATAGGAATTAAAAAAAATCACCAATGGGATTTTAAGGTCTATTTTAATATTTTTCCAAAATATAAGATGATTGAATCCTTTCGCACCTATTTTAACAGTAATGAGGAAGTAATCAATAAAGAACCTAATAAGTTTTATAGCTGTTCAATTAAGGTGGGACAGAATGGCGAATTTGAGAAGGAATCTGCTTTTATCCCGCTATTGGTTCATGTCCTTTCTAACATGGAAAAAGGCAAAGCGATCGATTACAAGCATTTAAGTGAAATTTATCGCAGTGTTATTGCTGATGTAAATGAAGAGGCACAGCGGCTATTTTTAAATGGAGTTACTAAAGAAAGCCTGGATCAATTCATAGAAATGCTTGAGAAAGATTTTATGTTCCTTTCAGATGAAAGAAAGATTTATGTTGAACTGTCCATTTTCAAGGAAGGTCAAAAGCCCAATAACTTGAATTCTACGAGTATGTACTTAGAAGATTTAGAGAACCTGCTTAAAGAAGATCGCTTGAATGAAGCTCTTACAGCCTTTTTAACGGGTACAACTGAACGGCAGGATATTGATGAAAATAGGGCATATTTAGAGGAAGTTCTCCAGCCAAAAAATCTTCCTCCCGCTAGATGGCCTTCTCCGGTCGAGCATCGGTTGTATTTAATGCAGCAGTCAGCGGTTAATCAGATTTTGAACGGCAGTCAGCCCATCCATTCCGTAAATGGACCTCCAGGCACGGGGAAAACGACTCTATTAAAGGATGTTATCGCAAATATTATCGTCAAACGAACAAAAGAGATGGTTAAATACAGAGATCCCTCAGAGGCTTTTATTAAAGACCGCAAAATTCAACTGAATAATTATCCGCTGCAAACCTATAAAGTAAGCAATACATTAAAAAATTACTCCATTGTAGTCGCATCAAGCAACAATGGAGCAGTAGAAAATATTTCGAAAGAACTTCCAGAGAAGAAGAATATGATAAGATTCATTAAATCTGAGGATAAGATTAAAACACTCAATGACTTTGAACAAACCTACAGGCAAGAAGCAGAGATGCTGAACCTGTTTCCTGAGACTTCCGAGCTTTTAATAGACAGTAATGATGTGTGGGGCTTATTCTCTGCTGCTTTAGGCAGAAGCAGCAACATTGATAAATATGCGAGTGCTCTATTCGATCCGACAGGGAAAAATGGAAAAACATTTATCTCTCAATTAGATTCCTATCGCAAAACACTGAAGGAAAATTCCTGGAATGAAGCAGTTAAAGAGTTTAAGGATCTGTTAGCTGACATTGAGCAAGAAAAGGCAGAACTGCAGGAATTCAGCCAGCTCTTTTATAAGGCCAACAGGGATAATAATGATCGAGATAAACTGGAAGAGGAGCTGACCACATCAAAAAATGCTCTTCTTGAAATGGACCTGCAAATTGAAAAGCTGTCCAAAGAACAAAATGTATTATATAAGAAGCTTGATCTGATTCCTAAGGAAGGATTGTTTCAGCGCCTGCTTGGAAAAGAGACAACCCAAAAAACATCAATTAGGGCTGGCCTGTTGAATGTATTGGAAGAGATGGAAGCGAAAGAAAAGCAAAAGTGTAGTTTGGAAAGTACAGTGTCAAGCCTGGAGAAAAAGGTTGAATCACTTAGCAGGAAACAGATAGTGTATCAACAGGCATTTTCCAATTACAAGAACCAAGGTGTGGTACTGTCTGACGATTCCTACTGGGATCCCGGTGCCTATGCGTTTCGTCAAAACACAACACCTTGGCTGACAAATGATTTGTTGCTCAAGAGAGGCCTGCTTTTTATTAAAGCGCTCAAGGTCCATAAAATCTTTCTGGCATTAAATTATAATCAAGTCCGTTCAATGGTGAGGGTCCTGTTTAACCGCAAAGAATTAGACCTTAATACAAAAGATGATCTGGATTTGATGGATGAGATGTGGCAAACCTTGCATTTTATTACCCCGGTAATAAGTACGACCTTTGCGAGCGCAGGAAACATGTATAGAGGGATCGGCTCAGATCGAATTGGCTACTTGTTCATAGATGAAGCTGGACAAGCAAGTCCTCAGCAGGCTGCGGGGGTAATTTGGAGATCCAGGCAGGTGATAGCAGTTGGAGACCCTATTCAAATCGAGCCTGTTGTCACAACGGATAAAACCATCTTAGCTGATATTCGAAAGATTTATCAGGTGGATGAGAAATACGCAGGGTATTCCTCATCGGTTCAAGTGCTGGCAGACCAGGCCAATCCATATGGAACGTTTAAAGACGGGAACTGGATCGGCACACCATTATGGGTTCATAGAAGGTGCCTGAATCCTATGTTTACGATAGCGAATAAAATTGCCTATCAAGAAAAAATGGTGCTGGCAGCAGAAACAGAAGATAACGGGCAAGGATACTGGCTCGATTGCAAAGGGAACGCTGTTGACAAACAATACGTCCGAGAGCAAGGTGTTTTGGTTGCTGAAAGGGTTTTTGAACACTGGGAAAAGGGCAAGAGTCCAGAAGTGTATATTATCACTCCTTTCACAGCAGTAAAGAATAATTTGAAAAGAGTTATAAAAGAACGCCTGCTAAAGGATTATGAGGAGAAGGAAATAAAAGAGTGGCTGAAGCGTTCAGTTGGAACGGTTCATACTTTTCAGGGAAAAGAAGCGGATGTAGTCTACTTCGTCTGTGGAACGGATGAAAATTCTGAAGGTGCTGCTGACTGGTCATGCTCAAAGCCGAACTTGCTTAATGTCGCTGTAACGAGAGCGAAGGAAAAGTTTTTTGTCGTTGGAGATATGAAGCGTTTCCGCGACAAACCTTACTACGATACGATTCAGTCAGAACTAAAGGAAGCTGCACTAAGTAATGCATAATTTTTTCACCAGCAAATAGACCTCTATGCCTGAGGTCTATTTTTATATGAATTATTGAGGTCATCTCAAAAATGTTTACTGTGGATTGCCATTAAAAAACTTCGCAATCTCCCTCCCAACGACTTTATACCCCGCTGATGTTAAGTGGATGCCGTCCTCGCTGATAAGTTCAGAAAGAGGCCCCGCTTGATATAATGCTGTCCTGACATCTATAACCGCAGCCTTCCTTTCTTGGGCAAGCTCGATTAAGCGGAGGTTATACATGCCATGCCAATATTCCATGCCGCCCTTTAAACTGATCAGGTGGCCGATTGAGCTTCCGTATTGATTGTATAAATAATAATAGTAGCGAACGGGATCCAGCGGAGGAAGGGTTAGGATGATTGGAGTGATTCCGGCTTCCTGCAGTCTGCTTATCATCATGTTTACATTGCTAAGGTACCGGCTGAGCGGTACGATGGGCAGATGTTCGGCCTCCGGATTCTTTGTCACCTCCTTCCAATCAAAATTGCAATCGTTCCCTCCAATCCCGATGATGGCGTAATCGGGCTCTTCTTCAAGCACATCTTTTTCCAGCCGTTTCAATAGAGAGTCGGAGTCATCGTTGAACACCCCTTTATTGATGACGGTCCGTGGTGGTTTTCCAGAAGAGAGAAGGGTTTCCTCCAGATAGTGGGGGTAATTCCTGCGTATGATTCTTAGCCTTCCCTTCACAAAAGAGACGCCCCTTGTCAAACTATCACCGAAACAAATGATTTTCATGTTCTAACTTCCCCATGTTGTGTATTTTATGACTACATGTCTCTTTACTGTATTCATAGAAGGGAAAGAAGGTATAGGTAGATTCGATAGATGATGGAAAGATAAGCGAAAGCCGCGGGGACAGCCTGAATGGTATACTGATTAGAAAGAGGGAAATGGGTTTGCGGTGACCGGCGAAAGTGTTTTTGCAAACGTATACAGGCAGGTGATGATCAGATGGACGTATCCATCCAGAAGTATTTTCATGATTTAAAGTCAAAGGACAAGGAAGTTCAATACGCTGCCTATCAGAATCTGCTGTCCGAGACAGAAAAAGAAGTGGACTGGGCATATGAAGTCTGGGAACAGCTGCTGCAGGATCTATCCAGCCCTGATCCTCACAGCAGGTCCCGTGCTGCCCAGTTCCTTGCCCGCCTGGCCATCAGTGATCCGGAAAAAAGAATGCTCCGTGATTTTTCAAGGCTGTGGGAAGCAGCGAAGGATCCGAAATTTGTTACGGCCAGGCACAGCCTCCAGGTCATTTGGAGAGTAGGGCTGGCCGGCAAAGAGCAGCAAAGGTTAGTTCTGGAGCACTTTACTGACCGGTTTACAAGCTGCAGGGAAGAAAAAAACCACACACTGATCCGGTTTGATATCATTCAAGGCCTCAGGCTTTTATATGATGAAGTCAAAAGAGAAGAGATCAAACAATCAGCCCACGGCCTGATCGCAAAAGAGGAAGACATCAAGTATCAAAAGAAATATGCTGCGGTGTGGAAGAATACGTGAGGTAGTGGCTTTAAGAAGCATGGAATGCATTCTATGCTTTTTTATTTTGCTGTGAAAAGGAAGTCGAATTTATGTGTTCTATATGAAGGAAAATGAGAGAGTTGAAAATAAATCCCTCCCTGATAGTATTGCCAGACGGAAAATTGTGATAACTTTAAAGTGCAGCAGGATCTTCAGGGGCCAGCCCTCAGGATTATCCTGATGCGCAGCTTCCTGTAAATCAGCCTTATTGATATATCCTCAGCTTAGTTGTATGAAACTTTCATAGACTATTGTTCCTATATAACGAATGGAGAAGGTCCCGATATGAGTATAATAAAGGATTTCTTATTTCAGCTTACCCTCATGGTCATTCCTATTTTTTCTTATTTTATGATTGTTACAGAAAAAATAAAGAGTGATAGGAACAGAAAGATAATCATGGCTGTTTTATGGGGGATATCCATTCTATGCTGCATGACTTACCCGGTCTATTTTGGCCAAAATGCCCGACTGGATTTAAGAATCATTCCTCTGTTATTCGGGAGTTTATATGGCGGCTTTTGGACATCTCTATTCTTATCAGCCCTCATCATCCTTTACCGGCTCTCTTTTGGAATCAGTTTAGGATTCTACAATACTGTTCTGGTTTTACTGTTCGCGCTGCCGGCCCTCTTGTATTTCCAAAAATCGTTTGCAGCTGCGAAGAAGGATAAGAGGATTAAAATTGCAGTGGGGCTTTCCTTATATTACAGCCTAATTGGCTCTGTCCTATTCGGATTGCTAAGGGGTTTTTCCATCAATGATCTTCAAGTGCAATTGATTTATCTTGTTTTTGCCGTTGGGTCTGCGTGGTTTCTCACTGTCTTATATGAGACAGTCAGGGAGATTCACCAGCTCCGGTCGGAAATGCTGAATGCTGAAAAACTGAGGGTAATAAGTGAGCTGGCTAGTGTTTTTGCCCATGAAATCCGGAACCCTATGCAGGTTACCCGGGGCTTTCTGCAGCTTTTACATGAACCGGACTTGCCTGATAAAAAGAGGGAATATCTTCAAATATCCATTGAAGAATTGGACCGGGCAAATGAAATCATAAATGATTTTCTAGCCTTCGGAAAACCATTAATGGATACAAGTGTGAGGATGAACGCAGGTCTTCAGTTGCAGCGTGCAATCAATATTCTTCAAAGCTACTCGCTTACTCATAATGTTGAAATGAAAACGGATATTCCTGATCACTGCTGGATTTATGCTAATCCGCAAAAATTGAATCAGTCTTTTATCAATATCCTAAAGAATGCGATCGAGTCCATGCCAGATGGCGGAATCGTCGTGGTTACCTGTTCGGCTGAGGATGATGAAAAGATCAGGATTGTTATTAAGGACTATGGAATCGGCATGACCCAGGAACAAATCGACAGGCTTGGTTCTCCGTTCTATTCTTTAAAAGAAAATGGAACAGGACTTGGAATGATGGTAAGTTTTCAGATTGTCCGCTCCTTTAAAGGGAAAATTAGCGTGTTCAGCGAAAAAGGCAGTGGCACGGAAATTGTTATTCTTTTGCCGAAGGTGGAAAGCTCCTGAAATTAGTGGAGCTTGTTTTTTTATTATTTAGCAGGTGGATGAAATACAGATTCCAATGGCTTCATTTGGAATCTGTAGGAATACCTTAAGAAGTAAAAGAGAGGACCTCAAAACTCACATTCAACATTCCATCGATGCAGTGCACCAGCTAGGGAATCCTGCGGTACAAATGGGGTATGTCAAAAAGGTGCAATCCATGGAGGATAAGCGGGTGTTTCATGTCAGTCTCACAGAAAAAAGGAACCAGGCGCTGAAAAAGCATGGGGACATTATCGGTTGAGCACCGGCTGAGGAGGAATTGAGGCAGTTTGAGAGCCTATTAAACGACTAAATACGTAGTTTACATATTTGGCATTGCGATTCACTCACTGGAACCCAATATGAGTCTCTGTCTTGCTTTTTGCAGACTGTTTTTAAGGGACTGAGAAAGGTTATCGGCCATTTTTTCAATTTATCGGTCAAGTTTTATAGATATCGGCTATTTTTTCAGGATATCGGCCATTATTCGGTTATATCGGCCATTATTTTTATATATCGACTTTTCGAGGAAAATCGACAAAATCCGCAGTGCCGAAGTCTCTGTAAGCTGCTGCTCCTCAAGCTCACTGTTTTCCTTAAGTGCCTTGCGTTCACAAATGGACAAAACGAGCATGAGATTTCCGATCAGAATCATAGGCAAAGTCACGACCCCTCCTGGCGCGGTCCCAGCAGCAGGAATCGGTCTAAAGCTTCCATATGCAGCCGGCCAGTGTATTCCACGACGAGAAGTGCATACATGAGCGGGATGAGTGACTTGTAGCGAAACAGGGTCACCCCACATAAGTCCAACAATCAGCTGGGACAATCCCCAAAGTGAAAAAACCCCTATAACCGCTGCATCTCCAGAAAAGGAATCCAGCGGAATGGTCGCAATCGGCTCTGCTCCTCCATCCGAAGCGGAATAATGGTGCAGACTTCTCCATAAGGTGACTGCAGTTATGAAGTAGAAATTTATCATCATTCGATTTGTACAGGCAATAATTGATGCCTTCCGGGAACCTCCTTATGTTTACCGAGACGAAGAATTTTTTTAAGATATCGGTCTGAATCCTTTAAAATAAACACTCCCAAGGCAGTGGACGTTCATTGCATTGAGGGCAATCCAGGGAGATAATATGGGAACTAAGGTTTAATAGGAGTGACCCGATGAAGGAAGCGTACTATGATCACATCATGAATGTAAAAACCGGTAGAAATCAAAAAGAAATCCTTCAAGCCGTCCATTACCATTATCATCGCTACGAGCCTACCCCATATCGGGCACTGGATGCATTATTTGAGTATTATCAGCTTGAAAGCAGCGATCACGTTGTCGACTTCGGCTGCGGGATGGGCCGGCTGATTTTCTATATTCATTATCATTTTAACGCGGCCGTCACCGGAATCGAAATGAATGAAGGCTTATATAAAAACGCGCTGGAAAATCTGGAGCGCTATGGGAAGAAAACGAAAAAAAACAAAGGCAGCATCCAATTTCATTGCTGCCTGGCAGAAGAGTATCAAATCACTGAAGAAGATAACCGCTTCTACTTTTTTAATCCGTTCTCAATTCAGGTGTTTATTAAAATCGTGAATAATATCTTGGTATCTGTGGAGAATTCGCCAAGGGAAACGGAGCTAGTCCTGTATTATCCATCTGAGGAATACATCCTTTTTTTAGAAAACCAGACAGCCTATGAATTGAAAGAGGAAGTGTATGTACCCGAGCTCTATGAACTAAATCCCGCTGAAAAATTTATCATTTACCGGCTTTCTTTTTAACGGTATCCAAAACTTGGCTTAATTTTTACAATAAACGACAATTACTGGTTAAAATGGTATATGATAAATGTAACTATTGATTATGCTGGGGTGAAATGCATTGGCTTATACCGTACCCGAAACGATCCGATCAACTGCCACAGCCGGTGAGAGGCTTTTATTTACGACCTTGAAGACATACCTTCCTGATGACTATATCGTTTATTATGAACCAGAAATACATGGGAGGCACCCGGACTTTGTTATTATCGGGCCGGACCTTGGGTTAGTGGTTCTTGAAGTTAAGGATTATACACAGTCGACTATTTTTCAAGTAAACACAGATACTTGGACGATTGTAAACACTAAAGGAGAACAGGCCTCTGTTAAGAGCCCGCTTAAACAGGCAAGGGACTATATGTTCCATATTACAAATGCGCTTCAAAAGGATAAGAACTTAATCCAAACGGAAGGTCCCTACCGCTTTAAATTAAAGTTTCCGACTGGATATGGGGCGGTTTTTACTAGACTAAAGCAGGATTTCTTTGTAAGGGAAAGCCTATACTCGGTTTGTGACCCGAATCTAGTGCTTACCAGGGACGAAATCGATCCGGACAAAGAGGGGTTTTCTGAGGAGAATCTCATTGAAAAAATTATGGGAATGTTTGTCGTACCTTTTCGCCTGAAAGAACCTCTAGGTAAAGAAGAGATTGATGCTATCCGCTATCATTTATTCCCTGAAGTGCGAATCAGCGCAGAGTTTAAAGCACCTGTTCCCTATCAGGACCAGCTCCTTCTATCCTTGCATGAGATCAAGACGATGGATCTGCATCAGGAGAATCTGGCGAGGCAGATTGGGGATAAAAACCGTCTGATCCGCGGAGTTGCAGGAAGCGGAAAAACGTTGATTTTATCTGCGAGAGCAAAGTATCTATCCAAGCAGCATCCTGACTGGAAAATACTTGTGCTGTGCTACAACATCTCCCTTGCACAGGAAATTCGCCATATGATTCAGGCTAAAATGAATGAGCCGGATAGCTTGTTTGATTTTGACCAGATCAGCGCATCTAATGACAGTGTTATGAAAAATATCGAAGTGTACAATTTTCATGCATGGCTGAAGCAGGAACTGAAGATCAGTGAAAAACAAATTCCTATGTTTACGCAAAAGCTTGCAGCGGGGGAGACCATTCTTCCTGCATATGATGCCATCCTGATCGATGAAGGGCAGGACTTTGAACCGGAATGGCTCGCGCTTGCAAGTTCTATGCTAAATCCGGATACTCAAATGCTCCTGTTGGTCGAAGACCGCGTTCAAAACATTTACTCCCGGAAGCGTTCCTATGTACAGGACACGGGTTTGAGCTTCCAGGGCCGGTCTAAAATTCTCTCCATTAATTACCGGAATACAGCCCAGATTGTAAAGTTCGCCTGGAACTTTTACCAAAATCATTCGGCGCTGAAAAATAAAGTGGTGAAAGGCTCCATCGAGGGAGAAGAAATCATATCCCCGCAAAGTACGAGAAGAAAAGGGCCAGAGCCGATTATTGCTAAATGCAGGAATTTAAAAGAGGAAATGGGACATGCTGCGAAGCTGATGAAAAGACTGCATGCTGAAAAAGGTGTGCCATATTCCGAAATGCTTATTCTCTATCGGGTGAAACGAACATTTAACCAGAATATCATTGAAACAATACAGCAGGAATTAAAAGCCGCAGGCATCCCAAATTTCTGGCTGACGGAAAATGCCGACAGCAAAAGAGGATATGAGAAAGAACAGGAGAGAGTTATGATCAGTACGATCGATAGCAGCAAAGGCCTTGATTTCCAGGCGGTCTTTGTCGTGAATGCTGAAAACATGCCGTTTGCTCTGGAGAAAAACAAAGAAAGAGAAGTCTCTCTTCTTTACATCGGGATGACCCGGTCCAAGGATTACCTGTATATTTCCTATTCAGGTGAGTCTGAGTTTACAAAGTACTTTGATAAAATAAAAGATAACCGGCTGCAATTGAAGGAGAAACTGGGTTCTATATAGAAATCAGCTTCTGTGAATCTCTTAAAAGAGGGGGTCTGCCCAGTGAAGCAAGCACTAGTAATCATTGATGCCCAAGCAGAACTAATTGAAGGAAATGAGAACGAGAAAAGTGTGGTTAACAAAGAGATCCTGCTGAAGAACATAAACACTCTCATTGGAAAAGCAGAGCAGCTGGGCATCGACCTTATTTTCATCCGGGATAAGGATGTAGCCGAGGGGGAAAGTCCGGGCTTTGACATTCATCCGGCAATTCGCGTGCCCGACCAAGCTGCCGTCTTTGATAAACAAGCGACCAATTCCTTTTACGGCACCCCCTTACTGCAGTATTTGCAAGTAAAAGAGACTCAGCACCTCGTCATTATGGGGTGCCAGACTGAGCATTGCGTTGACACTGCAGTGAGAACCGCAACCGTCTCAGGATTTGATGTAACGCTCGTTAAAGATGGGCATTCCACCAGGGATTCGGCTGTATTAACAGGGGAACAGATTATTCAGCATCACAATCAGGTGCTCCACGGGCATTATAACGTTGACAATTTTTCAATTGTACGGGAAACGAGCGAGGACATTTTCAGTCCGGCGCATGACCGATATAGAACGGAAGGGTAATCCGGGCCAGGAGAGACATTTTGTTTTTCCTGGCTTTTTTGGTGTCCAGCCTAAGACAATAAATGGAAGCGGCTCCCTTTCTCATTCTATGATGGGTAAGCAATTAGAACAATTTGATGAGGAGAACGTACGAAAAGAAAAAAATACATTTACTGGTTCACAACCTGTCAGGATGTCATCTCTGTTATTTCTTCGTTTTCGTTTATTTCCATGTTCTCTCTCATTATTACTGTAGTTGTATTAAAAGCATGAATTCCTTTGTACGCTTTGACTAGTTTGCTTACGCTTTTTATTTCTGGGGTGATTTCCCTAAATAGTCTTATTCGTATTTTCGTTTCTTTAAGTACAGTGATGACAATCTTTGTCTTTCAGCTTAGAAGATGGATTTGAAGCAGCCTCATTGAGTTTCCTATTCTCTAAAAGGCCGCTGCCGCCAGTCCGACAGGTGAATTGCGGCGATGACTTCCAAACGGGAGGGTAATGATATCGGGGAAAAACGTGGCGATAAAAGATAAAAACGCAGGAAACGATCAGCGAGGGCCGTTTGTTCCGTAAGGACAACCCGGCCGGCAAACTGGAGACCACCTCATGAAAACCTCCTGAAAAATACAGGCCGGATCTTTTTTTCAGGACTTTCTCTCCGTATTCCGAAAACGTAAAGATTAATATGATAAAATATGTATACGCTTACATAATGGTATAAACCTTAAGCATAGTCTGATAAGGGGGTGGGACAAAAGCTTACAGGTTAGAGGGAGAAAGTGGAGGATCATGCGATAACAAACAATAGAGAAGAATAGGGGGAGAAGGAGCATGATGAAATATTTGCAGAGAATAGGCCGGTCATTGATGCTTCCGGTTGCTGTCCTGCCGGTTGCGGCAATCTTGCTTGGTGTAGGATACTGGATTGATCACGATGGATGGGGAGCAGGTAACCAGATCGCAGCGTTTCTGATTAAGGGCGGAGGGGCAATCCTTGACCATTTGGGAATTTTGTTTGCGGTCGGAATTGCTTTGGGAATGTCGAGGGACCGGGACGGGGCGGCGGCTTTAAGCGGACTTGTAGCATTCCTCGTTGTAACGACTGTTTTATCAGCCGATTCTGTCGCGATGCTTCAGAGCATTCCTCCTGAGGAAGTGAATGCTGCCTTTGGAAAAATTGATAATGCTTTTATCGGGATTTTATCCGGACTTATAGCGTCTATTATGTATAATCGATTCAGCCAGGTGAAGCTGATTGATGCCCTTGCCTTTTTCAGCGGACGGCGGCTGGCGCCGATTATGTCGGCATTGTCGATGCTTGTCATTTCTTTGGTGCTTTTATTTGTTTGGCCGGTTGTGTATTCCGGACTGGTTTCATTCGGTAAATCCATAAGTGATCTAGGGTTCATTGGGGCCGGACTCTATGGGTTCTTTAACCGTTTGCTCATCCCGCTCGGACTTCATCATGCGCTGAACTCTGTGTTTTGGTTTGATGTTGCCGGGATTAATGATATCGGAAATTTCTGGTCCGGGGAAGGGACGAAGGGTGTAACCGGCATGTATCAGGCGGGCTTTTTCCCGGTGATGATGTTCGGGCTTCCGGCTGCGGCGCTTGCTATGTATCATACCGCTAAAACGAAGAAGAAAAAGCAAGTCGCTTCTCTAATGCTTGCGGCCGGTTTTGCTGCATTTTTAACAGGGGTTACGGAGCCGATTGAGTTTGCGTTCATGTTTGCAGCACCTGCTCTTTATCTCGTCCACGCGGCATTGACTGGGATTTCCCTGGCGATTGCGTCCCTGTTTCAATGGACAGCAGGCTTCGGCTTTAGTGCGGGATTGATTGACTTTTTATTAAGTTCCACGCTGCCGCTGGCGAACCTTCCTTATATGCTGCTTATTCAGGGACTTGCATTTGCAGCTGTCTATTATTTCGTTTTCCGCTTCCTGATTACCAAATTTAATTTCAAGACACCTGGCCGTGAGGATGATGAGGAACTGGAAGGAGCGGTTGCCGAGGCAGCTCCATCTGCAGAAGCTGCAGCAGGAAACAAATTTGCCATCCAGGCAGCACGCATTTACGAAGGACTGGGCGGAGACGAAAACGTCACGTCCATTGATAACTGTGTGACCCGTCTCCGCATTGAAGTGAAGGACATGAAGGCGGTTGATCAGGCAAAAATCAAATCGACCGGTGTGCCCGGGATTAATATTGTCGGTGCCAACAGCATACAGGTGATCGTCGGGACCTCTGTGCAGTTTGTAGCAGATGAAATGATAAAGATTCGGAAGTAAAGGATGAAGGCTGCTGTCTGAAAAAGTCCGGCTGAAAGAGAATAGCGGAATGGAAAACTCCTGGTTTAGCTTGAAGCATACCGGGGGTTTTCTTTGTATAATCGTATCGATCTAAAGGATATATGTCCGGGTGAATGAAGCGGAAGCCAGCCAGAACACCAAACCTTAAAAGGCTAAAAAATACTAACTGCCCGGCTCTTTTTGAATTATAGTAAGGGAAAGGGGCGTGGCTGAATGCTTATAGAATATTACCACGGACAAAATTTCTGGATAGAGAATGGGTGTCATTCCGAACCTGTTTACCCATTCAACGATCAGGTACTGAAAGAGGCGGAAGATCTATTAAAAGTTAAGCTTCCTCGGGAGCTCATTCAGCTGATGGAAATCAGGAATGGAGGCAGTCTCGCTTATCCGAATTTTGTGCTTCCTGATAAAGGAGAAAAAGATTCCCTCCCCGGCATTTACCCGATTCACATGATGAACGATGATCCAAGCATGCTTTCATTAAGAGAGGCTTTCCATGAGGCAGCTCTTCCGGAAGGGATCGTCCCGCTCTGGAGTGATTATCATAACTGGATAGTCCTTGATTATCGTCATACAAAAAAAGATCCCCCGGTTTTAAAGGTGACAGAAGATTACACGGACCATTCGTGGATTTATACGGAAATAGCCCCGGCTTTTAATAAGTTCCTGAAGATGCTTTTAGAACAGATAAAGGAAAGGAGACTGTACAATGAGTCAGGAGAAGGAATTCCCGAGGATTGGCAAACCAGCAGTAAGAGCTCTTGAAGGAGCAGGGTATACAATACTCGAACAGCTGAACGGAGTCAGTGAAGCAGAGCTGTCAACCCTTCATGGAATGGGGCCAAAAGCAATTGGACTGATTCAGGAAGCGCTTCACGAAAAAGGGATGTCGTTGAAAAATAAAAAATAGAGGGATAAGCCGATATAAGAAAGAATACTTATCTATGAAAAGATCTTCGGGGCAGCAAAAAACTGTCCCATTTTGGAGTGTGAAAAATGGAGGAATCAATCATCAGCGTAAAGGACCTCGTGAAAACGTACGGGGATTTCACGGCTGTGAATGGAATAACATTTGAAGTGCATAAGGGAGAAGTTTTCGGCGTTCTCGGTCCGAATGGGGCAGGAAAAACGACAACGCTTGAAATGCTCGTCGGGCTCCGGAAGCCGGATCGCGGGGCAGCGGATATAGGCGGATTTGATGTGGTACGGGATTTGAAAAACGTGAAGGAAGTCATTGGGGTGCAGCTTCAGTCCACAACGCTTTTTGAGCTCTTGACGGTGGAAGAGATTCTTCATTTGTATGCGAGTTTTTATAAAAAACACATTCCGATTGAGCCATTAATTAAAGACATGCTGCTGACAGATAAAACGAACAGCCGGATTAAAAGCCTTTCAGGAGGCCAGAAGCAGCGGCTTGCGATTGCTTTGGCGCTCGTCCATGATCCGTGGATCATTTTCCTGGATGAACCGACAACCGGATTGGATCCGCAGGCGAGAAGAACGTTATGGGATATTATTTTTAAATTGAAGGAAAAGGGAAAGACGGTTGTGCTGACGACTCATTATATGGATGAAGCACATGTACTCTGTGACCGGATTGCCATAATGGATCAGGGAAATCTGATTGCGCTTGACACTCCTGAGGAGCTTGTTCGCAGCCTTCATTCCGAGAACGCAGTGGAGTTTCGTTTTGAAGAAGAGGGGGCCGAACTGGACCTCGATCGGATTGAAGGTGTGAAACAGGTGGGATCTCAGAAGGATGCGACCATCCTATACACCGATCAGCTGCAGGCAACGCTGACAAGCCTTATCCAGAGGGCTGATGAACGCGGCTTGAAGCTTGCTGATCTGCAGATTCGGACCGCAACGCTTGAGGATGTCTTTATACATATGACGGGAAGGAGTTTAAGGGAGGCATGAAGGCTTATTGGCAATTAACGTTAACCCAGCTGCGGATTTTTATCCGGAACCGGCAGGTCTTGTTTTGGACACTCGCCTTTCCGATTTTCCTCATGGTGATGCTCGGATCTTTCCTTGGAAATGGGGGAGGCATGTCCGTTGCAGTCGGTGTAATAGATAAAGACCAATCCGCTGAATCAAAAGCATTTATGGAAGCTTTACAGAAAAACGACGCAATGAAAACGGAAAAAGAAACAGATGAAGAAAAAGCATTTAATGAAGTGAAAAACGGGAACCTGCAGATTGCGATTGTCATACCTGATGGGTATGGGGAAAAACTTGGCCAGGGCGCCCCTTTCAAGCTTCCGGTTTACTATGATGAAACGAACGCAAACGTTTCCCAAATAGGCCTACAGCTTGTAAACGGCGCAGTCGACCAGATCAGCAAAGAGCAGGCGGACTACAAACCGGTTATCGTAACAGAACCAAAAGGAGTCGAAACACTAAACCTGAAATACATTGACTTCCTTGTACCGGGAATCGTTGCCATGATGATTATGAGCAACAATATGAACGGAGTAGCCGGGCAGATTGCAGCCTGGAGAGAACGCGGCATTTTGAGAAGGATGCAGGGAACGACGCTGAAAGCCTCCACATTCATTGCTGCCCAGATAACGGCCCGCCTGTTTTTGAATGGTCTGCAGGCGCTGCTTGTCCTTTTAATCGGCCAGCTCGTTTTTGGCGTCGAAGTCCGCGGCTCCTGGCTGGTGCTGGTCGGCTTCGTCATTTTGGGAACACTCGCCTTCATGGCTGTTGGCTTTATCATTGCAGGAATTGCGAAAACACCGGAAAGCGCTGCACCCATTGCGGGCTTCCTGTCCTTCCCAATGCTCTTTCTCGGGGGTGTCTTTTTCCCTATTCAGGATATGCCGGATTTTCTGCAGCCGATCGTCTACGCGCTGCCGATCTCCCATCTTTCTCATGCCTTGAGAGAAGTAATGAACGTCGGAGCCTCGTTTATGACACTCGGGAGCGAAGCGCTCATCCTTGGATGCTGGCTTGTAGGAGCATTTATTGTGGCAAGTTATACATTTAAGTGGGAATGACCGGCCCAAACTCGTCCTTTGAGTGTGAAGGACGAGTTTTTTATTAGGAAACTCAGTAAAATGTAGAGCAGTGTCCCTAAATGGTCAGGAGTGAGGTATTAGAGGGCGCGGTGGGGCCCTACAGAAGAGGATATCGGCTATTTTGAGAGTTTATCAGCCGATTCGGACAATATATCGACCGAAATAAGAATATATCGGCTATTTTATATATATATCGACCGAATTGAAGAAGATATCGACTTTTCGACACAATTCGACCGTATTCGCCTGCCGCCATCTCTCTAGAACTCCGTATGGGACGGGTTCAAAGCCATTCGAACCCCCAATAAGGGCCCCCTTTACGAAAAATTCCCTGTTTCCCCTCTCCCGGCAAAGGGTACTGTATAAAACGCATTTTTTTACATACTTACCTAAAGGGGTGGCAAATTTGAGCAATCGCAAGGATGAACAGCTGGAGCAGTACCGGGTTGATGATGAAGGCAAAAAGCTAACAACAAATCAGGGACTCAAGGTTTCGGAGGATGAGTTTTCACTTAAGGCTGGAGAACGCGGACCTACGCTTCTGGAGGATTTCCATTTTCGTGAAAAAATGACGCATTTTGACCACGAGCGGATACCAGAGCGGATCGTCCATGCGCGCGGCTTTGCGGCTCATGGTGAATTTCAGGTCTATGAGTCTATGAAAGAATATACCCGCGCAGGGTTTTTACAGGATCCATCCGTTAAAACCCCTGTGTTTGTCCGGTTTTCAACCGTCGCAGGTTCCCGCGGTTCAGCTGAAACGGTCCGTGACGCCCGGGGGTTTGCGACGAAGTTTTATACAGAAGAGGGCAATTATGATTTGGTAGGAAACAACATTCCGGTGTTTTTTATTCAGGATGCAATTAAGTTCCCGGATTTAATCCACGCAGTAAAGCCTGAGCCTCATAATGAAATTCCCCAGGCTGCTTCGGCTCATGATACATTCTGGGATTTTGTCGCCAACAACCAGGAAGCAGCGCACATGGTCATGTGGACGATGTCCGACCGTGCGATTCCTAGAAGCCTGCGCATGATGGAAGGCTTCGGTGTTCATACGTTCCGGTTTGTAAATGAAGAAGGAAAATCGAGATTTGTTAAATTCCATTGGAAGCCTGTTCTCGGCACGCATTCACTTGTATGGGATGAAGCACAGAAAATCAACGGCAAGGATCCGGATTTCCATCGCCGGGATCTCTATGATTCCATTGAAAATGGCGATTACCCGGAATATGAGCTTGGTGTTCAGATGATCGGGGAAGAGGAAGAATTCAAATTTGATTTTGATATATTAGATGCGACGAAGCTTTGGCCGGAGGAAGAGATCCCGGTTAAAATGATTGGGAAAATGACGTTGAACCGCAATGTGGACAACGTGTTTGCAGAGACGGAGCAGGTGGCGTTCCATCCGGGCCATGTTGTTCCCGGCATCGATTTTTCCAACGATCCATTGCTTCAGGGACGATTGTTTTCCTATACCGATACCCAGCTAATCCGTCTTGGCGGTCCCAATTTCCATGAACTGCCGATCAATCGGCCGGTCTGTCCGTTTTTCAACAATCAGCGTGATGGCTATGGCAGGCATACAATAAACCGCGGCCAGGTTGCCTATCATAAAAATTCCCTTGCAGCGAACACACCGGCTCCTGCAAGTGTGGAAGAGGGCGGCTATGCTCACTATCAGGAAAGAGTGGAGGGCTATAAAGTCCGGGCGAGAAGCGATAGCTTTAAGGATCATTTCTCTCAGGCTGCTCTCTTCTGGAATAGCATGAGCAAGCCTGAAAAACAGCATTTGATCGATGCGTTCAGCTTTGAGCTTGGTAAAGTGAAAAGCGAATCCGTTCAGAAGCAGGTTGTTGACATGTTCTCAAATGTAAGCCTGGAGCTTGCTCAAGGCTTTGCAGAAAACATCGGAGTGGAGCCTCCTCAGCAGGGCGGATCCCAGGTAACGAAATCGTCTCCGGCTTTAAGCCAGGAAAATACGGTGAAAAGTCCGGCTACCCGCAAGGTTGGAGTACTCGTGGATGACGGGTTTAATGGAGCGGAAGTCGGAGCGATTCTGGAAAAGCTGAAGGCTGCCGGCATCCAGCCTGAAATCGTGAGCAACAAGCTTGGGAAGCTGAAAGCCACGGATGGAACGGAGCTTAAAGTTGAACATACCTTTTTAACAAGCGACTCCGTCTTATTTGATGCAATCTATGCAGTTGGCGGAAATGATGTAAGCAAGCGATTCTACCGCGAAGCTGCTGCCTTTCTTCAGGAAGCATTTGAGCATTTTAAACCAATCGGCGCCACTCATGAAGGCGAGAAGTGGATTGAGGCTCAGGAAATGGCGAATATGCCTGGCGTGGTCAGCGGACAGCCTTCGGATCAATTCGCTGCAGCGTTCGAAAAAGCGATTTCGGTGCACCGTCACTGGGATCGTGAAATCGTCTAATTGAACAGCAGCTGGCGGTCTTCCTGGGGAGGCCGCTTTTTGCTGCGGGTGAAGGAAGAGGGGTTTGCCGGCAAGTCAATAGAATTAAGATTTTGCAATAATAATCAAATTTCCGCTGCTAAATCAAATTTTCGCACATATTCTCCATCCCCAGTCAGAGCCCTCCCCCCTCCCTTTGACAGCGCTCTCATTTCTAAAATATAATTCTAGTAGACTCAACCTGGAAAGGACGGTACAAAAATGGCCGCACAGCTTGATCGTTTTTCGCTTGAATATGCCCGTACTTTGGATCAGTCGGATCCGCTCGCCTGCTTCCGGAATGAATTTTACATAAACGAAGGAACCATCTATTTGGACGGCAACTCTCTTGGCTTGCTGTCAAAACGTTCAGAGAGGACGGTCCATTCTGTCCTTGAATCTTGGAAAACGTTCGGTATCGATGGCTGGACAGAGGGGGAACACCCATGGTTTTATCTGCCGGAGCAGCTTGGGGAGCAAATGGCTCCGCTAATTGGCGCGTCTCCGGAGGAAGTGATCGTAACAGGGTCTGCGACCGCTAACCTGCACCAGCTTGTTTCTACTTTTTACAAGCCCTCAGGGAAAAGGACAAAAATAGTTACGGACGATATCACCTTTCCGACTGACGTGTATGCTCTGCAGAGTCAGCTGCGGTTAAAGGGCTATGACCCGGAGACCCATCTCGTGAAAGTCAAAAGCCGGGATGGGCATACGCTGGAAGCTGAGGATCTTATTTCAGCGATGACTGAGGATGTCGCGATGGTCATTTTATCAGGTGTCCAGTACCGCAGCGGCCAAATTCTCCCTATGGATAGACTGACAGCGGAAGCTCATAAGCGCGGAATTCTGATAGGCTTTGATCTATGCCACTCTGTCGGGTCCATTCCTCATAGTCTTTCAGAGTGGAAGACAGACTTTGCTTTTTGGTGCACCTATAAGCATTTAAATGGGGGACCGGGTGCGGTCGGAGCGCTTTACGTGAACAAACAGCATTTTGGAGCAACGCCGGGTCTTGCCGGCTGGTTTAGTTCGGATAAATCCAAGCAGTTTGACATGGCTCATGAGCTTACACCAGCAGACCATGCCGGTGCTTACCAAATGGGGACGCCGAATATCCTAAGCATGGCCCCGCTGCTTGGCTCCCTCGCAATGTTTAATGAGGCGGGAATAGAGGCTGTGCGCAGGAAATCCTTAAAGATGACAGGGTACATGATGGATGTAATCAGTCATGAGCTGGCCGATTTTGGATTCACGATCCGCAATCCGGAGGACGAAACGAGGGGAGGCCATCTTTTCATTGAGCATGCGGAGGCAGCCAGGATCTGCAAGGCATTAAAAGAGGAAAAAATGATTCCTGATTTCCGTGCTCCAAGTGGAATTCGTTTGGCACCGGTGGCCTTATACAATACATTTGAGGAAATATGGCTTATGGTTCAAAAGCTCAAAGCCATCATGAAGGAAGAAACCTACAAAAAATTTGAAAATAAGCGGGGAGTGGTGGCGTAAATGACGTGGATGGACATTACCCAGCCGCTAGGCCCAACAATCGGACATTGGCCTGGGGATACCCCCTTTTCCTATACAACAGCCTTTACCAAACAGCAAACGGGTTCTGTCAACATAGGGAAAATTACCACAAGCCTCCATACCGGGACACATGCGGATGCCCCGTTTCATTTCTTGGACAGCGGACCCAAAATCAGCGAGCTCGACATCCACTGTTTTATCGGCCAGGCCAGAGTGATCGATGTTTCAGCTGAAAGTATAATCAATAAAGAAGCATTAAGCCGCTTTCATCTGGACGGTGCCGAAAGGCTGCTTCTGAAAACAGCCGTCAGGAGCAATCCCGGAGTTTTTCCGGAGAAAATCACCGCCATTCACCCAGATTGCGGACCGTATCTCAAGGAAAAAGGAATTTGCCTCATCGGGGTGGAGGTACCGTCTGTCGACCAGCTGGACAGCAGGGACATGGCTGCCCATCATGCGCTTTATGAGAACGGGGTCCAGATTCTTGAAAACCTCGTGCTTGAAAAAATTAACCCGGGAGACTACGAACTCATTGCGCTTCCGCTCCTGATTGAGGGGGCTGACGGAAGTCCGGTGCGGGCCGTTATCCGCAGAAGAGGAGGGGTTGAATGAAGAATCATGAACAGGCTGCTGATACGGAAAAAGCAATCCATACCGACTTTCGAAACAGCATGACCTACGGGGAATATTTACATCTGGATAAAATTTTAGGGGGACAGGTGAGGCTGTCCGATCATCACGATGAAATGCTGTTCATTATCATCCATCAGGTGAGCGAGCTCTGGATGAAGCTCATCCTGCACGAACTGGAATCCTCAATTGCCGCGGTTGTAAAGGAGGATTTGCCGACAGCCTTTAAGCAGCTGGCCAGAGTGTCTAAGACGCAATCTCAAATTATCCAGGCGTGGGATGTCCTCTCAACGCTGACACCGTCCGAGTACATGGAGTTCCGTGAAAAGCTCGGGCAGGCATCAGGGTTTCAGTCTTATCAATACCGTCTGATCGAGTTCGCCCTCGGTTACAAGATCCCGCACGTCCTGAAAATTTATGAAAAGGACCAGGAGCTGCATGCCCGGCTGGCTAAGGCATACCGGGAGCCGGGGCTTTATGATGCTGCGATTCAGGCTCTTGCAAAAGCAGGTTTATCGATTAATCAGGACGTTCTCAGCCGCGATTACTCAAAGCCCTATCAGAAGGATGACTCCGTACAGGCAGCCTGGCTCACTGTCTACCGGCATACTGATCGATACTGGAACTTGTACCAGCTTGCCGAAAAACTTGTCGATATCGAAGACTGGCTCCAGCAGTGGCGGTTCCGCCATATGAAAACCGTGGAACGGATTATCGGCTTCAAGCAGGGGACTGGAGGGTCGTCCGGCGTCAACTATTTGAGGAAAGTGCTCGATCAGCGCTTTTTTCCCGAGCTGTGGGATTTGAGGACGGAAATTTAAGAGTGTAAATTGGCTTCAGAACTCGTTCATCCCCAGGAATTTTAAAGGTTTCCGGCTAATAAATAAACCGAACTATTATTTGAAACTCTGGTATAGAGCATCGTAATAGTTCGGTTTTATTGTTATATATGCTGTTTTTTAACGGAATTTTCGGCTCTAAGGACAACAATGTTAGTAATAAATTACACATCCCCGCTGCATTTCCAATAAACTACAATTTAAGAGATTGACGATGCCTATAGCATTTATCAAGTCGTTTGTGAAGTTATACCGGGAGCCGTTATTCGTCTGGCTAGCCGGCGTATCGTTACGATAACCAGTAAAGCTGATATCCAAATCGCCTGCGTTATTGGGAGGAGGCTAAAAAGCTGACTCCGAAGAACCATTCCGTTCTTCCATTCAGCTGTTCCCTTACAGATATCGATCTCTTAAAATCTTTACATGATGCCTCTCATGTCCCGCGATGATGGCTGCCAGAGCAAGGACGGTTACTGAAGAACCATTTGCTCTCCCGGTCAGGGTCCACGCACTGCTTTGCAGCCCTTTCATTAACATAATTGTTGCCTGCCGCACAGCTAGGAGATTCTTCATATGCCAGGCCATGGTTTGCTCATTGAAACCTGCTTGCTTCACATAGCTTTCGTCATTATAGCCTCGAAACTCGTGCTGCTCACCGCGGCAGATGACGAGGAGCCGATAAGCCATTATGCGCTCGGTATCCGCGATATGGCCAATGACTTCTTTAACAGTCCATTTACCGGAGGCATAGTGACGCACTCCTTCTGCTTCCGTTAAGCCTTCAAGAAGTCTGAGGGTTTCCTCTATCTGCTGCTCCAGGATCATAATAAGGTCTCCGGATGGAATAAGATCTATATAAGGCTGATAGTGAGGATGAAACTCGTGCTTCTCTGGTCTTATTATCAAATTAATCCCTCCTGAACTATGTATCATCTAATTATATAACAGGGGCATGATGCAGGTGAATCCTGACTATAATGGCAAATATAAGCCTCAGGTCTTAAAATCCGGTACATTTCAGGTCTATGGAAGTACAGAGGCAAATCATGTACGATGAATATAAGAAAGATGAAACCGGAAAGCGTTCCCATCCGTAGGAAGATTAAGATCTTAGGTCAGGAGTCGATTATAGATGAATCGGTTTATTCCGCATGCTGCCGGATTTTTTACTGCTATGCCTGTCACAACTGCCGTTTGGCTGGTTAGCTTTTTCCCTCTATCCCAGCCGTACCTTTCTGCTTCAGGGATTTCCCTGCTTGGCGGAGCTGCTGCGTATGGAACAGCTGCTGCAATTGTCCACTCACGATATTTGAAAAAACACGAGCTTTCAAGGAGCGAGTACCGTTATATACAGAAAAATCTTAAAGAAGCTAAACGGAAAATTGACCGTCTTAGCCGGGCATTATTCTCTGTCCGCAGCATCTCTCAATTAAAACAGCGCGTCGATTTGCTGCGTGTTGTCAAAAAGATTTACCGTCTTGCTGAAAAGGATCCAAAGCGTTTTTACCGGGCAGAGCCGTTTTTCTACAAGCATTTGGACTCTGCCGTTGAACTGACCGAACGATTTGCATTTTTATCCTCCCAGCCTAAAAAGAACAGTGAAATCAGTTCCTCCTTAAAGGAGTCAAACCGAACCCTTAAAGAGCTGCTCTTTACCATTGAAGAAGATTTGTACCTTATTCTTAAGGATGATGTCAGTGAGCTCAAATTTGAAATGGATGTTGCAAAAAAATCCATCAATCAGGCGAAGGATTTAAAATGACGCTGCACGGTTCATTCTCAGAAAAAGAGCTTCAGAGAATTCGGGAGGCGGCTGAATCCATTAATCCGGGGATGGAGGAAGAGGTTGCTTCCTTTGGCGTTCCTGCTCAATCCAAGCTGCTCTCTTTATCCGATAGGCTGATGCAGTATGTGAAGGAGAAAGACCGGGGAGGCGCCGGAGTCATTATGGAGGACCTGATGAGAAAGCTCGAGGAGGCAGACCCCGAACCAGCCCGGTCTTCTGGAATATTGAGGCGGATATTCGCTCGAAACCAGCGTTCTGCATCCGAACTGATTTCCCGGTATCATAAAATGAGCGCGCAAATGGACCGGGTGGTGCTAAAGCTTGAAAACAGCAAACAGATATTGCTTTCAGACAATGCGATGCTTGAGAATCTTTATGAGCAAAATAAAGAATTCCATGGAGAGTTGAACGTATATATAGCTGCTGCCGAATGGAAGCTGGATGAGCTCCAAAAGAAGATAATCCCTTCTTTGCAGCAAGGGGCGGAAAGCCTTGGGAGCATAGGGAGCAAGGAAAAGGAGGAAACAGTCCGCCGCTTTGCCGAGAGGCTCGACCGAAGACTGTATGATTTGAAAATAAGCAGGGAAATGACTCTTCAGGCAGCCCCGCAAATCCGCATGATTCAGAAGACGAACGAAATGCTTGTGGAAAAAATTCAATCCTCCGTCCTGACGTCCATCCCGCTTTGGAAAAGCCAGGTAACCATGGCCTCTACTATGCTGAAAGAGGAAAAAGCGGGAGGTACGAAGAAACAGATGAGCATGATTGAGGAAAAAGCCAGGCTGAAAGAAACCGGGCAAAAGCTGAAGCGCGATGCGGCAGATTCGCTGAAACTGCAGAAGGAGGGCCAATTGCATAGACTGACTGCAGAACAAGGCCTGTCTGCTGCTGAGAAACGGAAAAAATAAAACAATGAAAAATCGAGCGGAAAGCAGGAATGATGATTTCTCTCGATTTTTTTATGCTTCCTGTGATAAGGCAGGAAGAAAGATAAAGAAGGTTGTTTGTTCCTCATTAGATTCACAAACAATGGAACCCCCGTGTTTTTCCACGATTTTTTTGCATACAAACAGCCCAATTCCTGTACCGAGTTCCTTTGTCGTAAAAAAAGGTTCAAAAATGGTTTTAATATTTTCAGCCGGAATGGCCGGGCCGTTATTGGATATTGAAATGACGCCCTGCTGATGTTCCATATACGCATTGATTAACAGATTGCGCGGTTTTTCCTTGTGCTTAAGGGCATCGATTGAGTTCATAAAGAGGTTAAGCAATACCTGCTTTAATTCTTCACGGTATGTTGATATTACCAGATCTTCATTCATCCGGCTGATGACATTCACATCGGTATCTACAATACTCGGGTAGGTAAGCTCGCGGATGTCTTCAAAAAGCTTAGCTATGGATGTTTCTTCTTTTTCCGTCCCGTTAAACTCAGCTTTGGATGTATGGAGAAACTGGGTAATCCGGAAGTTCAGCTGATTGAGCTCATGGTTGATAATATCAAGGTACTCGAATTGAGGGTAATCATTTTTTAAAAGCTTAATAAAGCCCATGACAGAAGTAAGCGGATTGCGGAATTCATGTACAAAGCTTGAGGACATCTGTCCGAGCAGCGCAAGCTTGTCCTTATGATTCTCATGAATATACGTGTTTTTCTCGCTTAATTCCAGGTTTTTTAAGTTCGTGTATTTTGTAACAGCATGGTAGCAGAACAAATCGAATTGCTGATTGATATGGCTGATAAAGAATTCCAGGTCTTTAACAGGTATTTCCGATTTGAAGATGTTCCGAATGATGATGCTCCTTCCGGCGTTTACATTATATACGAAATCTCCGATATTGATATTGGCTTCGAGGCGTTCGCTTGCGACTTTAAAGGCGAGTCCTTTTATTTCCTCCTCCGACAAGCCGCTGCCGATGGCATGTTTGATTAAAAGGTACATATTTTCGCCGTTCTCCTTCACTTTTTCCTTGTGAGGATCTACTTGACCGATGAAGATCGTCTGCTGCCATTCCTCCAAAAAGACAGACTGCCGTTCCTCAAAAAAAGAGATTAGACGTTTCTTATGAGATTCGAGCAATGTTCGTTCCATATTTCTCCTCATTTCGCAGAATAGTCCCTCTATTACTTTCTGAATAATTAGTTTAAGAAGGGTATTCGACAAAAGGAGTCATTTTCCTTCTTAAAAAAGAATGCCTGCGGGCAAAGTTGAATGAAGTCCGGAATGGGTGGCTGGAAAAGGAAGGAATGGCGCCTCAAAAAGCGGAGAAGTTAATGGAAGTGCAAGGGACCTGCGTATAGAAAAAAGTGCTCCGAGCCAGGCTCGCAGCACCTTTAAGATTGCGTCAGTCCATCCTTCTTTTAGAGAGTCACAAAGTCCGCAAGCATCAGGGAGTTTGAGTTTCAGCTTCCGGGACCTCAAGGGCAGGTTCTTCCAGCTGGAGATCCTGTTCAGGCAGTTCTTCCGGAGATTCCTCTTGCTGCTCTGATTCACTGCCGCTGTTCTCATCAGCGATATCCGGGGCAGGAATTTCGCTGCCTTCCTCGGTAATAGGTTCTTCATAATCATGTTCCGGAACGTCTGCATCCGGCTCTTCGATATAAGGATCTTCCCACTCGTAATCTTCATAAGGAAATTCTTCGTACTCTTCGTAGCTGTAGTCCTCATATTCATCGCTGTAGTCTCCGCCGTCGAAGTAATATTCGCTGTCATCGTATAGATCTTCATAAAAGTACAGGCCTTCGTCATTGTAAAAAAGACTGGAGATGGATTCTTCAGACATAGGGCTGCTGACCCAGCCGTTAATGATAGGCATTACCTTGTAAAGCGGAATGCTGAAACCGATTGTTGCTTCGGTATCATGCCTTGCAGAATTGATGGCGACAGCCTTCTCCGTTTTCATATCCAGGAGCGGTCCGCCGCTGCTCCCTGGTGCAATAGGAGCGGAGATTTGATAAATTCCATCATACGTATGGGGCTCAATTGTAAAAGAGCGGTCAATGCCGCTGATGTTTCCGATTGTAGCTGTGTTTTCAAAGCCTTGCGGACTGCCAAGGGCAATGACTTCATCCCCGAGCTTAGAAGGTTTCTCTTGTTCAAGGCCGAGTGGCGTTCTTCCGGCCAGGCTTGAAGCTCTGATTACAGCAATATCCGTATCATTGCTGTAGCCGATTACTTTTCCGCTATGTTCGTTTCCTTCATAATCGCGGATCGTTACATTCAGGCTGCCCTCCGCTACATGGGCGTTAGTCAAAATATCGCCTTGGCTGTTTATGAGAAATCCGGAGCCCTGTGAATAATCACTTACGATTGTAAAAACCTTCGGCTGTGCATCTTTGATAATTTGAGATGGTTCTTTTGGAGGCTTGATTGCTGCTTTTTTTTCTTCAGCGGGGGTTTCTTGTTTTGTGGCTGTCTTTTTAACTTCTTCAGTTTTGACTGTTTTCTTCGGCTGAATCTTTTCTTTCACCTGAACTTCTTTTGCTGCAGGGGCAGCTTTAGTCAGTTCCAGATAGAGGGCAGTGAAAACACCTGCACAGAGAAAAAGAGAGACCGTAAGCAGAATCAGCAGCTTGGAGGGGTTGTTTCGTAATGGCTTTCCGCAGTTTGGGCAAAATTTAGAGCGTTCAGTAATGGCTGTTCCGCAGCTTTTGCAGTACATGGCGATTCTCCTTTTAGTACTATTTTACTAAAGCTAGTTTAGTTGATTTTGGCATTTTTTTCAACGCAAACTTTGCGGTTATTTCCTGTTAAATCTCATTTTCTTCTTTTTGCGTGATGGGGCGGCTCCTTTTATAATAGAGTAAGAAGAATTGGAGAGAGGATGATTACAATGCTGCAGCAGGCGGAAGCTTTGCTTGAAAAGCATTACGGCTATACGTCGTTCCGGAAAGGGCAGGAAGAGGCGATTGCCTCGATCCTTGCAGGAAACGATACACTGTGTGTCATGCCGACTGGGGGCGGGAAATCGATATGCTATCAGATCCCTGCATTAATGATGGAGGGAACGACGATTGTCATATCCCCGCTGATCTCCCTTATGAAGGATCAGGTCGATGCCTTGCTCCAGGCAGGTATTCCGGCTGCTTATATTAACAGCTCGCTGTCCGCATCTGAGGTTTATGAAAGGATGAAGGGTGCGAAAAATGGAGAGTACCGGCTTCTTTATATTGCTCCTGAAAGACTCGAGAGCTATGACTTTATGAGCCAGCTAAAAAAGATTGATATCCCGTTTACCGCGGTAGATGAAGCGCACTGTATATCCCAGTGGGGCCACGATTTCCGGCCCAGCTACCAGCGCATCCAGCGCATGATATCGCAGCTTCCGAAGAAACCGGCCGTGATGGCTTTAACCGCTACTGCCACTCCGAAGGTTCGCGAGGATATTTGCCGCTCTCTTAAAATAGATGAAAAATACTCCATTCTCACAGGGTTTGCGAGAGAGAACCTGTCTTTTTCCGTGATCAAAGGTCAGGACCGTCTCCGGTTTCTGAAGGAATTTCTGAAAAAAAATGAAAAAGAATCAGGCATTATTTACGCTGCGACTAGGAAAAACGTTGATCAGCTCCATGATCATTTAAACAAGAGCGGAATCCGGGTATCCAAGTACCACGCCGGGATGAACGATGAAGACCGAATAAGCGGGCAGGAGGACTTTCTGCTGGACAGGACAACGGTCATGGTGGCTACTTCCGCCTTTGGAATGGGAATTGATAAATCCAACATCCGGTACGTCGTTCACTACCAGCTTCCCAAGAACATGGAAAGCTACTATCAGGAAGCTGGGCGTGCGGGACGGGACGGTCTTGACAGTGAATGCATCCTGCTTTACTCTCCTCAGGATGTTCAGGTGCAGAGGTTCTTAATTGACCAGTCCAGTGACAGAATGCGAATGCCGCAGGAGCTTGAGAAGCTTCAGCTTATGGTGGATTACTGTCATACCGAAAGCTGCCTGCAGCGCAAAATAGTTCAGTACTTCAGCGAAATGGACATGGAGCCATGCGGACGCTGCGGCAACTGTACGGACTCACGGGAAAGCCGGGATGTAACGAAGGAAGCGCAGATGGTGCTTTCCTGCATCATCCGAATGGGACAGAACCGGTTTGGGAAGGCACTTACAGCCCAGGTGCTGACAGGTTCCAAAAATAAGAAAATAACAGAGCTCGGCTTAAACCGGCTTCCAACTTACGGAATCATGAAGGATAAGAGTGCAAAAGAAACGACGTCCTTTATCGAATTTCTTATATCCCAGGATCTGATTGGGGTAGAGCACGGCGCGTATCCGCTCATCTACGTCAACCCGGCAGGAAAGGAAGTGCTGCTCGGAAATACGTCCGTTCGGCGCAAGGAAGCCGTACAGACGAGACAGGTCGCTGCAGGGGATCCGCTGTTTGAAGAGCTCCGTACCGTCAGAAAGACCCTTGCTGAGAAGGAAAACGTTCCGCCGTTTGTCATTTTCTCGGATACGGCCCTTAAGGACATGTGTGTAAAGCAGCCTCTGACAGAAGAGGCATTCCTAGCGGTATCCGGTGTTGGGCAGCACAAAGCCGCAAAATACGGGAAAGCATTTCTGAAAGCGATCCTAGAATTCCAGGAAGCGTATCCGGAATACGAAGGCAGCGGAGAGCCAGCGGGACCTGCGGCAGTAAAAGCATCATCGAAGCCGGTACCCAATTCCCACCTTGAATCGTTAAAGCTTTACCAGGAAGGAAAAACGTTTAAAGAAATAGCGGAAGAAAGAAGCCTTTCCATTCAGACCATTGAAAATCACCTGCTAAAGTGTCTTGAAGCCGAAGAAGGAGGACTGCATTATGAAGAGTTGGTGCCGCCTTCCTATGAAATCACGCTCGAGCAGGCAGTTCAGGAAGCGGGAGCGAATCAACTGAAGCCGATTAAAGAATTGCTTCCGGAAGAGATAAGCTATTTTATGATCAAAGCTTTTTTAACCAAAAAACGAATGGAGAAAGCAGGGGAGTAAGATGGGGAAATTCGGATTATATGGCAGGCTGACAGCAAAGGAAGGAAAGCGGGAGGAGCTTGCGGCTATTTTGCTGGAAGCCGCCGAAGCTATGAATGAATTGCCTGGCTGCGAGCTGTATGTCGTCAGCTTGGCAGAGGATGAACGGGAAAGCGTCTATATCTATGAAGTTTGGAGTAATGAAGAAGCACATCAGGCTTCTCTTGGAAATGAAGCCACCCAGATGCTGATAAAACAGGCAAGGCCCATTATTGCTGATATGGACAGAATCACTGCTCTTAAGCCGCTCGGAGGCAAAGGACTCTAAGGCATGTACCCCGGAGGAAGAAAACTCCGGGGTATTCTTTTCCCATATCCAAGAGGTCTTTCGGCCATCAATTGGACAGAATGTTCGGCTTCAAGTAAAATATTGAACGAACATTCAATTAAGAGGGGGTTTTTGATTCGTTGGAATTGATAGAAGGAAAACAAGCCTCCATTCTTAAAGCAACACTTGAACTGATTTCAGAACATGGCTTTCACGGGACGTCCATGTCAAAGGTCGCCCGGAAGGCAGGAGTAAGTGCAGGAATTATTTATCATTATTTCGGCAATAAGAATGAACTGATCGATGAATTATACATGAGGGTCAAAAAGGACTTTTCCCAATGGATTGTGCAAGGCATCAATGAGGATCAGCCCCTGAGAGATCAGATCCGGCACCTGGTGAAAAGAACCATTGAAGTTTCCGTCCGCATACCGGATGAAGTCATGTTCATGGAGCAGTTTTTGCAGTCTCCGTATAACAAGCTGGAAATCCAGAAGGCTGTTATGATTTATTATAAGCCGATCATGAATGTATTCAACAAGGCAAAGCATGAGCAAATGATCAAGCCTCTTCCCGATCCTGTCATCATTGCGCTGACACTGGATGTAGCTGTTTCCCTGGCGAAACAGCATGCAGCAGGTATGCTGAGCATAACGCCAGAGCTTATAGAAAAAGTAACAGAAGCATGCTGGGAAGCGATACGTCTATAATGATTCATTGAATGAACGTTCAATTAAAAAAGAAAGAGGATTTAAACATGAATAAGAAAACCGTATTAGTCACCGGAGGAACGGGATACGTTGCAGCGTGGCTTGTGAAAGAACTGCTTCAGGAAGGGCATGAAGTGCGTATTACCGTCCGTGACCAATCGAGAACCATTCAGTACGCCCACCTACTTGAAGTAGAAAAAACGTCCCCGGGCACACTCCAAGTCTATCAGGCCAATTTATTAAGAGAAGGCAGCTTTGATGAAGCGGTTGAAGGGTGTGAGTATGTGTTTCACACCGCCTCCCCGTTTTTCATCAGCGGCTTCAGGGATGCGAACAAAGATTTAATCAAACCCGCGCTGGAAGGGACCCGAAACGTTCTGTCTTCTGTCAACAAGGCTCCTTCCGTAAGAAGGGTCGTTCTGACAAGCAGTGCAGTTGCCGTGTTTGGAGACAACGCGGATATGAACGGGAAACCGGCTTTTACCGAAAGAGACTGGAATACGACAAGCTCACCAGCCCACCAGCCGTACAGCTTCTCAAAAACAGCAGCCGAAAAAGAAGCGTGGAGGCTTGCCGGAGAGCAAGACCGCTGGGACCTCGTAACCATCAATCCAACCTTTATACTTGGGCCGTCCCTTGCAAAAAGGAAGGATTCTACAAGCATTGCCACTATTCTCGATCTATTAAAAGGTAAGTATAAAACCGGAGTTCCCCGTTTAATCAACGGGACAGTAGATGTGAGAGATGTCGCTAAAGCCCATAAGCTCGCTGCCTTTACAAACACTGCTTCCGGCCGCTACTTGATCTCCAATGAAGAAGCCAGCCTGCTCGATATGGCAAAGCTTCTTGAGAAAAACTATCCGCACCAATACAAGCTTCCAAAAGGTGAAGTTCCAAAGCCGCTGCTATGGCTTATAGCACCAAAAATTGGCCTCACACGTCCGTATGTGTCCAGAAATGTCGGATTTGAAGCGAAATTCGACCACAGCAAAAGCGTCCGCGATCTGGGAATGGATTACCGCTCCCTCGAAACAACCCTTACGGATCAAAAGGATCAAATGGAAGCGGATGGACTGCTATAGTATATAAGAACAGAATCCTTAAGCGGATTGCTGTTCTTTTTTTTATCAAGGCTTTGTTAAATACCTGTTAATGGCGGGGAAATCCGGGCTAAGAGCATTGGGACAGACGGGGCTTCGCAAAGACGAAGCCATCGCAGGCTGCAGCTCGCATTTGTTTTATGAAAGGAAATGAACTTCACATCCCCATTTTTAGGCATCTTATGCTACTTTTAATAGAAAAAAAGCGTTTAGAGTACATAATTCAGTTAAGAAAGGAATCAGGGGTGCTGCGATGAAAGTTCATGTAAATATCAATGAGGAAATAGAAGAAACACTGATTACAATTCAGGCAAAGGAGTGGACAGACGAGCTTGAAGAGCTCATGAAACGTATGAAATCACCAAGACCTGAGCGGCTCATTGGAATGAAAGATGAGCAAACGATTTTGCTGAAGCCGGAGAATGTTGATTATGTATTCTCTGAAAAGAGAAAGAACTATGCCGTAACAGCAAACGGGCGGATCGAGTTGAAAATGAAGCTTTATGAAGTAGAAGCATTGCTGGAATCCAGCCAGTTCACACGGTTTTCAAAATCAGTCATAGGAAATCTGAAGGCCATTGAAAAGTTTGAACTTTCCTTTAATGGGAATCTATGTGTCTATTTTTACAGCGGCCGAAAAGAATATGTATCCCGTAACTTTGTAGCCGCAGTAAAAGATAAACTGACTGGAGGAATGAAGAAATGATGATTCAAATAGTGAAGAGATCCTTAACTGGACTAGGCTTCTCAAGCTTGTTTACCTTTGCGGCATTAAGTGTTTTTATGGGGATGGATGTCAGCATAACCGTAACCGGGCTATGGAAGCATATGCTTGGGAGTATGGTGGTCGGAATCTACTTCGGGGTTTCATCCCTCATCTTTGAGTTCGAAAAATGGAGCCTTCTGAAACAGATGGTCATTCACTTCACTCTTTCCGTTGCTGCCTATTTTACAGTGGCCGTTTTTTCGGGATGGTTCCCTTTAACATGGTTTGGCGCAGTCATTGCTTTCGTTAGCTTCGTCATTGTCTACTTTATTATTTGGTTCAGCATTTACTCGTACATGAAAAAAATGGAATCGTCTCTGAATTCTTCTTTGAGAAAATAAAGATTTTCCAATGTTCTCCCAACGTTTACCGGAACCGTGTTGAAGGAATAAAAAGACCATATACTGATTTCTTCAGGACTGGAGTTGTTAACTATGGAAAAACGCGAAGTAATCGCCCTTACAGGGGCAAGCGGATATATAGGGAATAATTTGCTGCAAAAGCTTACCGGATACTCAGACGTCATCGCCCTGTCCAGAAACGGGGATTCACGGGAGAATAGCGATCATGTAGAATGGCGTTCCTGTGATTTGTATTCATTGGATTCTGCTGAGAAGGGATTGGAAGGAGCGGACTATGCTGTCTACCTCGTTCATTCAATGATGCCTTCTGCCAAACTGACGCAGGCTAAATTTGAGGATATGGATTTAATTCTTGCCGACAATTTTGCCCGGGCTGCCAAGAAAAATGGCATTAAACAAATAATTTACATGAGCGGAATCATTCCTGAAGATACAGAAGAACTGTCCAGGCATCTTGAGAGCAGGCTTGAGGTTGAGAAGGTGCTTGGTGCATACGGCACACCGGTAACGACAATCCGTGCAGGACTCATTGTCGGTCCGAAGGGATCCTCGTTTCCCATTCTTACCAAGCTGGTCAAACGTCTGCCCGCCATGCTTTTGCCTAAATGGACAAGAACGAAAACTCATCCAATCGCCTTGAAGGATGTCCTGACAGCACTGAAAAAAAGCATTGGAAATAAGCGATTATCCGGAAAATCCATTGACGTAGGCGGACCAGAAGTCATGACCTACAAAGAGATGATGATTCAGACCGCCGAAGTTATGGGAAGGAATACGCGAACGTTTGATGTCCCATTTATGACGGTAACCCTCTCAAGATTATGGGTGAGTCTGATTACCCAATCTCCAAAATCCATTGCCTATCCGCTAATTGAGAGCCTGAAGCATCCAATGGTAGCCCAAAAAGAAAACATGGACGATGAAATCAGCTATGGCCGGACGCCGTTTAAAGAAGCGGCGAAGTATGCTCTTGACGAGGAGGAAAAAGAAAAGAAGGAACAAAAAAGTTCCAAATCTTCATCCTCTAAACAATCGGGCATTGCAGATGTCCGCTCTGTGCAGCGCATCTTGCTTCCAGAAGGAAAAGATGCCGATTGGGCCGGAGACCATTATATGAACTGGCTGTCAAAACTGGCGCGGCCGTTTCTTAGGGTAGAAGCTGACAGCAGCCGCGTGAGCCGGTTTTACCTTTTTGGATGGGAGAAGCCCATTATGGAACTTAGCTACGCACCGGATCGAAGCTCTTCAAACCGGGCCCTTTACTATATCACCGGCGGATCATTCGCTGAAATCGTGGAAGGCGGCAGGGGAAGGATAGAATTCAGGCAGATTCCTGATACACAGGAGTGCATCATCGCCATTCATGAATACCGCCCTTCCCTGCCATGGATTATTTACAGGCTGTCTCAGGCAAAAATCCACATCATTGTGATGTATCTATACAAAAGGCACCTGCTGAATTTGATGGATAAAACAGATGAACATAAGCAAAATGGACCGGTCAAGCGGATTGTTCATATGAATTGAGACTGACCGGCCGATTTGGGAGACAAATCGGCCGGCAAGCTTTTATGATTAGCTGGATTTTCATGTACTTAACGATTTGGGCGTTTTATCGTTTAGAGCCCCGTATATCGGCCGTATTCCGATATTTGTCAGCCGGTTTTGGATATTTATCGGTCTCAATCGGGCAATCGGATCCTGTATTTGTCAAGTTCATGTGCGCAAAAATAAGACCATTAAGTCTTCGTCATAATACTTCCCATTAAACTTTAACGCATGTTTCTCCACCCCATAGGTTTTAAACCCCATAGATTTATATAGATTTTTGGCGGCTGCGTTCCCAGAAACAACGGATAAATGGATTTGCTCCACATTCTCTTTGCCTGCTTTTTTTAGAAGGTCCAGCAGCAGTGCTTTTCCCAAGCCTTGTCTGCGGTGAACAGGTTCTATGTACATGCCGTATACATTTCCTATATGAGCGGTTTTAGGGCTCTCTCCCCGAATGAAAGTGACCATTCCAGCCAGAGAATGGTTTTCGTCAAAAGCTCCCAGTGTGAACTTGCTGTCAGTGGGCTTCAGCCTTCGAGCGACTGTTTCCAGTGAATACCGCTCTTCTCTGTCAAAGGTGGAGCCGAATGCTTCTGGCTCTGTTATTAAGCCTTTCAGTCGGAGTGTTTGAAAAACAAATGCGTCATTCACATCTAGAATGCGGATCTCCATAGCGGTTCCCCTCCTTTATGGAGGTTATTCTGCAAGGAAGCGGGATATCCTGGAAATTTGAAATAAAAAAGGATGAAATCATAGAGATTTCATCCAGAGGGCTTAAGCGTGTTTTTCAAACTTAAGCCGTTTGTTCAAAGCATAGATAATCGGCATTCCGGCAGCCATCACTGCAAATTCACCGACAGCTGTTACAGCCCATGTAATCCAGAACGGGAAGCCGAGAGCCAAATGCAGCTCCCAGGCTATGATAAACATCGTAAATGTAAACACAAGCGTGTTTACAGCCATCAAAGCCCATGTGTTTTTGATATATTTTGCAGCTGCGATCGTTATAAGAAGAGCAATAACCGACTGGCCAGTTCCGAATATCACATCGTATGCCTTCATTGGCGACCAAAGCATATTGGAAATAAAAACTCCAAGCACAATTCCAAAAATGTACTTTTTATTAAAAACGACTAAATGGTTCAGCATCTCAGGAATGCGAAACTGTATATTTGAGAATGCGATTGGCTGAACAAGGGTGGTCACAACAATATAAATGGCAGCCAAAATCCCATTAGCTGCGAGTGTTCGGATATTCATTTTCTCTACTCCTTAGTTTTTTTTCGTGGGAGGATCTCGAACCACGTTCGAAAGTAGATATTATAGTATGAAAAAGAGGATTTGTAAACATTTAGTATGAGCAAGGACGTTGGTTCGCGCATCTGTATGTTGTGTGGCGGTTTGGAATGTAATCGTTACGCGGGGCGAAGGCGTTGTCTATTAATGTCGAATTATCTCGAAAAGTCTTTATCTGCGTTAGTACGGACAATAAAACCAAAGTACGGACAATAAAATCAAAATACGGACAATAAAACAAAAGTACGGACAATAAAATCAAAGTACGGACAATAAAACTAAAATACGGAGGGCAATAAAACAAAAGTACGGACAATAAAATCAAAATACGGACAATAAAACAAAAGTACGGACAATAAAACCAAAGTACGGACAATAAATCCAAAATACGGACAATAAAACCAAAATACGGACAATAAAACCAAAGTACGGACAATAAAACCAAAATACGGAGGACAATAACCAACAAAATCCCATTCGGGTCCTGCGCCAATAATAACCTGGCGTCCCCTTGTTTACCCATCATCCCCTCTTTCGTTATAATCATCCGTATAGAGGAGGAATTTCGTGTGTATTTAACGATTAAAGAAACGGCTGAGTATCTTTCCCTTCCGGAGACCTATGTCGAGACCCTGATTCACCAAAACCGGATCCGGTATTTGTTTGACGGGAAGGTTTATTTGATCAATAAGGAGCAGTTTAACGGGCATTTGGATCAGCTGGAGAAGGCGAAGAAGCAGCTTGATGAGTGGAAGAGTGAGCCGCTGCCGGAAGATCCGGATGTAAAGGATGAGGACTAAAAAAAGTCAGAGTGAGCGGGGCTCATCTGACTTTTTTCCTGATTTGGCTGTATGTGCCCGGTACAGCTTTAATGTGCTTCCGCCTCCGATGATGCATGCTGCCATAAACTGAAGAAGCTGGGACTCAAGTTTCGGGTCGGTCAGCAAAATGGATGCAGCGGCGCTGATCGAGACAATAAGAAGAATGATGTGAAAAGTGGCGGCAAACCGATTTTGAACAATGTGCATGTTTCCTCCTGCAGATAGAATTTCGCTGTTATGTGCTTGTCCAAATAAAAGCCGAAGACCGGCGAGTTTGGGATAAAGGTTTCATCCCCAAGCTTAATGTAATTGAATGGATTTCTCTTATTTAGACAAAAGCTTGCGGTTTTTTATTACTCTACCATAAAAACCCATGGGAAATGAATCCTCTAATTTTACGTTTGTGTCTAATCTGTATTGAAACTGACATCCTTTTGCAATAACCCGGCAAAAAACTCTGTTAAAATATGAAATTAGATACCCATTAGGTGTAACGGGACTATAGACGGGGAATTTACATATATATACTCTATTATTTGGAGGCCGACCATGACTGCAGAAACGAAGTTAAGCAAGAAAACCTTTTATGAGTTACTGGCCCCTGAGTCAGGGGAACACCCTGTTCAGGTGCTTGGAAGCCTGCTCCTTGATGAGCATCAGAAGGAAGACGGGGATGCATCGGATATCCGTTTTGCCCAGGGTGAAGTTTATTTTCACCATAAGGATTATGAAGCTGCGATCTTTAAGTGGGAGCACATTACCAGCGAACTGGATCAGTGGGCCAGGAAAAACATGGCCGATGCTTATATGGAGCTTGGGATGGAAGCGGCAGCTCTGGATTTGTATAAGAGCATTGAAACGGACAGTCTTGTATTAAAGATTGAGGTTGCCCTGCAGCTGTTTTCGCTCTATCTGCAGCAGGAAAAGCAGGATGCAGCCGTTCTGTCTATTAAAAAAGCGGTGGCGCTTGATCCCGATTATCAAAATATCGCCTTGATTGCGCGGGCATTTTTTGAGGAGCATCAGGATTGGGAAAATGCTGTAGAGCTTGCTGCAAATGAAACCATCCGAACGCAATCTCTTGATTGGGCGGAAGTTTTGCAGGCGTACATAACGAACGGATATACAAACCGATTTGAACCGTCTTATTTTAATGAAGTTCTTGCCGCCATGTATCATGTGAGCCCGCCTCATTTTGAAGAGCTTGTGCTCTCATTATGGCATTCGTATGAGGGACAACCCTCTTACATGCCTTGGCTGATGAATGTTAATAACGTTTACCAGTCTCTTGATGGCGAGCAGTCCCACTCCTGGAGGAAGCTGTCCAAGCGTCATGAGGAGACATACCTTCAGCTGACGGGCGGCGCATATTCGGTAAAAGAGCTGTCGAAGGTTCTGCCCGGCTTTCTGGTTAACTGGCTTAGCATGTCTGAAGCGAATCATGCCATTCTTTCAGCGGCTGCCGTGCTTGCCTGGAATGATCTTTTCCCTGAAAGCATATCAGCTGAACAGGTTTACCGGGCGGAAAATCTGGTCAGCTGGAAACAGAACATAACAGCCGGACTTGAGGAGAGTCTCGAGCTGTTTGATTCCGTGAAGAGGTGGAGCCTTGAGAATGAGGTGGAAATCGGTGATCAGTCAAATTGGATGGTGCAGGAGCTCCTTGATTTACATACACGGCATCTTCTCGTTGCAGGCGCCGCAAGCTCAGGCAAATCGTCTTTCATTAATTCCGTCCTGGATGAACCGGTGCTGGGCGAGGAGAGCTCGACCGTTGTCATTGTAAGAGAACATCCAGAAACAGAAATCAGCGAAGTGAAGGCAATACGGGAACCCGGCGGCCTTACAGCAAATGACCGTTTTATTGAATACAGACTGCCCTCGGAATTTCTGAGCAGGCATGGGATGACGATGATTGATTCCCCCGGGTTTAATAGCAGATTAGGCGGAAGAAATGAAGTCCATCATTATATTAATCTGGCGGACAGCATGCTTTTTATTCTATCTGCCAACGCGCCATTCACTGCGCAGGAGTCTGAATTCCTTCTGAGAATCAGAGATCTTGCACCCGATATGCCGATTCACTTCCTGCTGAACAAAATGGATACGGTGTATGGAGAGGAAGAAGCAAACAGGGTGCTCCTTGATACCGAGGAGAGGATTCACACCGTTTTCCCTGAGGCTAAGGTGTTCGCTTACTCCTCTCATTATAAGAGCAGCCGTCAGCTGGAGCTGTTTGATGATTTTATTGAAAAGAACTTCAGCCCGGCGAGACTCGATGACAGAGTGGCGAAGCTTCTCTTTGTCATTCGCACGACGATAACCAATCTGCTGGATACTCGTCTGGAGCATGAGCGCTCCCTAGAGAAATCCATAGTCTGGAATGAGGACATGGTTTCAAAGCTGAATGGGGCGATTCATCAGCTTGAAGATCTGGAAAAGGAAAAAACAGTGGAAATCCGCCGCTATTTCCATACAGTGAAAGAAGAAATCAGGCAGGATATGAGGATGAAAATTCCGGAAATGCTCCGCAGCTGCGCTAAGCTTGTGAGGGAGGACAGTGACTTTGGCAAAATTCATCTGCAGCTGAATGAAGAGATGAACAGCCGGATTAAAATTTACATCGATGATACCGTCCTGCCTATGTACCGGGATTCACTTCACGAATGGATCTCCTCCTCACATGATGAACTGAAGGTGAGCCAGGCCCACCTTGATGAAATGAGCAGCGGCTTTAATAAGCTGTTTGAATCAGACAGAGTCGAGCTATCATGTGACTTTAAAATTGCAGATGACTGGAGGCGGGATGTACAGCGCATGACAAGCGGCTTCCAGCTTGATGAAGTCAATATTCTGATGCGTCATACACCTTCCCAGCTTCTTCTGAAAAGTGCCGGAAAGCTCATTAATGCCATTGCACAAAACAAAACAATGATGGTTAACCGATATACACAATATATTGAAAATGAGGATTACTCTGAGCTGACAGAAGATATCATCTCTAAGTTCCTCCTTCCGTTTGATGTGTTTGAAAAAGGCATTGACCGGGATGTTACCATTTTCTTCAGCCATCCGTTCAGTGTCCTGAAGCAGACGGTTGAAGAAACTCATACCGCCATTTCAGCTAAACAAAGCAAATTGCTGGATATGAAAAACCATTTAAGTACCTTCAAGGAGTCTCTGACCTTATTTGAACTGCGTCTGCGCCAGTACGAATGGATGCTCCTCGGCACCCGCTAGGTGAGCCATCCATTGTCTCGCATGAGTCAGGAGGCCGATCGCTGAAGTGTCCTAAAATCCTGATGAGTGAAAACCCCCGGTATACCGGGGGTTTTCTTTATGAAAATCGTTTGGATTTAAAAAACAGGAAGAGAGCACATACAGGTCAGGCTCGCGTGTTTTCGTCCGGCTCCATCGTCTGAAACGGCCTATATTCTTCAGGGTGTTTGTTCTTTTATTCTGTGGAATTGCCTATTTAGTGTTAAACTTAAAGAAAAGAACATATGGAGGGATTCAATTGGGCGGACACATTGAACATGCGACGATTGCTCAAAGCGGAGAAAAGCCATACCAGCTTCCTATCAAAAGACTGGCTTTCTACAACCGGATGAGAATTGCTGAAGCATCCCACCCGGAAAAAGGCACCTGCTACTTGTTCTTTTATCAAAATCAGTTTCTGACTGGAAAGTATACTTCTATAAAAAAAGGTTCTATGCTAAGCAAAGCATTCCGGAAGGGAATTGTAGTTGATGCTCCCCATCCTCTGATTGATGCACTCTTTACGCCCTCGCAGACACTGCAGCTGAGAACGGTGACCCAGCTGTTTAAAACGCTGTCCAAGCAGCTTACTCCCCAGGAAACGGTTTATATTCTATCGCATTTTGACTCCTTTGTTTCAAAAGAGAAAATTACAGAAGCAGCGAAGTCTTTCTTCTTCCAATACCGCAGAAGCGGACAGTTTCGTATGGCTTATCAGGTTCTGATCACCCTTTTGGATGCGGATCCGAAAAATCAATGGGCTCATGAATTATCCCAGCATATGGACTATTTGAAATACAGGCTCATATACGAGGGTTCTTTTTCAGAAATGAAAACGGCCGACCCGCTGCACGCTGAGGTGCTTTGTATGAAGAAAGGAAAAGCCTCTTTCAAAAGCCTTCAGAAATTGCTGGCTGAGCAAAAACGCTGGATGGATCAGGCTGCGCAGTATATTCATTATTTTAAAAATGAAAAGGAGCCGGCGCCTGAATTGTATGAGGAGTTTTCGAAGCTTCTGGCAGCCCGGTTCACAGCAAGTGAGCGGGCCGTCATTTTATGGGACTCCTGCCGCGGATTAATGAGGGACGCGAAGGCGAGACAGGATCTGGTTGAAGCGCTGATGAGCGATGGCAGGCTGGAGGATGCCGCTGCTGTGCTGATGGATTCTGATGAATGCCGGGCAGAGCAGCTGATCACTCTGCTGTCAGACCCTGCCTTTGATTATAAAAAGCTTGATGAGGAAAAGCTCCAGCAATTTATACTGAGCATGGAGGATCAGAGGGAATGCGGACGGATGTTAAAAATAATCATACCGAACATGCTGAAGCATCAGGATTTTGCTGCAGTCCTGAACTGGCTGCATCCGATTCCGTCTCTAATGACGGAAAACTTCAAAAAAATGGCTGCCTACCAGGATGACCCGGAACAGCAGCTCGCTCTTGGACGTCTTTATCATGAAATGAAGCAATATCAAAAAGCGATTGACTGCTTCAGCTGGGAAATGGAATTAAATCCTTCTAACCCCGAACCTGTGCAATGGCTGTCGAAAACCTATAAGGAAATGGGGATGGCACAGGAGGCAAAAGCTTATATGGGCATTCTCCAAACGATGCAAAAGGCATCGAACGGATAAAAAATGCTACATCACACTTCCGCCTGAAATTTTCACGGATTCACCAACGATATTGGCTGCTGCATCGGTCAGCAGAAAGACAATAGCAGCTGCCACTTCCTCTGGTGTACTGATTCTCCCTGAGGGGATGGAGGCTTCCGCCTGTTTCAGCTGTTCTTCATAGGTGCGGCCTGTTTTTTCACCTTTTCGCCCGATGCTTGCACGACCCATTTTCGTATCTACATATCCCGGGCAGACCGCATTTACGCGGATTCCGTGCTCAATGGCTTCCACTGCAAAAGACTGGGTGAATCCGATGAGGGCAAATTTAGACCCTGCATATGCGCTGTTTCCGTGGGTTCCTCTTATGCCGGATAAAGAGGAAACATTGACGACAGCCCCGCGCCCTGACACGAGCATATGTCTGTAGACCAATTGAGTAAACAGGACAGTTGAGGTGAAGTTAAGCTCCATAATCCGCCTTAAATCCTCTTCTGTCAGCTCTTCAAGGGGACCGCCTCCTGCAATCCCGGCACCGTTGACAAGCCCTGTGACCGGACCGTTTTCGGAAACAGCTGCATCCAAAAGGCTGTCCCGCTCATCCGCTGCATCAAGGTCCGCGCTGAACAGCAGGATCGAGACACCGGGATTTAATTCTTCGCAGTCCCCTTTAAGCGCTGCGAGCTTATCTTCATCTCTGCCGGTTATTGTGAGATTGGCACCGGCTTCAGCGCACGCCTTTGCTGTTTCGTATCCGATGCCGCCGGTAGCGCCTGTAATAAGAATGTGCTGGTTTTTTAACGCATCACTGGAAAAAATGGTCATCAAATGGCCTCCTTGTACTCAATAATAACCCCTTTCCCCAACCCGGCTCTGAAAAAACACACAGAAGCTGGAGAAAACCGGGAATCGTATTTAAGATGAATAGAAACGTTAACAGAAAGAGGGATTCAGTTGATTGGAAATAAGGACATATTGACCGGCATGATTGTAGATGTCGAAACAACAGGGCTATCACCCAGGCAGGATGAAATGATTGAAATTGGAATCATCCTTTTTCGTTATCACCAGTCGAATGATGAATTCCTTGGAATAGAAGAGGAGCATTCGTATTTGAGGGAACCGAAAGGACCGGGGGCTCTTGCAAACTATGAGCAGGCATACAGAATTCATGGCATTCCGTTCGAAGCGGTAGAAGGACAGGCTTTTCAGGATGATCGGGTCCTGGAAGCGTTCAGCAAGGCGGACTTTGCCCTCGCTCATAATGCTTCCTTTGACAGAAGCTTTGTCTGCGCTATGTATCCGGAAGCGGCCGATCTTCGCTGGCATTGCAGTGTCCGGCATATCCCGTGGAAGGAGTATGGTTTTTTTCAATCCAAATTGCTCTATCTGATAAGGCAGCATGGACTGGGGGCCTCACAGACGCACCGGGCGCTCGATGACGTCATGCAGCTCCATGCTCTGCTTCAATGCAAAAATGAAGAAGGCGCTTCCTACCTGAAAACCGCTCTCTCCCGCAGGCCAATGGGGAAATACGGGGAGAAAAAGCCAGGCTACCGGCGGTATGGAACGAGGTAACGGACAGATCAGGTTCATCGTCTCACACTAGTCTAGATGTATAAGCTTAAAAGCAAAAAGGCTGCCCCAACCTGTTCAGCGGGGACAGCCTTTTTTAGTTTTCCAAAATCTCCTGCACACGGCCAACCTGTCCATCCTCAAGCCTTACCTTGATTCCGTGGGGGTGGTTCGCAGAGTTGGTGAGAATATCCTTTACCTTGCCTTCTGTCAGCCTGCCTGTGCGCTGATCGGCCTTCAGGACAATATTTACCCGGATACCTGGTTTAATATGGATTCTTTGACGGCCATCCATGGTCAGACCCCGGTACGCCGGCGCTGATTATTTGGTTTCTTTGTTTGCTGGCTCGTCATTTTCTTCGTGGATTTTACGAGACCGTTATCAGCCTGTCCGCCGGCTTGTTCTTTCTTCTTAACTGCCAGTCTTTGCTTCATCGCTTCCTGCAGCGACATTTTGCCTTTCGGCTTTTCATCTGCGTGATTGTTTATTTCTTCACTCATAATACATCCTCCTGTGAAATATTTTCCTTAAAAGCTAAAAATTACATCTAAACAGCCCGATAACTAATACATAACCCTTGCTTTAAGCAGGCTCTGCTTAAATTAAGAGAGAAAAGGGAGATGGCCAGTGGATCCGAATCGGGTAAGTCATATTGGAAGCTTTGTAGATCCAGTCGTCTATGGAGCATGTGCAATCATTAGTATGATCAGTGTTTTCGGAATTCTTGCTTATTCCATTAAACTTAAGAACCATCCCCAGACTTCCAATTCAGAAAAAATTCTCGTATCCGCCGCAATTGGGCTGATGTTCTGGATAACTCAAATTCTATTTTACACCTCTTTGCGATTTTCGGTTAGCCCTGATCTGACAAACGGGGTGTATTTGCCGGTTTTTATTTTCCTCGTTTACCTTTTGCTGCATTTTATCGACGGGAGAAAAGCAGGAAGGCGAAATGCAAGGCACTATTCAAAAGTCTGCGTCTATCTGACTATCGCCCTGCTTGCAGCGGATTATGCGGGATTCTACCCGGTTTACGAAGATCAGATGGAGTGGAATGTCCTTCTTATCGTTATGTGTGCGACCATTATGACCGGTACCGTTTTTTCAGGAGCCCAGCTTCTGTTCCTTATTCTGGATGAGGAATCAAACCGGGCTGCATTTTATTGGAGCATCAGCGGAAGCGTGCTGATTGGGTGCGCCCTGTCCGTATTTCCGTACATGGTCATTTTGTCCGTCCTTTCAATCGGTGATCAGCATCAGCCGCTTGTTCTGCTCCCTTATACGGTAGGGCTTATTTCAATGGCAGCACTTGAGTTTGTTCCTTCCTATTATTCGTTCCGGAAGCTTAATGTAAAAAATGAAGAGTATGCTTCGCTCTATCAGAATAACCTGGATGCGGTTTTTACTCTTGATGCAGCCGGCATCATAACCGGATGCAATCGGGCGGCAGCCTTGCTGACAGGCTATTCCGAAGAAGAGCTTCAGGGTGAAAGCTATACTCTTCTCGGGAAGCCTAAGGAAATTTCTGGATTTAATGTATCGAAAGCAATTGCCGGTCAAGCGTTTTCTGCAGAAGTCAGTGTAATGAAAAAGAATGGAGCATCCATTACCGCTATCGCCTCTATAATATCCATTAACGCCGGCGGGAAAGTGACAGGTCTTTATGCCATTTTAAAAGATATATCGGAAATTAAAACAGCAGAAGAGATGATACAAAAGCTTGCCTACTTTGACGATCTCACCGGTTTGCCGAACGAGAAACGGTTTAAGACTTTATTGAAGGAGACAGAAAGGCCTTATACGCTTTTGTCTTTATGTATAGTAAACCTTCTAAGCATTCAGGAGCTGTATGGGGAAAATGCTGAAGATGAAGTGATCAAAGCGGCTTCCGAAAGGGTGAAAAGCTGCATGCCGGAGGGTTCGCTGATCGGATGCACAGATAAAGGTGTCTTTTCCATCGTGTTATATGGGAAGAAGCCCCCAAAAATCGATCGATCCTTCCTTCAAGCACTGGAGAAGCCGGTTTGCTATAAAGAAATATCAGTTAATTTGAATGCAGCATCCGGCGCAGCAGCTTATCCTCTGCACAGCAGCAATCATGAGGAAGTGTTCAAATATGCGAGCATGGCGCTTCATGTAGCGAAAAGCAAGCAGCCCGGGGAACAAATCATCTTTTCAAATGAGCTGAACGAACATTATCACCGCGGGCTTTATATGGAAAATGAATTGAGAAAAGCGATTCAAAACGAAGAATTGACCCTGCATTACCAGCCTAAGTTCAGTCTTGAAAAAAGAGGCTTCAACAGTGCGGAAGCGCTTGTGAGATGGACCCATCCTGAACTCGGCCCGGTATCTCCCGGTGTTTTTATCCCGATAGCCGAAAAAACAGGGCTGATTCGATTGCTCGAAAAATTTGTGCTGAAAAACGCCTTTCTGCAGATGAAAGAGTGGAGGGAAAGAGGCTATCCTTTGCAGAGGGTGGCTGTAAACTTTTCCCATTACCATTTTTATGATGAAGAGATTGTTCAAACGGTAAAGAATGTTTTAAAAGAGACCGGCTTGAACCCGGAATATGCAGAAATTGAAATTACTGAAAGTGCGATGATTGAAAATAAAGAACAAACGATTCAGAAGCTGAATGAGCTGAAAGCGCTCGGCATCAAAATCAGTCTCGACGACTTCGGTACAGGGTACAGCTCGTTAAGTTATTTGCAGGAGCTGCCAATCGATGTGCTGAAAATCGACAGGTCCTTTATCAAAAAAATCAACAGCAGCAAACAGAGCAACGCGATTTTATCGAGCATTATTTCTATGGCAAGAGACCTTGACCTCGAAATTGTCGCCGAAGGGGTAGAAACGAGAGAGCAGCTTGATTTTCTTGACGAGCTGCGATGCCCGTCTATTCAAGGCTTTTATTTTTGCCCGCCGCTGCCGCCGGGAGAGCTGAATGAGCTGCTGAGCAAAGAGACCGTCTCTTAATAAAGCCTGGCCCGGGCTAAAAGCAGCCATCGGTCTGCATGGCTTTGGGGTTGCTAAGAATATCATCGAAAAGTCATTTTTCTGCATTTTTAAACACCATTTACGCCATGACTCCGGCCTTTAAAACGGAACAAAAGCCATCCTCACCGGATGGCTTTTGCTTTTCCTATACACTGGCCATTTTTCTGACTGCTTTTTGAAGAGTGCTTTCTGTTTTAATTCCGGAAAAGTCAATGCCAAGCTGGATAGCTGTCTGGGCGACCTCGGGCCGAATCCCGCTTATAACCGTTTCAACGCCAATCAGCCTGAGTGCTTCTACGAGCTGAAAAATTTCTTTTGCCACCATCGTATCAACGGTCACGACGCCGGAAAGGTCAAGAATGAGGACCGTTATTCTTAAATCAATGCTTTGTTCCAAGGCAGATTCAAGAATGTTTTTTGCTCTTGCTGTGTCAATATCGCCGATAATTGGCAGAAGTCCGATATGATCATGCAGTTCAATGACAGGTGCGCTCAGCTCTTTAATGAGAGAGGACTGCGCTTCAAGCCGGGTAATCATGATTTTCATGAATTGCTTCGTAAAAGATTCGATGACATAATCAAGACTGGTGTTCAGCTTTTTTTCCCAATAGAAAAGATCCTGGATCATGATTGGGAGACTTGTTTCTTTTGCAAAACGCTCGATGAACTGCCAGAATACGCGGCGGAAAACTCCGAAGTTGCGGGTGACTTCTCCAATTGAAGTCCTGGATTGCGCCCGGTCGGCGGCGGTTTTCTTCGTCCATTCTCTAATGCTTTCCTTCATTTCTTCCTCTGTCTGATCAAGGGATTTGGCAACAAGCCTCACGTAATTGGTGTTTTGCTCTTTTATTTTCTCCACTATCTGCTCCGGGGCATCGGAAGAGTAGTCAGAGCCCGGCTTGACCGTTTGATGTGTGTACCATACTTCTGTAAATTCAGGAGCAGTGTCGACAAGATATTGGTAGAGAGCCTTAGCTTTAGTTTCCATAAAAATCTCCTTGCTGGATGAGTCATTCTTCCTTTAATTCTCATGCAACCAGAGGAAGGTTGTCAATGGCTTCCTTGTTATTTCTTTTTTCCTCACCGGGCTGACAGCTTGAATTGGGCGGAAAGGGGATGGATATAACATTACTGAGGCCGCCCGCTGAAGATGTCTGATCTTTATCGTCTCGTATAGTCAGGCTTCCATGAAGGTTAAAATACTAATGTTTGCTTCAATGGGTAATCTCCGTCAGCTTAAGCTTTGTAGGCTCTGGCACCCATCCGTCTCCTATGGAGCAGCTGTCAATTCAAAACGATTTACTCGTCATTTATTCTTTGTACTGCGCTGTAGACTTGATTTCCCGAAAATACGGATATAGCTTAAAATTGTCCGGATTGTTTTTTTCAGCTACACTAGAGTTGTTTCGACATTGACAAAGCTGGGAGAATGCTATGGATAAACAAATGACCTTTACATATGAAATTATGGATGTCTGCCTGCTCGCCGGGAAAATAATGCTTCAAAGCGGCGCGGAAACCTATCGGGTAGAAGATACGATGACCCGTATGGCTTCCGCTTTCGGTTTCCGTCTTTCTCACAGCTATGTAACACCGACAGGAATTATTTTTTCTGTGGAAGGGAGAGAGCCGACGAAGACGAAACTGATTCGGATTGCGGAAAGAACAACAGACCTGGAAAAAGTCGCCCTCGTAAATGCCATCTCCAGAAAGATCAGCAGCGGCGAGCTCAATGCAGACGATGCCTACACTGAATTGAAAAGCGTTGAAAAAGCAGGACACACGTATCCATTCTGGCTTCAGTCTGCCGCGGCCGCTGTCGCGAGCGGCTGCTTTCTTATTATGTTTATGGGGCAGTGGGGGGATTTTCTGCCCGCTATAGCAGCCGGAGGAGCAGGATTTATCAGCCTGATTTATTTTCACAGGCTTGTACCGATTAAATTTTTCTCAGAGTTCCTTGCGTCTTTTATTATCGGCCTCCTTGCTTTCCTGTTTGTTAACGCCGGGATTGGCCATCAGGTGGACAAGATTATCATCGGCTCCGTCATGCCGCTCGTACCCGGACTTCTGATTACGAATGCAGTGAGGGACCTGATGGCCGGTCATCTTATTTCGGGGCTCTCTAAAGGAGCAGAGGCTTTTCTTACCGCCTTTGCCATCGGTTCCGGTATTGCACTCGTCTTTTCCATTTTTGCCGGATAGGAGGATCCTTCATGATTGAACAGCTCATTACAAGCTTTATTGCCTCAGCAGCATTCGGCATGATTTTTAATGCACCGAGAAAATCCCTGGTCAAATGCGGATTCGTAGGGATGCTTGGGTGGATTATCTACTATGTCATGGTTGAGAGCCGGTATGATACGGTATTTTCTACAGTGGTGGCGTCTTTTGTTATTGCGGTAACAGGCCAGGTCTTCTCAAAAATATATAAAACGCCTGTAATCATTTTCAGTGTAGCCGGTGTCATCCCTCTTGTCCCCGGAGGGATGGCTTATGACGCAATGCGCAATTTTGTCCAGAATAATTATGATCTCGCTTTAAGTCTTGCAGCTAAAGCTTTTATGGTTTCCGGCTCCATCGCCATCGGACTCGTATTTTCAGAGGTGATCAACCAGGCGATCAGGCAAACTCAGCTTAACCGGCTGAATAAGGAGCGGGGAAGGTAAAAGGGCTGGCAGGGAAAGTTCATTTTCTCGCCATAACTTTTGGCTTAGCAGGGGGATGAGTGTTGTAAAATGAGTATGACTGTAACACGCAGGCAAGAGATTTTCACATGAAATGAAGAAATAGGAAGTGAGTATATGGAAAAAGAGCAAAAGAATACATTTTCTCAAAAACCTTTTGTTTTCGGGCTTTTATTTGTCATCCTGCTGGCCATCCTAATCGGCGGGCTGTTTGTTGGCTATAACCGGTCAGCATTGAGCAATCCCGGCATCATTTCCTATGAAAATGAACCGTACCTGGGAGATAAGGATGCCCCGGTGAAAATAATTGAATTTGGCGATTACAAATGCCCGGCCTGTAAAGGGTTTAACGACACATTTTTTAAACAGATCGACGAGGAATTGATTCAAACCGGAAAAGTGCAGTTTTTCTTTTTTCAGCATCCGTTTATCAATGTTGACTCCTACCGTTCTGCAGAGTTCGCGGAGAGCGTCTATCTGGAGCTTGGCAACGATACGTTTTGGGAATTCCATAAGGCGCTCTATGATGCTCAGCCGTCAGATCCTGAAGCTGAAAACAAGGATATCTACAAAAAAGATTACCTGACAAATCTTCTAAGCACGATGGCTGGGAAGGAAGATGTGGACAAGGTGATTGAGAGTTATGAAAATAAAGAAGGTAAGCTTGCCGCCAATGAAGATGATGCCCTCGCTATACAGCTTGGCGTAACATCAACTCCAACCCTTTTCGTCAATGGGAAAATGTTTCTTGGACGTAACATGGACGATTTAAGAACAAGAGTGGAATCGGCAGCAAAAGAAGAAGCGAAATAAGGTGAGCAGACTCCCGGTTGGGAGTCTGCTCTTTACGCTTGCCCTGTTCCAAATTAATGGGTTCTTTTAAATCGATTGGATGTATTTGAGTATACGAATAAAAAAATGATCAAAGCTGCTAAGAGAATAACACCTGCACCAAGCAAAGCGTCCATCTCCAGCATCTCCCCTAATGCCATCAGCGCCAGGCAAAAGCTGACACTGTACATCACTTTTCCCATAAACCTGCACAAGGCTGCTTCGTCATATTGAGCCTTTTCACTTTCAGACATTGTATAATAGCCTGCAATCAGAAAAGCTCCTTTCCCTTTCGATAAAACGGCAGCGAAAATGAAGAATGGGATCATGATCATAACGATTGCTATTCCCATAAGAGCATCCCTCCTTAAGACCTCCCAGCTTTTTCCGAGTGCATTCTAATCTTCATTCAATATTTGGATAATTTAAAGTATGGTAAAATAAACATCAGATAAAATAGAGAAAAGAGGAAGTCCGCATGGTATCACAATCCGCCATTATTGGCCTTGTATTTCAAATGATCATCTCCATCATCCTTCCAGTTGCAGGATACATCCTTCTAAGGAAAAAATACCGGATTGCCTTCCGTCCTGTCTTAATTGGGATCCTGATATTTTTTGTGTTTTCTAATGTTTTGGGCGGTGCTGTTAACCAATTTATTCTAGTAACGAATGAATCGACCTCCGCTATAGTCGATCAGCCGATCCTGTTTGCTATATATGGCGGCCTGTCCGCAGGATTTTTCGAGGAAATGGGCCGGTTTATCGCTTTTGCATGGGTGCTGAAAATGTATCAGGAGCGAAAGGACGGTCTTGCCTATGGTTTGGGCCACGGAGGAGTTGAAGCGCTTTTAATCGGAACTCTCGGAAGCATCCAGCTCATATCTCTGGCTCTTCTGCAAAATTCGGGCAGGCTTGAGGAAACGATGGGTGCAAGCCTGCCGCCGGAGGTCATCCAGCAGCTGACAGGTGCGTTAACGGGGCTTACTTTCCCTGTGGCATTTATGGGAGGCTTGGAAAGGGCCGCTGCTTTCTTCATTCAGATTGCTCTATCCCTGCTGGTCCTCTATGCCGTTAAAAACAAAAAATATGGCTGGATATTTGGCGCCATATTGATTCATGCGCTCATCGACTTTTTTCCAGGCCTTTATCAGGCAGGAATGGTCAACCTGATTACTGCAGAGATCGTTGTGTATGGAATTGGAATCGGTGCATTTGTTTTTATTAAAAAAAGCAGGCAGCTGAAAGGCCTGGGAGAATAACTTGCGGGGGTGGGCCGATTGCTCAGCCCCCTTGCTGTATTTCAGATTCCAGCCCATTTTCCAATCAAAATAATTAAATTATTTCCTGCATAAGGATATGATAGAAAGAACAATCCATACATAGAGAAGGGATACCATGAACAGGGTGTTTTCGTATTTAAAACCGTACCGGCTGCCTGCTGGCCTTGCACTTGGTCTTATGCTGACAGAGCTTGCGGTAGAATTGCTCCAGCCTCTTATTATTGCCCGGATGATTGACCAGGGGATTTTGCAGAAAGATTTGGGGGTCATCTGGTTTTGGGGAGGCGTGCTTCTCGCCATGTCGGTTTTTGCTTTCGCAGCAGGTGTGGCCAATTCTTTTCTGGCAAGCAAGGTAAGCCAGGGATTTGCTTACGATCTTCGGAGCAGCTTATTTCAAAAAGTGCAGTCCTTCTCCTTTTCCAACCTTGATGAATTCCAGCCTTCTTCTTTAATTACGAGAGTAACGAATGACGTTAATACCATCCAGATGACTGTTTTTATGAGTCTGCGTATAATGCTCAGGGCCCCGCTCCTTGTCATCGGGGGAACAGTGATGGCCTTGATTGTCAATGTGAAACTGGCCCTCATCCTGGTGTTCGCTATTCCTGTGCTTATTTTCTTTCTTTTATGGGTGCTGAAGGCCGGGGGCGCGATGTTCCGCCTCGTTCAGGAACGGCTCGATAACGTGAATGGGGTCATGAAAGAAAATCTGGCAGGAATGCGCATCATTAAAGCTTTTTTAAACTCTGGATACGAAATCCGCCGCTTTACAAGCGCTACAGAAGAATTGAGAAAGCGGACCACCTCGGTATTGCGCCTGATTGAAATGACCATGCCCATTCTTTATTTTGTGATGAATGCCGGTATTATCGCAATCCTTTGGTTTGGTGTTTCAGAGGCTAGCAGCGGCGGAGCCAAAGTCGGGGAAGTGGTGGCGGTCGTGAACTATTCTTTAAGAATTACAGCGGCCATTTCGATGTTTTCCTTTATTATCATGGCTTTTTCCAGAACAAAGGCTTCTTCTCACCGCGTCTCAGAAGTATTGGAAACAGAGCCTCATCTCAAAGAGGCTCCTCAAACTGAATCCCTCCCTCAGCTAGAGGAGGGGAGTGTGGAATTCAAAAAGGTTACGTTCTCCTATCCGGGCAGTGAAGCCCCGGTTCTGCATGAGATCAGCTTGCGTGCTGAAAAGGGGACAGCGACCGCGCTAATGGGGGCAACCGGATCCGGTAAATCGACCCTCTTTCAGCTTATTCCCAGACTTTATGAAGCAGAGGAAGGGGATGTATTTCTTGACGGTAAAAATGTAAAAGAGTTCCGGCTGAAGGATTTACGAAACCAAATCGGGTATGTTCCGCAGGAAGCTGTTTTATTTACGGGAACGGTCCGCGAAAATATTGCGTGGGGCTGCCCTGAAGCAACGATGGATCAAATTATACAAGCGTCTAAAGATGCCCAGATCCACGATACTATTGAGAATCTGCCGCTTGGATATGACACAGTGGTCGGACAAAAAGGCGTCAACCTTTCCGGAGGGCAAAAGCAGAGGCTGTCTATTGCGAGAGCATTAATCCGAACACCTGCGATTCTGCTTCTGGATGACAGCACGAGCGCTCTTGACATGAATACGGAAGGCAGGCTGCTAAAAGCACTGAAATCCTATTCCTGTACCACTTTTCTCATCACTCAGAAAATCAGTACAGCTTCAGAAGCGGATCAGATCCTTCTTTTGGAGGAAGGAGAGCTCAAGGATGCCGGCACTCACTCAGAGCTGCTTGAATCCTCCGGTATATACAGACAGATCTGGGAGTCTCAAATGAAGGGGGAGCACGTTTATGAGGCCCTCTAGCCATCAGCTTCAAGGAACCAAACAGAAGCGGCCTGACAATTGGCCGGGAGTAGTTAAAAGAATATGGAGTTATATGGATGGAAACAAAGGACTGCTCACCCTTGTTGTTTTCATGATTTTTGCAAGCTCAGCGCTCGGGCTGCTTGGACCTTATCTGATTGGACAGACAATTGACCGGTTTATCGTTCCTTTGCAAACAAATGGCCTTACCCGCCAGCTGTTCCTGCTGATTCTAGTGTACGCAGGGTTTTCCATTTCTTCGTGGCTTCAGAATTTCTGGATGGCCGGCATCGCCCAGCAGGCGGTTTACAAAATGAGAGTACAGCTCTTTCAGCATGTTCAAAAACTGCCGATTGCCTTTTTTGATAAACGGCAGCATGGCGAGCTGATGAGCCGGATTACAAATGATATGGATAACGTCAGCCAAACACTGAACAGTTCCGTTATTCAAATCCTGTCAAGCGTACTGACTCTGATAGGGACTGTAATTTTTATGCTCATCCTCAGCCCCTTGCTTACAGCATTGGCAATGACCATCATTCCGCTCATGCTGTTCGGAATGAAATGGATTACAAAGCGAACCGGCAAAAAATTTAAAGAACAGCAAAAGCATCTTGGAGCATTGAATGGATATATTGAAGAAACCTTCTCCGGCCAGAAAATTGTTAAGGCTTTTTCCCAGGAAGACCGGGTTACGGAGGAGTTTCTGGACCGGAGCTTAAGACTGCGCGAAGCAGGGTTCTGGGCGCAGACCTACTCTGGTTTCATCCCTAAGCTCATGAACGTTCTAAACAACCTAAGCTTTGCAATCATTGCAGCCGCAGGAGGCTTCATGGCTATCAAAGGCTGGATTACAATTGGCACCATTGTCATCTTTATTGAGTACTCGAGGCAGTTTACGCGGCCGCTCAATGACCTTGCCAACCAGTTTAATACAATTTTGTCAGCGGTCGCAGGTGCAGAGCGCGTGTTTGAAATTATGGATGAAAAAGAAGAAAGGGAAGACGGCAGCAAGGATCTCACAAATGGAATTACAAGAGGAGACGTAGCCTTCCGCGGTGTTTCCTTTGGTTATACTGAAGGTGAAACGACTCTCAAAGACGTAAATTTCCAGGCGGAAAAAGGAGAAATGATAGCTTTCGTCGGTGCAACGGGTGCGGGAAAAACAACGGTCATTAACCTGCTCTCACGCTTTTACGACCCGACGGAGGGGACGATTTTAATGGATGGAGAGGACATCACCAAAATCAGAAGGGCAGACTTAAGGAAGAATATGGGCTTTGTTCTTCAGGATCCTTTCTTATTTGAAGGGACCATTCGTGAAAACATCCGCTACGGGCGTCTTCATGCATCCGACCAGGAGGTAGTGGAAGCAGCAAGACAGGCTAACGCCCACTCTTTTATCATGAAGCTTCCACAAAAGTATGATACGGTCCTTAAACACGAAGGAAGCGGAATCAGCCAGGGGCAAAGGCAGCTTCTGTCAATCGCAAGAGCCCTTCTGTCTGATCCGGTTATTCTCGTACTGGATGAAGCTACAAGCAGCATTGATACGATCACGGAGCTGAAAATTCAGGATGCTTTAAGAACGCTCATGGAAGGAAGGACGAGCTTCGTCATTGCCCACAGGCTGAACACAATCCGTCAGGCTGATCAAATTATCGTCCTGGATCATGGGGAAATTATCGAAAAAGGCTCACATGAAGAACTGATCCGGTGTAGAAGAGCTTATTATCAATTGCATCAATCGTCTGAGGATATTAGCTAAAGCTTTCTCATAGGCTTAAGAATGAGCGGATGAGGGAATAGATTAGCAAATACGATGAGGCGGAGGAAAAATCAATGAATAGGATGATTGTATGGCTGGAACATGCTGCAAACTGGTTCGGGAGGAAAACAGTTCCGGCAATTTTCCGTGCAAGTCCACTTTTACAAGATCACACAAAAGAACAGGAGCCGGTGGGCAAATAAAAGCGCCCGGTCCTGTTCTTTTTTTTGATGCTGCAGCTGTCCTGGAATGCAGTTCCCGGCCCGGCACAACGCTGCTATTCTATCTTTAATGAAGAGCAAAACCCTCAAAAAGCAGAGCGAAGAAGAAGTGAGATGAGGTTACCCTAAAAAAGGTGTCCTCAGCACTATCCTATTCACCTAATTGGTCTTTGTGACCAAAAACACAAAAAAATTTTTCTAGTATACCCAAATGAGTATTCGAATATTCACTCAAGCGTATGCAATGGGTACAATAGGGTAGAAGTGAGGTTGTGCCTATTATGGAAAACCGTATTAAGGAAGTGCGAAAATGCAATGGCGATACCCTTCAAAGCCTTGCCAAAAAAGTGAACTATGACTACAGCAATCTTTCGAAAATAGAGCGGGGTCTCTATGTACCCTCTATTTCATTATTAAAAAGGATTGCAGAGGTATACAACGTCGAGATTAGTGATCTGCTCGTTTCCCAAAAGCGAAATAAAGAAGTGATCGATCTTCAATCCAAGCATCTATTCGTTAAGTATGACCTCATAATTGATGGACAACCTGTTTCTCAGGATGAGATCAGCGTCATTGCTTCCATCATCCGCAGATTGAGAAATGCAGCCAATAAGAATGATGATTGATTGGACGACATAAGGCTTGCGATCCAAACAGTGCAGCTCATAGCTACCTCCGTGATATACTTAAATCCGGAGGTGTTTTAATTGCGTCTAGAAAACAAAAAAATTATTCAGCTTGCAAGTGATGAATTTGAAGATCTTGAACTTTGGTATCCGGTTCTGCGCTTAAGAGAAGAAGGAGCAACGGTTCATATCGCTGGTGAAAAAGCAGATCAAACCTTCAAAGGAAAGTACGGTATTCCCGTTACGTCGGATATTGCTTTCTCTGATGTAAAACCTGAAGACTACGATGCGATCCTTGTACCCGGAGGCTGGTCTCCGGACAAGCTTCGCCGCTACCCGGAAGTATTGGACATGGTCCGTCACATGGACCAGAATGAGAAACCAATCGGACAGATTTGCCATGCCGGCTGGGTTCTCATCTCCGCAGGAGTTCTGAAGGGCCGAAACGTCACGAGCACACCTGGAATAAAAGATGACATGACCAATGCAGGTGCAATCTGGCATGACACGGCAGTCATTACAGACGGCCACATCGTCTCGAGCCGCAGGCCTCCGGATCTCCCGCAATACGCTAAAGAATTCGCGGATGTCCTGGCCGCTCAATAAACTGCCCCCCCCCCTTTCTGGATAAGGGGGTTTTTTCATGGACATTTTAGCGGGACAGGGACATAGACTGAAGGACCGATGCAGGGGACGCGGGTCTTACCCGATTAAGAAGGGTGGTGCTTAGATGTATGAGGATTCAGAATAACCTTTTGCATTTCTGACTTTCCTTCAGCACATTTTGATGCTCTCCGGTTCACTGAGGCAATAAGTGCGTTACTTATGAGAAAAAAATGAAGACCAGCTTTCTTTACATATAGATGAGCCGATTCAAACTCTCTAATCCCGTGAAGTAGGTGCCGGGCATATGGTTTGCCGAAATGGAGCCTGAATCAATAGTGAAGGGATAGGACGTTTGAACATGCTGGTAAAAGGATTTGGAGTGGTTAATGGGATTGTAAACGATAATAGGCGGGAGCTTTGGAACAATGTCTGTCTTATTAACAAAGCGAATGCTATTCGGTACAAGCCGGTCATATACGGACGCAAACAAACCGTCTCCAACCCGTGGAGCGCCGTAGCTGTACATGACAATGGATCGGAATCCTGAGTTTGCTGCTGCATCAGCCGCATGAAGAACGGCTAAAGCACCGCCAAGGCTATGGCCCGTAATAAACAGGTTCTTTTTTTTCGATATGCCTTCATACGCTTTTAAAATTTCATCTCTGCATGTGGAATAGATTGACTGAAAGCCCCGGTGAACCTGACCTGCGCCGGGATGATAAAGGTAAGGGGATTGTCGGATGGCAGCATTAGCTATCCAGTCTTCATCTGATTGCGTACCGCGAAAAGCAATCACCGCTGCATCATCTGATTCCAGGATAAATCCAAACCATTCGGGTACACCGATGCTTGAGGCTTTAAAGGCCTTAACTAACTGAAAGCCGGGTACGATTTCTACTGGCCCATTATTGATATACTGGCGATAGGCATACACACACATATGAAGTAAAAATTCGGCCAGTTTGTTATTGTAAAATGGTTTTCTTCTCCACATATACTTGATCCACCACCCCGCTTAATCAGGCTTATGCATTACGATACGCTGCGGATGAAAAGAAGTGCCTGGTTATAAAATCGACAAAAATACCTGCCTGAAAGAGGGATAATGGAAATAGATGTCGTATTTAATAAAAAAATAGCTGCGGGGTAGAGATTATGATCGTAGAAAAATTATTACTGCACGTTCTGATTGTTCTTGCTCCTATCCAGATCCACAGTGTTTTTTTCTCTGAACGTTCCATTGGAAGAACTTCGTACTTGATTGGAATCCTCCATGGCTTTTCAGCTGCTCTTTGTATTTTGTTTGCCTATGAAGGTCTTGGGTTTTTTTGGGATCTCCGATATGTTCCTTTAGTGCTTGCTTTTCTTTACGGCGGGCTGCACAGCGGGTTTATTGTACTGGCTGCTATCTTTATTATGAGACCCTTTGTAGGCGGAGATGCCTTGCTGTACGGCTATTTAATAGCCATTCTTTCGGCTGCGGGTCCCATGCTCGCCGGCAAAAGCTTTAACAAAACGGAAAAGAAATGGCAAAGAGTGATGTGGGCGGTCTTAGCAGCTTTCTGGGCGGTGATTATCCAGCAGGGAGTTGTTTTAAGCTACATGACTGCCTCGAATGCAGACATCGTTTATACAGCGGAAGTCAGCTATTTTATCTTCATCCTTGGGGCTATACAAATGCTCGGCTCGGGATTTGCCGCACTATTGCATGAAGCGAGCATTGAAAGGAACAGGCTCCAGGAGGAAATCTTCAGAGCTGAAAAACTGAATACGCTGGGTGAAATGGCAGCATCTATAGCACATGAAGTCAGGAACCCGCTTACAGTTGTAAAAGGGTTTTTACAGCTTATAAAAGCAGATGATAAAAAAGGAAACCTGCCCTATCTGCCTCTCATATTAAGTGAGCTGGACAGAGCTGAATCCATTATCAGCAGCTATTTGAACTTTGCCAAGCCACAATTAGAGATAGTGGAAACCTTTGAGCTGAGCAATTTCCTGAAGGATGTTAGACAGCTTCTGAACCCTCTGGCACTAAAAAAGGGAGTTACATTAACCTGTCAGGCTGAAACAAAAATTATTCTGGAAACAGACAGGAACCAGCTGCGGCAGGCTATGATCAACCTTATTAAAAATGCAATAGAAGCTACTCCCGAGAGTGGATCTGTAGCCATTTTGCTGTCAGTGGAAGGAGAAAAAGCAGAAATTACCGTAGCCGATACCGGCATAGGGATGACGAAAGAGCAGCTGGCAAAGCTCGGCAGCCTGTATTATTCAACAAAAGAAAAAGGCACAGGACTTGGTACGATGGTATCCCTTGGAATCATTGATGCAATGGAAGGCAAAACCGTTTACAAAAGCCAGCCTGGTATAGGAACCACGGTGAAAATTTCACTTCCTTACACAGCCAAAGAAAATGCTGGAACTTACGATCCTTTCTAGCCAACTACTTTCCTGTATAGCGTCCTCCGCTATTGGGAATAAATAAGCTAATGATGGATAGGAGGAAATCCAATGAGCAATCTGCATGTGGTCTTATATGATATTCACGAATATTTTATCCTTAATCCAAATTTTCTTCGGGCTTCTATCGAGGATTCAGAGCAGCTGGACCTTGATGTCCGAATTAACAAGGCATTAAGGCTGCACTTTAAAGATATAAAAGAGGAAGAGTATCACAATACCCTGATTCCTGCGTTGAACCGCATCGGGCACGATCTCCGTTTTGCTTATGGGGATGGCCATACATTAATTATCTATAAAAAAGAAGAACAGGTCAGCTGACTGAATAGTTCCGCCATTATACCTCTGAAATGAAAAGAGCAGATCCCATGGGACCTGCTCCTTTTTGTTTTGCAGCCAGTGTTTTTTAGTTGTAGACTTTAATCGTTACTTTCTTAACGCCCCATTTAAGAGCTGCGCTGCGGGAAGATAGGAAAATATCGATTTTACCGTTTTTGATGGCACCGCCGGTATCACCTGCAATTGCCGTTCCATAACCTGGCACATAAACTTTAGAACCAAGCGGAATTTGTTTAGGATCTACGGAAATCACTTTTGCATTCGGATTTTTCTTTAGGTTAATGCCTGTAGCGGTGATCCCGCTGCAGCCTTTGCAGCTGGCTGTATAAGCAGTTGCTGTCACAGTCATCGTTTTATATGATTGTTTTGCCGCCGGTTTTGCTGCTGGTTTGGATGCTGCTGGTTTAACGGCCGGTTTTGAATCAGAAGCGGAAACAATCAGCATCTGATTAACGTAGATTGTATCAGATTTTAAGCCGTTCCATTTTTTCAGCTGGCTGACGGACGTTTTATAGGCTTTAGCAATTCTTGAAAGAGTGTCTCCGGATTTAACAGAATAGCTTGATCCGGATTTTACGGCAACTGGTTTAACAGAAGCTGGTTTAACGGCCGGTTTTGAAGCAGAAGCGGAAACAATCAGCTTTTGGTTCACGTAGATTGTATCAGATTTTAAGCCGTTCCATTTTTTCAGCTGGCTGACGGACGTTTTATACGTTTTAGCAATTCTTGAAAGAGTGTCCCCGGATTTAATGGTATAGCTTGATCCGGGTTTTGCGGAAGCCGGTTTTACAGAAGCTTTCGCGGAAGCCGGTGAAATTGTCAACTTTTGGTTCACTCTAATCAAGTCTGATTTCAAGCTGTTCCATGATTTAAGCTGGCTCACAGTAACATTATGCTTCTGACCAATCTTCCAAAGAGAATCACCTGATCTGACGGAATATGTGGCTGCGGAGGCACCGGCTGAGATTCCAAACGACAAGAACATACCTGCACTGACTGTCAAAATAAACTTCTTCAAAAGTCCTAGTCCCCTTTATGTATATGATGGCTAATATTACTAGATTTATATGACAATCGTGTATCAAATAGTTTCTATTTATGTTACAAAAACATTTCATCTAGTAATATTAGGTTTGAATTTTTGAACACCTGGCAGTTCATATAAGCTGAAACTACGCATTTTAAAGGGTTTTCACGAAAAAGGCTATATTATAAAAAGAAAAAACTAACATAGAATAATAATAGAAAACAGGACTTTTGAATGGGGCATCCGACAAAATGCAATAAAGGGAATTTTAAACCAGGATTTGCAGGGGGGATCTTTTCCTTTTTTTTCAAAAGCTGTTATGGAAAAGAATCGTTATTTGTACGGGTGCAAAATAACCCTGGCTGCATGGTAAGATGGAAGATATATCTATTATAGGGGTGGATGATGCTGGAACATGATGATAAGCCGTTTAGAGAAGAAACGGCAGGTATTAAGATTTTTGTTGTGACCGCGCTATCATTAATCGTGATTCTTACGATTGTATTTGTATTTGCTGCCTATTTTTTTGGGATAGCCGGTATTTTCAATCTGGCAGGAGTTCACTATGATTCTCTGTCCTCGCTGGTTCAGTTTGTGATTTTTTACTTTCTCCTTGGTTTGGCAGGGGATATAGTGAATAAGGTATTTGTTGTCTTGCTTTCAAAAACGGCCATAAATGGTCTTGCTGCCAGGTTTGTTAAATTTCTGGCAAGCTTCATTGTTACATGGTCTATCTTCTCTTTTCTAAGCATGGTTATGCAATCTATACATATAAACACGATCACTCAAGTAATCGCGGCCTCTTTAATTGCCATTATTGAACTGACAGTAGATGGCGGCGGGCGTAAAAGGAATTCCTGAATTCTTCATGGGAGCTCTCATTCAGGATCAAAGAAGTTGTCAGGCGAGTCCGGTTTCCTTTACTCTGGCTGATTCCCGCTTGGGGGCTGCTCACCGGCAAGACTCTGTTTCTGAAGGAGTTCCCCTAATACTTTAAGAACTAAAAGGATGTACAAAGAAATCCCCGGCATCATACCGGGGATTTTTCATATTGCAGCAGGACTTTTCAGACTGCTTCAATTAAGGATTCGTAGACCATAGCCCTGCTGATTTGATAAATGTCCTGTTATTGAGCTTGAGCTGGGCGACGATATATTCCGCAATGTCTTCAGCCTGCATGACTTTGTCTGGATTTCCGTCCGTCAGATTGTTATCAATGGCAAGATCCGTTGCAACGGTGCTTGGCGTAAGGGCGGAAACACGGATGTTATGTTTGCGGACTTCCATCGCAAGTGACTCTGTCAAGCCAAGCAATCCGAATTTAGAAGCGCTGTAGGCACTTGTAACTGGCGCCCCTTTTTGGCCGGCGGTGGAGGAGATGTTGATAATGTCCCCCGCTTTCCGTTCAATCATGCCCGGCAGGACAGCCCGTGTAACATAGTAAGAGCCAAGCAGATTTACTTGGATCACGTTTTCCCAATCCTCCGGCGCAAGCTCAAGAAAGCCGCCGAATTTTGCAATGCCTGCGTTGTTAATGAGAATATCAATGGAACCAAGATTCTCTTCAAGCTGTGCCGCAGCTCTTTTCACAGACTCATTGGATGCCACGTCGGCAGAAGCGTAATACGCTTTTACACCTAATGCCCGGGCTTCTTCAGCAGTCTTTTTAAGATGTTCTTCTGTTCTTCCGAGCAGTCCTACATGAACCCCTTCTTTTGCGAGATGAAGGGCTGCGGCACGCCCGATTCCCCGGCCTGCCCCTGTAATTAAGGCTATTTTCCCTTGCAGTGATTGCCCCATGGTATTGCCTCCTTCAGCTTGTTCTTTTTCCATCATAATTTTATATGCATTGATTCTCAAAAATTTTGTCCTATTGTGCAGAATGGCTATGCTTGCGTCTCAATCTCGATCTCAAGTCTTCGTAAGCGCCTGACCCTAAAATAACACCTGATATGATCAGGAGCAATCCGATCAGGTGGGAAGGGTAAACGGTCTCGTTTAAAATGAGAACCGAACCGGCAAGAGCAAAAAGAGTATTGAGATTCATAAAAATAGCGGACTCTGCCGCTCCAACCTGGCCGATGGCATAATTGTACGTCATATGCCCAATGGCTGTCGCAAATACGGCGGATAGGAAAAAGGCTGTCCATACTTTCGGATTTCCGCCGGCAAGGGAGGAAAGGCCGTCTTTCTCTGTGAAAAGAGAGATGACAAAAAGAACGATCGATCCGAAAAAGAGCATATAACCGGTCAGCAGTCTCGGGTCCATATTTTTGCAGGATTTATTAATAATCACAAAGCTGAATGCCTGGGTAAGGATGGAGAAAAAAATGGATACATCTCCGGCGTTCACGGCACTGATGCCCTTCCCGCCGGCTATAACGGTAAAAGAAACACCGGCTAGACCGAGCAGGAAGCCGGTAAGGCGGATGACCGTTAATTTCTTGTTAAGAAAAATAATCGACAGAATGGCCACCAGAATGGGGCCAAGCCCTAAAATGAGGCCGCCATTTGTCGAGCTGGTAATGGAAAGGCCGATCGACAAAAAATAATGATGGGCCACTACGTTCAATAAGCCGCATCCGATAATCAAACCTGTTTCACGGAGAGTGGGCCTCCGGAGAAGTTTTAGAAAATAAAGCATGATAAAAACACAAATACTTGCTGTGAAAATCCGTAACGAGGTAATCGTGACGGGAGGAAATGTTCCGACAATAATTTTTAGAAGAGGGACATTAAATCCCCACAAGAGCATAATGCCGACTAGAGTAAAATAAATGCGAGCGTTTTTCACCGGGTTCCCTTCTTTCAGAAGACTTCAAGTATCAGCCTATCACACTGCTTTTTCCATCACAATAATGCTGATTTTCTATTGAGTAATATACTGGAAAAGGAGGGCATTAATTTGAGTATTAAAAATCAGTTAGCTATCGTTACCGGGGGTGACGCGGGCTCGGTGCTGCCATTTGTATGCCCTTGCTGAAGAAGGAGCATTCGCCGCCGGGAATTATCACAGGAATACTGTACAGGCCGTGCAGGCAGCAAAGGAAATTCGCGCTGCAGGGGGTTCTGCAGCTGCCATTCAGGCAGATGTTGCAAATTGGGAAGATGTCAGGATGCAGGTAAAAGGAGCGGAGGAGATCTGTGGCGCCATATATCTGGCGTCTCATGAACGGTCCTTTATCACAGGACAGAGCTTGTCTGTAAATGGAGAGAAATTCATACGGATATATAAATAAAACGGCCTCGCGGGCCGTTAATATTCGTCAGGTTCCCAAGTCATTTATGAAACTGTACACGTTCCCCGAGCGGTTTGAATTCTTTAGGTCCAGGGGGCGATACAGGCTTACCGAAAGGCATTTGAGCAATCAGCTTCCAGCCTGCCGGAAGCTTCCACTCTTTCTGAACCGCTTCATCAATTAATGGGTTGTAATGCTGAAGAGAGGCCCCGTACCCTTCCAGCTCCAGTGCTGTCCATATGACAAACTGCAGCATGCCGGAGGACTGCTCGGACCATGTATGGAAGTTTTCACGGTAAAGAGGGTATTGCTGCTGAAGAGACTCAATCACGGCTTGATCTTCGAAATATAATACCGTGCCATAGCCGTTTGCGAAGCCTTCTAATTTTTCTTCTGTCGGGCTGAACTGGCCTGAAGGAACAACCTTTCTCAGCGCCTCTGTCGTGATGGTGCTCCAGAGCTTGCTATGCTGTTCTCCCAAAAGGACCACAACCCGCGCGCTCTGGGAGTTAAAGGAAGAAGGTGTGTGCTTGACAGCATGTTCGACCACTTCTTTAATCCTATCGTCCGGGCCAACGGGATCTTTGCTGATGGCATAGTAGGATCGCCTTTCCTCAACCGCTGCCAGAAAGTCTTTCTTCCCTGCGCTATCATTATTTTCATTACTGAAAAGCTTGTCAAATAAGGCCATACACATTCCCCTTTCCGGATTTTCACTAATAGCTTGCCCATTTTATCCAAGCAGATGAATCCAATTTCCGGAACCGCATGAATGAACCATTGGCTTTAATGCTGTTCGGCAGCTTATAGCTGAAGCAGGAATTGTCCGATGATTACCGTGAGAAGCAATACCCCTATTCCTAAAGCGCGAACGCCAAACAACTGCTTTTCTGATAAATCTTCTTCTCCCTGAATTTCCCTCCAATATGGATAAACAAATCCGATCACCGGAGAAAGAACCAAACCCAAGGATACAAGCAGCACGGCTATTATGGTCATTTAAATCAAGCCCCCCCTTATAGGAGGTGTTTCCTTGATGCCCCATGACTAAACCAAGATAGACCCTTTAGTATACAAATGACCGGCTATGAAGACTTCTGCTGAAAAAAAGCTGGTTGTAAAATGTAACTTTTTTATTTTTAGTAATCCTGCGCTATAATGAGGGTGGGAGTGATGAAAATGGAACATTTACACATATGTCCCCGGTTTGAGCAGGCAATAAAAATGCTCGGCAAAAGATGGACAGGCTTGATCATTCATCAGCTGCTCGATGGTCCGAAACGATTTAGTGTCCTGGAAGCATCTACCTCCATAAGCGGAAGAGTATTGTCAGACAGGCTCAAAGATCTTGAGCAAAACGGTGTGGTCACGCGCACCATTATCCCTGAAACCCCTGTACGCATTGAATATTCGCTGACAGCAAAAGGCCAAGCGCTTAAACCTATACTGAAGGAAATCGAAAACTGGTCCGAAAATTGGATCGAATTCGAACAGGATAACCGAATTGGCCAATGACCCGATGGGTGGTTGGCTTTTTTTGTGAACTGGCGGGTGGGAAAGCAGTCGCGGTTTTCAGCGGGAACGGACAGAAAAGCGGTCAGATAGATGGAAAAAAGTGAAACAGAGGCACACACGGAGCCACTCGGTGTCAATGTGGAGTTGGATACGGGCCGACTAGAGCCGGATACGGGCCAACTTAGCAGGAATACGGGCCAGGTTTACCCGGATACGGGCCAACTTCGTCCAAATACGGGCCAGGTTTACCCGGATACGGGCCAACTTCGTCCAAATACGGGCCAGGTTTACCCGGATACGGGCCAACTTTGTCCAAATACGGGCCAAACGACAAGATTCGCCAACTTTTCACACCTGTCCTCCGGCTAAACAAAAAAGCGATTCCTTCATCACTGGCTCCGTGAAGGGATCGCTTTTTATGCTTTGAATAGGTTTTCTTCCATTTTTCCTGCTTTGTCATTGTTTTTCGCTCATGCAAGCTGTAGTCGGGGGCGGCTCCTCTTAGCTTTGCCGTATCGGATCCATGATTTCGGATTGTGTGTTCCCGCTGCTTCCTGGCTTTGCTTTTTGACATACATGATCACCTCGAGCAATAGTATACCATTTTCTGCATAAGAAGTTGATTCTAACGTAACGTCAGGATATATAATGAGGCATAAGGAGGTTATCCCAGTGTACACGATCGGACAATTTGCCAAAAAGACAAGTGTTACGATAAGAACGCTTCGCTACTATGATCAGCAGAAGCTGCTGAAGCCGAGCTATGTGAGCGAGTCCGGCAGAAGGTATTATAAGGATGAAGACTTGGTCATTCTCCAGCAGATTCTTTCACTTAAGTTTCTTGACTTCAGCCTGAAACAAATACGTAAACTGCTGACAGCGGCTGACGGTGATTTGAAATCATCCCTCGAAATGCAGAGGGAATTGATGAAGCATAAGCAGAGCCATATAAGCCGGGTTATTCTCTCACTGGATCATGCTCTTACCCTTTTAGAAGAAGAGAAGCGGCCCAATCTTCAGATTCTTGCGTTTGTAATTGAAAGCATACAAAAGGAAGATGAGCATATGGAGTGGGTAAAAACTCATTTTCCAGAGAAATACGCTGCCCGCTTGGAAACTTTTTCAGAAGAAGAGTGGCTGATTCTACATAAAAAGACCGTGCTGCTTTTCCAGGAAATGAAGGATTCCCTGCAGGAGTATACCCCTGAATCAAACGAAATTCAGATGTTAATCAGGGAATGTTTACGTCTCCTGTCCGGAATGCTTGGGGAAGAGGAGATGATGACCAAACATACTTATCTTGGCCAGAACTGGGATCGGCTTGAAGCGATTGCTCAAGAAGAAATACCTGCAGCTTCTCCGTTCACCGAAGAGGAGGAAAAGCTAATCGCAAGGGCCTTTGAATTTTACTGGAGTGAATCAAAGGGAGAAAAAAAGGGGACTGAATCATGAAAGAACAAACGGAAAGAATTGAAAAACATCAGCTTAATGCGTTTATCAGACTGCTGAAAAAACACCGGCCTTCAGCATGGATGATAGCGGCGGTGCTGTTCCTGAGCCTGCTTGAAACAGGGGCTGGACTGATTGTGCCGATCTTCACCAAGGATTTGGTGGACCAGGCAGGAGCTGCCTCACTAAGTTCCAATGTAATTGTTCTTTTAATAGGAGCGTTCGTGCTGCAGTCCGTTGGCGCCGGTTTTTCCTACTATATGCTGATGTACATAGGGGAAGCCATTGTGAAAGGAATCCGCGAACAGCTGTGGAGCCACATTCTGCTGCTGCCGGTTTCTTATTTCGACCAGCACCAGTCCGGAGAAACGATGAGCCGCATTACCCAGGATACCGATACAATCAAGACATTGATTACGAACCACCTTGTAACATTCATTTCAGGGATTATCGCAATAGCCGGTTCGGTCGTTATCCTGTTCATGCTGGACTGGAAGATGACGTCCATCATGCTCGCGGTCATTCCGCTCTCTATGCTGCTGCTCTGGCCGATGGGGACGAAAATATATAGAATTTCAAAGGCGACACAGGATGGGATGGCTTCATTTAGCGGGGATTTGGGCCGTGTGCTCGGCGAAGTCAGGCTTGTCAAAGCTTACAGCGGGGAAGATGTTGAGGAAGGAAAAGGAAAGAATGGAATCGGGAACCTGTTTAAGCTCGGACTCCGGGAAGCCAAAATTCAGGCAATCATTTCGCCGTTCATGACAACAATCATGATGATTGTCCTTGTTATTTTAATCGGCTACGGAGGTGTGAGAGTTGCAACAGGGGATTTATCGGCAGGAACCCTTGTTGCCATTATCATTTACGTGTTTCAGATTATTGTTCCATTTACCCAGCTTGCCTCCTTTTTCACGGCCTTTCAAAAAGCGATGGGCGCGACAGACAGAATTCAGGAGCTCTTTACTATGAATGCCGAAGAGAATGGGGCTGAGAAAGCGGATGTCTTAAATAAAGAGCTTCGGTTTGAACATATACATTTCAGTTATTCAGAGGATAAACCGATATTAACGGACTTATCCTTTACCGTTTCTCCAAGCAGGACGGTGGCACTGGTCGGACCGAGCGGCGGCGGGAAAACCACCATTTTTTCGCTGATCGAACGGTTTTATAAGCCGGTAAAGGGCAGTGTGAAGATAGGGGGACAGGACATCAGCAGCTTTGATTTGCGAAGCTGGAGAAGGCAGATCGGCTATGTTTCCCAGGACAGTCCTATTATGTCGGGGTCGATCCGGGATAATATTTGCTACGGAATCGAGGGTGAGGTTCAGGACGAAGAGGTCAAGCAGGCGGCAGAGCTTGCGAATGCAGCGGAGTTTATTGAAAAAATGTCCGACCGCTATGAAACTGAGGTAGGAGAAAGAGGGGTCAAGCTTTCCGGAGGGCAAAAACAGCGGATTGCGATTGCGAGGGCCATTTTAAAAAATCCGTCGCTGCTTCTGCTCGATGAAGCTACGTCCAATCTCGACAGCGAATCGGAGGTTCTAGTCCAGCAGGCGCTGAAAAATCTAATGACAGGCAGAACTACCTTTGTGATTGCCCACAGGTTATCCACAGTCGTTGATGCCGATCAGATTCTCATCCTGGAAAACGGGAAATTAACAGGACAGGGGAGACACGAGGAATTACTGAAAAGCCATTCTTTATACCGCAAGCTTGCGGAAAAGCAGCTGCAGCTGGAGGCGGCCAATTAACATAAAAAAAGACCAAATCCGCAAAGATTTGGTCTTTTCTCTTCAGGAGGCGTGATCCTGAGGCAGATAGCTTGTCTGTTTTTTCCGCGTTACAGCTGTAAAGATAAACAGGGTAAGAATGATTAGCCCTGAGGCGTATAAATACAGGCTTGAGTAGCCTAAGTCGGTTGCGAGCATGCCTAGAATATAGGAGCCTCCTGCTATACCTATATCAAAGAACGTAAAGAAGGTGGAAGTGGCATGTCCGCTCCTTGATGGATGGGCTCTTTGAATAGCGAGCGTCTGGAAACAGGGAACGAGAGAGCCGTATCCAAGTCCGATCAGTGCGCCTGACATGAGCAGCATCCAAGCTGTATCGGTGAAGCTGAGCAGCAGCATCCCGGCTGCAAAAACGATAAAAGAGGGAATCATGACAATAGCAGGGCCTTTCCGGTCGAAGAGCCTGCCTACAAATGGTCTTGATAACAGCATGACCACAGCAAATACAACGAAGAAGTAGCTTGCTGCCTGGGTAAGTCCCAAGCTTTTGGCATAGATGGAGATAAAGGAAATAATGCCTGAATAAGAAAATGCAATCAGGCCGCCAATCACCGCTATCGGTATCACTGATCTCTCGAGCAAATCAGAGGCTGTAAATTTACGTGCAGCAGCAGGCGGTACGGAATGTTCCACTTTGATAACAAAGCTGAACAGTACCCCCGCTACAGCCAAGACAGTGAAAAGAACGAACAAGACGGTAAATGTTGTGAACTGAAGAAGCGTTAACGCAAGAAAAGGACCGAAAACTACGGCGAGATTCATTGACATCGCATGATATCCCAATCCTTCTCCACGCCGCTCTTTCGGAATAATATCAGCTGCTATCGCACCGGTTGCCGTTGTAATGACACTGAACCAAATGCCGTGAATGAATCGCAGGACAAGCAAGCTTGCAAATTGATCAACCCATACATAGACAACAGTGGTGAGCATAAACAAAATCATCCCGATGATCAGGCAGATTTTTTTCCCGAACCGTTCGAGAAGCTTTCCCCAGACAGGACGGACTAGAATGGCGGAAAGCATGAATACGGTAATGACCAGTCCGGCCTCGGCATTTGACCTGTTTAAATCCTCTACAACATAGATAGGCAGAGCAGTAAGCAGGGCATAAAACGTCATGAAAATAAAAAAGTTAATGATAAAATTACTGATAAAGCTTTTTGTCCATATAGGAGCTTTACTTGTGGATGCAGTCATGTTGAACCTCCTTTAATACGGTCAATTTTTTGGAAGAAACGGGCCCAATCGTGATGGATTCCCTATGATTTGTCAGCTGCCGATTTTTTGGAGCAGACGGCTTAATGTACGGCGTTCATTCTCATCCAAATACTGCAGCATTTCCTCTTCGAATGAAATCATCGTTTCTTTGATGCTGCCAAGCTTTCCCTCCGCATCAGCCGTTAATGAAACAATTCTTTCCCGCTTATCGGCCCCGGGCTCCCGTTTAACCCAGCCGGTTTCTTCTAATCTGGCAATCGTTCTTGTGACGGTTGGGGCTTCCACGTTCATGTAACGCCAAATTTCGGTTTGCGACATGGGTCCGAACCGGATCAGACAATATAAAATAGACCATTGGGCACTGTAAATTCCATGGTCCTGAAGGCGGGCATTCGATTCCTTTGATAAGTACCTTACGAGCTGATGCAGATTATGGATGATATTCCTAGAATCCTCCATTTTTTCACCTCATTTATTTACCTAAGTAAGTATTTTATCTCCTTTTTGGACGAAAATCAATCAAATAAGCCGAATAAGTTTGAAATAGTAAAGAATCTGTACGTGAGTTGGCGAGAAGTGGATAGATTGCCTATGAAACTCTTTTCAGGGAATACATATCCTTTGAAACCATATTTTTTTTCTGTTAGGGTTGTTTAGGAGCAAACACAAAGGGAGGAAACAAATATGAAAGCCAAAGGTCTAGTATTATCCTCAAGCATTGCAATTGGAGCTCTTACTTTTGCTGGGCAAGCGAACGCAGCAAGTGCTGAAAGTTACAAGGTCCAACAAGGTGATTCTTATTATAAAATCGGACAAGAATACGGCGTTTCAATTGATGCACTGAAGGAAGCCAACAGCCGTTCAGATAATATGATTTACACAGGTGAAACCCTTCAGGTTCCTGTAGCAGGCGCAGAAGATGTAAAGGGTGCTGAATACGCGGTATCCGATGCAGATAAAGAGTTAATGGCCCGCCTTGTAGAGGCTGAAGCCAAGGGTGAGTCCTATGAAGGAAAAGTAGCGGTAGCCACTGTTGTTATGAACCGCGTGGAAAGTGATAAATTCCCCGACAGTGTAAATGAGGTAATCAACGAACCGGGGCAATTTTCACCGGTAGCAAACGGCCAAATCAATAATCCTGCCAGCCAGGAATCAAAAGATGCGGTCAATGAAGCAATCTCTTATTCCAGCATCAGCAAAGGTGCTCTTTACTTCTATAATCCTGATAAAGCCAGCTCAAGCTTTCTTAACGGAAAAGAAGTGACCACAACAATCGGCGACCATGTATTCGCAAAATAACGTCATCAAAAAGGAGCGGATCCCAGTGATCCGCTCTTTTTAATGGGTTTTGTTAGTAAGTCCTGCTGATTGGAGCGGAAGGTGCAATCCTCCTGAGAGAGAGAAGCAGAACGGATGGGACCCGCAAGCGCAAAGCTTAGAGGAGCTTCCCAGCCCATTGATAAGCAAAAGCCTGCACCGGAAATCAGCAGCTGGGTTTTATCAATCTCTTTATTAAGGAGCAACAGAAACCGTATTCAGCAGCACAAGCACAGCTCCTGCCAGCGCTCCAATTCCGATCCCGTAAAGCAGCCAAGCCATTCGTTTATTGCCTTTCGGGGCATTTTTCATGCGGACAACCGTAATGAGACGAAAAGTCATTAATAAAAATGCAGCAACAGCAAATAAGATAATTCCATTCAAGTGATAGGTCCTCCTCGGTCAATCCTCATGTAAATGATGTACCCGTTATAGATAGGTTTCTAAAACTATTTTATCGTGAAATGCATTTAAAACAAATGGGAATAAGAGCAAAGAATAGAATGCAATCTTTTACCAAAAGGTTTTTCACACATCCAGCAGACTTTTCGTTACAATAGTAGAAGAAAATAATAGTAGGTGGCCGGTTATGGAACCCTCCAGAAAAATTGCACTTAAAATTGCACTAATTTACCTCATTATAGGAGTTATCTGGATTTTCAGTACAGACTATCTTTCCTTGCTTATAGCCAGAAAAGATTTGCATTTATACAGCTTTTTCCAGCAATATAAAGGCTGGATGTACATTTTTATTACAAGTGTTTGTTTGTATGCACTCGTACATAGGAGCACAAGGGAATTTATCCGGTCAAAAGAAAAGCTTAAGCAAAAGGAACGGGAGCTTGAACGGAGCAATGAACACTACCGGTCTCTCTTCCACCACAACCCCGATGGCGTATTTGAAGCGGATTGCTGCGGGAGGCTTATGGCGCTTAATCCTGAAGGCGAGATGATAATCGGATGGAAGGAATCCTCTTTAAAAGGCAGGAGCGCGGTGGATTTCATTAAAATGGATGAACAGAGAAAAGCGAAAGATCTGTTTGAAAAAGTCCTGGAAGGGAATCCTCAAAAATTCGAACTCACGGTAAACACCCGTCTGAACCAGAAACGCATTCTCCGCTGCTCCCTGCTCCCTATGATTGTAGATGGAGAGATACAGGGTGTTTTTGGAATCGCAAGGGACATCACCGAGTTTAAAGCCAGCGAAGAACTGATGATCACAACTGAAAAAATGTCGATCATCGGAGAACTGGCTGCATCTGTTGCTCATGAAATCAGAAATCCGCTTACCTCTCTTAAGGGGTTCGTCCAGCTGATGTCTGCCTCCAAACAAGTGGATGACCAGCACCTGAGCATCATGATGTCCGAAATCGACCGCATCAACCTTATTTCCGGTGAAATGCTGGCCCTTGGCAAAAAGCAGGATGTCCATTTTAATAAGGAAAATGTGCATTTCATAATCAGGCATGTCATTGCACTGATCGAAGGCGAAGCAAATATGAAAAACGTCATGATCAGCCTTGAAGCGGAACAGGAACACCTTCTACAAATTTGCTGTGATCAAAATCAAATTAAACAGGTCTTTTTGAATTTGGTTAAAAACAGCATTGAAGCCATTCCGCAGGCAGGTTTTGTTGCCATAAAGCTTTTCGTAAAAGATAACTGCGCCGTAATTACCATTAAGGATAATGGTTCAGGAATGGAAAAAGAGAGGCTTGCAAAGCTCGGGGAACCCTTTTATTCCACTAAGGAAAAAGGGACCGGACTTGGTCTTGCTGTCTGCTTCAGCATCATCAAACGGCATAAAGGCTCCATCCACTTTTCCAGCCAACAAGGAAAAGGAACGACGGCTACCGTAAAATTGCCCATCGCAAAATGAAAGCTGCCGCACTCGCTCGGGGCTTTGCGGTCCGCTGCTGGGGTCTGTCCCTCACTTTGCTAAAGAGCTAAAGCTCTGGCACCATCTCTCCTATCCGCTGTGCCGCAAGGGTTTACTAGTGCTGGTCTCTGACCCGCACCGCGTTAAAGCAGTGCGGGCCAGGCACCGCGCCTGACCCCACTTTCACTGCCGCACGAAAGCTTCGGCACCAGCTCCGCCGATCCGCGGTACATAAGGGCTGACAGCACCGTATCTCTGTCCCCGGTTTCTTTACAGCATTAAAGCTCCGGTACCTCCGACCCCCGCTTTGCTAAAGCATTAAACCTCTGTCCCTATGCAGTTTGAAACCTTGCAGGACAAGGCACTGGAGATGGTTCCCTCTGTCCCCGAAAATACAGAAAAAAGGGGTCGGAGGCTGCCTCCGACCCCGATTATAGCAACTGGTTATCCTCCGTCCCCTAGGTGTCAAAAGCGTTGAGAGAGTAAGAATAATGAACTAGTGCCTCCAGCCCCCGGTGCTTTAACGCATCGGGGGTCGGAGGCGAACCAGACCATTATCGGACCAGAACGATTAAAAGAGCCGGAATCCAGAACCAGAGCTATTATTGAAACCGGAACCAGCACCCGGAACCAGCACCCGAGCCAAATACCCGGAACCAGCACCCGAGCCAAATATCCGGAACCAAACCCAAACCAGAACCACTGCCGGCCGAGCGTATCCTAACTCAACGGACAGAACTGCACCTGTACCTGAATACTCTCAGCCAAATATCCACTATCCACATCCCCTTCCATCCAAACGATTCAATGAAAAAGAAAACAGGGTCCCATCTGCGGAACCCTGCTCTCTATTCTCAAAAACCTTCCAGCCTGCCATCAGGCAATCAGCTTTAAACCAATAGTAGACCCAAGGATCAAAGCGATAAAAAGAATCCTTTTCCACTCCTTGGACTCGCCGTACAGGATCATGCCCATAACGGCACCGCCGGCTGCGCCGATGCCGGTCCAGATCGCGTACGCTGTCCCCATAGGGAGTGACTTCATGGCGATTGAAAGGAGAAGGAAGCTTGCAGAAAAGGCTCCTGCAAAGAATAGCATATTTACAATCGAACGCTTTCTTGTGAGCCTGTTCATTGAAACAACTCCAAGCATTTCAAACAATCCGGCAAATACTACAGCAATCCATGCCATCAGCCTGTCTCTCCTTTCGTATCATCAGTGACCATCTTAAGTCCGATAACTCCGACAAGTAAAATCCCAATCATTAAAAGCTTTAAGGGCTCTACCGGCTGATTAAAGAAGATGATTTCCGCTAAAACGGTTCCTGCTGTGCCAAGTCCAACGAATACGGCATAAACCGTACCGACTGGAAGCTTGGAAGCAGCAAGAAGCATAACTCCAAAGCTCACGATAATGCCAATAATCGTTCCAGTCCATTCCAGCCCATTATCTGAGTGCTTTAATCCAATTACCCAGCCTACTTCAAAAAAACTGGCCAGTACGACATAGATCCAATATCGATTCATGTAAATCCCTCCTAATGAATTCCCTTCCAAAATTCATGTAAATCCCTCCTAATGAATTCCCTTCCAAAAAATGCTCCATGATGCATCCAGTCTTTTTTGACTGCGGTCTTTCCCTCCGTAAAGCATTTCAACAAACAAGCTGTCCAGCACACCTAAATACGCAATCGCGGCCTGTCTGGAATCTGTAACTATCCGAGCACCCTCAAACAGCTCGAAAAGTGCGGCTTCAAGAACATCCAAATGATTATATACTTGTGTCATCAGCTCTTTATACATATGTTCCGGGGGGAAGAAGGCTGTACGGAGCCAAAATTTTGTTTCCGCATTTTTTTCGTATCTTTCCATGCAATCCGTCAGATATGCATATAGCCTGGAATGTATATCTTCGGCTGATTTTGTTTTAAGACTGGCAATGGCATGGTCCATTTCATGCTGAAACACGTCCTCCGCTGTTTGAAGAAACAGATCATCCTTACTCTTATAATGAGAGTAGATGGATTGTTTTTTGATTCCTGCTTCCTCTGCGATTAAAGAAAGAGATGCTCCTTCATACCCGTGCTGTGAAAAAACAATCAGTGCCTTTTGCTTTAACTCATCTGCTTTCATGGCTTCACTCTCCTTACGACCGTTCGTAAGTTATTCTAGCATGCTTTTTTGCTGAAATCAACAGATAGGGCGCGTCATGGCTTTTCTGCTGAATTGATGCTATTATTTACAATGTTGAATGATCGAAAATAACTAACAGAAAAGGTGTTGAAGGAATGTCCCAAGCATCGTATATACAAACATTCCAGCAGTTTATACAGGAAGCGTGGAAGCATTCTGCTTTTCCTGCTCCTACAACCGTTCAAGCACAATCGGCTGAGCCGATTATGGAAAATAAAGATGTTCTGGCAAAATCTCCGACCGGCAGCGGCAAAACACTGGCGTATCTCCTCCCCGTTTTGGAGAGGCTGAACCCGGAAGGCAAGCAGCCCCAGGCTGTTATACTGGCCTCCTCTCATGAGCTCGTCATGCAGATTCATGCCGTTATCCAGGAATGGATTAAAGGAAGCGAATTAAGAACCGCCTCTTTTATTGGAGGTGCAAATCCGAAGCGTCAGCTTGAGAAGCTGAAAAAGAATCCTCACATCATTACAGGTACACCCGGCAAGGTGCATGAGCTGATAAAAATGAAGAAACTTAAAATGCACGAAGTAAAAACGATTGTTTTGGATGAGGGGGATCAGCTTCTTGTGCCGGAGCATATGAAGATCATCGAGGAGATCATTAAAAGCACTCAGCGGGACCGCCAGCTGCTGCTGTTCTCGGCTACTCTTTCGACGAAAACCGAGGAGCTTGCCGGAGCGATGATGAAGGAACCGGTGAAAATCAATATAGCCCGGGAAGAAGCCATCAAATCAGAGGTGCGCCACCTTTATATTGTCAGTGAACAGCGCGACAAGCTGAAAGCTCTGGAAAAAATCATGAGAGCTGCCCCGGTTAAGACGCTTGCTTTTATGAAGGACATCGGGAGCGTAAATGTGGCAGCCGAAAAACTGGCCTACAATCGCATGCCGGTAAGCATCCTGCACAGCGAAAGCGGGAAAACGGATCGGGAAGCCGCCTTGAAGAAGTTCAGGAAAGGTGACACGCCTTTGCTGATTGCAACAGACGTCGCAGCAAGAGGGCTGGACATCCAAAATCTTGAACAAGTCATCCACCTGGACTTCCCGGAAGACATCGACCAATTTGTACACCGTTCCGGCCGTACAGGCAGACTTGGGTCATCCGCGAGCGGAACCGTCATCTCTCTTGTGACAGAAAGAGAAGAGCGTGAACTTAAACAATACGCGGGCAAGCTCGGTCTTAAGCTTGAGCCGAACGTTCTATACGGCGGAAATATCCTTAGCGAAGAAGAACGAAGAAGGAATGGAAGAAAGAGATAGTATTGGAATGAGGACCCTTTGCAGGGGTCTTTTTTCTTTATTGAGGTTTTATTGGCGGATGGGAGAACTTCCATTAAGAGTAACGGATATGCGAAGGCGGATTATAACGTCCGGTGGATTACGGGCCAGGCCCCCATTTCTTGCACCCTCCCCATTTTCTGATAAACTGTAAGAAGGTTATTTTCGCGCGGAATGATGCGATTTATATAAAGAAAGGCAACGATTCATGCTGCCTGAAAGGATGTTAAAATGAGTAAAACAGTGGTATTAGCTGAGAAGCCGTCTGTAGCGAGGGATATTGCACGTGTACTGAAGGCGGAACGGAAAGGGAATGGATTCTTGGAGGGCGGCCAGTATATTGTGACATGGGCGCTTGGACATTTGGTGACGCTTGCGGATCCGGAAGCGTATGATCAAAAATATAAGTCGTGGGATTTACATGAGCTGCCGATTATGCCGGAACAATTAAAGCTGACCGTAATTAAGCAAAGCAGCAAGCAATATCATGCGGTAAAGTCCCTTTTAACACGCGGTGATGTGAAGGAAATCGTGATTGCAACTGATGCCGGCCGTGAGGGGGAGCTCGTGGCGCGCTGGATCCTTGAAAAAGCGAAGGTGAATAAACCGCTGAAGCGCCTGTGGATCTCATCCGTCACAGACCAGGCAATCCGTCAGGGATTTAAAAACCTAAAGGACGGAAAAGAGTATGAGTACCTTTATCATTCAGCTGTTGCACGTTCTGAAGCGGATTGGTTTGTAGGAATCAATGCCACACGTGCGCTGACAACAAAGTTTAATGCCCAGCTTTCCTGCGGGCGGGTTCAGACACCCACCCTGGCGATGATTGCAAAGCGTGAAGAAGAGATCAGCCAGTTTCAGCCCAAAACCTTTTACGGTCTATCAGCTTCAGGCATGGATGGGCTGAAATTGACATGGCGGCATAAAAAAACGAATGAAAATAGAATGTTTGATAAAATACAGGCCGACCGCCTTCTGCAGCAGCTCCAAAATAAACAGGCTGTTATTCAAGAGGTTAAACGGACAAAGAAAAAAAGCTTTGCACCTCCGCTGTACGATTTAACCGAGCTTCAGAGGGATGCCTATACACGGTTTGAATACTCTGCCAAGCAGACGCTTTCCATTATGCAAAAGCTGTATGAGCAGCATAAAGCCGTTACGTATCCCCGAACCGATTCAAGGTATTTGTCATCCGATATGGTTTCAACCCTTCAAGACAGGGTGAAAGCATGTGAGGTGAAACCGTACGCACCATATGCAGCGGCAATTTTAAGAAAAGGAATCAAGGCAGGCAAATCGTTTGTGGACGATGCCAAGGTTTCCGACCACCATGCCATCATTCCGACTGAAGAGACACCGCTCTTATCTTCACTTACCAGCCAGGAGCGAAACATATACGATTTGATTGTAAGGCGGTTCCTTGCTGTTCTGTCCGATCCGTATGAATATGAGCAAACCTCCATCCTGGCCGATATCGGCGGAGAAGAGTTTGCCGCAAAAGGAAACAGGGTCCTTACTATGGGCTGGAAAGAAGCAGCGGGAAAAGATTCGGACACAGAATCCGTTTCAGATGTCCCGCTTGTTAAAGAGGGCGACCGCTTTGAACCGAAGCTGACTCAAACGACCGGAGAAACAAAGCCGCCTGAACGGTTTAACGAAGGAACCCTTTTATCAGCAATGGAAAATCCGGCGAAATTTATGGCCGGTGAAAACAAGGAACTGATCAAAACGATAGGGGAAACCGGGGGTCTCGGGACAGTAGCTACCCGTGCAGATATAATAGAAAAGCTCTTTAGCTCATTTGTCATCGAGAAACGCGGGAAGAACCTTGCCGTTACATCTAAAGGGAAGCAGCTGCTCGGATTAGTGCCGGAAGAGCTTAAGTCGCCGGTACTCACGGCCGAGTGGGAGCAAAAGCTTGCTGCGATTGCTAAAGGGAAGCTTCCGAAAGACCGGTTTATTACAGAGATGAAAACGTACGCCGGTAAAGTCGTGACCGATATAAAAAACAGCGGCCAAAAATTCAAGCATGATAATGTGACAGGAACGAAATGTCCGGATTGCGGCAAGCTGATGCTTGAAGTAAAAGGGAAAAAGGGGAAAATGCTCGTATGCCAGGACCGCGAATGCGGGAACAGGAAGAACATTTCAAAGACGACCAACGCCCGTTGTCCTAAATGCCATAAACGGCTGGAGCTGCGGGGCGAAGGGGAAGGCCAAATGTTTATGTGTGTATGCGGCCACCGTGAGAAGCTTTCGGCTTTCAACGAAAGGAAACAGAAGGAAAAAAATCATAAAGTATCCAAAAAAGAAGTTGCAAATTATATGAAAAAACAGGATGATGAGTTTTCCAATAATGCATTAGCAGACGCCCTGGCGAAGCTGAAACTGAAATAAAAACTTTACCGTGCCGGCTGACAGCCGGAGTGCATAAGAGCTTCCGGATAATAATGCTGATGGGGAATCAGCAGATGGATTAAAAAGGATTCCAATAAAAACTAAAGGTTGATCGGATATGAGCATGTTATCAGTTGAAAATCTTTATAAGACATATGGAGAAAAGGTGCTGTTTGACCACCTTTCTTTTTCCATTTCAGAAAAGCAGAGAATTGGTCTGATTGGAGTAAACGGTACTGGAAAATCGACGCTTCTCAAATACCTGGCGGGGTTGGAAACCGCTGAATCCGGTACCATGCTCCATGCCAATCAGTTTCATATCGAATATTTGCCCCAAACGCCGGAGCTGAATGAAGAGCTAAGCGTTCTGGATCAGATTTATCAGGGGGACGCGGCGATCATGAAGGGGATGAGGGACTATGAAAAAGCTCTCGTGCTGCTTGAAAGCCATCCCGAAAACGAAGCTTATCAGTCTGAACTGATGAAAGTGCAGCAAACAGTGGATGGGCTAAATGCGTGGGATGCGATCACCACAGCTAAAACCGTCCTGACCCGATTGGGGATTTCCGATTATTCACGAAAAATCAAAGAGCTGTCTGGCGGGCAAAAAAAGCGGGTTGCAATTGCAAAGGCATTAATCCAGCCAGCCAATCTGCTTATTCTTGATGAGCCGACTAACCATCTTGACCAGGATACCATTGAATGGCTGGAAGCATTCCTCGGTCAATATAAAGGATCATTTATCGTCGTGACGCATGACCGGTATTTTCTCAACCGCGTGACGAGCCAAATATTTGAGCTGGATAAAGGGAAGCTCTTTATATATGAAGGAAACTATGAAATGTTTTTGGAAAAAAAGGCTGAGCGGGAAGAACAGGAAGCGCAGAGTGAACAAAAGCATCAAAACACCCTCAGACGCGAGCTTGCCTGGCTTCGAAGAGGAGCGAAAGCAAGAACAACGAAGCAAAAGGCACGCGTCCAGCGGGTAGAGGAAATGAAAGGCCAGAAGTTTGATACATCCAGGCATGACCTTCAATTTGCTCTTGGAAGCACCAGACTCGGCAAGAAAGTCATCGAGCTTACGGATGTAAGCAAAAGCTTCGGAGATCAGCAGCTTGTCCGGGATTTCAGCTATCTCGTCGTACCGGGGGACAGACTCGGCCTAATCGGACCAAACGGAACCGGAAAGACCACCCTTTTAAATATGCTGGCCGGAAAAATAAAGCCGGACAGCGGGATGATTGAAACGGGGGAAACAGTAAAGATCGGTTATTATACACAGGATCATTCAGACATGGATGAAAACCTGCGGATGATTGATTACATTAAGGAAACAGCGGAAATTGTTCATACGGCAGATGGGACGGCTATTACAGCAGAGCAAATGCTGGAACGTTTCTTATTTCCGAGGTCCATGCAGTACACATATATCCGCAAGCTTTCCGGGGGAGAGCGGAGACGCCTGTATCTTTTGACGGTCCTGATGCAGGAGCCGAACGTTTTATTCCTGGATGAGCCGACGAATGACCTGGATACCCAGACACTTGGAGTTCTCGAGGAGTATTTAGATCATTTTCCCGGAGTCGTCATCACCGTATCCCATGACAGGTATTTTCTTGACCGCGTCATTGACCAGCTGTTTGTATTTAAAGGACAAGGAGAAATTGAAAAGTTTTTTGGAAACTATTCAGAATACATGGAAGAACGAAAGCAGCAGCCAGCCGTAAAAAAAGAGGCAAAGCCATCTGAGCCCGTACATTCTGCTAAAACTGCCCGGAAAAAGCTTTCCTATAAAGAGCAGCAGGAGTGGGACGGGCTTGAAGATCAGATTGCGGAACTCGAAGAGAAGCTTTCAGACATCCGGAAGAGCATTGATCAAGCAGGCAGTGATTTCGGCAAAATACAAAAGCTGATGGAAGAGCAAAAATCCGCGGAGGAGAAGCTGGAATATTCTATGGACCGCTGGACGGAGCTGTCCCTGATTCTGGAGGAAATCGAGCAATCCAAATCCAATTAAACCATCATAATCTCTTTGCCAAAAGGTATACATTCAGTTTTTTCTATATAAATGGTATCATCTTATAAAGACGTTGATATATTTACCAGCCTCTTTTATTCGTGCAATTGAAGAAAAGATGGTAGGGTAGGAGACAGAGAATCTACCAGCAAGGGGTGAGACGATGAAAACTCCTGAAAAAATGGCTTACAGACTTCTTGAGGGAGACCATGAAGCTGTATGGGAAATGGTCCAGCACCAAATGGACGCAGGGACTTCCACTCTTGATCTATTCGAGAAATTCTTTACCAATGCAATGCGTCATGTAGGGGTGCTTTGGGAAAATAACGAAGTTACAGTTGCAGATGAGCATTTGGCTACATCTACATGCGATTATATATTATCGAAATATCAGCACTACATGAGAGAAAAAAAACCAAAATCAGATGAACAGTCCAAGGCACTGTTTTTATGTGTACAGGAGGAGGACCATTTTATTGGTTTGAAAATGGTCCATATTCTTTTTGAAGAAAATGGATGGGACACGAAGTTTTTAGGTCCTAATCTTCCTCTGGAATATGCGCTTTCGGCTGCAGAAAAATGGGAACCGGATGTGATCGGAATCTCTTTCAGTCTGAACTACAGGGTCGGGCTTCTTAAAGAATACATTCACAGACTGGAATCCATCCGCACAAAGCCTGCGGTTTTACTTGGCGGACGGCTCCTGGCTACTCATGATTTCACTCAGTACGGTTCTGAAAGGACAAAGTTCATCCCTTCATTAACAATGCTGTCAGAATGGTTCCAGTTGGAACACGCTGGAGGAAAACGAGTTGTCAAATAGCAGTCATTTGCCTATAGTCTACTTTAAAATAAACCGCCAGCTTGAGATCCTTGACTTCTCTCATGAAGCAAGGAATCTTTTTTCGTTCAAAGAAGGCACCTTGTTCCTGGACCTTGCTGACGATGGAAGCCGTGTAAAAGCAGAAAAATTGTTAACGGGCTACGGGAAGAAGGAGGCGGAGGTCGCTCTTCAAACCTTGCGTGAGCCGGTAGCAACGTTCAGGCTCTCGGTTAATTGGGTCGACGGAGAAGGCCACATCATTTGCCACCCGCAGGACCTTCATATGAAGGAACTTGTTTCAAAAGTGAGCGAACAGCAAAAGCGGCTCGCGGAAACGGATATGGAGCTGCTGTTTCAAAAGGAAGCATTAGAAAAATCGCTGGATAAAATCACCGAGCTCTCCGGTCCTGCCATCACATTGTCGCCCAAGCTGGTGCTGATCCCGCTGTTTGGGAATCTGGAGGCGGACTTAATCATAAGAAACCGGTCAAGGCTGCTGAACAATCTTTTTGAAGAGGATTTCGAACATGCCATTCTTGATTTTCACGGGATCGGTTCACTTACTGAAAACGGAATAAAAGAACTGGGAAAGCTCTTTGCGGAATTCAGACTGATGGGGGTTGAACCTGTATTTACCGGGTTGACGCCTGCCCACGTAAAAGCAATGAATCAATCCGGAGAGGAACTGGACGCTCCATCTGTCAGTACTCTTCCGAAGGCGATTAAAACCTATCTTGTATAATATACACCTATTGATGGGAATGGAAGCTTTGTCCAGATTTTATGAAACCCGATGGATGATTAAGGTGCAAATGAATAAGCCAAAAAGCAGTCCCATTCAAAACAAAAGAGGACTGCTTTTTTAACATTCTGAAACATGTACTATTCATTGCAGATGAGCTTGATGAAGAGATTCAGCCAGCTGCGGCTGACCTATAGGGTTTTGATGAAATTCAGTGGAGGGGCAACGGGAGTGAATTGTAAAAGTGTATTGCATCAAACTGAATTTGCTGTCCATTCAATTACTGAAATCCTAGGAAAATTGCATGAAGAAAATCTGCATAAGAGACCTACCGCAGGCAAGCAATCAATAGGAGAATTGCTGGAGCACATAGCTGTAATTTGTGAAGCCGACTGGCATATTTCCAATGAAGCAACAGAAGAGGAGATGAAACGGTTCTATTCTGGGGTATCGTATAAAACGTTGAATTTGATAAAAGAAGGTTTAACTGCGAATTTTAAAGCATTAAAAAATAATTATATGAATCTGTCCGATGAAGAACTTTTAGCGGAAACGACTGCGTATTGGGGTTTGACTTATACGAGATATGAATGGCTATTAGAGATAGCCGCACACGTTTATCACCATAGGGGACAATTGCATGCTATGCTTGTTCACTGTTGTGATCTAGACCCTGAAATCTCAATGTTTGAATAAGATAAAGAATATGAAGTAAGTGAGGAGGAATCCAGTTTCGCTGCATCTGTGATTTCAGTTTAACCAATGGTTTTTGCGTTTACTGGATTTCTTCCCACTCCAGCTCAATATTGTACATAGAAGCTGTTTTTTCAAGCTCAGATTCAAATTTTTCAGCCAGCATGGCCGATTCCTCAAGATAGGAACTGAACTTTTTATCCATTTCCGCCTGATCTTCTTGATCTGGTTTCCCGTAAGCGCGGTCAAGCACCATGGATTCATAATAATTCCTTAATGAATCTGTATATATGGCATGGAGCGTCTGAAGCTGTTCTGTTTGTGGACGATAGGCTTCGGCCGTTTTAAGAAAATCCGGGTAGCGGCTGAGCGTTTTGTCTAGAATCTCCAAATATTCCTTCTTTGTGGTCGTTTCATCCGAATAAGCTTCCTCATAATCTTTGATGATTTCAAACTCCTCGGTGTTCCACTTTGTAACTAAATCCATATAAGCTTCAATTTCTTTTTGTTCAGAGCTGCAAGCCGTTAAGAATACGAGCATTGCAGCCAGAAGAAAAGCGATCTTATCCAATTGCTGCACCCCCTCGGCTGTTTTATTTTAATAGGTGTGAGCAAATGAGTAAAGAAAAATTTTTCCTTCCCTCCAATATGCTTATTTCCGTTTCAAAGCTCCTTCAAGCAGGAATGGGGTTGAAGACAGGAGGGACAATCTATGAAAACAATCTGGATATTTGGCCACCAGCTGACGCCGGAGATGGAGGGTATTAAACAGATGAATCCTGAGGAGGACATCATCTTAATGATTGAAGCAGACTCGCGCAGTCAATGGCAAAACTACCACAAACAGAAGCTTGTTCTTCTTTTTTCTGCGATGAGGCATTTTGCGGAGGAGCTCCGCGATAAAGGCTATAAGGTGGATTATCGGGAATCTGAATCCTTTGAAAAGGGCTGGGAAGAGCATAAAAGTCAGCATGAACCGGATGAGGTAATTGTTCATCTCCCTGCCGATCATCGGATGAGAAAAATACTGAAAAAGTGGAAAAACGATCAGAAGACTGACGTTGCCTTTTTAGAAGAGGAAGCTCTTTTTTTAACAAAGGAGAAGGACTGGGACAGCTTGCTCGATCGTGAAAAGGAGTGGAGGCTGGATCCCATATACCGCGAGCTCAGGAAACGGTTTAACGTATTGATGGACGGTGATAATCCTGAGGGCGGGAAATGGAGCTATGACCAGGAAAATCGCAAGCCTCCGAAAAAAGGACTGAATTTTAAAAAGCCTAAATCCACCAGGCAGGATCAAATCACAAAAGATGTGATCCGAAAAGTGGAAGATACCTATAAAGACCATTTTGGAACACTTGATGGATTTGACTGGCCTGTCACCAGAAAAAAGGCAGAAGAGGTATTCGAGCATTTTGTAAAATATAGACTTAAGACATTTGGAGACTATCAGGATGCAATGTTGGAAGATGATCCGTTTATGTCCCATTCTCTGATATCAGGCTCTCTTAATATCGGACTCCTTCAGCCGATGAAAGTGATCGAACGTGCAGAAAAGGCCTTCCGTGATGGGGATGCGCCGCTTGCCGCTGTGGAAGGGTTTATCAGACAGGTTCTTGGCTGGCGGGAATACATGCGGGCTGTCTATTTGAAAAAAATGCCCGGCTATGAAAAGGGTAACGCCCTGCGGCACCAGCTTCCGCTGCCTGAGTTTTATTGGGATGGGGAGACAAACATGAATTGCGTCCATCAATCTGTAAAAAGCATACAGAATAATGGCTACAGCCACCATATTCAGAGGCTGATGGTTCTTGGGAACTTTGCAAATCTTGCAGGAATAAAACCAAAGCAGGTTTCGGACTGGTTCAATGAGGTATACATTGACGCATATGACTGGGTAGTCCTGCCGAACGTTCTCGGAATGGCCCTTTACGCAGACGATGGATTAATTTCTACAAAGCCTTATGTTTCGTCAGGAAACTACATCAATAAGATGAGTGATTACTGCGGAAGCTGCCGCTATAGCGTTAAAAAGAAATCCGGGGAGGATGCCTGCCCGTTCAATTCCCTTTACTATGACTTTCTGAGCCGGCATGAGGAAAAGCTTTCTGGCAATATGCGGATGAAATTTAACTATAAAAATCTCGGGAAATTGGACGAGGAAGAAAAAGAGCAGATTTTAAACAGAGCACGCGATGTGAAAAAAATGATGAAAAAGGGAGAATTATAAAAGGAGACCGGACAGGGTCTCCTTTATATTAGGTAGTTTCATTGAGCCTGTAGCTTGCACGACATTAAAACACCTTTGTGGTCCAGTCTTCACAATTCCATACTTCTGTCGCCAGCCCTTGATAGAATTCAGGCTCATGAGAAATCATCAAAATGCTTCCTTTGTATGCGTTCAGAGCCCGTTTCAGCTCTTCCTTAGCATCGATGTCCAAATGATTGGTCGGCTCATCCAGTACGAGCAGGTTGCTTTCATTATTCATCAGCTTGCAGAAGCGTACCTTCGCTTTCTCTCCTCCGCTTAGCACTTCAATCTTGCTTTCGATGTGTTTAGTAGTAAGCCCGCATTTTGCCAGGGCGGCACGAACCTCTGACTGGTTAAGGGAAGGGAATTCATTCCACACTTCCTCTATACACGTATTGTAATTGCTCGTCTTGATCTCCTGCTCGAAGTAGCCGATTTGAAGGTAATCCCCGCGCTCCACTTCGCCGCCAATCGGTTTAATTTCACCTAATATGCTGCGGAGCAAGGTGGTTTTCCCGATTCCGTTTGCTCCGACAAGGGCAATCTTCTGGCCCCGTTCCATTCTCAATTTCAGAGGCCTTGAGAGAGGCTCGTTATACCCGATCACTAAATCCTTCGTTTCAAAAATGACCCTGCCCGCGGCACGGGATTCTTTGAAATGAAATTGAGGCTTTGGCTTTTCGGCAGCGAGTTCGATGACATCCATTTTATCAAGCTTCTTCTGGCGGGACATTGCCATATTCCTTGTAGAAACACGTGCCTTGTTGCGGGCGACAAAGTCCTTGAGATCCGCAATTTCAGCCTGCTGCTTTTTAAAGGCGGATTCCAGCTGCTGTTTTTTTACTTCATAGACTTTTTGGAAATTCTCATAATCGCCGACATAGCGGTTCAATTCCTGGTTTTCCATATGATAAATCAAATTGATTACACTATTTAAAAAGGGAATGTCATGAGATATTAGAATAAAGGCATTCTCGTATTCCTGAAGATACCGCTTCAGCCACTCAATGTGCTGCTCATCCAGGTAGTTTGTAGGCTCATCCAATAAGAGAATGTCCGGTTTTTCTAATAAAAGCTTGGCGAGCAGGACCTTTGTCCGCTGTCCGCCGCTCAGATCCTGAACATTTCGCTCAAGCCCGATATCGGTCAGTCCGAGACCGCGTGCGACCTCTTCAACTTTTGAATCAATGATGTAGAAATCATTGTTCGTTAACGTATCCTGAAGAACACCTACCTCCTCAAGAAGCTTTTCCAGCTCTTCCGGAGAGGCGCTGCCCATCTTATCATAGATGCTGTTCATTTCAGCCTCTATATCAAACAAGTACTGGAATGCGCCCTGCAGCACTTTACGCATTGTCTGTCCGTTCTCCAGGTTTGTGTGCTGATCAAGATATCCGACTCGCACTTTTTTTGACCATTCGACTTTGCCCTCATCCGGTTCGAGCTTTCCGGTAATAATATTCATGAAGGTGGACTTTCCTTCCCCGTTAGCACCGATCAATCCGATATGTTCACCCTTTAGCAGCCGGAAGGATACATCATTGAAGATAGCCCGGTCGCCAAAACCATGGCTGAGGTTTTTTACTGATAATACACTCATCGCATACACCTTTTCCTTTTATATTAAGCTCTGTTAAACTCAGCTGTTGATTGCAGTTAGCAGGCATTCGCTAATATAAGGGCGGTGAGCCTCCCCGCCGTTTTGCGCCTGCGGGGTCTGACCTTTCCCGCTGCTCCTAGCACGGAGTCTCATGCCTTCCACTCCAATCAACAGGTGTTAAACAAAGCCTTAAATTCAGTGGATTCTATTTTTTTACTCTCCCTCCGATTATAACGAAACCTCATGATATGCGAAAGGGAGAGGCGGAAGGAAAAAAAGATAGAATTTGGGGAAAAACAAAGCAGAATCCCGGCACTATTTGATTATTTCCCGGGAAAAATTGCCCGGAGGAAAGAAATTTAGCGGACTGGGCCTGGCTCATCCCGAATAAGAGCGATTTCTGAAAAAATCCAGATTAGGAGATGCGAAACAATGACAAAGAAAAATGAAATACGGGAAAAAGTATGGAATAGGCTGGAGGATGAAAAACTCGGCCGGTTCCCGTTTCCGCTTAAAGGAAGAATTCCAAACTTCAAGGGGGCTGAACAAGCTGCATCCTTTGTCATCGAAATGAAGGAATATAAAGATGCAAAAACAGTCAAGGTCAACCCTGATGCTCCCCAGCTGCCGCTAAGGGCGCAGGTGCTGAAGGACGGGAAAATTCTTCTCGTCCCAACCCCGAGATTGAAAGCAGGTTTCATCCAGGTAAAGCCGGAATGGGTGCCTGCCGGAGAGGAAAGGAGAGCTGCAAGCCTGAGTCATATAAAAGAATACGGCCAGCTTCTTCCCCTATCCGAATTGCCGCCCATTGACCTGATTGTGGTTGGTTCGGTTGCGATGACGCAGGACGGCAGGCGTCTTGGCAAAGGAGAGGGATATGCCGACAGGGAATATGCAATCATCCGGGAGCTGGGCAATCGGGAAGTTCCCGTCATCACCACCGTCCACAGCAGACAGATAGTGGAGGATCCTATTCCGGTTGAAGAATTTGACTTGACCGCAGACTGGATCGCCACAGAATCAGGTATAAGCAAGACGGGTTCAACTGTGGCGAAGCCAACGGGAATCGTTTGGAGCAGAGTAACGCAAGCGGAAATGGAAGCGATGCCGGTGCTCGGGGAAATAAAGAATTTGACCGCCACAGTTAAAAAACCCCCTTTAGCATGAATGCGTAAAGGGGGTTGGACGAATTATAGGTTTGCGTAAAGCGGGTCCGCGACCTTAACCAGCTGTTTACCTAGATTGGAGCCTTTAAATAACCCAAGAAATGCCTCGGGAATATTTTCAAATCCTTCTACAATGGTTTCCTCGTATTTCAGGCTTCCATTTTGAACCCATGCTCCAAGCTGACGTGAGCCTTCTTCAAACCGGTCAGAATAATCTCCTACAACAAAGCCTTTCATCAGCGCACTTGACCTGATCAGCTTCGTTTGAACCCGGGGGCCCAAATCTTCGCCTGCTTTATTGTAAGAAGAAATGGCTCCGCAAATCGGCACGCGGGCAAATTTATTCAGCTGGCTGTAGACAGCATCCGAAATTTCACCGCCGACGTTATCAAAATACACATCAATTCCATGCGGGCAAGCTTTTTCAAGTGCCTGCTCGACATGATCGGTTTTGTAGTTGATGGTTTCATCAAAGCCGAGTTCTTTCAGGTATTGCGTTTTCTCATCTGTACCCGCAATTCCTACCACTCGTGCTCCTTTAATTTTTGCAATTTGTCCAACAATGGAACCGACTGCCCCTGCTGCACCGGATACAACAACAGTCTCGCCTTCCTGAGGCTGGCCGATGTGAAGCAGACCGAAGTATGCTGTAAGACCCGGCATGCCGAGCACTCCCAGGGCAGTTGTAACAGGAGCGATATCAGGGTCGATTTTACGAATAGCCTTAGCCGGTACAGCTGAATACTCCTGCCAGCCCAGCATTCCGACTACGGTATCGCCGCGGCTGAAGCCGTCTGCCTTGGACTGAACAACTTCACCGACAGCGCCGCCATGAATGACCTCATTTAAAGGGAATGGTTCAACATACGATTTCGTATCCTGCATACGGCCTCTCATGTATGGATCCACTGATAAGTACAGGGTGCGGATCAGGACTTCACCCTGGTTTGGTTCCGGCACGCTTGCCTCTGTAAATCGAAACGTATCCTTGTCAGGCATTCCATTCGGACGCTGAGCTAGCTCAATTTGTTTTTGAGTGGTTGTTTCCATGTCTCATTCCTCCTTAAAATATGCTTCTACTATTTCTACCCTATCATCATGCGCTTACTTCTTCAAAGAATACACCTTTTCGGAGCCTATTCAATTTGGCCGCTCCGGGCTTTTAACGGTAAAGTGGAAGCAGGGAGGGATGACGTTTGAGAATCGTGATTATTGGAGCAGGGCTGTCTGGGCTGACGGCTGCAAAGGTGTTAAAAGAACAAGGATTTTCTGATGTTTTGCTGCTGGACAAGGGACGGAGTGCAGGCGGGCGGCTTGCTACGAGAAGAATCGGAAAAGGCAAGGCAGATCATGGGGCCCAATTTTTCACGGTCCGTACAGAGGCTTTGAAGGAAGAGGCCGCCCTATGGCTTGAGCAAGGCTGGATTAAAAAGTGGTTCGGGGACCCATATCCAAGATACACAGGGGTTGAAGGGATGAACAGTCTCGCCAAAAAGCTCGCAGAACAATTCGATGTGAAAACCGAAACAAAGGTGATCCGTATTCAGGAAGCTGAAAATGGGTATGTGCTGGTTACTGAGGAAGGCGGGAAAATCCGGTCAGAAGCATTGATTATGACCACTCCTGCGCCCCAGGCTATCGAGCTGCTGGAGGAAAGCGGGGTGGATCCTGGAGACAGGTTAAAAAGCATAAAATTTAATCCAAGCTTTGTAGCGCTGGTAACCTTAAAGGAATCACTTATTATAGGAGACGAAGGCCATATTGACCAAAGCCTTCCGGATGGACTGGAAAGAATAGCGGATCATTCACTTAAAGGAATTTCTGCTGAGCCGATTGCCAGTATTTATATGACTGGGGAGTGGTCTCGTAACTGGTACGACCAGCCTTCAGAAGAGGTGATAGCAGAGATCCTTAAACGGGCGGAACCCTTCGTCCATCCTGAGAACATTGCAGCGGTTCAGCTGAAGAGGTGGAGATTTGCGGAAGCGGTTCGCCCCATTTACCAGCCTTTTATCGAGCTTGAAAACAAGCATCCTTTGCTGATTGCCGGAGATGCTTTTCTGCACCAAGATGACCCGGCTGGAAGAACAAGGTTTGAAAGCGCATTTCTTTCAGGAAAAGCGGCTGCTGAAGCGCTGGCTGAACGGTTAAAGAAGCTTTAAGAGGCTGATTTAACAAGTGCGCCTCGGATGCTTCCGGGTTTCGGTCAGCAGCCGGGGCGCTGTTTCTCAGCGGTGGCGGCTCCGACCTGAGGTATGAGAGGGGGAGGCGCTACGAAATGCGTTGCTTGGTGCCTCCGACCCCCGTTGCGGTAAAGCATTAGGGGCCGGAGGCAGAAAAGAATGATCCTTACTCCCCCAACGCTTCTGCTGTTTTGGTGACAGATGATGGCTAGTTAACATAATTGGGGACGGAGGAATCCTCCGTCCCCGATTTTTCTTCTTTTCGGGGACAGAGAGGATACTCTGGAATCTCTTATACGGCAAGGCTTTGCTCTGAACGGGGACGGAGGTTTAGTGCTTTAGCAGAGTGGGGGCCGGAGGCAGTTTTGCTTCCGCCATCAGTGGAAAGCGCCCGGGCACACCCTGCCTGCCAGCCCTGCCAGCCGATCAGACCCTAAATAAGACAGAAAATAAAAATGTGCTCTAAGCTAATAGCTTAGAGCACATTTACTGGGTAAAGGGGATGGATTGGCTATAATGCATTCCCCGTGTAGAAGTCATGCATCGCTTTCCTCATCCGGTAAGGTTAGGGAATCAAGCGGCTCGGTTGATCAGAATGGAAATTCTCTTGGTTTTTCCATGACCCCGATCCATTTAACCGTCGTGAATTTCTCAATCGCCCATTCGCCGCCAAAACGGCCGATGCCGGAGTGCTTTTCGCCTCCGAAGGCAACATGGGCTTCATCATTTACAGATTGGTCGTTCACGTGAATCATACCGGTTTCAATTTCTTTTGCAACTTGCACACCGCGGTGCAGGTCACCTGAGAAAACAGAACCGCTTAAGCCATATGGAGAGTTATTGGCAATCTCGATAGCTTCGGCTTCGTCTTTTGCTCTAAGTAGCGGTGCGACAGGGCCAAAAATTTCATTTTTAGCAATCGGCATATCACTTGTTACTTCTCCGAGAACGATTGGGTGAAGAACATTTCCATTTGTTTTTCCGGAAACAAGCGTCTTCGCTCCCATCTCAATGCTTTTTTCGACATCCTTCTGTATGCGTACTAATGCTTCCTCGTTTATTAATGGTCCAACAGCTGTTTTTGCTTCTTCGGGATTTCCTGCAGCAAGCTTTTTGGCTTTCTCTGCAAATTTTTCCGCGAATTCATCATAAATCTCTTCTACCGCAATGATCCGGTTAAGAGCCATGCATATTTGCCCTTGATGAAGGAATTTCCCGAAAATTGCTGCGTCCACCGCCTGATCAAGATCGGCATCCTCCAATACAACCATCACGTTGTTTCCGCCCAGTTCAAGAGCAGTTTCCTTCAAGCCCTTCCCTGCGAGCTCAGCAATGTGCTGCCCAACCTCGGTTGAACCTGTAAAGGAAATTACTTTAGGAATCGGATGAAGGACAAATTCATCACCAATTTCAGAGCCCCTGCCCGCAACCACATTCAAAACGCCTTTTGGAAGCTCTGCTTTTTCAAATAAATCAGCAAGCAAAAATCCGGAGGTAACAAGAGTATCCGAAGATGGCTTCAAAACAACCGTATTTCCTGCAGCAAGAGCGGGCGCCACAGATCTCATAGCCAGATGCAGCGGGAAATTCCACGGTCCGATTACACCTACAACACCTTTAGGTGAGCGGTAGACCCTGTTCTCTTTTCCGGGGATATTAGAAGGAAGGATTTTGCCTTCCATCCGGTACGGGAAGCTTGCGGATTCCTTCACGATATTTAATGTTGCAGACCATTCAGCCTCTGCTTTTACCCGAGTACTGCCTGACTCTTTTATAAGCCAGTCAATAATTTCCTCTTTGCGGTCATTCAGCTGCTGTGCGACCTTCTCAAGAACTGCACGACGTTCCCCCGGCAGGGTTGCAGCCCAATCCTTCTGGGCATCTTTTGCAGCTGTATAGGCCCGGTCGAGGTCATTCTTATCAGCTGAACGAATTTCAAGAAGAAGGTCTCCAGTATATGGATTTTGATTTTGGATTGTTTTTTCGCTGGATCCCTCAACCCATTCACCGTTTATATAATGTTTTGTATAGGTAATCTGATTACTCATGGTTCGAAAGCCTCCTTTTTAGTTACACTCTCGAAATTACCCGATATGCGGAGAGGTAAAACGGGTGAATGCTCCGTCCTCTAAGGTTTATGGATGATTTTTCCTGATTGTTCTGTTGGACATTGTGAATCATTTCTACTATTGTTAAAGTGGTTAAAAGTCTAGTATGACTTATAGGAGGACAGCTGTGACAGAAGCAAATGACCTGTTCCTGAAGGCAAAGGAATTCATTTATAACAGTTATAACGAACTGGAGAAACAAGATAAAATTGAGAATCGGCTGATCAGTATAAAAGAAGAAATTGTGAAAACGGGAGAGTATGAACACACTGAGGAAGAACTGGAATATGGAGCGAGGATGGCATGGCGAAACAGTAACCGCTGCATAGGCCGGCTTTTTTGGCAATCCCTCCATGTTATAGATGAGCGCAGCCTTGAGACAGAGGAGCAAGTGGCAGAAGCACTCTTCCGCCATATCGAATATGCTTCCAACGGCGGTAAAATCAGACCTGTCATCACCATCTTCAAGCAAAAAATAAAGGAGCATGACAGAATCCGAATCTGGAATCATCAGCTGATCCGCTATGCAGGATATGAAAAGGCAGGCGGGAGAATCGGAGACCCGGCCTCCATTCCATTTACAAAGGTTTGCCAAAAGCTCGGCTGGGAAGGGAAGGAAACAGATTTTGAGGTTCTTCCGCTAGTCATCTCCGCAGGCGGAGGGAAACCAAAAATGTTCTCCATCCCGGAATCACTAATTATGGAAGTTCCCATACGGCACCCCGAAATTCCGGCGATTGAAGATCTGTATTTGAAATGGTACGGGGTTCCAATCATATCGGATATGAGCCTTGAAATTGGAGGGATTGTATATGGAGCCGCTCCTTTTAACGGCTGGTATATGGGAACAGAAATCGGAGCCAGAAACCTGGCAGATGAGGGACGGTACAATATGCTGCCGAAAGTGGCATCGATAATGGGGCTCAGCACAGAGCTTAATTCTACACTTTGGAAAGACCGGGCTCTCGTTGAACTCAATGCAGCTGTGCTGCACTCCTTTAAAGAAGCAGGCGTCAGCATCGTTGATCACCACACAGCCGCTTCGCAGTTTAAAAGGTTCGAGGAGAGAGAGGAGAGCAGCGGCAGAGAAGTAACAGGGGACTGGACCTGGCTCATCCCGCCTGTATCTCCGGCAACAACACATATTTTTCATAAAAACTACAACAATGAAATTAAAACACCAAACTACTTTTACCAAAAAAGCCCTTATTAATAGAAAAGCGGAGGCGCCTTGCTCAGCCCCGACAAGCATAAGAATCTTCACCGAAGAAAGGTGTTTTTCCTTTCGCAGGGGAAGAGGCTTATGACCTCGAGGGGCTAGGCGCCGGAGCTGGACAAAAAGAAAAGCGGAGGCGCCTTGCGGAGGAAGTTCTGCTAAAGACGCGGCGTCCTGCCGCAACGCAGAACTGACCTGCCTCCTGCAGGCCTCCGAAGAAAGGTGTTTTTCCTTTCGCAGGGGAAGAGGCTTATGACCTCGAGGGGCTAGGCGCCGGAGCTGGACAAAAAGAAAAGCAGAGGCGCCTTGCGAAGGAAGTTCTGCTAAAGACGCGGCGTCCTGCCGCAGCGCAGAACTGACCTGCCTGCAGAGTATGGCCCTCTTACTCGTGTTATTAAAGCCTGAAGGAACTAAAAAAACTTGCCGACTTAGAGCGGCAAGCTTTTTTTAATATTTGCTTTTATTCTTCTGGGTCTTCGATACGTTGTGTGAATTATCGGTCTGCAGGCTGATTCGCAGATATGCCCGTTTGATGTAGGCAACCGATTTCTGCAGAACATGAACCGGCTCTGTGTAGCGGTCCCAGCTTGCCAGAAGAATGACGGCAATGAGTGCCGTTTGTGGTGAAACGAGCGGATGATCCAGGATTCCGGTAAGGAAAATAATCGGAATGGAAATCATAAATAGGTTTAATAGCTGTTTTCTTTTAGATTCCATAAAATACAGGCAGCAAAATTTAAAGGCAATTCCGGCAGCCAGCAGCAGGAATGCTAAGCCTCCAATGGTGCCGTATTCGGCAAAAAAGGCCAGAAACATATTATGGGCATGCGGTACACCTTTCCCTGATAGCTCAAGGTAGGAGTCATAGAATCCAAGAGGTGTTGTCCCAAAATAAGTGTTATCCTTCCAGATGCTTAAACTGTTCAGCCATATTTCTTTTCTGGCCAGAGCAGAGTGGTCGATTACTTCAGTCCGGGGAATGAGGGCAATCAGCTGATCTCTCACTGCGAAAAGCATTCCTAAACAGGTTATTCCAAGCTTTGGGTTAAGTTTAATGACCAAAAACAAAGTCATAATAAACATCGTTGCAACTCCGGAACGTGAGCCTGTTTGGAAGATCGCTGCAGCAATGACGAGAATTAATGGAATTTGATAAAGGAGCAGCTGATGTTCCTTGTTTTTCATATGGCCGAGCATGCTGGTGATCACGAAAGCAAAGGTCAGCAGCAGCAGGAAGGCGGTGAAATTCGGATTGTACGCACTTCCGAACAGCCTGGCTTCACTGTTATCTGCCGAGCCGCCAATAAACTGGGTTCCGGTTAAAAAGGCGAGCAGACCGTTTACCGGGTGTTCCTTTAGCATAAGACCCGACAGGAATAAATAGAACCCGCCTGCAATTACGATTCGTTTATATCGCTGAAACAACGCCAGCGTTAAGGTTTCTTTAATATATAGATACAATCCTAAATATCCGGCAATCAGTGCAACAATCAGCAAATAAGTTCCATTTTGCTGAACGATGCTCGCTCCCGCTGATGAAACAAGGAGGCAGAGGAAAAAGAATGAAGTCAGATTCAGTGTAAAAGGAGCTCTCCTGTACACAACGTGATTCAAGTGATTCCAGCCAATAACAACAAGCCATAAAATTCCGACCGGCGGGAGAAGGAAGCAAAGCCCAACGCCAATCTCTAAATGGTAAGCTTTAATCCATGCTAATAGATTCTCTAATTTTAATTTGATCATGAGTCTCCTCTTTCTTACCTTGCCTCAATCGTTCAGGCATAAGGTGAAGAATTGCATTCACATGAATAAGAACTAAAAATTCCCAATAACAGTTAATTTTTAATCTTATTTCCTAATATATATCTTTAAATCCTGCGAACGAAACCCCTTCAGCCAATTCTTAACCAAATCTCAACAAAAAATACATGAAAACCTTACAGTTTTTTTACAGAGCATCAGCTGAATCCATTCATAATTTACAAAAATGAAATCAACTTTAACACTTTACTGTTTTTTCGGCTCCTAGTCAACAGCATGCTGCCCGGCTTCTTAATAAATCCAACCCGATAGTAATTACCCTGTGCAGGAGATTAGTAAACACATGCACCTATTTCATCCTACACATTTTTCGAAAATGAAGGAAGGGTATAATTCCTTATTATTCCAAATAAAGACTGGTCTGCTATCATGTATAGGATAGCAGACCAGTCTTTCGTCTAGTATTTAATATCAAATGCGCTGAACGCTTCTTCCGTTTCGTATTCAATCTGCTCAATCTCTTCTACCTTCGCCAGCGGACTCCCTTTTTCCATTTCACCAATGAATGCTTCCACTTGCTGGTTTTCGCCGGCTGCCACAATTTCAACGGAACCATTGTCCATGTTTTTGGCCCAGCCTTTAATATTCCTTTGAATAGCCTTCGTCTGTGCATAATACCTGAAACCGACTCCTTGAACATGACCATGCACCAGCAGTTTCGTTTTCACGGATACCGCCTCCTTATTGAATGCGATTCTTTATGGTTTCAATGACATCATTTTTAACGTCTGCCCAAAATTCAGTGTCAGAAGTAAAACGCCTGGATACATTTTCAGCGAAGACAGCGAATAATTCTTTAAATTCCGGAGCTTCTTTGTCCGGAAGGTATTGCTTTTGTTCATCTACCCAATTCTGGACAGTTTCCGTACGCGGTCCCCATCTTGCTGTCTCTTCTCCATTTTCATTAATCAAAATAACGATTGGGATAGAGCGGGCTGTCCCGTTTGTTAAATAGTGATCCATAAGCTCCAGATTATCGTCCCTGTTCAGGTAGCGTGTTTCAATAAGTGCCTCTCCGGAAAGCCTCATGAGAATCGGCAAGTTCATCATCGCATCGCCGCACCAGTCAGCTGTCAGTATAATTGCACGAAGGTTTTCCTGTTGAAGAGTCTGCAGAAACACTCGGTCTTCTTCTTTCATTTGAAAGCTGTTGTAGATATGAAGCAGGTTTTCCTTATGCACACTCATTCTTTGAATATAGGCTTCTTTCGTTAAGCCTTTCTTAAACCATTCGTTTAGCATAATGAACAGCCTCCCGTATATCTTCTCACGTTCTACTATATATAAGAATGGAGGAGAATGCCAATGTTCCGGTTAATAGCCTATGCCCTTACTTTTGCTCTATTTACGGATGGGCCGTCATACCGCTGGAACATGACATAATATAGAGCGGCGCTCAGCAGCGCAAGCAGGCAGAGGATGAAAAAGGTCAGGTCAAATCCGAACCAGACAGTCATCGGTATAGAAATAGGTGCGATCGTTCTTCCGATTGTAAACCGGAGGCTCGCCGCAGCAAAATACTGTCCGCGCATGGCTTCAGGGGCCATTTTTGAAATAAAGCTCTGCTGAAGCCCTGCAGTCATCAGCTCAGCAAATGTGAAGAGCGCCATTGCACCGAGAAAACCGGCTGTACTCGCCATTTGACCGAACCAAAGGATGGAAAAGGCATAAAAAATGGAGGAAAGGATAAAAACGTTCCGTTCTCTGTATTTGGTCATCCACCGGGTAATGGAGATGGTGAATACTGCGACAAGCAGACCGTTTTCAGACAGAACCATTCCAAAAGACTGTTCACCGTTCACAGATAAGGTCCAATCCGAAAGGGTAAAGAGTGTCTCCTTTTCGATGACTTCCTTAATGTAAACAGGAAAGAGCAAATCCAGCTGCATGAACGTCTGTGCCGCGAGTATTCCCGCCAGGATATAGAGGAGGAACGTGCGGTCGCGGAAGATGATTCCATAGTCTTTCATTTGCCCGCTGACCGCTTTATACCATTTTAACTTTTCCGGATCTGCAGAAGTCGAAAGAACAAGCGGCGCCGTTTCCCTTGTCCACCTCTGCAGGATGAAAGATGCAAGAAAACAGACAAGCCCGGCCACAACCAGAAGCTGCACCTTATAATGGACATAAAAAATGCTTCCAAGTATCGGTCCAAGCACAACCGCTATATTCAGAGACGTATAGAAAACGGCGAACACGTCGCTACGGTCTTTCTCAGCGACGACGTCTGCAATCATAGCCTGACTCGCAGGCCAGTACAGAGCACCGAATACCCCTGCAAGCGCAAAACAAACGAAAGCAAGTGATGGCAGATCTACAGCGGGAGCCACGGCAATTCCAAAAACGATAAAGGAAATACCCTGGCCGGCTGCCGACAGGACCATCATCTTCTTCCGCCCGAAACGGTCAGCGCTGTATCCGCCAAGAAGGTTAGCGAAAACGGAGAATACCTGTGCCGCTATTAAAAACAGTCCGGCCATCTCCTTGCCGAATTCGTCAGAAAAATATATAGCAAGGAAAGGAAAGAACATCCAAAATGTAAGATTCATCATCGCTTCCCCGAAAAGCCGTACCTTTAAGTTAAAATCCCATTCTTTAATCTTCATGGCCTTATCCCCAATTCCTGTAAAGTCACTCCCTAATCATAACCTGAAAAGAAGGGAACATGAACGGTTATATAGAAATAAATTATGCTGCAAGTAAAAGGGGGAAGGACATGAAGATTTCGGGAATCAATCATTTGCTTTATTCCGTTTCAGATCTGAAGAGATCGATATCTTTCTATGAAAACGTATTAAACGCAAAGCTATTGATGAAAGGAAAAACAACTGCCTATTTCGATTTGAACGGGATCTGGCTCGCTCTCAATGAAGAAAAAAATATTCCAAGGTCAGACATTCATCTGTCCTATACCCATACAGCCTTTTCAATAGAAGAAAAAGATGCAGAAAACATGCTTGAGAAGCTTAAACAACTCGGTGTCACGATTCTCTCGGGGAGAACGAGAGATGAAAGAGATAAAACATCCATCTATTTTACAGATCCGGATGGTCATAAATTTGAATTTCATACGGGCACTCTTCAGGACCGGCTGGATTATTATAGAGAGGAAAAAGAGCATATGGAGTTTTTTGAATGAGGAGAAATTCATGGGATAGGAACTCATAAAAAACCCCCTTCTGCATTAGTGAACAGAAGGGGTACGCATTAAACTTCCTGTTTTCTATATTTAACAAAGTTTGTTTCTACTTTCGGTACAAGCCTTGCTCTCTTTTTTATATCCTTAATGTTCATCTGCTGCTTGGCCACATAATCTGCATAGCGGGAATTCCAGAACTTCACTGACCAGACCATAAAGAAGACGGCAAGGGCGGCTACTCCAAACATGGATGGCCAGAAGTAAGGAGACACAATCGCTTGTTCATAAGCCAGGCCAAGCGGTGAGAAGACAATGTATGTCATCACAACGAGAGCAATCAGTAAGGTGGATGTAGAAAGTGCATATTTCCAGGGCACCATGTCTACAGCGGACCTTGATTTAAATTCATATGGGGTGGATCTTGGCTTCCAGACACCAAACATAAGCATGATCGCTACTTCTGCTGCAAACAGGACGGCATAGATGTAAATGAAATTGATATCCCATTTAAAGCCGAATAGCTGATCGGTTCCCCAGATGAGCATGTAATAGGCAATGACGTGAAAGACGATAATGACTTTACATGCGATAGCCGGCACATATTTTGTAAGAACACCGATTAAGACAATAGCGATAATCGGAACGTTGAAAAATCCGGTGAATTTACGGATTAAATCCCAAAGTCCGTTTGGTGCGTACATTAAAAGCGGTGCGATAAACAGTGTAACAAGTGCAAGGAATGTACCAAACCACTGGCTTACCATGATGAGCTTTTTATCGCTGACCTTCGGGTTGAAACGGGCTTTATAAACATCAAGGGCAAGCATCGTAGCCGCACTGTTTAATAGAGAGTTAAAAGAACTGAATACTGCACCAAGCAGGACGGCAAGGAAAATACCGGAAAGCCATGTAGGCAGTACCTCTGCAATCAGGGTAGGATAAGCAAGGTCAACAGACTCGAGCGAATTTCCATACTGATGGAACACAATGACACCCGGTACCATCATGAAAAGAGGAATCAGAAGCTTATAAAACCCAGAGATGATTACTCCTTTTTGCCCTTCAGCCAGGTTTTGAGCTCCAAGCGTACGCTGAATGACGTACTGATTAGAGGCCCAGTAGAATAGGTTGGCAATGATCATCCCGGTAAAAATCGTACCAAATGGCACTGAATCTTCCGGACCGCCGATTGCGTTCAATTTCTCTGAATGGTTCGTAGAGATTTCTTTGATGCCGTCAAGAAAGTTTCCGCCTCCAAGTGCGATGAAACCCAGTATTGGGACGAGGGCACCGATAACCAGCAATCCGATTCCGTTCAGAGTATCCGAGATTGCTACCGCCTTCAGTCCTCCGAAGATCGCATAAACGGCTCCTATGATCCCAATCCCCCATACAATCACCCAGATGGATTGTTCATAGCTGATGCCGAAAATGGCTGGAACATCAAACAGCTTAAGAACAGCAATTGCGCCTGAATAAAGCATGGATGGACTCGTAACCAATATGTAGCCGAGCATAAATAAAATAACTGTATACAATCGAACGCCTTCATCAAAGCGTTTACTCAAAAATTCGGGAAGGGTCGTGAAGTTTCCGCCCAGGTATTTAGGCAATAGGTAAAGCGCCATTATAATAATGGGGATGGCAGCTGTAACCTCCCAGGCCATATTCGTTAAATTTGTGCGGTAAGCCTGTCCGTTCAATCCGACGAGCTGTTCGGCAGACAAATTCGTGAGCAAGAGTGAACCAGCAATGAATGTTCCGTTCAAGCCTCTTCCGGCAAGAAAATATCCGTTGGAATCCCCTACATTGTCTTTGGATTTTTTATATGAAATCCAAGCAACAATTCCCATAAATAAAGCACAAGTTAAAAGTGTAAACCAGAGATTCCCTGCACTCATGTTGTTCTCTCCTTCTGTTCAAGTTAATCTCGCTCAAAGCGTACTGTTTAAATAACCAAATCAGAAGAAATTCAAACCAAAAGATTTATATTGAAAACATATTTAAGGACAAAGACTCACGGCACACTGGAAAAATAGACCGGAAAAGTCCTTCAAAAATAATTTATGTATACGAAAATGCCGGATCTTCGTAAGACCCGGCAGGAAACCTATTTTTCTTTAATAATCAGCACTTTAGACATTTTTTGTTTAATACAATCTTTAAGGTCATCCCCTGACACCAGCCCAAGGGTTAAGGCAGCCTCGATTTTGTCTTTATCCGGCTTCTTCACTGTTCGAATACAGTCTTCAAGCTTCAATGCTTCCAATCTGGCAATGAGGGTATCCTCTGCATAGGTTTCAAGAGACCGGATCTGCCGCTGGACCACGTACTCTCCCAATTCCATTTTACCCTTCTGATTTTCCCCGAAACGGCCATCTAAATAAGCGTTCAGCTCTTCTTTAAGCTGGTTTTGCTCTGACTCAAGCTCCTTAATCTGCAAAGAAATCTTCCGGTACCGGGCTGCTTTTTCCTCCATACTCACTAACTTGTCCCCCTTCAATGCCAGTTTATAAATTCATATGGCAAGCTCATAAGAAATATGACGGCTGAAGAATGGGCGCAGCCGCTTAGGCTGATATATGCAGCGGGCAGGAAGCTTAGCAATCGGTTGGTAAACCCGCACAGAATTGATTATTCGACTTATTCATCTTATGATGAAAATAGAGCAGGACAGGCTGATACAGGCACCGGTCTGTTCAATCCAGGTCCTGTAATGGCTTAGAAACCCTATGGGAGGGGGTACCGGGAATGCTGAATATTGCTCACCGGGGAGCGTCAGGGTATGCGCCGGAAAATACGAAAGCATCCTTTGATTTAGGAATAAAAATGGGAGCCGATTATTTAGATTTTGATGTGCAGCGTTCCAGAGACGGCGTGCTGGTCGTAATTCATGATACGAACGTGGAGAGGACGACTGACGGAAGCGGTGAGGTCCGTGACAGGAAGGCAGCGGAGCTGTTAAAACTGGATGCGGGCAGCTGGTTTTCACCTGAATTTAAAGGGGAGCGCATTTTGACTTTTTCACAGGTGCTCGACCGGTACAACGGGAAGGCTGGTATGCTGATTGAACTGAAAAGTCCCTCTTTGTATCCGGGGATCGAGCAGCAGACAGCGGCTGAGTTAGCGAAATATCCCCTTGCAGACAAGGTAGTCCAGTCTTTCGAGCAGGAGTCGATGAAGAACATGCACCGGATTTTGCCCGATGTAAAAATAGGAGTCCTGATGAAATTCCGTCCGCTTGGAATTTCTTCCGCGATGCTTAGGGATATATCTGAATATGCACATTTTCTTAATCCCAGCAAAAAGCTGGTTTCGCGCGCCCTTGTTCAAAAAATCCACGCTCTTGGAATGAAAACGACACCCTATACAGTAAGAAACAGAGAGGCAGTGTCTTTTCTAAAAAAGATGGAAGTCGATGGGATGATTACAGATTACCCTGATTATATAAATGAAATAAGGTAACAGAGGGGAGAGCTGGGGATGGATTTTTCTGCAATTGTTTCCGAGGATAAAATTAAAAGAGCGATTAAAGATGGGGAGTTTCAGAACCTGAATGGATTGGGAAAGCCGCTGGTTTTAGAGGACCTTTCAAGTGTGCCTGAAAACCTTCGCATGGCATACAAAATGCTGAAAAACGCAGGCATGCTCTCGGAAACGGATTTGAAGAAGGAACTTATGACCATAGATGACCTCATGAAGAATTCCTCTGATAACGAAGAGCGGGAAAAGCTTTCAGCAAGACGTTCTAAGCGTGAATATGAACTGGAAAAATTGCTTGAAAAACGGAATGCTTTCTCTTCACCTGCATCAGCACTTTACAAACAAAAGATAGAACGCCGGTTAAAGGGCCAACCAGGCAGATTGCGCTAAGTGCATCTGTCTTTTTTATCGGGCAGATCCGCCCTCCGGCGAAAGGACGCACAATTTGAATTTTTTAGGTTGTTCCACGGGAAACATGTCGAATTAGGAGGTGCAGAAAATGTTTATTATGGGGGTTGATTTGTCCGGTCCATCAAACCATAAGGATACAGCCGCCGCCCTTTTCAGGCTGGAGGGGGAAACCATGCATCTTGAAGAGCTGCAAACTGGTTTGAGTGATGCAAATATTTTAGAGCTTGCAGAAAAGACGGATGGTTCTTCACTCGCTGTCGGATTGGATGCTCCGCTTTCATATAATGACGGCGGAGGGGACAGGCCTTCTGATAAATGGTTCAGGAAAGAAATGGCCAGGCATGGTTTGCGCTCCAGCTCCATCATGCCGCCCACATTGACCAGGATGGTGTATTTGACGGTGAGGGGGCTGAAAGTAGCTTCTCTTTTGGAGGGGATGGGGACCAATCTTAAAATGGCTGAGGTTCATCCGGGCTCAGCTTTACTCACAAGACTAAACGACGGTGAAAAAGAGCACGGACTCCTGTATAAAAACGCTGCTGAATCAAGAACCTATGTTGTAAATTGGTTCGCCCGGCAAAGCATTTACGGGATTCCGGAAGAGGCAGCCGAATCTGCCCATTCAATCGATGCGATAGCAGCAGCGATGGCGGTCAGAGACTGGATCAGATCCGCTCCAAAACTCATTTATCCAAAGTCTCCTCCTCATCATCCGTATGATTTTTTATGCTAAGAAATCTTACAAATTGTAACAACCCATTAATATTGGCTGCAGAAAACTTTTTTACACACCTCCCATATTCGTGTAACCTTCAAAAAAGGTTGCTGTAGACCCACACGAATTTGATCTGGTAGGATAAAGCAGGATTAAAAACGGAGGTCACTTGATGAATGCACCTAAAATTGCTTTTCTTTCTGTAATCAGCAATTCATTTATTGTTCTTTTAAAAATAGCGGTCGGAATCGTTACAGGGTCAGTAGCGGTTCTCTCTGAAGCCATACATTCGTCCCTGGACCTTCTCGCCTCACTCATTGCCTTTTTTTCTGTCAGGCTGTCAAACCGGCCTGCCGATAAAGAACACCCTTATGGACATGGGAAGGTAGAGAATGTATCAGGCACGATTGAAACGCTGCTCATTTTCGTCGCAGGCATCTGGATCATTTATGAATGTGTACACAAGCTGTTACACCCAGAGCCTGTTCATCTTCCTCTTCTTGGAATCGGGGTTATGGTCCTGGGTGCTGCAATTAATCTCGTGGTTTCAAGGGTTGTAGGGAATATAGCGAAAAAAACGAATTCAGTAGCAATGAAATCCAACGCGCTGCATTTGCTCACGGATGTGTATACATCACTCGGAGTTGCGGTGAGCTTGCTGCTAGTAAGTCTGACAGATTGGTATTTCCTCGATCCGCTTATCGGAATTGTCCTTGCTATTTACATTATGACCGAGGCCTTTAAACTGATGAGAGAATCCTTTCCGCCGCTTCTGGATGCCCGGCTTTCTGCAGAGGATGAGCAGCAGGTTATCCGTATTGTGAATTCTTACAGCGATCAGTATATTGAATTTCATGATTTCAGAACACGTCAGGCCGGTCCGGAAAATTATGTGGATTTCCACCTCGTCGTGCCGTCCGGAATGAGTATAGAATCGGCGCATGAGCTTTGCGACCGGATTGAAGCGGACATTCACAGCCAATTCGAGAAGATGGAAGTGCTCATTCATCTTGAACCAGAGCATGAGCAGCTGTATCCAGGGGAAAAATAAGCAGACAGTGAACTGCTTATTTTTTTTGCATTTTTCTTGAAAACGTGTACAGACATGTTTATAATGAAATTGTAACTTGTACATACAGGTTACAATAAGAATGTAAGCGGATTAATATCCTGCTAAAAGCTCACTCTATGGATAAAGAACTCATATATTGAAAACGATTACGGGAGGGAAAGGTATGAGCAACCATAAGCAATCTGCAAAGGAGATTGTTGAGGCAATCGGCGGCAAGGAAAACATTTCAGCTGCCACACACTGTGTAACAAGGCTGCGCTTTGCTCTGAAGGATGAGAGTAAAGTAGATAAAGAAAAATTAGAAAGTATCGATGTCGTTAAAGGATCTTTTTCAACGAATGGACAATTTCAGGTCGTCATCGGACAGGGAACGGTTAATAAGGTATACAGCGAAATGGCTGAACAAACAGGCATTGGCGAAGCGTCCAAAGAAGAGGTGAAGACAGCTTCTGAAAAAAATTTAAATCCGCTTCAGAGAGCTGTCAAAATGCTGGCAGACATTTTCATTCCGATCCTGCCTGCAATCGTAACCGCAGGTTTGCTGCTTGGGATTAATAACTTGCTTACCGGAAAAGGGATTTTCTTTGATGACCCGCTGATTGTGGTCTATCCGCAATGGGCGGATCTTGCAAGCATTATCAGCTTAATAGCCAATACCGCCTTTACCTTTTTGCCGGCTTTAATCGGGTGGTCGGCAGTAAAAAGGTTTGGGGGCAGTCCTCTTCTTGGTATTGTCCTGGGTTTAATGCTAGTTCACCCTGACCTGCTTAGTGCTTATGCTTACGGGGACACGAAGGAAATACCGGCATGGAACATTTTTGGTCTGACCGTTGAAAAAATTGGATATCAAGGCCAGGTTCTCCCGATTTTAGTCGCATCGTATCTCCTTGCCGTGATTGAAAAGTTCCTGACGAAACGCGTGCCCGACAGCATTCAAATGCTGATCGTACCGCCTGTTACTCTATTGGTTACCGGTTTTGCCTCGTTTATTGCGATTGGTCCGTTGACGTTCGCTCTTGGAAATCTTTTAACAGATGGCGTTATTGCACTTTTTGCGAACTTTGCCGCATTAGGCGGACTGCTTTACGGCGGGTTATATGCTGTACTGGTTATCACCGGGATGCATCATACGTTCCTTGCGGTTGACCTTCAGCTTGCAGCAGCCGGCGGAACATTTTTATGGCCGATGCTTGCGCTTTCCAATATCGCGCAAGGTTCCGCTGCCCTTGCCATGATGCTTGTGACAAAGGATGAGAAACAAAAAGGACTGGCCGGTACGGCAGCACTTTCCGCTTATCTCGGAGTAACGGAGCCTGCGATGTTCGGAGTAAACTTGCGATACCGCTATCCGTTCATCGCAGCCATAATCGCATCTGCTATCGGCGGTCTTATTATCAGCATTAACAGCGTTAAAGCCTTTTCTATCGGAGTAGGCGGGCTGCCTGCGTTCCTTTCCATTGATAAAGAATATTGGCTGTCATTTGGAATTGGTGTACTCATTACCCTAGTGGTTCCATTTGTGTTAACGTACATCATGGCAAGAGCAAAAAAAGCAAAATAAACGGAAGGGACAAGCAATTGTCCCTTTCGCTTTTTTCATCCTTACCTTATGGTTACAACAAAATTTACTGATGGTGGTGCATACAAATGAAACATCCGTGGTGGAAAAAATCGACCGTATATCAGATTTATCCGAAAAGCTTTAACGATACGACAGGAAATGGGACGGGCGACATTCAGGGCATCATAGAAAAGCTAGATTACTTGAAGGAACTTGGAGTGGACGTTGTCTGGCTGACCCCGATCTATTCATCCCCGCAAAAGGACAATGGATACGATATAAGTGATTACTACAGCATTCACCACGAATATGGCACAATGGAGGATTTCGACCGTTTGCTGGAAGAGGCTCATAAGCGGGATTTGAAAATTATTATGGACATTGTAGTCAACCATACATCCACAGAGCACGAATGGTTCAAAAAAGCTGCCGAATCAAAAGACAGTCCTTACCGGGATTATTACATCTGGAAGGAGTCCAAGGAAGATGGAAGCGCACCGACAAACTGGGTGTCCAAATTCGGAGGATCTGCATGGCAGCTGGACGAAGCTACAGGCGAGAACTACCTCCATCTATTCGACGTGACGCAGGCTGATCTGAACTGGGAGAATGAAAAGCTTCGCAAAGATGTGTATAGCATGATGAATTTCTGGTTTGATAAAGGGGTGGATGGGTTCCGTTTGGACGTCATTAATCTCATCTCGAAAAATCAGGATTTCCCTGATGATGATGGCTCCATCGCTCCTGGAGACGGCCGCCGTTTCTATACAGACGGTCCCCGGGTTCATGAATACATGCAGGAAATGAACCGGGAAGTATTCTCAAAATATGACGTGATGACCGTTGGAGAGATGTCCTCTACTACCATTGACCACTGTATCCGCTATTCGAATGAAGAGGGCACGGAGCTCAGCATGACCTTCAACTTCCACCATTTGAAGGTGGATTATCCGAACGGAGAAAAATGGGCACTCGCGGATTTTGATTTTCTAAAGCTTAAAGACATTTTATCTGAGTGGCAGGTCAAAATGAACGCAGGCGGAGGCTGGAATGCTCTATTCTGGTGCAACCATGACCAGCCAAGAATCGTATCCCGCTATGGAAACGACGGCGAGTACCGCACGGAATCAGCTAAAATGCTTGCAACTGTTATCCATTTGATGCAGGGAACCCCGTACATCTATCAGGGCGAAGAGTTCGGAATGACCAACCCTAAATTTGAGCATATCAGTCAATATCGCGATGTAGAATCTTTGAATATGCACAAGATTATGCTGCAGGAAGGCCGCAGTGAGGAAGAAATTCTGGAAATCCTGAAAAGTAAATCAAGAGATAATTCCCGTACACCCGTTCAATGGAACAAAGAACAGCATGCAGGTTTTACTACTGGAACCCCATGGATTCCAGCTGCAGCGAACTACGAAGAGATCAATGCCGAAGCTGCGGTAAAGGACAAAGAATCTGTTTTTTATCATTATCAAAAGCTGAATCGTCTCCGCAAAGAGAAGGACATAATTACAGACGGAGACTACCAGCTTATTTTAGAGGACCATCCTGACATTTTTGCCTATGTCCGTAATACTGAAGACGAAAAGCTGCTGTGCATCAACAACTTTTATGGAAAAGAAACGATGTTCGAGCTGCCATCCAGTCTTTCGTATGAAGGGTTCACAGCAGAAACGCTGATCACAAATTATGAGGACAGTCCGGCTTTTGCTGAAAAAATTTCATTGCGGCCATATGAATCCATCGTTTATCATCTAACCAAACAGAAAAATTAGAAAATGGTGAAGAGGATGGCAAAAACAAAATATCAAGTGGTGTATCAGGAGCTGCTCGAAACAATTCAAGAGGGCCCCCTGAATCCGGGCGACGTTCTTCCTTCCGAAAACGTCTTATCCGAAAAATACGAAGCTTCCAGGGAAACAATCCGCAAAGCGCTTAACCTGCTTGCCCAAAACGGCCATATCCAAAAGATAAAAGGTAAAGGGTCGGTCGTTCTGGACACTCAGCGAATGAGCTTTCCAGTATCCGGTCTTGTGAGCTTTAAAGAATTAGCCAAAACGTTCAGCTCAAAAGCGGTCACCAAGGTTCATCAGCTCGCCCTGGTCCATGCTGATGAGCCCATCATGAATCAGCTGACAAGCGGCAACAACGCGGATATTTGGAAAGTTGTCCGTTCAAGGGAAATCTCAGGGGAAAAAATCATCCTGGATAAAGATTATCTGGACAAAAAAACCGTCCCTTTTTTATCAAAGGAAATCTGTGAAAATAGCATTTATGAATACCTGGAGGGCGAGCTCGGCCTTAAAATCGGGTATGCCGAGAAGGAAATCACGGTAGAGGAATGCACAAGTGAGGACCGCGCCTATCTGGATTTGTATGACTACGCGCACGTCGTAGTCGTCAAGAACTATGTTTATCTGGAAGATACCACCTTGTTTCAGTACACCGAATCCCGTCACCGGCTCGACAAATTCCGGTTTGTCGATTTTGCACGGAGGGGTCAGGTATAAAAGGAAAGCCGGCGATCACTCGCCGGCTTTTTGTGTGGAACGGATATTGGAGCTGGCCCGTATTCGACAGGAGTTGGCCCGTATTCGACAGGAGCTGGTGCGCATTCGACAGGAGTTGGTCCGTATTCGCCAGGAGTTGGCCCGTATTCGACGGAAATTGGCCCGCATTCGACAGAAGTTGGTCCGCATTCGCCAGGAGTTGGCCCGTATTCGACGGAAATTGGCCCGTAAACGACAAAAGTTGGCCCGCATTCGACAGAAGTTGGCCCGTAAACGATCAAAGTCGGCCCGTCCCTCCACAAAACGGGGAACCGCTACAGATACTTCTTCCCCATCATTCTCATTATCGAGCGGTATACGTGGTAGCCGCTGACTGAGACGCCTGCGGTGCCGGCGCCTGGGAAAACGCTGTCTCCGCAAACCCATAATCCTTTTACGCCCGTGCGGTGGGAGAGGCTGTTGAACAGGGCATGCTCCAGGGTTTGGGGAATTCCGCCGACCATTCCGTTTTTTCGTTTCGTAAACCGCTCCCACGCTTTTGGTGCCCCGATTTCCTCTTTTTCTATTCCTTCTTCAATTCGGGGGATGGCTTTTTTGACCCCGCTTATCATCCTGTCCCTCAGCGTCTTTTTATAGGTATCGTACTTTTCCTTTGTATCCCATAGCGAAAGGTCGGTATGGGTGCTTACATTCAGGGTGCGGAAGCCTTTTGGTGCTCGAATCAGGTCACCGGGGGCGGATAGGGAAAGAAAGAGGTGGGCGCCTTCTGCCATGGCACCATTCTTATCAGTCAGCACCTGCTGGAAAAGCGGGGCATTTTCCGGTATGATTTCTTCCCGAATGGCAAGATAAAGGGTCATGGTTCCCCACTGTTTTTTTTCGCCTTTTTGCACATAGCGCCTGCCCATCTTACGTATGAGAGGTTCATTAAGAAGCTCCAGGAAATTTTGGACGGGCACAGTCGAAACGACATGATCCGCCGTCAAAATCCGGCCTTTTTGATCTTCAGCTTCAAACAGGCCATTGTGTTTCCGGACGGACTTGATCCATGTGCGCTTTTTCAGTACAGCCCCATATTTTTCTGCCGAAATGGCCATAGCCTCACCAAGCTGATTCAGCCCCCCTTCAATGTAAAAAGCGCCTTCGTGATAGATTGTCAGGGCGTAGGCGCCCATGATGGCCGAACAGCCGGCCGAATCGGTCTGCATGGAATCAATGAGCTGAGCATCAAGCAATTGAACAAACGGGTCTCCGTGCAAGCCATGTTTTTTAACAAGGTGGCCAACGGTTTTTGCAAGATAGGGAAGAAGGGTGAGGGTGCCGGGTTTAAGTGATGCCATCAGGTCAGCGATATCCATGAAAGCAGAGGGAGGGAGCGCCGGAAGTGTCCCCAGCAGCTTTTTAACCTCTGCGCCTATTTTCCAAATCTCTTTATAAAAAGAACGTATCCTGGCAGCAGACTCCGGAAAGGCCTCACTGAGGCTGTGTAGGTGCTGCTGACGGTCCTGCTTATATTCCAGGTAGCCGGACGGGGTATGAATTCCCATAACGGTGCTTAAAGGCTTGGCATTCGGAAATGGTATGTGCAGCTTTTCTAAAAGGCGATGATGGATGCCGCCCCCTTCAAAGCCCATTCCGAGTGTCGCACCTGCAGGGAAGAGAAAAGAGCCGCGATTAAATTTGCCTGCGCATCCGCCCCATTCATTAGAGGCCTCTGCCACGGTTATGTCCAATCCCCTTTCTGCAAGAAATGCCGCAGCGGTCAGTCCGCTGATGCCGCCTCCAATGATGAGAATATCGCTTTTCATCTTTATCCCTCTTTCAGTAGACATTTTGGTTTGTACTCTGTGCTAAATCGGGAATATCTGTTATAGCAGATTTGCCGTTATTTTGTGATAACTATAAATAAGAATTGGAAGGCTGTAAATTTTTAATAGGTGCAGCTTTTAGGGAAATTTTACATAAAATTTCATTTGGATTAACATTCATCACATATAATTCAGTTGGCTAATAGGATATAAAAATTGCAAATAAAGAAGGTGGGACAGGATGTGGATTGGGGTAATAACAGCTGTAATAATCCTGTTTCTGGCTGCTGCTGTGATTCCATTTTACTTTAGCAATCTCATAATCTATCCGCGCAAAGTCGAGTATAAGGAGACCTTTGCAATGGGAGTAAGAAGCGGTGAGATCAATGCAGATCACTTCGAGCAGACGGAAAAGGAAGAACTCTTTATTGATTCAAAGCATGGCTATCAAATTCACGGCATGTTTTTCCCCGTGGAAAACAGCCAAAAGGCTGTCATTATTGCTCACGGCATAACGTGGTCGCTGTTCGGCAGTTTTAAATATGTTGAGATGTTCCATAAGAGAGGATACCATGTCCTGCTCTGTGACCACCGCTATCATGGACTTAGCGGCGGAAATCATACATCTTTCGGTTTTTTCGAGAAAGATGATCTGCGCTCCTGGGTTGACTACCTGTATGAAAGGCTTGGAAGCCAGGCATTTATCGGACTTCTTGGGGAATCACTCGGTGCCGCCTCCTCTATACAATATATTAAGGATGACAGCCGGGTGGGGTTCTGTATCGCCGATTGTCCGTTCAGTGATTTAACCGCACTTATGCGCCTGAGGCTTGCTCTGGACTTTAAGATTCGGTTTTCCCCGCTTATTCTGCTGACGAGTTTCGTGACGAAGCTCCGCTATGGATGGGGATTCAGGGAGATATCCCCCATTTCAGAAATGGAAAAAGTGGAAACCCCCATCCTGTTCATTCATGGAAAAGAAGACCCGTTTATCCCTCTGCAAATGTCGCTGGATTTATTCAGAAAAAAGAAAAAGGGGAAAAAGCGCCTTTATCTCGTACCGAAAGCAGGTCATGCCCAGGCCTTTCTGACGGACCGTATTAAGTATGAAGAGCGTGTATTCGACTTTCTAAAAGAGATTGAAGTTCTGCACATTAAAAGGGATCCCGCCCAGTGATCCCCATTTAAAAAAATGTAAGCGCATACAATAAAGTTCATCAGGTTAACTCTGTCCTCGTTTGGGTAAAGTGAGGTTAGCATACCAGGCGAGGAGAATTTTTATGTATGATATAGCAGGGATTGGAATTGGCCCATTTAACTTAAGCATGGCGGCGATGCTTGAAGATGTTCCGGAAATCAGCGCCGTTTTCTTTGATAAAAATCAGGAGTTTGTCTGGCACCCGGGAATGCTGATTGAAGGCACGGATCTTCAAGTACCGTTCCTGGCTGATTTAGTGACCTTCTGGAACCCAAAAAGCCAGTATACATTTTTAAATTACCTGCATGAACAGGACAGGCTGTACCAGTTTTTCTTCTTTCGGAACTTTTCCATCCCGAGAAGAGAATACAACGACTATGCAAGTTGGGCTTCCAGGAAGCTTGAATCATGCCGGTATGGGAATGAAGTGGAGTCTGTTGTATATAACGGTGATTATTATGAATTGACTGTCGCAAGCAATGGCGGGAGGGAAACGGTGCAGGCAAAGCATATTCTATTGGGAACGGGGAGTGTGCCGCTTGTGCCAATGAAGCTTGACAGCGTTCGGGAGGATGATGTGTTCCACTCGATGGAATATATGTTTAAAGAACAGGCTTTGAAGGAAGCAGATTCCATTACCGTGATCGGATCCGGCCAGAGTGCGGCGGAAATTTTCCATGACCTGCTGAAAGCGCAGAAGGAGAAAAAATTTGAACTGACCTGGTTCACACGGTCTCCGGAATTTTTACAGCTTGAAGCAGCTAAGCTGGCCCAGGAAGTGTTCAGTCCGGAGTATGTGGAATACTTTCACAAGCTCGATTTTGAGAAGCGCCTCAGTGCCCAGGAGGATCTTGGCCAGCTCCGGAACGGCATAGATCAAAAGACGCTGACCAATATTTATGAGCTTTTGTATCATCGATCCGTATCAGGCCAGCAGCAGAAGGTGACGATCCAGCCGCTGACTGAAGTACAGGAAATTGCCCGAATCGATGACGGTTATCAGCTTTCGTGCCGGCAATGGCAGGCGGAGCAGAATTTTACACACAGGAGTGCCAAAGTTGTATTGGCGACAGGATTTAAACCGTACATGCCGGATTGGCTTGAAAAGATGAGGGAAGAGATCGAATGGGAGGATGAAAAACGGTTCAAGGTATATGAGGATCTGCGGATTGCCTTCAAGGATAAACGGGAGAATCACCTGTTTACACTGACCAATATCGCCCATTCCCACGGAACGGGGGCGACGAACCTCGGACTCTCTGTTTACCGCAATAAAAAAATCATCAACCGGGTTCTTGGAGAAGACCGGTATAAGGCTTCAGGCCACCCGATTTTTCAGCAGTTTATGCCCGAAAGCACATAAGCAATGTTTGCTTCTAAACAAAGCGGGTACATTTTAAGTAGTGCAAGATACAAAGAAAACTTTGGAGGTTTTAATCAATGGGTAAGAAAGTTGCTGTATTGCTAACCGATTATTTTGAGGACGTAGAGTACACGGATCCGGAGAAAGCCTTTAAAGAAGCGGGACATGAACTAACCGTTATCGAAATGGAAAAAGGAAAAACAGTAAAAGGCAAACAAGGACAAGCTTCTGTAACAGTTGATGCATCGATTGATGATGTAAAGCCGGGAGACTTTGATGCACTGCTGCTTCCAGGCGGATTTTCTCCAGATCAGCTTCGCGCAGATGACCGTTTCGTTCAGTTTACGAAATCCTTTATGGATGATAAAAAACCAGTTTTCGCCATTTGCCATGGACCTCAGCTGCTGATTACGGCAAAAGCACTGGAAGGCCGCGATGCTACCGGCTTTACGTCAATCAGAGTGGATATGGAGTACGCAGGAGCGAACTTCCACGACAAAGAAGTTGTTGTATGCGGCAATCAGCTTGTGACAAGCCGTACACCGGATGATATTCCTGCTTTCAACCGCGAATCGCTGAATCTTTTAAAATAATCGCTTAGGGCAAAATAGAAATAGGCTTCCCGTATCATGCGGGAAGCCTATTTTTGTCCATCCGATTCGTTTCCTGCCGTCTCATTTTCCGGCAGAGGGTCTATTCGTTCTGCGTCTTCTGTGCCAATCCCTGTTTTTAGTGCAAAAAAGATAAGCCAGATTGCAGCAAGTAAAAATAAAACCAGGGTACCTGTGAGCAGCCACCAATTTGTGAGCATATGCAATTCCCCCTTTGCCTACATATATGCAATGGAAGGGGGAGTCATGCAGAGGGTTTACTTTTTAAGCTTTCCAAGCTCCTCCGTGATGGACTGCATTTCACTTGGGCTGATGTTTTCTTTTTTCATAACATACTCATATAGGTCTCTTAACTCTTCGTACATTTCTCCATCAAAATGATCCGGGCGGATTGCACCGATATTGATCATTCGGAGCTTAGTGGTGATCTGATCCACCATATATTGTACATTTTCTGTTGATTTTTCACGTAAATTCAACGCTCTCTTCCTTTCTTGAGGCCAGTTTTTCTTATTGTATCACGGGGGAAGGAAAAAAGAGATGGCTTGTCTAAATTTTAGAGACAGCTTCTTATGACAAATAATCGAGGTGAATAACATGAATGTATATGAAGCAAGCATAGAGGATGCAGAGGCAGCGGCACACCTGTTCAATGAGTACCGGATGTTTTATCGCCAGCCTTCCGATCTCGAAGGAGCGCGGCAATTCATTTTAGAACGGCTTGAGAAAAAAGAGTCGGTGATCTACTTAGCAAAGGATGAACACGGCACAGCCGCAGGGTTTGCCCAGCTTTACCCTTCCTTTTCCTCGGTCTCCATGAGAAAAATCTGGATAGTAAATGATTTATTTGTAACAGAACAGGAAAGGAAAAGAGGGACAGCCGGACAATTGCTCGAACGGGCTGCTGATCTGTGCAGGAAGACAGGCGCGAAATTCCTTAATCTTGAAACCGCTGCTGATAATTCAAGCGCACAAAGGCTCTACGAGAAAAATCAATTTGTGAAGGTGGAAGATACGTTTTTCTATACACGGCAAATTTGAGGTTCAGATTGGATTCTTTTCAAAAGTTGAGGTAAAGTTTTGAGTAGCAAAATATGTTTGAAAGGAGGCCTTTTATTGATACATGTCCTATTTGTATGTCTCGGGAACATTTGCCGTTCTCCAATGGCAGAGGCAGTATTCAGGGAAATGGTGAAAAAAGAAGGGCTGGAGAATAAAATCACAGCAGATTCTGCCGGGACTGGGGATTGGCACATCGGAAAAGCACCGCACGAAGGAACGCAGGAAATTTTAACAAGGAATGGGATTAGCTTTGAGGGGCTTGCTGCCAGACAGTTCATCAAAGAGGACTTGCCGAAGTTTGATTACATCATTTGCATGGATGCTGAAAATCTTGGAAATGTCCGCCGGATGGCCGGCTATAGTCAGACCGGCCATATTGGCCGCCTTCTTGACTTTGTTGAAGAGGCGGAAGTGCTTGACGTGCCTGATCCGTATTTCACAGGGAATTTTGATGAGGTATATGAGCTTGTCAGCAGTGGGTGCAGGGGACTTTTGGAAGAAATAAAGGAAAATGAAAAACTTTATTAAAGGAAAAGGGGCATGCTAAATGGGAGACAAATCCGTACTACTTCGCAATGTAGCGATTGGGGCAGCAGCAGGCTTTGTACTGTCTATGTTTCATAAGCCAACGAGGGAATCACTGGTGGAGGAAGCAAAAGAGATCGGGGAAAAAGCCGGGTACTATTACCGGAATCCGTCTCTGCTGTCCGAGGATTTGAAAGATAAGCTGAATGACGCTAAATTTGTCGTTCAAAATGTAACAGATGATTTAAAATTTGTGAATCAGAAAGTGAATGAGCTGAAGGAAACCACTCCGGTCATCCTTGATGTGATTAAAGAGGCGAAGGAGCGGATCATTTCCAGCAAAACCGACTGAAATAGGTGATGCGTATGAGAAGCAGAAAACATTCTACTATCATTGTTGAACTGCTTAGAAGATTCTCAAGAGATGAAGTGGCCGGTCTGTCTGCAGAACTGGCCTACTTTTTTCTGCTTTCTCTGTTTCCTTTTATGATTGCGCTCATTACATTGATTGCTTTCATCCCCTTATCCGTTGAGGATTTGCTGAAGTTTATCAGACAGTATGCCCCTGCGGATACAATCGTTGTCATGGAGGGAGCTTTGAACCAGCTTCTCGGCCAGAAAAACGCTATTTTGTTTACAGTCGGAATATTAGCATCCATCTGGTCCGCTTCAAATGGCATCGATTCCATTATGCGCGCATTTAATAAAGCGTTTGATGTGCGGGAGAACCGCTCTTTTATTAAATCGAGAGCAATCGCCCTCCTTCTTGCCATCGTAATGATGGCCGTAATTGTCATTGCGCTGCTTTTTCCTGTTTTCGGGCAGGAGATCGGCCTGTTCATCTTCAGCGCTTTTGGGATTCCGGATTTATTTTTTACTGTATGGAATGTCATCCGCTGGGCTGCAAGCGCCATTATTATTTTTTTTATTTTTATCCTCCTCCATAAACTTGCACCCAATAGAAAAATATCCTGGAAACAGGCTTTTCCCGGCGCCCTGTTTTCGACGGTGGGCTGGATTGCTGTCTCCTATTTGTTCTCGGGCTATGTGAGCAACTTCGGCAACTACAGCGCTACCTATGGAAGCATTGGCGGCATCATTGTGTTTATGATTTGGTTCTACCTTACAGGAATGGTCATCATCATGAGCGGTGAACTGAATGCCATCCTGGTAAAAAGAAGAGCAGATAAAGCGGATACGTAATCCCCTCCTGGGCAACCTAAACCGAGAAGCGATACAAGCTTCATCCAATAAGGCACAGGAGGGAATGCACCATGGCAAAGCAAACGAAAAAAGGCGGAAGCCACACTAAGCAAAACTCCAAGCAAAAGCCGTCCCATAAAACAAGCGGCAGTGCGAACGGCCAAAATGGATACCACTAAACAGAAACAAAGCTGATCCCAAGGGATCGGCTTTTTGTGCGAAAAAAAGCTTTGCGCCTTAGGAACAAATGTTCTATAATAAAGAAACACATTAAATTAAAATTTAGGTATTTAAAAATAAATAAAGCGGGTATACATACATTAGAGTAGTCGAAAGTATTGCTGCTGCTTGAACAGAATATAAAAACGGCGTTTATTTATGAAAAAAGTACAGCCATTGGCATCTGGACAAGGCTGTCATAAATAAGTAAAGTTTAGATAGATGAACCAGCCTGTAAGCGGTGAGGCTTCCCTTGTCCAATCAGCATAGTCTTCCGCAATATGTCACGGAAATTTGTGAAATGGAGAGGCGATCAATTATGAGTACAGGGAACAGATTAAAAAGACTTGAAGCTTTTGTTGAAAAGTACAAAAAACTGGGCATGAGAATTGAAATTGCAAAATCCCGAACAGAATGGTCCGATGAAACCAAAAATGTAGCGGCTTTAAAACCATAAAAAATCACCCTTCCACAGACGGGTGATTTTTTCTTTGTCTGGCTGGATTATTCGCCCATTGCGATACTGCGGGTGTATACACTTGAATAAATATGCTCAACTTCTTCGTCTGTCATATACATAAACATTTCCCGATCCAAATCCCTCATCGCTGCAATGTACTCCACCATATTTTTGCGTTCCTGTCTGCTCATTTCTTATCTCTCCTTTTTTGTTATGATACAGTCTATATTTTATATTTGTATTATATAACAGAGGAGCAGAAAGGTTCAATAGTTTTTTCAGAATTTTTTAAAAAAGCCGCCTATTGTTTATAGGCGACTGATTTCTCATAGGTTCTTCCTTTCGCTAAATAGACAGCTAAAACGGCTGCAAGGAGAAATGCAACGATATGGAAGAAGCTGCTTCCAGGTACAAATTCCATGTAAAGACCGCCGATAACGGGTCCGCTAATACTGCCGAGGCTAAAGCAAATGCCGCACAAAAGGTTCCCGGCCGGAAGGAGCTGCTTTGGCAGCAAATCTGCCATGAAAGTAAGGCCTAAGGAAAAAGTGGACCCAAGTACCATCCCTGCAAAAAAGAAACAGAGAAGCAGCATAGAAAAGGACTGTGTGAAGCTTGCTGCAGCAAAAGCCAGAAATCCTAAAAACAGCACAACCAGAATCGTCCGCATGCGCCCGATTTTATCGCTGATGATCCCAAGGGGCAGCTGAAAAACAATTCCGCCGACTGCAAATGCCGGAAGAAGAAGGGCTACATGATCAGCAGTCAAACCTTGTCTTAAGGCATAGACCGGGTAATTGCCGTTCAGGGAGGATTCAAGAAACCCATAGATAAACGGAGGCAAAAACGCAATCCACGAAAGCTTCCAAGCATCCTTAAAGCGCGCCGTGCTCCCCGATGAACCGGCCGCAGTCTGTTCCGGAAAATCGTTTCTTAAAATGAAAGCCAGCCCCCAGATAACCAGACTAATGGCACCGCTGATGATGAACGGAAGATTGGGATTGGTTTGTGCAACAGCCGTAAGCAATGGTCCCGCAGCGAACCCGAGCCCGAAGCATAATCCGTAAAGGGATATGTTTTTCCCTCTGTTTTGCTCTGTGGAAAGGGAGGTAATCCAAGTCTGAGTCGAAAAATGAAGCATATGATCTCCAACCCCGACTAAAAGCCTTAAAACAAACCAAATCCAAAAGGACTGAAGGACGGGAAAGGCAAATAGACTGGCCATCACCAGGAAGCCGCCGGTGATAATCATATTTTTATATCCGAATTTTTGCAGAGGCTTTTCCATAAAGGGAGAGGCAAGCAGAACACCGATGTACAATCCGGTAGCATGCATCCCATTCAGGGAAGAAGGATAGCCCTGCTGTTCAAAAAGTATCGCAATAACGGGAAGAAGCATCCCCTGAGAAAAACCGGACACCGTGACAATACTGATAAGAATGGCAAAGCGCAATTTGTTCATGAATTCATACCCCGCTGTTGTAAAGTTCTGCACTTTTTTTAGCGTATCACCGGCCCTGAGGATAGGCAACAAATTTTCGGTTTTCAAATAAAAAGGATAAGATAAGAAAAAAAGGAGGAATCGAAATGCAATTTACCATGACAGAAAAAGGATTTTCTTCCGATTTGGAATTTGGAAACCTGCAGGTATCAGGAGACGAGGAATACGGATTCCGCCCCTATCAGCTAATGACAGCCTCTATTGCAGTCTGCAGCGGCGGAGTGCTGCGCAAAATACTCGAGAAAAAACGCATGGACGTAGAGGACATCCGGATCGAAGCCAATGCTGAAAGAAATGAAGAAGAGGCAAACCGGATTGAACGCATAACCGTTCATTTTGTTATAAAAGGAAACAGCCTGAAGGAAGATCAAATAAAAAAGGCACTCGAACTAACCCGGAAAAACTGCTCCATGGTCCGCTCGGTGGAGAGCAGCATCGATATTGCAGAGACGTTTGAGATATCGGAGTGAAGAAAATAGGCCCTGACTCATCCATATTATGTAATAAAATGGAATAATCAGGGGCGGCTGTTTCCTGACATCAATGAAGGCGATGAACAGGAGAAAGAATGAGAAGAAGAAAAAGAGGCAACAGGAGATTTTCCAGTAGCACGTTCAGAGATGTGGGAAGTGAATTATTCTTTGAATTGATATGGAATATCTTATTTTTTATCCCAAAAGTCATTTTTCGATTGTATAAAAGTGTTTTTGAGTAGTACAGAAGGAACTCCATTAAAAGGTGGAGTTCCTTTTTTTGTTCAGTTTAGGGATTGAATGCTGTTCTCTGCAGAGGGTTTGTCTTCGTGCTCAGTTTAGGGATTGTATGGAGTTTTAGTTTAGGAATTGAATGGTGTTTTAGTTTAGAGATTGGACGGTGTTTTAGTTTAGGAATTGAACGGTGATTTAGTTTAGAGATTGAATGGAGTTTTCTGCAGAGGGTTTGTCTGACAATGGCTCGTGGAGCTCAAGTCCGTAAATTCGGCCTTTCTTTTGACCGGAGGATTTCAGGTTGAGGGAGTGCAGGAGCTTGGACGCAGCTGATGTGCTCTCAAGGTTTAAAAATCCTCTGATTTCTTTGTTTGTAATGGTTGAACCTATTAGCAGCCGGTAGTCTTTTAACGCCTCTACATGTGCCAGGTTATTTTTTTCCCTGCAGCTTCCGCATAGCCAGCCCCCTTTATACCGCTGCAGGTGGCAGCTGCAATTTGGACAAAAAACGCCCGTTATTAAGTCTGTTTGCGGAATGGAGAATTTGTCTGTAATCCGGGTATCTGCTTCCATATGAGATTTGTTTAAGCTCCTTGCCAGCTTCTTGACCTCTTTTTCTGTCAAATATACTTTCTTATGCTGTGTCTCTAATTGTTTCAGTTCAAAAGGCAGCTTTTCTGCGCGAACGATTTTTCTGGATAAACTTTTTATATGGGCAGGAGGTGCTTCAATCATGCTTCGGTGGCTGCTGACCACAATTAGGGAGTGGATTGGTAAAGCGGGAAAGCGGTTTCTCTCAAGCCATTCAGCGAATTGGAACTCTAATCTGTGAGACTGGAGAATAGGGTCTGGAAAGGCAGTCTCCAAGCCATCCTTCTTTCGTATCAGCTGATTGAATTCAGGATCAAAATAAAGCGTACCAGCAATATTTTTCACCTCTAAAATCAGGGCAAAAGCGGGAGTGAGCAGGACCGTGTCCAGCTGGAAGTGTGTCGAACCGTGCGGCAGCCTGAGATCTGCAAGCATCACCCAGTCCTTGCGGCCGAATAGGGTGAGCTGATAGTCAGCCGCGAGTTCACCTTTGAACCCCGCCATTCGTTTGGCTAAATCTTCGGCAACTTGAGGGAATTTAGGATGATTCGGCGGCAACCTCCTGAGCAGAGCCTGCAGTTTGAGGATATAGAGAGGGGTTTTACGCGGTTTAGCGATCATTTTGTCGCTCCTTTCTTTGTGATACTATGGTTATTCTGCAAACAGCCCCGGATTCCCTTCTGCAAAACTTGAGATGTTGTGCGGGGATGTCCGATATTGTCCGTACTTTGGTTTTATTGTCCGAAATCTGATTTTATTGTCCGTATTTGTGATTTTATTGTCCTAACTTTTGATTTATTGTCCGTACTTTTGATATAAAGACTTTTCGGCATGATTCGAGCATATTCGCGCGGTGGTATGTATAAAAGGAGCCAGATTCAATAGAAATTCTGTTCAGATTTGAAGGTAGTGTCCGAGGTGAAACATATGTATTGTCCGTACTTTGTTTTTATTGTCCGAAATCTGATTTTATTGTCCGTACTCACTGGTTTATTGTCCCAACTTTTGATTTATTGTCCGTACTTTTGATATAAAGACTTTTCGGCATGATTCGAGCATATTCGCTCGGTGGTATGTATAAAAGGAGCCAGATTCCCTAGGAATTCTGTTCGGATTTTGCGGTAGTGTCCGGGTGAAACATATATATTGTCCGTACTTTTGATATAAAGACTTTTCGGCATGATTCGAGCATATTCGCTCGGTGGTATGTATAAAAGGAGCCAGATTCCCTAGGACTTCTGTTCGGATTTTGCGGTAGTGTCCGGGTGAAACATATATATTGTCCGTACTTTGGTTTTATTGTCCGTACTCACTGGTTTATTGTCCCAACTTTTGATATATTGTCCGTACTTTTGATATAAAGACTTTTTGACGTCATTCGAGCATGTTCGCACCACGTTCTCCGGAGTACGTCAGCCATGTTTCGACCACACTTTCCAGAGTACGCCAGCCATGTTCCCGCCACACTTTCCAGCGTACGCCAACCATGTTCCTACCACCCTACCGGAGTATGCCGACCATGTTCCCACCACACTTTCCAGCGTACCTCTACCATGTTCCCACCACGCTTCCCGTCATACCCCAACCATATTCGCACCACACTTTCCAACTTACCCCAACCATGTTCCCACTAGGCTTTCAAGTGTACGCATACCATGTCCCGCCACGCTTCCCGCCATACCCCAACCAGCCCCCCCACCGCACAAAGTAAATCCCATCAAAAATAAAAAAAGAACGGTCACACTTGACCGTTCCTCTTATTTCATATTCAGCGTTTCCGGACCTTCTCCGGCTTTTGAAAAGTAGCAGAAGACGGATGGCTCAAGTTTAAGCAGCATATAGTCCGGATCATCCGGCCCGGCGATCCAGTCCTTCAGGTTTTCGTTCCAGAACTTTTTTTTCAGTTCTGTGGATCCCTCTACAGATGCGGTCGCTTCCACCTCTGCGTATTCATCCTGGAACCCTTTTCCTTCATAGCCGAGCAGCAGATGAACAGATGGATTTTTTTCGATGTCTTCTGCTTTATGTGCTTTTTTGCTTGTAGCGGTATAAAGGGTCAGACCTTCGTGGAAAAATAGCATAAACCGGGAATAGGGTTTTCCGTTGCGGACTGTCGCCATCGAACCGATTTGATGGTGGTCAAGAAGCTTGATGATCTTATCTTCCAGAGAATTAGCCATATTTTATTCACTCCTCCTTGCTTTCAAGGTTAATTTGCAACAAAAGCGGGGAAACATACATGTGTTCCGCTATCTGGAAATACATACTTAAGATTCAGGAAAGCTAGGTGAAGGTATGGTTAATCGTATATTTCTTATTGCAGTCATTGCTGGGCTTCCGCTTTCTGTAATTGGCAGTTTGCTTCACTGGCCTCCGCTGATCATGTTCGTCGTCTACTGTTTGACGATCGTGGCGCTTGCGGGATACATGGGAAGAGCTACAGAAAGTCTTGCTATTGTAGCTGGTCCCCGTATTGGCGGGCTGCTTAACGCAACATTTGGAAATGCCGTTGAGCTGATTATCTCTATTTTTGCTCTTCAGGCCGGATTAACCGGAGTGGTGCTTGCCTCTCTGACAGGCTCGGTTATCGGGAACCTGCTTTTAGTCGGGGGGCTTTCCTTTCTTGTCGGCGGACTGAAGCATAAAAGGCAGGAATTCAGTGTTTATGATGCGAGACACAATTCAGGACTTCTTATTTTTTCTATCATTGTCGCGTTTGTTATTCCGGAGGTATTTGCGGTAGACATGAATGAGGCTAAGACCTTAACGTTCAGTATCGGGATCTCTGTCATTTTGATTGTCCTGTATCTGTTCGCGCTTTTCTTCCGGCTGGTCACACACCGCGGTGTGTATAAACACAAAACGGATGAAGAGGGGGAGCACGAAGAACCGGAATGGGGCGCGAAAAAAGCGACTATTGTTCTTCTGCTTGCGACAGCGGCGGTTGCTTATGTATCAGAAAGTCTGGTGCATACGTTTGAAACGGTTGGCGAAACGCTTGGATGGAGCGAATTGTTTATTGGGGTTATCATCGTTGCTGTTGTTGGAAATGCCGCAGAGCACGCTTCAGCAATCGTTATGGCGTATAAAAATAAAATGAACATTGCCGTTGAAATTGCGGTCGGCTCTACGCTTCAGATTGCGATGTTCGTTGCGCCGCTGCTTGTTCTTTTATCTCTCATGTTTGAAACGACGATGCCACTCGTTTTCACTATGCCAGAGCTGATTTCGATGGTTACCGCTGCCTTCCTGACGATTATTCTCACCAATGATGGGGATACGAACTGGTTTGAAGGAGCGACCCTGCTTGCTGCCTATGTGATTATGGGAATTGGGTTTTACCTGCTGTAGCGAATATTTTTCATAAAAAACGGCTGGTCCCATTAAAGGGGCCAGCTAAATTTGTAGGACGAAACCACAATCACAGTTGAGGTTGCTTACTGCTATCATATAATTTTAAATTAAATTTGTAAATATTCAGATAAATATTTTCTGCTATCATACTTTAGATGCTTGTCATGATGAATAAGTAGGCCGAAGTCACGAACATAAGGCCCATTAGGAAGGCTGACAGACCTGAAGCGTTCTTCTTGAACTGTATAATAAGCAGCGTAATGAACAGGAACGAAAGGATGCCAAAAAGGATGCTGAGTCCGCCGGCGGCAAAGCCGATTTCATTATCCGCTGAAAAAAGAGTAAACAGCGGGGACAAGCCGTCAGAAGCTTTGGTCACTTCAATGTTATGCGGAGGCTCCTGCTGGCCGAGTACACCGGTCACCGGGAAGACGATCAGCAAGTACAGACTTTCCGCTTTTGTCCATTTCCTTGGATCAAGCTGCTTCCCTTTTTTCAGCATTCCTTTCATGAAAAAGCTGTTTAAAAAGGCGAACAGCAAAATCGGAATGACTACCAAATGCTTAATCAGCAAATATTGTCCGTAGTTCAGAGACCATGTTTGCGGATATTCGGCGACATTCATTAACAGGGTCATAAGCAGGAATCCTGTGAAAACGATGATTCCCATCATTACCATTGCTACAGGTGTAAACCATTTAAGAAACGCGAGCCAATTCCGGCTGTTTTTAGAAAACCAGCTAACCTGAAGCAATATTCCTCCCCATACACTCATAGCCATGAAATGAAAAGCGTGATACAAAATGCCTGCGCCGCTTAAAGAAGCAGCATGGCTGTTAACGCTGATTAGAAAAATGAGGGAAATGACAAAGAATAGAGAAATTGTCTTATATTGTACGTCTTCAAACACCGGCGCAAATGAAATAAATAAGTAGAACATGATGATGAGTACGAGAGACAGCGCCCACATCTGGCCGATTTGAAAATCTTTAATGACCCGGACTATGCTGCCGAAATAGCCTTCTGATTCATAAAAACGGGAAGCAAGCTGGAGCACAGGAGAGGCTGAAAAGACAGCTGCTCCTAATGCGGCAAGCTGCATCCATCGCTTCGACATTTGAATTTCCGGTTTCCTCGCATCCGGAATATAGGACATAAAAAAGGCACCCATTAATATAGCGAAGCTTAAATAAAGTCCAACCTCGGATAGCATAATGAGAATCATCTTAACCCCGGCCTTTTCTCATTGAAAAGAAAATCGCAGCAAGTGCGGCTGCAGCAAGGAGTACTCCGATGATGATCAGGGAATTATTGCTGCCGGTTTCCTCGGCGGACTGAGTCTCTTCGGCAGGTGCTTCCTCTGTTTCCTCAGCAGGCTGGCTCTCTTCGGCAGGCGTTTCCTCACTTTCCTCCGTCTCTTCTTCTGCCGGCTTTTCTTCGACAGGTGCATTCAGGCTAAACTCAAAGGAATCCTTAATCACATGTCCATCCGCGCCGATAATATCCCAGCTGACGGTATAGGAACCGTTCTCCATATCTTCAGGAAGTGTACCTGTTAAAGTATCTCCCTCCAACTGTATGTTCTCTACAGCTACTTCTGTTTTACCATCCTTCAGCACCTTAAACGTGCTGGATTGTTCAATGGATGTATTGAACGTCAAAGAAACGGTCTCAAGCTTTTCTGCAACTGTTGCGCCCTGCTCCGGATTGGATTGAATGAGCTTGGAATGGGCAAGCGCACTCGTCTGATTAAATGCAACCAATGCAAAGACGAGAAGCATCATAAGTTTTTTCATCTGAAAATCTCCTTTCACAGCGACTCCCTTTTATTTTACCAAGAATCCGGAAATGTACGAGACGGAAGTGTGAGGATTTGTTGAAAATGATCATTTTTTCTCGAAACACGGATAAACGGGTGGTTGCCAGAAAAAACTATGGGAAACAAAGCCGGAAGGAGATTTATCCATGAAAAGAAAACAACTTTCAATTTGTATCGCTGTGCTATTATCCGTGTGTTTTTCGAGCATCTATATGACCTCAACTGCAGCGAAAACGAAAATCCCTTCCTCAGTCCTGGACATTTCAAAGGAGAACACATACCCGAATCCTGCTCAAGATCTTCCCTACCTGCAGCCGAGCGAGCTGGCAAGGGAGCTTGCGGAATCTTCGGCCGTTCCTATTGAGAACCCGAATCTAATCAAGCAGCTGAACGAAACTGCCATTTCTGATTCACCGCTTGCCGTCGGCTATCGGGCGACAATTTACCTTGGCCACTGGGCGCTGAACTATGAATCAAGGGAGACTACCCCTAACTGGGAATATCAGCGCATCAACTCTAACCTGTCAGACAACCGCGGCGGCAAAGCAGCAGCGCAAATCCATTACAAGCAAAACGACCAGAAAAAAATAAAAGGCGGCCTTACCGCCAATGTACCGGAAATGGAAGATGTAAAGAATATGATGCTTCTTGAGGCTATGAAGAAAACCAACCTGCCGCTGTCATTTGAAACGATTGTCGGGGCCGGAACGAAAAAAGATCAGGTTTACAATGTGCCGGTGAAAAAGATGGGATACCTCTACGCCTACGCTCCAGCGATCAGTGAAAAAGGAAAGGTCACGTATGGGGAGGTCTACCTTGAGCTGAAGGGCAACAAGCGGAAAATCAATGTGAAAAACATTACGTCCCAGGGAATTGGAGCGTGGATCCCGGTACAGGATCACCTGTCATTTGGATACATGGTCTCGGACGTGCCAAGATAACTGGCTGATCAAGACTTGAATTGCTGTGCGGGCTAGGCGTAGTTTTTGCCGTATACAAGCGGGATTCTGCCGATTGACAAAGGGCTATGTCTAATACGATCCGGACTTTGCATTGCAATCCAGTTATTGTCGAATACGATCCAGACTTTGCCGATTGCAATCAAGTTATTGTCGAATACGATCCAGACTTTGTCGATTGCAATCCAGTTATGGTCGAATATGATCCAGTCGACTTTATTCGCCATAACGCCCTTTCGCCCGCATGCGGCCAACAAAAAACTGCAGAGCCTCTTGGCTCTACAGTTTCGCTTTCTTTTTCGTGAAATCTTCATTCGCATAGTAGCTGTTTTTGACCAAAATGTTCGGCCCGAGGCACTGCACACTTGGGCAATGGCAGCTAAGTGACTTTGCGACTGTGGATTCAGACCACTTCTCATAGGCACTTTCAAGTGTAGCTGTCTGTATATTGCCGAGCGGCGGTGTATCGCCGAAATCGGTTACTATGACTTCCCCCGTGAAGATGTTCACGTTCAGACGGGAGCGTCCGTCAGGGTCATTCCGAACCGTCACATTTTTAGATGAACGAAGCTTCCGCATTAATTCAAGGTCCTCCTCTGAATCACTGCAGGCGTAAAAAGGAAGGGTTCCAAACAGCATCCACACATCTTCATTCCGTACATCCAGCAGATGATGGATGGCCTGGCGTGTCTCCTCCAATGAAAGAGTTTCAAGTGCGCTCGCAAAGTCACTTGGGTACATGGGATGCACTTCATGCCTTTGGCAATGCATTTCCTCTGTAATCTGCTTATGGATTTTTTCCAGATGAGGAAGGGTCCGTTTATTCAGCATCGTTTCAGCGGATACGGTGACGCCTGCAGTAACAAGCGCCCGGCTGTTTTCAACCATCCGGTCAAAATATTTTGCCCTCTGTTCAAAGGTCGGTTTTTTTTCCATCATGGCAAAACCGCCCTCCGCAAAGTCCTCCATCGTTCCCCAGTTGTGGGAAATGTGCAGAACGTCCAGATACGGAATGATTTTCTCATATCTCGCCAAATCAAGCGTCAGGTTTGAATTAATCTGAGTGCGCACACCGCGTTCATGTGCATACTTTAAGAGCGGAACTACATAGTTATTCACGGACTTCATCGACATCATCGGCTCTCCGCCGGTAATGCTGAATGAACGCAAATTCGGAATCTCATCCAGCCTGCGGATGAGCAGATCAAGCGGAAGAGCATTCGGATCCTTCGGTGTCAGCGTGTAGCCTACCGCGCAATGCTCGCAGCGCATGTTGCAAAGCGTTGTTGTCGTAAATTCTATGTTTGTCAGCATCGGCTTTCCATATTGTTCTATGTCCATATAAGCTTCCCACGGGTCGTAGGAAGGGGTAATAGGGGGTAAACTGTGAGTAGTACTCATCAACAAAACTCCTTAAATAAAATCACAATCTCCATCTTATCATGAATCCATGAATACGTGCATAAAGGAAAGTTGTCAATTCCGCTTAAATCCGCTACCATGATAACGGTGAAAGGAGAGAGCCGAGATGGGAAATGCAGCAAAAGATAAAGACTCACAAATAAACTATTTAAAAAACCGCCTGAATATGTTCATGGAGGTCATCGATTCCATGGATCCGGAGTCGACAGATGTAGAAGACGTAGACCGCCTGATCCAAATGCTCGACGATCTGGAAGTGAAATTTGACCGGTTTAAAAAGGATTGGGATAAAGAAGAAGAGTAAAGATCATCTGCTGAGGTGATCTTTTTTTGATAGAGGAAGAAGTCTACCAGTTTAGCGGATAAATGTGTAAAATAAGGGAAGAAATACACAGCATCAATGATAGGAGAGTTACATAATGGCCATGCAGCCAATTTATTTTACACCGGTTTTTAAAGAGCGAATTTGGGGCGGGACAAGCCTTTCTTCGTTCGGCTATAACCTGCCCTCGGAAGAAACGGGAGAATGCTGGGCCTTTTCCGCTCATCCAAACGGTCAAAGTGTCGCGGCGAACGGGCAGTATAAAGGAAAATCACTGGGAGAGCTATGGGAGCACAACCGCGAAATCTTCGGGAACTTTGAAGGAGACCGCTTTCCTTTATTGACAAAAATTCTGGATGCAAACAACGACCTGTCTGTTCAGGTTCATCCGAATGACGCTTACGCGAAAGAGCACGAAAACGGGGAGCTTGGAAAAACTGAATGCTGGTACATCATTGATTGTGATGAGGACGCGGAACTCATATTCGGCCACCATGCCCAGACAAAAGGCGAGCTTGACACAATGATTGATGAAGGGAAGTGGGACGAGCTTCTCCGCCGCGTTAAAATCAAAAAAGGCGATTTCTTCTACGTTCCAAGCGGAACCGTTCATGCCCTGTGCAAAGGAACACTGGTCCTTGAAACCCAGCAAAATTCGGACACAACCTACCGTTTGTATGATTATGACCGGAAGGATGCAGAAGGAAATCTGCGCGAGCTGCATTTGGAAAAATCAAAGGACGTCATTACCGTTCCGCATGATTCTGCTTCTGTAACCATGAAAACCGAGGAGTCAGCCGGGAAAAAAATCATCCAATACGTTAAGGAAAACTATTTCACTGTTTATAAATGGGAGATTGATGGAACAGCTGATTTTATCCAGGACCAGCCCTTTCTGCTTTGCAGCGTCATTGAAGGGGAAGGAAGCCTTGTTCATGCAGGAGAAACGTATGAAGTAAAGAAGGGGGATCACATTCTTCTTCCGAACGGGTTTGGGGAGTTTCAGATGAGCGGGAAGCTGGAGCTGATCGTTTCTCACGTGTAAAAGATTGATAATTAAGGGGGATTGAGCTGGAATGCTGATCGGTGCTATTGAAGCAGGAGGAACGAAATTTGTTTGCGGAGTCGGTTCAAGAGAAGGGGAAATCATCGAACATTGCTCGATTCCGACGTCCACACCGGAAGAGACGCTTGAACAGGTATTTGCATTTTTTTCGAAATTTACAATTAATGCATTGGGAGTTGGGACATTCGGTCCGGCTGACTTAAACCCGGCCAGTGCATCTTATGGAAACATTACAACAACCCCTAAAGTAAAATGGGCTGATTTTCCGCTTCTTTCAACCCTGCAAAAGGAATTAAATGTGCCGGCGGCATTTGACACAGATGTAAACGCAGCCGCACTGGGGGAGCTTACATGGGGTGCAGCTAGAGGGCTGGACAGCTGCATGTACATGACTGTCGGAACAGGAATCGGGGTTGGAGCTGTCGTGGACGGTAAAGTCCTTCATGGCATGAACCATCCGGAAATGGGCCATATCCTGGTCCGTCGCCATCCATCTGACTCCTTCCAAGGGCTTTGTCCGTACCATGGAGATTGCCTTGAAGGCCTGGCTGCAGGCCCTGCTATTGAAAAAAGGTGGGGAAAGAAGGGAACCGAGCTTGCTGACCGCCTGGAAGTATGGGAACTCGAAGCAGATTACATCGCTCAGGCTCTAGTAAACTATGCTTTAATATTCGGCCCGAAACGAATGATCTTGGGAGGCGGCGTCATGAAGCAGCAGCAGCTGTTCCCGCTCATCCGAGAGAAATTCAAAATTTATATGAACGGTTATTTACAAAACAGCTTCCTGGATGATCTCGAAACGTATATCGTCCCGCCGGCGCTAAATGACTTTGCCGGATTAAAAGGTTCGATTGCCCTTGCTGTTTTGGCAAGCAAAGTGCATTCGCTTTAGATAAAAATAGAAAAGATCAGTGCCAATTCTATCTGTCCCCTTTGTCAAGTACGATGATGTTTCTTTATTGTAAAGGGGGGCCATCTTTTTTAGTATCCATCTTCATCCACGCTGGCAAAGCTGAAGTTTGCCAAAACCCGTGCAGAAAAAGCCGCTGACTTACAGCGGCTTTTAATTTACAAATCATCTTTGAAGATGTAAGATATAAATTGCGAAATGCAAAATATATCTTACGTTAGGTGGAGCGATGAAAAATCATATTAAAAGAGAAAGGGCAGCTCTCGGGATAACCCAGGAGCAATTAGCCAAAAAAGTTCAAGCGACCCGCCAGACAATCGGTCTGATTGAAAAAGGAAAATACAATCCAAGCCTCCAGCTTTGCATGGCCATTGCCAAAGCATTAGGCAAAACGCTGGATGATTTATTTTGGGAGGTTGAATAACAGTGAAATCATGGATTTCTTTTCTGCTGCCGGATGACGAGTACAAAGAGAGAAAAATCATGCAATTTTTATCAGAATCTTCAATTCTGCTTTTGTTCTATTTGATTGCGCTTATAGCCGCAGCCCAAATCTTTCCTGGCTGGAATCCAGACATGGAGCTGGCAGCAGGAGGAGGCATCGGGATTTTCTCCTTCTATGTGTGTGGCAGATACATCTTATCCGGCATCGAATACACCGACGTTACGACCGAAAAACGGTTTGCAAAGGAAAAAATGCTGATCCTCAAAAAAACTTTTTATCTTCGTCTTTATTTTTCTAGGAATCTATAGTGTGTTCATCGGTATTCCGGACACAATGGAAGAATGGACAGATATTGCCGTCATCCTTGTTAGCGCTTCGCTCCTCATGTCCTTCTCAAGCTATATTTCGCTGAAACGCTCTTATAGAATGAACCGGGAACTGGAGGAAGAGGAGTGAAAGAGCCGTCAGCCGGGAGTGTAGCTCTTTAATCGGTGTGCGCGACAGCACTGATTTCAATCAATTGCTCCGGGAAGGCCAAGTAGGTCACACCTATACAGCTGCCGGCAGGACGATGTTCTCCAATGTATTCCTTAAACCGTTCCAGGACTGGCTCGAAATGTTCTTGCGGATTGGTCAAAAAGATCTCCACATAAGCGAGATTGGACTTCGTTACACCGAATCCTTCCAGTACCCGGTCTAGATTTTTAAGCGTCTGAAGAGTTTGTGCTTCAATATTCCCTTCACCAACGAAATTCCCTTCGTTATTGTGGGAAAATTGCCCTGAAATGTAGATCGTGTCGTTGACGTTGTACCCTTGAGATATGCCATGATCCCAAAGATTATGATTGTAGGTTTTGACAGTAGCCATTAATTTTTCTCCTCCTTTATTTCAATGCAAGGTAAGTATAGAATGGAAAAAAAGAAAAAAACAGTACGCACATTAATGATAGCTACTATCAGAGAGGATAGTGCCAATATGGGGATGGACGACTATAAAGAAAAGGGGAATATCCAGGAGACCCCTTTTGGGTATACGATGTCAGTCGTTGGCGGCAAGTGGAAAATGCTTATTCTTTACTTGCTGGCTGAAAATCAGCCCGTTCGCTTTAATGACATGAAAAGACAAATAGGTTCTATTACCTTTAAAACCCTGAGCTCACAGCTTAAAGAATTGGAAGCAGAGGGTCTGATCATGCGGAAAGAGTATCCTCAAATTCCCCCTAAAGTTGAGTACAGTCTCAAGCCTAAAGCAGAAAGTCTATTGCCTGTTTTGGAACAGTTATGTGAGTGGGGGAGAAATAACCGCAGTACGGATTGACTTTTTGTATAGCGGATGAGAAAGGATTAGTCCGTATAACGTGTTTTGGCAAGGGGTCTGTCCCTCGCTCTGATAAAGGATTAAAGCTCCGGCACCATCTCGCCAATCCATTCTCCTGCCTGATTTCAGAAGCACAGGCCTTCTGGCCCGCTCTGCGTTAAAGCAGCAGGGGCCAGGCACGGTGCCTGGCCCCACTTTCGCTGATGTACTAAAGCTCCGGCACCTGATCTGCCAGGCCTTAATGCACCGGGGCTGACAGCATCTTGTCTCTGGCCCCTCTTCCTTTACAGCAGTAAAGCTCCGGCACCTCGTTAATCCCTTCCCGTCCATCCTCCGCACGAAAAAAACGTTCTAAACCGCATTGCATCTGAAATCAGAGCGGCTGTCCGTCCGCTTTGGCTGCGGCTGTTCGCATGAGGGCGCAGACAGTGGAGGAATGCCTGGTCACATCGGCATTTGGAGGTCCCTCTGCTTAAGCATCGGTCGTGCCGCATACAGCAGGAGTCGACGGCATTGATGGGGGCACCTGGTCCGCTGCAGCCTGGTCCGCACCATTTGTATCCCGGAAAAATGCAGAGGGAGGGCTTTTTTTCTTTTTCGTCAGGAAAGAACATCTCTTCACTTCCTTCAATCTTTTACACTATCTTATGAAGCTGCTGAAAAGAGGAGAGGATACCTGTCCAATTCTATGAAAATAATGAATCAGGCCGACCGAAATGTATCCCCTTACAATTCTAAATCTGAAGGAGTATAATAAATTTAGAGAATTCTATACATATGCACAAAGGGGAGAGTACGGTTGGAGAGATTTTATGAGAGCATGGTGGAGCTGATTGTGGAGACATCCACAAGGCTTCCGAAGGACGTAAGAAGAGCGATTCAAAAAGCAAAACTGGGGGAGAACGCCGGAACGCGCGCTGCGATGTCGCTTGACACGATCACGGACAATATCGCGATGGCGGATGAAAATGTTTCGCCAATCTGCCAGGATACCGGACTGCCGACATTCAAATTAAAAGTACCGGTTGGCGCAAACCAGATCAAAATGAAGGAAGCCATCAAAAAGGCGATTGCGCAAGCGACGAGGACCGGGAAGCTGCGTCCGAATTCTGTTGATTCGCTTACAGGCGATAACACGGGGGACAACCTGGGTGACGGGACTCCTGTCATCAAGTTCGAGCAATGGGAGAAGGATTATATTGATGCGCGCCTGATCCTGAAAGGCGGAGGATGTGAAAACAAGAACATCCAATACAGCCTGCCATGTGAGCTGGATGGACTGGGCCGTGCCGGCCGTGACCTGGACGGGATCCGAAAGTGTGTCATGCACTCTGTCTATCAGGCTCAAGGCCAGGGCTGCAGTGCAGGATTTATCGGCGTCGGCATCGGCGGGGACCGGACGAGCGGGTATGAGCTTGCCAAAGAGCAGCTGTTCCGAAGCAATGAGGATGTAAACCCGATTCCAGAGCTTCGCGAGCTTGAGGAGTATGTGATGGAAAATGCCAATAAGCTTGGAATCGGCACGATGGGCTTTGGCGGCGAAACGACGCTGCTGGGCTGCAAGGCTGGCGCCATCAACCGTATTCCCGCAAGCTTTTTCGTTTCCGTTGCCTATAACTGCTGGGCCTTCAGACGGCTCGGCATGAAAATCAATCCGGAAACCGGCGAAGTTCAGGAATGGCTGTACCAAGAAGGAGAAGAAATTGACTTTGCCAAAGAGGCAGCGGCAGCTGTGGAGGAAATCATTCCGGCAGAAGAAATGATCCTGCAGGCACCGATTACAGAAGAAAAAATCCGCTCTCTCAAAGTCGGGGACGTGGTCAAAATTTCAGGCATGATGTATACAGGCCGTGATGCGATCCACAAATACCTTTCTGAAAATGAGGCGCCGATTGATTTAAACGGGCAAATCATTTACCATTGCGGACCGGTCATGCTGAAGGACGAAAATGAACAGTGGCATGTTAAGGCTGCGGGCCCGACGACCAGCATCCGCGAGGAGCCATACCAGGGAGACATTATGAAACGCTTCGGAATCAGGGCCGTGATCGGCAAGGGCGGAATGGGTGCAAAAACGCTTAAAGCCCTGGAAGAACACGGAGGCGTATATTTAAACGCAATCGGCGGAGCTGCACAATATTATGCAGACTGCATCCAATCCGTTGAAGGAGTTGACCTGATGCAGTTCGGGATTCCTGAAGCGATGTGGCATTTGAAGGTGAAAGATTTTAAAGCGGTCGTCACGATGGACTCCCACGGGAATAGCCTTCATAAAGACGTTGAGCAAAGCTCCCTTGAAAGACTGGCGCAATTCAAGGAGCCGGTTTTTAAATAAAGTGTTTAAAAAAGGCGAGGATGCGAAAGCGTTCCTGCCTTTTGCTGAGAGGAGACACATTAGATGGATGAACAGCTAAAAGCAGATTGCGAAAGCTGCTTCGGTTTATGCTGTGTGGCTCTGCCTTATGCTGCATCGGCAGATTTCCCGATTGATAAACCCGGCGGAATTCCTTGCCATCATTTAAAGGAAGATTACCGGTGCGGCATTCATCAGAATTTAAGGGAAAAGCAATTCCGCGGATGTGCGGTTTATGAGTGCTTCGGAGCCGGACAAAAGGTTTCAAGTGTTACCTATGGTGGAAAGTCCTGGCGGGAAGACACAGCCCTCATGGAGGAAATGTTTGCCGTATTTCCTGTCATGCAGCAGCTCCACGAAATTCTGAACTACGTGGAAGAAGCCATGCAGCGCAGGGAAGCAGAGCCTCTATATCTTGATTTGCAGCGCGTAATCCGCAAAATAGAAGAGCTGACCTTTCTGCCTCCAAAAGACCTTCTGGCTGCAGACGTGGAGGCATTAAGAGCAGAAGCGAATCTGAGCCTCATTAAAACGAGTCAGCTCGTTCGGGGAAAAGGAAGGCAAACAAAGCGCCGCTATGAAGGCTTAGGGGCAAAGCTTAAAGGAGCTGCCTTGAGCGGGACCGATTATCGTGGCGCCCTGCTCATTGCAGCGGACCTGCGAGATGCCGATTTAAGAAAAATCGATTGGATCGGAGCCGATATTAGAGATGCGGATTTAAGCGGTGCAAACCTGAGCGGAAGCATTTTTCTAACACAGGCCCAGGTGAACTCCGCTAAAGGAGATGTGAACACAAAACTGCCGGAGCATCTTCAAAAACCGGATCATTGGAAAAATAAGGTCAAAAATCATACCCGATAAAAGGCTGTTAGGATATAATAGGTAATAAAAGCGGTGTGCAGGATGATTGCATTACTCAGTTTTTTTGCAGATCTAGTAAGCGCCATCGCCACATCATTTGCAGCCGGCAAGCTTTCTGATGATAAGGATGATTGATTGAACCCTGGTTAGGGTTCTTTTTTTATGAATCCTCCCGGGAATATCTGGAGGAATCAAAGCCTGCGAAACATGAACTCATCCCATGAAAAAAGCCGTCCCCTGTTTTAATCTCAGGGAACGGCCCGTTCTATTCACCGGCGTGTCCAGGTCTGGGATAGGGCTTGTTTGTCTGCAATGACTGTAACCTGTGGATGGTGGTTCAGGATGGTCGCCGGAACCTCCTCGGTAACCGCTCCTTTTTGCAGGTTTGCGAGGGCTTCTGCTTTTTCATTTCCTGAAACGAGCAGAAGAATGTGTTTGCTTTTCATAATCGTTCCGATTCCCATCGTTACTGCATGAGTCGGGACGTCTTCAAGCGACTCAAAGTAACGCGCGTTTGCTTTACGCGTGGATTCCGCAAGCTCCACAACATGAGTAGGGGAGGTGAATGACGTCCCCGGTTCATTAAAACCGATATGGCCGTTTACCCCCATACCGAGAATCTGCAGATCCACCCCTCCGAGCTCGTCTATGAGTCCGTCATAGCGGCGGCATTCCTCTTCCAGCTGTTTTGCCGTTCCATTCGGGACATGAGTTTGGTTCATGTTGATGTCAAGGTGGTTAAAAAGAGAATGATTCATATAATAGCGGTAGCTGTTTGGGCTGTTGGCTTCAAGTCCTGCATATTCATCCAAATTCACCGAGGAAATCCGGCTGTAGGAGGTTCCGTTTTTTTGATGATCCTCAATCAAATGCCGGTAGGTTCCTTTAGGAGTGCCGCCGGTAGCGAAGCCGATCACCATTTCCGGATTATGAATCACCTTGCTGATTATGATTTGAGCGGCTTTCTGACTCATTTCTTCGTAATCCTGTACCTCAATGATCTCCATGATCCACTCCCCCTTTTTCAAAAGCAATTTTTCCGCGGCAAATGGTCATCACGACTTCTTTTTCCTTGTTTAATATAACAAGATCTGCGTCTTTCCCTTCAGCAATTGATCCTTTCCGGTCCAGCACATTCAGCTGTCTCGCAGGATTGGTGGAGACCGCGAGGATCAGCTCTTCCATTGTGCAGTTGGTGAACCTCGAATAATTGACCAGGGCATCCTTCATTTTTAACATGCTTCCGGCCAGCGTCCCATCCTCAAGAGCTGCCTTCGTTTCGGTAACGGTAACATGTTGCCCGCCGAGGTCATACGTTCCGGGAGCCATGCATTTTGCCCGAAGCGAATCGGTGATAAGAATCACGTTTTCCTTCGGTTTTTGCTTGTAGGCAAGCAGAATCATCTCAGGGCGGGCGTGAATACCGTCTGTAATCAGCTCGACTGTCAGTTCATCTCTTAACAGTGCAGCTCCCATTACCCCCGGCTCTCTGTGGTGAATGCCCCTCATGCCGTTAAAAAGATGCGTCACATGGGCTGCACCGGCATTAATAGCTTCCTCCACCTGTTCATATGTTGCATCAGAGTGACCGATGGAGGCGACTGCTCCTGATGCTTTCAGATGTCTGATCAGCTCATGAGCTCCCGGCTCTTCAGGTGCAAGAGTCACCAGCTTAATATGCCCCTTCGAAAGCTCCTGCCAGTTTTTAAACACTTCGGTATCCGGCTCTTTAATATGCGAAAGCGGCTGGGCCCCTGCCCGTTTCCGGGAAATAAACGGCCCTTCCAGATGGACGCCGAGAACTTCTGCTTTCCCGGGCTCCTGTCCAGCCCCTATGTACTCCGCTGCATTGCACAACGCTTTCTCAATCAAATGGGAATCCTGCGTAATCGTCGTTGCTAAAAATCCGGTCGTTCCCTCCTGAGCGAGTGTCTCAGCGATGGTTTTGAGTGCATCGGGAACAGCATCCATCGTATCGCACCCGCCAGCCCCGTGAACATGGACATCAATCATGCCGGGAATGAGGGAAAAGGACGGGGACAGCTTAATCACTCTCTCATATTCAGCCTCGTCAAAAAAGTAACCGTCAAGCGAGCCATAATCTGCTATTTTTTCATTCTTCAGGCGGAGATAGCCATTTTCAATTGTGCGGTCTTCAGCGTAAATTGTGAGGTTTGTAAGAAGGAGCGGTTTATTCGTTTCCATGGATGGCCTCCTTGTAAAGGATCTTACCCATATTTTAGCATTCGTCGGATAGCTGGTCTAGACCTGTTCGGGAAAAGGTTTTGAAAAGAGAGAGGATTAGGTGGTTTAGACAACTATATAGGACCAAGGTTTTTGCCAAAAAAAAAGCAAGCATGCCCCATTCAGGCATCCTTGCCGCTTCTTTCTTTTGGTTTATAAAACGAAAGCCACATGACGGCTGCGCTCAGCAGCACGAGTTGTGTTAAATCCCAGAAGGTTGATGTCCTTTTGACAATGGAGGCGGCGTCCAGGATTGGAATAGACGCTAGGTACAAACCGATGTACGCAACGGGGATGGCGTTTGTCCGCTCCGCTTTTGAGTAAAGACGAACTCCTGCCATTATCAGAAGGAAACCAGCAATTCCGCATACTCCCAACAAACCAATGGGAAGATCAAAGTGAAGATTCTCCATGCTGCACCTCGCTTTTAGATTTCGCTCCATCTTCGTTCTTTCCTTTTCCCCATCATTTTATGCAGAGAATGGGACAACATTTATCTTTTTTTATGTAAATGTTTTAGGAAAAGGTTGTACACCCTATAGGACAAAGCGTTTAAAAAGGAGTGATCAGAATGGGCAAAAGAATGTGGAGTGCGGTGCTCGCCATTTTGCTGCTGTTCCCGAATTCTGCCTATGCCGTCTCCAATGCTCCAATCAACTGGGGCTTTGAAAAAAGCAAGAACCACATGCCGGCCAGGATCGAAAAGGATCGGGAGGATCTATTGGAAAAATACGGTTCCTTCTACATGGGAAATCCGAATAAAAAAGACATTTATCTCACATTTGATAACGGCTATGAAAATGGGTATACCCCGAAGGTACTCGATGTGCTGAAAAAGGAGCATGTTCCGGCGACTTTTTTTGTCACCGGCCATTTTCTTGAAAGCCAGCCGGATTTAGTGCAGCGGATGGCGAAGGAAGGCCATATCGTCGGCAATCATTCGTGGTTTCATCCGGACCTTACCGCAGTCGGGGATGCTCGTTTGAAAGCAGAGCTTGACAACGTAAGCAAGCGGGTGAAAAAACTGACTGGACAGGAAGCGCATTATCTGCGTCCTCCCCGCGGTGTTTTCAGTGAGAGAGTCCTTTCGCTTGCGAGTGAGTATGGCTATCAAACGGTATTTTGGTCCCTTGCATTCGTAGACTGGCACACCGATGCGCAGCGCGGCTGGCGTTATTCCTATGACAGCATTATGAGCCAGATCCATCCGGGGGCAGTCCTGCTGCTGCATACGGTTTCAAAGGATAACGCCGATGCACTTGAGAAGGTAATCCAGGATTTAAAGAAAGAGGGCTACCGGTTTAAGAGCCTGGATGATTTGATGGTGGAGAAATCGGAGCTGCCGATGTGAAAATGGACGATTAAAAAAATGCTTGGCGCCAAATTCGGGCCGAGCATTTTTATTTTATCGGTATATATAAATCCACTCTGCATTTTCCCTCTGGATCTTCGGATGGGTTATTCAAATTAAATTCTAGATTGTACCGGTCAGGATCTGCCTTGTAATCACTTTTTACCAGCCATTCTCCGTACATAAACTGATAGGCATCCTTCAATTTTGGAGGGATGTCATAAAAAGGGTAGAGGGCATAATCTCCTCCATTCATCCGCTTGAATTGCATTTCAGGATGCTTCTCCTTTTCGAATCCATCCGGAATCGTCACACAGGCGTCGTGGCGGCAGTTATTCCTTTCAACCGTATCCGGATTGTCCAATGATATTCCTATGAATGACTGTTCAGGGGGATATAAACCATTGCTGATTGCCCAATCGATCAGCTGCCCCCAATGCTCTTGCGGCTCAAAATAGCTTCCGGTCCTCCTTATAAAAGCAACTTCATATTCAGGCAGTTCTTTTATTGCGATGTCCATCCCTTTGCCTCCTAAAATGAAAATGGTCCCATTGTATCTTTTTGACACCGGCTCTTGCCATCCCTTTTTTTTATAAAAAAAGCTATGTTAAACAGCTATGTTGTTATTTGAAAAAAGCGAACCCTTGTTCTATAATGGATACAAATTAGAATGAGAGTGAGTTGTTAAGAATGGCACTGAAGGATATCATCCAAGAAATTGCTAAGTTAAGTACAGCAGACCAATACCGTCTAAAAGAGTTCTTCACTAAATCTCTTGCATCCTATTCTACAAGTGAACCTGTATTTAAAGAGGTATCTGAACGAAAACATAAAGATGGGCTTACTTGTTCTCATTGTCATTCCAATAAAGCCGTTCGTTTCGGTAAATATTATGTCAAAATGGGTAGCCGCACTCTTGAACGTCAACGTTATCGTTGCAAAGAGTGCAGGAAGACGTTTACTGATGTGACAAACACCCCCCTATATCGTACTCACCATCCTCACAAATGGTTGGAGTTCGTTCAATGTATGATTGAAGGCTATTCATTACGTAAGTCAGCAGAGCTTTTAAAGGTTCACTATGTAACTTTGTTCTATTGGAGGCATAAACTCTTATCAGCAATTAAAGAGATGGACTTTGAGCAATTTGAAGGTATCGTAGAAATGGACGAGACTTATTTTCTGTACTCTGAAAAAGGAAAACGTAAAGTGGAAGGTCGAAAAGCTCGAAAACGAGGTGGATCGTCTTCACAACGAGGCATCAGTAAAGAACAAGTCTGTGTTCTTGTGGCAAGAGACCGCCAGAAGGCTACATACTCGAAAGTGGTTGGTCAGGGACGGATCGTAAAAACTCGGTTGGAAGAAGCAATCGGTTCTAAACTTACTCCTACCAATGTTCTCTGTACAGATGCTTGGCGGGCATTTATGACTTATGCAAAAGAAAAAGGACTTGAGCATTACCGATTTAAATCAGATGGTAAGGAACGAGTTCGAGGGGTTTATCATATTCAAAATGTAAATAGTTATCACAGTCGTCTAAAGGGTTGGTTAAACCGATTTAATGGTGTGGCAACGAAGTACCTCGACCATTATTTGAGTTGGTTTCAATTTCTGGATCAAATTAAGCATAAAAATGATGATACAACGGTAAGTAAAATGATTGTTGAAAGTTGTTTATTCTCGATGAATGCGACCTATGATAAACTTAGATTATCAGAATTTACCAAATAATTCGTTTTGGTTTACCTTAAAAGGGAAAGGAGTTTTTACGAATGAATCATTTTCTTATTGCCATTTATAAAGGCGTACTACAAGATGATTATTTAAACAATCCGATTATTAAAACAAAAATAACATCTTTATCTCTCTCTATTCACTCTATCACCATTCCTAATCCGATTAATCTAACACTGTTAGTAGGAAAGGAAAAGTCGCAATTAACAACAGAACTTACTGATAAATATTACTTATTGACCAAGGTGTTACAAAATTTAGACGAACAGGAAAACTACTACTACGTTTATGATTATAAGGGTAGAAAGATAGTAGAAAACCCTGATCAATACTGCCATAAATTAATGGAGATTAATATTCCAATGTCAAAATTACAACACGTCATACAGAATGTTAAAGATATCAAGCAAAAAGTTTTTGCTGGTTTTAACGTAAAGTATTTTGAAGAAATGGAAAATCTCACCGTTGAAATTCTTCTTTCATCTTTTTTGTTAGAAATGATTGATAAAGGTATTCCTATTGATGAATATTCAAGTGATGACCATTACTTATATTTATTGGAATTGTCAAATTTGCTTTCTAACCCCGAGCTTTGTAACTTTGTTCAAAATAGTGCAATGCCAATATTCAGAAATACTCAGAAAGAGGGTGCAATTTTTGATTGAAGTAAAAAAAGCAGATATACAACATATTGAAGGTATCATTAAAGTTTGTTCAGACGGTTATAGGGCTACTTATATAAATACACATTCATTAGAATACATAGAAAGAATTATAAGTGAATTTTATAATTATGATAGAGTCCATAAAGAGGTTTTACACTCTAATGATGGTTGGAATGGTTATTTTATAGCTTTAGAAGGTGAAAAAGTAGTTGGAGCGATAGGTGGAGGATTAATTGATAAAGATAAGGGCGAGGTATTCGTACTTTATTTAGACCCTAATCGGCGAGGAGAAGGAATAGGAACTCAGCTTTTACAAGTCCTTACTGAATTACAAAAAAGCAAAGGAGCAACTGAACAGTGGGTATCTGTCTCAAAAGGGAATATGAAAGGCATTCCTTTTTATGAGGCAAGAGGCTTTCAGTTTGAAACAGAGCAAGACAGCTTTGATAATAATGAAGATGAAGACTATATTTCATTCAGATATCGCCGTAAAATATAACGGTCGTTTATATAAAAAAAAGAGAACTTCTTCATCCAGGAAAGTTCTCTTTTTTTTTACTAAATATCAACATCAAAGATTAACAGAGCTATAAAAAAAAGCCCGATTCCAAATGGAAAAGGACTGCTGATTGCTTAATAGGCACCTTGGGAATATGTCAGCTCGTAGCTGTGTGTATAGATCTCAAAAATATTGCCGAATGGATCCTCAACGTAGACCATTTTGTACGGCTTGTCTCCAGGATAGTATTCACGAATCGGCATGCGCTGTTTGCCGCCGTGTGCTTTAATTTTTTCGACAAGCCCTTCAATATCAGGGTCCTGTACGCAGAAGTGGAAGATGCCGGTTTTCCAGAATTCGAAGTTGTTCTCGGGCTTTTCGTTTTGCGGGAATTCAAACAGCTCGACGCCAATCTTATCACCGGTTGCGAGATGGGCGATGCGGAACTTGTCCCAGTCATTGCCGAACACGTCGCGGCACATCTGTCCTACTGGAGAGTCGTCGTTTTCTACATCAGACGGCTCCATGATGACATACCAGCCGAGAACCTCGGTGTAAAATTGAACAGCCTTGTCCAGGTCAGGGACGGAAAGACCGATATGTGAAAAAGATTTTGGATATGGAAGCATTGTATTTCCTCCTTTTGAATGAGTATGGTTTTATTATAGACAGCCGCTAAAAAATTAGTAAGAAGGCACTTTTTTGTGGGAAACTTACCTTAAGGTAAGGAAGGACGTGAGAGTATGCAGGTAAATGAAGAGGGCAAGCTGAAATGCTCGATTGAATATACACTGAGGAAAATCGGCGGAAAGTGGAAGACAGTCATCCTATGGCATCTTGGAGTGGATGGCACCATGCGGTACGGTGAAATCCGCACGCTCCTTCCCGGGGTCGCCGATAAAGTAATGAGCCGGCAGTTAAAGGAGCTGGAGGAAGACGGGTTTATCAGCCGGACGCCGTATGAAACCGTTCCGCCAAGAGTTGAGTACACGATGACGGAGCAAGGGAGAACGCTGATGCCGGTCTTAAAGGAGATGCACCGGTGGGGGACAGAGAATGGCGGATAAAGGGAAAACCCAAGCGGATGCTTGGGTTTTTTAGTCTTCCTTTTCTTCAATGAATCCCAGCTCCTCCGCATCTTCAATCCGGTAGCTGATCAAAACGTATTGGTAGGTTCCGGACTTTTCCGCTTCTTCATCGCTTTTAAACGGCTGATGGATCGGTTCTTCGGATTCTCTTTTTACCCCAAGTGCCGAGATGAGGCCAGCTGTGGTTTCCCTCCATTGCTTCGCGGTCATCCGGCGGCTGGACGAACTGAAATTGACGTGATAGGGCATTTCAGTGAGTTCACGCCCATTTCTCTTTTCTTCCCTGATTTTAGCAAGCGATTTTTCATAAAGCTGTAAGGCTGGAGAGAGGAGCTGGTGCTTAAGGGCGAGGGAAAGCTCCGGCTCACTCGCCTGCGCCTGCAGATCTCCCCGGTAAATGATGTTCTCTGAGTTAATCGTCTTGTAGTATTTTTCAACAAGGTTGCCGAGCTGTTTTGTCTCGGTCATCTCAAGCAGTTCTGCTTCTTCAAGCTTCTTAACGTGATAATAAAGCCGGGAAGGCTGTTCCCCAAGAAGGCTTGCCAGCTGTTTTACCGTCATCGGTCTTTCTGACGCTGCATTTAAAATCCGCAGTCTGCGCGGATCGGATAAAATTTTCATCATTTCCAGTGAAAGTGATCGAATTTCCGCCACGTACCATCCCACCTATCAGTCTGTTGTAAAAAGAATACCATAGTTTCTTAATCAATGAGGCGGATGGTTTTGCTTTTCCAAAGAATGATCAAGGCAAACAGAGCCATAAAAATGGCAGAGACTACAATTAAAGACTGGATGGAAAAGCCGAAGCCAAGCAGGATAGTTACAGTGCCAAGAGAAAGCGGGACAAATCCCATCGAAGCAGTAGCCATCAGGCTTTGAACACGGCCCATCATCTGATTTTCTGTCATTTCCTGCACAAGTGATGGGGATAGGATGTTGCAGATGGAAAGTGTCACTCCACTGACTAGAAGAACTGCCATTCCATGCCACAGTTCCGTCATTACACTCAACAGCATATTGCTTAAAGAAAGAAGGAAAATCATCCACAGGAAAACGATGGGACGCTTTTTCCGTATATTCAGGCTCCCAACCAGCAGAGCCCCGGTAATCATTCCGGCTGCTAGGGAGCTTTCGAGAAAGCTCAAATAGAGTACATCACCATTCAGACTCTGATCGACCAGCAGCGGAATCCCGATGGTAAGCGGTCCCGTGAGAAAGAAATTAATAGAGACGGACATAAACATCGCAAGAGTGAGATAAGGAACACTTTTTACATAAGCAATGCCCTCCTTCAGATCTGCTGATGGAGATTTTTTTGGTTCAGGCAGGTGGTTCCCCGGTTCTGAAACCCTCCTAATCAGCAGGCTTCCTGCAACAAGAAGCAGGGAAACCGAACCGAAAACGAGTGGGAAGGAACCCCATTTGATCATAAAACCGGCCGTGGCAGGACCTAGGAATAAGGAGAGCTGGTTCGATGTCTGAACGAGGGAGTTGGCTCTTTGAAGCTGTTCTTTTTCAAGGATTACCGGCAGCAGCGATTGATTGGCAGGCCAATAGAAGGCGTCGAGAATCCCATAAATAACTGCAAACAGGCAAAGCAGAAGAAAACTCAAATGGCCGGTGATGAGAAGCACCACCATCCCCGCGATCATGATGCCGCGGGTCCCGTTCACCATCGAGATTAATCGTGTACGGCTGAACCGGTCGGATAGAACCCCTCCAACCACCATGAGAAGCACCCGGGGAATGACCATCAGCAGCATGACTGCACCGAGCCTGGAAGGAGCATTCAGTTCGCTGATGACGAACCATGTTTGAGAAATGAGGAACATGGAAAAAGCGAGTCCCGTTAGAATACTTGTCATCCAGACAATTACAAATGGACGATGCGTAAAAAGTTTAGGCTGTACAGAAACGATGCTTTCGTTTACTTTGGCATTTTGCAGAATAACCACCCCGTTTAAATAATATTTACCGTTAAAATTAATTTTAACGGTAAGCTGAATTTTAGGAAAGGATTTCCTGCACTTTTTCGTTCGACAAAAAAACAAAAAAGCTGCCAGCACCGGACAGCTTTTTCAAATCTTACATATACAAGCATTATTACGTGCAGACAATCCTCACTCTGGGTAATAAATCACCATGCTCAACCGGATTTTTTGTTCACCCAGATTGTGATAACTGTGTGGAACATCAGCTTTGAAACGAATGGAATCGCCTGACTTGATGGTGTGTTCCTGCTGTTTAATCCGGATTGTAAGCTCGCCGTCAAAGACCGTGATGAACTCTTCCGTTCCGGGATTGTGGGATTCTGAATCCAAATTTCCTTCCGGATCGATTTCCACGCTGTACATTTCAAAGCGCCGCTCATCCTCAAATGGGAAGTAGGGGAAGACCCGGTATCTGCCGTTATCGATGGAAAGCATGTTCACGCGATTTTTCTGGACCACTTCCGTGTCCGGCTGCTTTTCGTGAATTAAGGAGGAAAAAGAGATTTTCAGGCCGTTTGCGATTTTCCAAACGGTCGTGATAGTCGGGCTCGATCCACCACGCTCAATCTGGCCGATCATCGTTTTGCTCACACCCGTAAGCTCTGCCACCCTCTCCAGACTTAATTTCTTCTCATCTCTAATGGCTTTCAGATTTCTTGCGAGAATAAGATTTAATTCCTCCACAAAAACACTCCTATTTTCTGATGTACAATATAACGTCCATAATGTACAATATAATATAAATCGTTATATAGACCGTTTTAGTCATTTTAACACACAACTTGAGGGGGATGAAGATTTTGTCAGTCGTTTCTTTTCTCGTTTTTGCGTTCGTAACGTCCTTTACCCCGGGCCCCAACAACATCATGGCGATGGCGTTCGCCAATCAGTACGGATTTAAGCGGACCTTCAAATTTTGTCTCGGTGTTGGTGCTGGCTGTTTCCTGATTTTGCTCGCCTGCAGTTCTTTTAACATGCTGCTTGGTACATACCTGCCGAAGGTCGAATTTTTTATGACCATCCTTGGTGCCGCTTACATGCTGTTCCTCGCCTTTCAGATCCTGAAAAGCAAACCCGGCGGCAAGGACAACTCCAACCCGAAAAACATTTCCTTTACAGCGGGAATGATGCTGCAATTCATCAATCCAAAGCTGATTCTTTACGGAATTACTGTCATTTCGACCTTTATTCTTCCCTATTATGCATCACCGGCAAGCTATCTGTTTTTCTCGCTGTTCCTCGCCTTTCTCGGTTTTCTGGCAACCATCCTCTGGGCCTTTTTCGGTGCCGTTTTCCAGAAGGTGCTGCATCAATACCGCATGCAGTTCAATGTTCTGATGGCACTGCTGCTGATGTATAGTGCGGTAACCATCCTTATCTAAAGGACCTGATCGGCTCCTTTTTTCAGTGGAATGGTGTAAAACGATAGGCGATTTTTCGCACGTTCCGGCAAGTCTTGAGGTCTGTTTTTCACCATCCATAAGGATTGACTTTTAGTACCCAGCATGTTAATTTGTATATGCAAATGAAAAGAGGAATGATGCAATGAATCAAGAAGAAGAGGTACTCATTCACTGTCTGTACTTTACGGCGAGCCGCTTTGCGAGAAACATGAATAAGCTTGCAGAGGAGATCTTTGATTTTGGCGATCTGGCTCCTTCTTATCTGTATATGATCATGACGATTAAATTTCATCCTGAAATTACTCAAAAAGAGCTGTGCAAAAAATTATCCATTGCCCCTTCCACGAGCACGAGATTCATCGACAAGCTTGAGAAACAAAAGCTTGTTCTGAGAAAAATGGAAGGAAAGCAATCGATGATTTCTTTAACTGAGGATGGAGAGGAAGTTTACAAACAGTTCAGGACTTCACTGAAAGAGCTTTTTGAATCGTACTCCGGCCTGCTCGGAAAAGAATTCAGCCTTGATTTGAGCCGGATGCTGCATGAATCCAGCTTAAAGCTTGAAAAAGAGAAATAAATTTTTTTGTTGTTTCATTTGCATATACAAATGTTTGGAGGAATTATTTTGATACAAAAAACGATACTAATTGTTGGTGCCGGACCGGGGATCAGCTTAGCTGCAGCAAAGAAATTCGGCAAAGAAGGCTTTAACGTTGCGATGATTTCCCGTAATGCGGAATCGCTGCTCAAATATGAGAATCAACTGAATAATGAGGGGATAAAAGCGAGAGGATTTGCGGGAGACGTTTCTTCAGCTGCCTCTCTAAAATCGGCTATAAATGAAGCGGTAAATACGTTTGGAGCAATCGATGTCCTTTTATACAACGCTGCGAAAGGAACACCTGGCAAACCAACCACATTAACCGGCGATCAGCTCATTCAGGATTTTAAAGTGAACGTAGCCGGGGCCCTTGCCAGCGTGCAGGAAATCTTGCCGCACATGGAAAAAGGAGCACTATTGCTTACAGGCGGAGGCTTGGCGCTTTACCCTTACGCGGACTATTCATCATTGGCTATCGGAAAAGCAGGAACCCGCAGCCTGGCCTACAGCCTTCATGAAGAGCTGAGCCCAAAAGGGATCTATGTCGGCACGCTGACCATTAAAGGTTTTGTAGAGGAAGGAACCGGCTTCTCCGCTGAAAATATTGCCCAAGCCATCTACAGCATGTATGAAAGCCGGAAAGATCTTGAAATCATGTATGAAAAGGAGCAATAAAGATGAAAACATTAGTCATCTCTTCACATCCAAATCTAGAGGCTTCAACTGTCAACCGCGCTTGGAAAAACAGGCTTAGCCAAGAGAAAGACATTACCGTTCACGATCTATATGAAGCGTATCCGGATTTCAAGATCGATGTAGAAAAAGAACAGGAGCTTCTGCTGAAGCACGACCGGATCATCTTCCAGTTCCCTTTCTACTGGTATAGCAGTCCGGCCATCTTAAAAGAGTGGCAGGATGTGGTCCTGACATACGGCTGGGCTTATGGAGCAAAAGGGACAAAGCTGCACGGGAAAGAATTCGCCATTGCCACCTCAACCGGCGGACCGAGGGAAGCGTATCAGGCAGGCGGCTACAACAAATACAGCATGAACGAATTGCTCAAGCCGTTCGAAGCGATGGCGAATCTGACCGGCATGAAAATCCTGCCGGCCTTCCTCGCGCAAGGGGTCCGGACGATGTCGCCAGAGCAGATTAAAGAGAGTGCAGATCAGCTGGCTGCCTACTTGACGGCTGCAAGATAAGAGGAAATTTCAGTTAAAATGGCAAATTCCACTCATAGCCTGAACAAAAATGGTACAACCCTCATATCATATAGTATTTAGTAGAAGGAGGGCGTGTTCATGTGTTTCGGCGTTTTAAAATGGGCCTATCAAAAGCGGAAAGGTAAGCGCAGCCGCAAGGCCATCCTGAAAAAAGCATTGCGGAGCAGTTTAATGGACTCTATTCAGTCGTTATCTGATGCTAGTTTAAAAAAATAGAAGAATGTAACTGGGTACCTTTCTCTGAAGGTGCCCAGATTTGTTTGGGGATGAAAAGAGTTGAGTTTATCGGCCGAAATTCTAGTAAATCAGCCGAGATTTTGATATATCGACCGAAATTACAGGATATCGGTCAAGATTTCAATATATCGACCGAAATCACAGGATATCGGTTAAGATTGCAATAAATCGGCCGAAAATCCAATATATCGACTTTTCAACAGGATTCGACAAGGATTACGCTCACCCCATTTAGTTTGCGCCCCCCGGGACATGGGTAAAAATGAGAAGATAAGTACGAACGAGCAGGAGGGGCCAATGAACGTTAACCGATATCAAATTCAAGGCGATAAAAAAATCAGATTGCCTCATTATGCCACTGTGGAGGACCACGGATACAGTGAAGAGGAGCTGCGGCCTCAGCTCATTCCTGAGAGTGTGAATAAGCTGAAGGATTTACACTGGCGCCTTCATGCGGAAGGGAAAAAAGGGATTGTCGTTGTTTTGCAGGCGATGGACGCAGCCGGAAAGGATGAGGCGATCAGCTACATTTTTTCCAACTTGAATGCCCAGGGCCTAAAGACGACTTCGTTTCAGAAGCCATCAGAAACTGAGCTTAACCATGATTACTTATGGAGAATTCGTGAAGGCCTTCCGGAAAGAGGACAGATCGGTATTCTAAACCGGTCGCATTACGAAGATGTCATTGCCCCGAGAGTCCACGATCTGCTGGAGGAAGGAACCGTTCCGGAAGATAAGGACGAGGAAGAAATCTGGTCCATGCGCTACCGGCAAATCAATGACTTTGAGCGATACCTTGTGGAAAACGGATTTGAAGTCGTTAAATTCTTCTTTAACATGTCAAAAGAAGAGCAGAAAAACAGACTGCTGGAGCGAATGAAAAACCCGAAAAAGAACTGGGAGTTTTCCTTCAGCGATGTGGAAGAACGAGAGCATTGGGACAGCTACCAGAATATCTTTGAAGACATGCTGAATGAAACATCTACAGAATATGCCCCGTGGTATATCCTTCCGGCAGATGATGAATGGCACTCCCGTTATATCATTACCAAAACCATGATCGAATGCCTGGAAAAAATCGACCCGCAATTTCCGCAGATTTCAGATGAAAACCGGAAAAAGCTCGATGAATATATTGAAAAGCTGGAAAACGAATAAAAAGAGGAGGAACGAAATTCGTTCCTCCGTTTTACGTTCTCTTCAGAACATAATGATTGAATGTCTCCCCATCCAAGAAAACCTTCCGCAGAAAAAGATAACCGCTTTTCCTAATCACCCGGTTGGATGCAGGATTATCCTCCCGTGCAATCGCATTCAGGATATCCGCTTGTTTTTCTTCAAAAAGGTAGCGGCTCAGTCCTTCTACAGCAAGCGTCGCATAGCCGCGTCCTGTAAAACCAGCAGAAACCGCATACATAATTTCCCGGTTAGGAGCAGGCAGCTCTTCTTTTATGCCCGTACAGCACCAGCCGATCAAACGTCCGCTTTCTTTATGGATGATCCCAAGCTTAAGACGCCGGTCTGCCAGTTCAGCCGCACCCAAAAACTCCTTGTTTGCAGGGATTTCATAATTCGTCACCCAATCTCGTCGCTGTTCCCTCGTAGATTTCCAATCTGGAAGAAAAGTGGAAACCTCGGGCTCGTTGGAAATACGGTAAATCTCGTCCGCATCCTCAACAGTGAATTCACGAAGAAGAATTTCTCCCAAGTCTATTGAAAAAATAGTCATCATGTTTTCTCCTAGCCGGTTATTTAGTCATCTATTATTCTACCTTAAAATAAGAACGGATGGATATTTTTTCCTGAACACCCTTACAAACACGTACAAAAAAACAAGCCGGAGGTCTAAATGATGAGAAAAATGTGCATGTACATTTTAATATTGGGGGTGTTTGCAATGACAGCTGCGGGCTGTGGTGCGAGTGTTGAAGAGAAGGAAGAGCAGGAAAAAATTAAGGATCATGCTGCACCAATTGCAGTTGATTATGCAATGAAATTCTATCATAAAGAATTTATAATTGATGGATTTGAATTTTCATCACAAATTGGAGGAGGGGTTTTATTTGTTCGTGGACACTTTGAAGGTGAAAAGCCAAACCAGAGAACTGTGCAAATATCCTATAATCCTGAAAATTATAAAGAAATGACAGCAGATGCTATGAAAAAGTCGAAGCTAGATTAGGAGGGGGAAGAGATCTATCATATAACAGCCTGCAGTTGAACTTGCTAAGGATAAAGATGATAAGGAATTCATTATTAACTGCTATGAATTCTCATCTAAAGTTGGCGGTGGTACAATTTTTGTAGACGGTCATTATGAAGGTGAAGAACCTAACTCTCGTTCTGTACAAGTAGTCTATAACCCAGAGAACATTCAGGATATGGAAGCTAGAGGTATGAACGAGTCAGAAAATTAAATGGAGAATAGTAGGGATCAGATTATTTATATAGTTATTTATCTGAAACAAGCCTATCGAGATGACAATAAGACTAAAAAGTTTGTCCCAAAATAAGAGGAGAATACCAAGAGTGGAAAAGAATCAACAGCATCCAAATAAATGGTTTATTACAATAATTTACAGGGTAGTGATTAATAGTTCCTTTTTCTCTTGTTATAAACACACATTATCTACTAGTTTTAAAGAAGTAAAATTTTCCAAGAAGAAAAAGGGAGGTACTGATAGTGAAAAAGCTATTTTTTTAATTATAACAACGGTGGTGTTTATTGTGGTAGCTGCAGGATGTGGGAAAAGTGAAGAGGAGAAGAAAAACCAGGAGAAAATTAAAGAGTATGCTGCCCCTATAGCGGTTGAATTTGCAAAAGAAATGGATGGTAAAAAATTCATTATTGATGAATACGAATTTTCCTCTAAGATGGGTGGTGGCCTTCTGTTTGTTCGAGGACACTATGAAGGGGAAAAACCTAAAAAACGAACAGTTCAAATTTCTTTCAATACAGAAAATTATCGAGAAATGACCGCGGATGCTCTCAAACTATCTAAAGTAGAATAAACAGGAGATGAAATTATCATGATTACTGATAAGTCATATAGTGCTCTCTCGGATGCAGCATATGATCCAGATGAAGATAAACTATCTAATCAGATAATAGCAGGAGTGATTTTACTTCCCAGTGATGAATTTTTCAGCGGAGATACAAAGTGCGGGTTTGAAAAATCTTTAGCGTCCAATTAGATAAAGGCTTGTCAGATAAGCTCCCGCGACCGCGAAGGAGTTTTTTGTTTTTGCCAATAAGGATAGACCCTTCCTGTATGAGAGAAGGGTCTTACATATTTTTATAAAAAGGAGTCGTTTAGCTCCTGTTGCATTGCATCTGTCTTTGACTTGACAGCTGGTTTCGGAATCCTGTAATGGTTCTCATATTTACACATCTCGCAGGAACAATTTAAATGGGTCTTAGATAATTTCCCGGGGGTTTCAGGCAGGGGTGAAGCATAGCGGCGCTTTCATCCAATCCCCAAACCTGTTTCAGAATTCCCAGTTTCCGGTTAACGGCTCGCTTTCTTTGGTGACGGTAATACGAACGTGATCGATATTTCTTAAATGAAACTCTCCCTAGAGTAGCGTACCTCCTGCAGGGGGTCTCATAGGGTTCGTGAACCCCTGCAGGCAGGTACTTGAGGTTTTCATTTGATGAATTACTTTCTTCATAGATTTTTCTTAGCTGGTGAGGGCAAAATTGTGATAGAGCGTATTGTGATTTAACCCTGCAGCGCAGTTCGTAAAGCTTAAAAGGAGCGGGTCCTTGGAGAGGCTATTTATAGAAATTCGGGAAATGTTCTTCTATGTTCATCGCTCGAAATTTTTTTGGGAGGACTCGACAGCCCCCCTTGGTCATTAGCTCTTCATTCGGTATTTATCTATGCTGATCCACAAGAATGATGTTACCATCCGGATCTTTGAGGGTGAAACTAGCAGGACCTTCAGAGTCCGCATCGGCTTCCGAAAGCAAGGAGATTCCCTTTGATTTCAGCTCGTGCTGGAGGTCGCGTACATCCGTAAATGATTCAAGGTTCTCAGCCTTCTGATCCCAGCCAGGATTGAATGTGAGAATGTTCTCTTCAAACATTCCTTGAAACAGTCCGATAACAGTATCTTCGTTTTTCATGATCAGCCAATTATGTTCAATGTTCCCGCCCATTGAATCAAAGCCGAGCTTTTCATAGAATTCTTTGGACTTTTGAATATCCTTCACGCTTAAGCTTACTGAAAATGAGCCAAGTTTCATCCCTGTTTCCTCCTCAATTAACGTTCTATATCCAGTATAAAATGATTTTGATCAAACTTCATTAACTTGGACGGAATTTTTCGATTTGGTGAAAAGTTAAAGCCTTTAAGGGGGAAAGTGTTTGAAATGATGCGGAGGATGATTTAATAAGATAACGGGGCACCCCGTCCCGCAGGATCTCCTATATCCTCGAAAACCCAGATATATTTCCGATAATCCCCGAATATCAATTTTTAGAAAGAATTCGACAAGCTGGCGCCAGAGTTTTTAGCCACCCTCCCAACTATGCTATAATACAATCACCATTTCACGTGCGAAAAGAGGGGTTTAAGATGTGGCAGGAACAGGTTCAGGTGGCGGCGCCTTATGATTTTGACCGGGTGCTGGAGCGGCTTTCGATTGATTCGATGAATGTGCTGGATTTGGCGGAGCGGTATGTGAAGGTTCCGCTGCGGCTGAACGGCTTTGAGCCGCATGTGGTTACCGTTCAGGCAACGGGGACGAAGCAGGAGCCTGCTTTTACCGTGACCGGCAGGACCGAGGCGGTCAAAGAGGAAGCGATGGCAGAGGTTCGCCGGATCTTCCAATGGGACTTACAGCTCTATGCAGTGGCGGAGCATTTTAAGCCGTCCACGATCGCTGATATATTCGCCGAGCACGAGGGCACGCCGCTCGTTCTGGATTTCAGCCTGTACGGAAGCCTCATTAAATGCATCATCCACCAGCAGCTTAACATGGCGTTCGCGATGACGCTGACGAAGCGGTTCGTGCAGACATACGGGGAAGAGGTGGACGGGGTCTGGTTTTACCCCCATCCGGAAAAAGCTGCCGCCATCCCGGTGACGGAGCTTCGCGAGCTGCAGTTCAGCGGACGCAAGGCGGAGTATATCACCTCCATATCCGCGCTTGTCGCAAACGGTGAAATTGATCTCGATAACATGCACAACCAAACTGACGACGAAATTTATGAGCAGCTCATTAAAATAAAAGGGATCGGGCCATGGACCGTGCAGAACATCCTGCTGTTCGGCCTCGGCCGCCCGAATCTGTTTCCACTCGCCGATATCGGCATCCAGAATGCACTAAAGCAGCATTTTCAGATGGATGCGAAGCCAACCAAGGAAGAAATGCTCGCCTTCAGCAGGGAGTGGGAGCCTTATTTAAGCTATGCGTCCCTATACCTGTGGCGCAGCATCGAAAAAAGAACGGAGCGTTAGCATGAACAACAAGCGTACACATCAACCAAAACAGCAGTCCGGCATCACGATGGAAATGGGACAGACCTTTCCACTGACGATCAAACGGCTCGGCATCAACGGCGAGGGAGTCGGCTATTTCAAAAAGCAGGTCGTCTTCGTATACGGGGCCCTTCCCGGCGAAGAGGTCGTAGCTAGAGTAACGAAGCTTCATGCGAAGTTCGCCGAAGCGGAAATCAAGAAAATCCGGAAGGCATCCCCTCACCGGGTCAAAGCACCGTGCCCGTATTTCGGCAAATGCGGCGGCTGCCAGCTGCAGCATCTCGACTATCAGCAGCAGCTGAAGGAAAAGCGCGATATCCTGATCCAGGCACTCGAACGCCATACAAAATTTGACCTGTCTAAGCTTGAGATCCGCCAGACAATCGGCATGGACAACCCGTGGGAATACCGGAACAAGAGCCAGTTCCAGGTCGGCAAACAGAACGGCAAGGTGGTCGCAGGACTGTACGGCTTGAACACCCACCAGCTCGTCGCCATCGACCACTGCATGGTGCAGACACCGGCCACCGACCGCGCCACTCAGGGCGTGAAGCAGATTCTGCAGGATTTCAAGATCGAGCCATATGATGAACGGAAGCGCCAAGGGCTCGTGAAAAACATTGTCACCCGTGCCGGCATCGAGACAGGCGAGGTGCAGGTCGTCATCGTCACGGAAAAAGAGGCCTTCCCGAAGAAAGACCTGATTGCCGATGAGATCATGAAGCGCCACCCGGACGTCAAATCGATCGTCCAAAACATCAACCCGGGCAAAAACTCGATGATCTTCGGAGACAAGTCCGTCAAGCTGAAAGGGAAAGACACGATTGACGAAAAACTCGGCGCCCTCTCCTTCGGCCTGTCGCCAAGAGCGTTCTTCCAGCTGAACCCGGAACAGACAAACAAGCTCTACAATGAAGTCAAAAACGCAGCCGCCTTGACCGGTAAAGAAAAAATCGCCGACGCCTACTGCGGAGTCGGAACAATCGGCCTCTGGCTCGCCGACGGCGCCAAAGAAATCCGAGGCATGGACGTCATCGAAGCCTCCATCCAGGACGCCAACCAAAACGCCAAAACCCACAACATCAACGCCACCTACGTAACCGGAACCGCCGAACACTGGCTTCCAAAGTGGACGAAGGAAGGCTGGAAACCAGACGTAGTCGTCGTCGATCCGCCAAGAACCGGCTGTGACCGGACACTGCTGGATACGATCAAGAAAGTAAAGCCGAAGAAATTTATCTATGTGAGCTGTAATCCGTCCACACTTGCGAAGGATCTGGAGTACTTGGCTAAGGAGTATAAGGTGGAGTATATGCAGCCGGTGGATATGTTTCCGCAGACGGCGCATGTGGAGTGTGTAGTGCAGATGACTTTAAGGAAAGGCAACTAACCCTAGTGGTGGTTGCTTTTTTATATTTATAATGAATTTACTAACTTGCAGGTTATTTTATTACTGCCATTCAGTTTAGAATTATAAAGTAACGTAGCGGTTGTGTTAATGTTTTGAGAGCCTTTCTACGATGTTTTAGCGATAAAAAGAAGTGTAACCGTTTCTAAATAATTGATAGATAAATATTGGCAGAAAAATGGTATAATAATATCAGGATTATATAACTAGACTTAATGAGACCAATAGACAAATTTGTAACTGATGAGGAGTATTAAATGAGCAGATTGATAGATAACAGCATAACAATATATGAGGCTTTACAAAATATTAAAGATGGAAGATATGTAATGCCTGCTTTCCAAAGACAATTTGTTTGGGGTACGGAGCAAATTGAAAAACTATGGGATTCGATTTTATTGGATTATCCAATTGCAACATTTCTATTTTGGCATGTAGATGACTCCAATGTGTCTTGGGACACCTATTTTTGCAGTTTTTTATCAGAGGTCACATTTGATAGCAGAAAGCAGGCTGACACTGTTAATTACGAGCTGACGAGTATAAATGTTAAGAATACTAATATTGCAGTGTTAGATGGACAGCAAAGGCTGACATCAATGTATTTGTCATTGTTGGGGCAGGCATACATACGTCCCAAAAATTCCAGAAAGAAGTCCGGTGATAAGATTGTTACTAAACTTCTTATAGAACTGAATAAAAATAAGATAACTGTAGATGAGGAAGAGTACAACAGCAAAAAATATGATATTAAATTTAGTGAAAAAATTGGAAGATTAAGTCCAACCCAGTTTGAAATAAAAAATATCCTTGATGATAAATTTCAGAATGAAGCTACAAGAGAAACAGCAATTGAAGAAGCGATCGTTAATGTTCCGGGAGATAGTAAGGACTATGCACGGAGCATTTTAACAAAGTTGTATAATAAAATTTTTGTCGAAAAGCTAGTTAGATACACAGGAATTAAGGAAATGAAACAAGATGATGCTCTAGAGATGTTTGTAAGGTTTAATAGTGGTGGCAAAGCACTTCGTAAATCCGAAATAACAATGTCAATTCTAGAGGCATACTGGCCTAGTGCAAAAACAGAGTTTGGGAAAATACTCGTTGATTCATATGCTGGCTTTGGAACGGACTTTATTATCCGTTCAGCTTTAATGTTGTATGGTGATGTGGTTAAATCCAATATTAACAAAAAGATTGCAGAAGATTTGAAAAACGATTGGAATGGATTTAAGCAGGCACTGTCAAATCTAGAAAGTCTGCTCAAGGAAATGAAAATTGATGTAAGCCGTTTTTCAAGCAGCTGGAACGTACTGCTGCCGATTATCTATTACATATATTATAGTTCTGATTACGTCAATAACATCAAAGGTATTCAGGCATATTTATTGAGGGCGATATTCTTTACATATTTCCAATCCGGTACTACGAGCAAACTTCAGCAGATGAAGAGCAATATCATTAGTTTTGATTATGATATAACAATTGAAATGCTCGATCAGATGAATGACCTGAGCGTTACAGATGGTAAAATTGAAGATGTACTCAATTCGGAAAAAGGAAGCAGAGTTGCTGGTGAAGTACTGTATTATTTAAATCTTTCCTGGACAAACAAAAGCTTTAAATATGAACAAGATCATCTTCACCCAGATAATAGATTCAGCGAGAGTAAGCCAGTATCTGTATCTATGGAAGAGTGGAAAAAATGGCGTGGAGTACGTAATCGACTGCCTAATCTACATCTGCTGGAAGGCAGAAGCAACGGCAGCAAAAACGCTATGCGACTCGTTGATTATTACAATGATATGAACGATGAACAAAAGGCGAAATTTATTAAACAAGCTATAATTCCACAAGATCTTTCATTAGAAATAGAAGACTTTGAAAAATTATATGAGGCCAGAAAATCATTACTCGCGAAAAGGATACGTGAATTACTGGGGTAAGAGATTGCTTTAACGATAGGTAATCTATTTCTGATAGGCATTCTAAATTAAATGAGTCATCAAGTTTAATAGCGAGCTGTCATTTTAAAGTTAGAAATCCCGGAGGACTGCTGGTATTCTCGGATCTAAAACATTTCTCAGCTGATTCCAAGATTGTGGTTGATTTACTAAACAGTCAGGGTGATAAAAATGATGAAAATTATGTTTTTGCTTGCAGTATTAAGTGTTGGCCTATTTGGATTCTTAGATAAGCATTTTTGGGGTTTGATACTTGGACTTGCATTCTTTGTTATCGGTTTATTTTTCAATAAACCACGCTTTTAAAAAAATAATGATTAGCGCAATTGCGATTGGAGAGAATTACCGAGGCACAAAATATCGGCGGAATCATTGTGCTTCCCGTCATAGGAATGCTCATCGGGCAACTAAGCGGACTTTTCCTGCTTGGAATAGAGCTCATGCTGATGATCTCGGCTGCTGTCCTGCTGCTTAATGGTTTTCTGTTTTACTGGATTATGAAGTTTAATAATCGCAATTCCCTGTTTGAGAATCAGATTGGATGAGATAACAACAAATGCAGTTCTTTCAGCTGTCAAAGTTTTTGCAATTGAATCCATTCCTTTTCCATCGAGGTATTCTCTAAAGATCCGTCTACCAATTTCCGGTGTATTAAAATTTTCAGCTTACCGTTGTCTGAGTAGTATCCACAAAAAACACGGGGACGGTTCTGCTGCTTCAGAAGCATCAGAACCGTCCCTTTATTTACTTGCTTGATAAATCATCTTTCAAAATATGGAGTTGCTGTCCTTAGGACCAATCCACCCCACCCCAAGAGGATTGCAGCTTCCGAAGCAGAACAATTTGCCCAATATGATACACAGCGTGCTTCATTGCATTGCTTAGTAAACGCTCAATGGAGTACCTGTCTGCTGCATACGGTTCTTTTAGCTTTTCATCATTTAGTTCCGCGATCACGGCTTTTAATTCATTCATAACTTCGTTTAGGCGCTTTACGGTTAGGTTCCAGCCATTTTCGTCTTCCGGATTCCCTGGATTTGCGAAGGTTTCTTCATTATCCTTTGGTTTATGAGGATTTTCAGTGCCTTTGATTCGATGGATGACGTCTTCATTCCAAAAAACCAAATGGTTGACGATCTGCCAGATTGAATTGCTGGTTATGCCATCCTAACGGTAATGGGTGATGCTGCATATGTTGAGCAGGGTCCGACAATATCGGTTGATATGGCAAACCAATTGAAGCTTCGCAATGTAACAGAATCGTTGGAGGGAGAAGTTATGGCTGGCTATATCCCATTCAGTATGGAAGAGATGGTCAAGATTGATCCTGATTATCTGTTTGTCCTTTCTCATACAACGAATGAGGACGCTGAAAAGATGATTGAGAACAACTATAAAAAGAATCCGGCCTGGAACTCCCTTTCAGCTGTTGCCAATAACCGAATTCATTTTCTGCCGAAGGGTCAATTCGTCATGGCACCTGGTGTTAAAGTAGTGGATTCTTATAAATATATGGCAGATTTAGTCTATTCAAATCAATCCAAGTAACCTCTTGTTTTATGGATGATGGAGGTTATCCATCATCTTTAAATCTGGGCATTTATTCCAAATGTGCTTAAGAGAATACGGAAGGGGTCTATCCGGAAGTATATGACAAACGTTTTGAGTAACGAAGTGAAGATAGGGATTAGAAAAAAGATAAGCTGGAAGGTCTTTATCATTGGCCTCTTTTTCATCCTGGCTATGTTCAGTGTGATGATTAGCTTGGGTTTTGGAGCAGTTTCAGTGGATGTTCAATCGATCTTAAGTATTTTACTGGGCAGCACGGAATCGCCATTTTATACAATCATTTGGAATATAAGGCTGCCCCGCACGCTTGTCGCCGTCTTTGCGGGTATAAACCTGGCACTATCGGGTGCCTTGCTGCAAGGGGTTATGCGGAATCCTATGGCTGATCCTCATATTATCGGTGTTTCCTCTGGTGCAGGTTTATTTGGTATCACCATGCTCCTGGTTTTCCCGGCTTATTCGTATTTGCTCATTCCTGTTGCATTTGTCGGAGCGCTGGCCTCGGCCCTGCTCATCTATCTGCTCGCATGGGACAAGGGAGTCTCTCCAATGAGGATTATCCTTGCCGGTGTTGCGGCCTCTGCTTTTTTAAACTCAGGCGTTTCAGCCCTGTATACATTCTATAGTGATCGGATTCAGGGGGCTGTTTCTTTTATGGTTGGAAACCTGTCAGCCAAAAGCTGGGGGCATGTCGAAATCATCGTTCCTTATAGTCTGATTGGCTTAGCACTGGCATTGCTAAGCGCGCAGCGGATGAATGTACTATTGCTTGGTGATGCTGAATCAAAGTCTCTTGGACTAAACACGGAAGGCTATCGTTTGTGGTTTATTGCTATTAGCGCCCTGCTTGCTGCCAGTGCAGTGAGTATCGTTGGTCTTTTGGGTTTTGTTGGATTAATTGTCCCACATGCTGCAAGGCTTCTCGTCGGGAATGATTATCGGATATTGCTTCCGGCTTCAGCCTTGCTGGGTGTAAGCGTTCTATGCTTATCTGACACCATTGGCCGTGTTGCCTTTGCACCAATCGAGCTTCCTGTCGGTATTATTATGGGGGTTATAGGGGCTCCATTTTTCCTATATCTGTTACGAAAGAAGAGAACGATATGACTATTGAGGCAAAGAATGTGCATATTGGATATGGTGAGAACGAAGTCATTTCAAGTTTATCTCTTCAGTTTGAAACAGGAAAAATCCACAGTATTCTTGGACCGAACGGCTGCGGCAAAAGCACGCTTTTAAAAGCACTTGGAAAGCAAATTCAGACGACTGCTGGAGAGATTTATTTTAAGAATAGTGAAATCAATAAATGGAGCAGGAAAGCCTTTGCCAGAGAGCTTGCTTTCTTAATGCAAGCCCATGAGAATAACCCCGAGATTACGGTAAGACAGTTAGTCGAATATGGACGTTTCCCTCACAAAAGGAAATTTGAACGGCTAAATCAAGAAGATCAGGCAATTGTGGAGCAAGCGATCAACCTGACTCATTTAGAAGATTTAGCTGAGAGAGCAGTAGATCGGCTGTCTGGAGGGGAGCGTCAGAGGGCATGGATTGCAATGGCACTAGCTCAAAAGCCTGCTGTATTATTACTGGATGAGCCTACGTCTTATTTAGACATCCACCACCAGCTTGAGATAATTGAACTGATTAAACAATTAAATATGGCTCATGGCATTACGGTCATTCTAGTCCTCCATGATATTAATCAAGCAGCCATGATTTCAGATCAATTGGTTGTGCTTCAATCAGGAAAACTTTATGATAGTGGAATTCCAGAGAATGTGATTACAAAGAAGATGCTGCGTGATGTTTTTAAAGTCCATGCTGAAATAAATTTTTCATCTGATCGTGAATCAATTTCTATCAGCAATTTTCATCTTCTGGAAAAATAACACACAAAACCTCTGAAAATCAGAGGTTTTTCCTATCGAAGGAATAGGTGGAAGACTGGGAAGCTTTATCCCGCAGAAAGATTTGGAATTCTTTCCTGCTTGTATAAAACTGAATCTTTTCTGATTGCGAATCTTTCCATGGATGAGCCTGATTAACTGTGCATAATTGACGTAGTTATGGACTTTGAAAACAAGATGGGAGTCAGTTACTTTGAAAACCACCTTACAAACTTGATGCTTGGAATAAAAAACCGATAATTTAATTTGAACTCAAAAAAATGTGATAGGCGTTAAAAAGCTTTTTTCGGCTATTCATTTTGGATTGGATATGGCGGCAGGTATTTACATTGGAATTTATCCATATGACTTATCTGCTATAATTGATAACCACCCCCAAACCATGATATAAGTGTAAAGGAGCAAAAAATTGTTTGTTCCTATTAATTGATCTTTATGATTCACCCATATAGAGAGGAATGGAAGAGCAAATGAGTACTAATTTTTGGCGTGAATTGCCGCGGCCGTTTTTTGTGCTGGCTCCGATGGAGGATGTGACGGATGTGGTGTTTCGTCATGTGGTGAGTGCGGCGGGGCGGCCGGATGTGTTTTTCACGGAGTTTACGAATTCGGATAGCTATTGTCATCCGGATGGCATCGAAAGTGTGCGCGGGCGTTTGACGTTCACGGAGGATGAGCAGCCCATGGTGGCGCATATTTGGGGAGACCGTCCTGATTATTTCCGCCAGATGAGCATCGGCATGGCTGAGATGGGCTTTAAGGGCATCGACATCAATATGGGCTGTCCGGTTCCGAATGTGGCACAAAGAGGGAAGGGCAGCGGCTTGATCCTTCGTCCCGATACGGCAGCAGAGCTGATTCAGGCTGCGAAGGCCGGCGGACTGCCTGTCAGTGTGAAAACAAGGCTTGGTTTTAAGGAAATTGATGAGTGGAAGGAGTGGCTCGCGCATATTCTGAAGCAGGATATCGCGAACCTGTCCATCCATCTGCGGACAAGAGACGAAATGAGCCAGGTGGATGCTCACTGGGAGCTCATTCCTGAGATCAAAGCACTGCGTGACGAGATCGCTCCGGATACGCTGCTTACGATCAATGGAGACATTCCTGACCGTCAAAAAGGATTAGAGCTTGCTGAGAAGTATGGCATTGATGGCGTGATGATCGGACGGGGGATCTTTAAAAACCCGTTTGCCTTTGAAAAAGAGCCGAAGGAGCACACCAGTGAGGAGTACCTGGATCTGCTGAGATTGCAGCTCGATCTTCAGGATCAATACGCCGAGACCGTGCCGCGTTCCGTAACGGGCCTTCACCGCTTTTTCAAAATTTACGTCAAAGGCTTCCCTGGAGCTGCTGAACTGCGGAGCCGGCTGATGAACACGAAGTCGACAGATGAAGTGCGGGCTTTGCTGGATGGGTTTAAACAGGAAGGTACTGCTTAAACTAGCACGTTTACCCTTGGGACAATGAATCCCGGGGGTTTTTATATTGGAGAGCAAGGAAACACACGTGCTATACTTACCCTACCACACCGCCAAAGGAGGAAGGCATATGAGACTCGCAATCATCGGACTCGGTGACATCGCTAAAAAAGCTTACCTGCCCGTTCTGTCTGAAAGGGAGGATATCGAGCTTGTCCTTTGTACGCGAAATCCGGATACATTAAAGCAGCTGGCGCAAAAGTACCGGCTGAACGAAACGGTTCAGACAGTTGACGAGCTGGTAACGAAGAAGATCGATGCTGCGGTCATCAGTACAGCGACAGAAGCGCATGCGGAGATCGCTGAAAAGCTGCTGGAAAACGGGATCAGCGTTTACATAGATAAGCCTGTTTCTTTGAATTACAGGGAGACGAAGAGAATCGCGGAGCTTTCTGAAAGCAGCGGGAAAGTAGCGATGACCGGCTTTAACAGGCGTTTTATACCGCGGGTTCAGGAGCTTAGAGAACACGGGAAGTCGAGCCTGATTCTGATGCAGAAAAACCGGTTTGCTGCACCGGATCATGTCCGGAGGTTTGTTGTCGAGGATTTTATTCATGTAGTGGATACGCTCCGGTTCCTGATGGATACAGAAGTGACGGATGTCAAAACGCAGTTTTTGAAAAATGGAGAGCTGCTGGATCATATCGTCGTCCAGCTGAATGGGGACGGATGCACGGCCATCGGGATCATGAACCGGAACGGCGGGGTGACGGAGGAAATCATCGAATACTCAGCAGGCACCCATAAATATGTGGTGAATAGTCTGGTTGAAACGACTCACTACCATAATAAAGAGAACAGTGTCACGAAATTTGGAGACTGGGAACCGACCCTGCTGAAGCGCGGGTTTTATCAGATCATGGATCATTTCATAGAATGTGTAAGAGAAAGCCGCACACCGGATCCATCCATCCAGGACTCCCTCATTACCCATGAAATTTGCGAGAGGATTGTCCGGCAGATTGATCCTGAAGCGTGAGCGGGGTATTTTCGGTGAAACAATGGAATAATTACTTTTATAATAAGCTTTTTTAGAGGATGACATTGATTTTAACACCTGTTGATTGGAGCGGAAGGCGTGAGACTCCGTGCTGAGAGCAGCGGGACAGGTGAGACCCCGCATTCGCGCAGCGGCGAGGAGGCTCACCGCCCAAGGATAAGTGAATGCCTGCAGCGCAAATCAACAACTAAGTTCATAAGAGCGTTATTAAAAAGAAAAAGAGGGAGAAAACATGATTGCGAAAACAGAAGAAGATTTTAACGGTTTAAAGGAAATTGGCAAAATTATCGCGTCCATTCGGGACGAACTGGTCCAAAAAACGGTTCCCGGCATCACGACGAAAGAGCTTGATGATCTGGCAGGAGAGCGCTTTGAAAAAGCAGGGGCCATTTCAGCACCAAAAGGCGAATATGATTTCCCGGGGTTTACGTGCATCAGTGTGAATGAAGAAGTGGCGCACGGGATTCCGGGTAACCGGGTCATCCAGGAAGGAGACATCGTCAATATCGACGTATCTGCTTCCAAGAACGGTTATTTCGCGGATACGGGAATCTCGTTTGTCGTGGGAAAAGGCGAAGAAGTTTTAACGAGAATATGTGACGTGGCGAAAAAGGCATTCGAAGCGGGCCTTGAAAAGGCAAAGCCTGGTTCCAAAAAAAGCAGGATCGGAAAAGCGGTCTTCGAAACAGCGAGAGAGCATGGGTTCACCGTTATCAAAAACCTTACCGGCCACGGGATTGGACGCACGATCCACGAAGCTCCTGACCATATTTTAAATTACAATGACCCGTGGGATAATGAGATTTTAAAAGAAGGAATGGTCATCGCCTTTGAACCGTTTATCTCCACCTCAGAGGAAGAAGTGTTCCAACTGGATGACGGCTGGACTTTTGCCACGAAAAAGAGCTTTGTTGCTCAGATCGAACATACGATCATCCTCACAAAAAACGGTCCGCTTATTTTAACCCAGTAGGAGACCTTGAAAACGAGACAAATTGTGCGGTATGCTTAGACATACCATTCCAACGTAAGGCTGTGATGAACATGCGTATTAATAAATTTATAAGCGAGTCCGGGAAGGCGTCCCGGCGCGGGGCCGACCGGCTGATCGAAGAAGGCCGGGTCATGATTAACGGCAAGAAAGCGAAGATCGGGGATCAGGTGAAGCCCGGGGATGATGTTCGGGTGAGCGGCGATCAGATTCAAGTGTCCCGGAACAATGTGTACATCGCATTGAATAAACCGGTTGGCATTACAAGTACCACCGAGAAAAATGTCAAAGGAAACATTGTCGATCTCGTCAATCACCCTTTGAGAATTTATAACATCGGACGCCTGGATAAGGAGTCCGAAGGCTTGATTCTTCTGACGAATGACGGCGATATCGTCAACGAGATTCTGCGTGCCGAAAACGAGCATGAGAAGGAATACATCGTTTCCGTGGATAAGCCGATCACACCGGAGTTTGTTGAAAAGATGGGGAGCGGCGTCAAAATCCTTGGAACGAAAACCCTCCCATGTGAAGTGGAGCAGCTTTCAAAATTCGACTTCAAGATCATCCTGAAGCAGGGACTCAACCGTCAGATCCGCCGCATGTGCGAGGAGCTTGGCTATGAGGTGTTCAGGCTGCAGCGGGTCCGGATCATGAACATCCATCTCGGAAACCTTCCACCGGGGCAATGGAGAGATCTGTCCAAGAAGGAAAAGAATCAGCTGTTCAGTGAGTTGGATTATTATCCGAATGAGTGGTAAACAGAAAGGATGGGCCGGGGCCCATCCTTTTTTATATGTAGATATGGAGTGTATGTTTCAAATAATAAATTAAAGAAGAACAAAACTTTAAGTGGAATATGGTGGAATTAGTCCCTATTAATAGTGTAATATAGGGTATAAAGGAGTGGGTTAAAAGTAATGGAAAATAATGCAGCATTAGCCGATCATAACGCCATCATTAATCAAAATCATTCATTTACAGACACAGAAGCACGTTCTTATTTTGATGGGGGATTGTTTCAATTCATTGGTTGGACTTTATTGGGCTTACTAGTAACAGTATGTACATTGGGTATTTGCTATCCTTGGTCAATCACGATGATTCTTGGCTGGAAAGCACGTCACACTGTAATCAATGGTAAAAGACTAAAATTTACAGGCTCAGCAGTAGGACTTTTTGGAAATTGGATTAAATGGTGGTTCTTTACAATCATCACTTTAGGAATATATAGTTTCTGGGTTTTTATTGCAATGGAAAAATGGAAGACTAAAAACACCACTTTTGAAAATTAATCAATTTTTGGACTAATTCTTTCTATTATTCTTTAGACATAAATGACCACTTTAAGGATCAAATGAAAATTTATTCTCACTCTGCAAGTCCCCGAACTCCTTAATAACCGGATAAAGTCGAAACGTGTTTTAAGGAAATTCCAGTGTACTTAATGATATGTACTGAAAAAAGAGCCCCGGTATCCGGGGCTCTTTCTTGTCTATTTTTGATTAAATACGGCATTTGAAATCAGCCTGAATAAATAATCCGTATGGTTCCTGAAGCCCGCTTCAATGCCGATTAAGTGAACCTGTTAAACTCCTAATGGATTTTCCAGTTGTTATACCGTCATCTTCCATCTCGACCGCGCAAGCCACCCCTCATCTTCCTTATAATCCGGAACCATTTTTCCAACAAGCCGCCAGAAGGAGCGGTCGTGGTTGAGGTGGACCATGTGGCACATTTCGTGCACGACCACGTAGTCGATCACTCGCGGCGGGGCCATGGCGAGGCGCCAGTTAAAGGTTAGCCGGAGCCCGGAGTCGCATGTTCCCCACGTTGTTTTGCTGTCTGTGATGCGGATGGAGCGCGGTTTTGTTTTAAAATGCTTTTGATGGACGGAGATTCTTTTTTCCACCAGTGCCTTGCATTGCCGGTAATAGAACCGCTTTAGCGCCTGTTTGATTTTTTCCTCTTCAAGCTGCGCTACCACAACGTGCAGTTCGTTTCCTTTCATGCGGACAGAATCCTGCTTGGCCTGAGGATCGTGGTGAACGTTCAAGGGGCAGGCCTTTCCCAGATAAAGAAAGGTTTCTCCCTGTTCATACTGCTTGACCTGAGGCCCGAGCAGCCGTTCCTTGTTTTCTTTCACTTTTTGCTGAATGAGCTCCCAATTTTCCTCGATGACATACAGCACTGCAGCGTCCAGTGTCCCTTTTGGAGCGTGGACCTCTATGTTTCCGTAAACATCTACATAGATACCGATGGCCGAACGCTTCTTATATTGAACGTCGAAGCTGATGGTCTCCCCTGAATACTTATGAATCATTTTTTTCACTATCCCCGATACTTGATTGCCAGTCCTTTTAGAAAATTGCGGGCATATCTGTCTCCGCATTCCTTATAGTTTTTCTGGCCTTCTTTTCTAAGCAAAGCACCGAGCTCTCCCTTTGTGACGGTCACTCCGGCAAGCTCCAAAACGTCCAGCATTTCCTCGGTTGTAAGAGATAAAGCGATTTTCACTTTTTTAAGTAAAACGTTGTTGGGATGTCCGTGGGAGATGGCAGGCTGAACCGGCTGCTCCTCCTGCTTTCCTCTTCTAAATACAATGAGCCCATTCAAAAAGGACTCATATAGGAGAGGACTGCAGCTGAGGTGGTTTTCCTCATCCTCTTTTGTCAGCAGCATGCCGACCTCTTCTCTGGAAACGTTCACGCCGCCATATTTAAAAATCTCTTCCATCTCTGAATTCCTCAAATCAAGTGCATATCTCAGCCGTATTAACCGGTCATTATTATCCATAGTCATCTCCTGGTTACGCATTTTTCGTTCTTTTAGAATAACACGTTGGTAACCATTTATACAGCCGCGTCCTGCCCCTCTTCAGCCTGCTGCCACCTTAGCTAAATCTGCTGGATAGTTAGCGCCTCACAGCTATAGATGAAACGACTGTTACCCCCAATGATAAACGTCGAAGTATTCTTCCGTAAAAAACGGTCCACAGGTATTTTCCACACTTGATTTTAAATATTAGTTTATTTATAATGTAATTGATCAATAAATAACTACAAGTAGGTGTTTGTCATAGCTAGGTCTACTAAAGAAAATCGTATGGATGAAATTCTTGAAGCTGGATTAGAAGTGTTTGCAAAAAAAGGTTATTATAATACAACTACCGCACATATTGCAGAAAAAGCTGGCATATCACAGCCTTATGTTTTTCGATTTTTTAAAACAAAGGAACAGTTGTTCATTGCAGCTTTGGAGCGAGCGTTCGAAAGAATTCTTCAAACTTTTAAAAATTTGGATGCTGGTCCGGATCAACTCGTTTCAAAAATGATCGCTGCATATGAAGAACTTTCTGAATTATATCCCAATGAAATTGCCTTGCAGGTGATAGGCATATCCGTAACAGAAAACGATGTGCGAAGTGCAACTCAAAAAGGGTTGTCGAGTATCCAGAGCTACACTTTAGAGCGGTTTAAAGCAGCAGGGATAAAGAACGCAGAGAATGAAGTGACTACCTTTTTAGCGAGAGGAATATTATGTAATATAGCTTACTTCATCGACACCCCTGAGCTGATTGATGGAAAAAAGTGAATAATCAAGTTTGATTATTTATTTTTAAAATATAATTTATTAATTGATTACTAACAAGTGCAAGGAGGTGAAATGATGAGATTAGCTGCAATTGACTATGCTTCAATCGCGGTAATTGCTGTTTGTGCGTTAAGTTGGCTCGACTAATTTATATGACTAATTGCTTTAAAGGGGGCTGTTGCAGATGAATAAAAGTAAGGAGGATTCTATTTTCTCATTGTCCATTGTATTAGGTATGATCGCCGTTGTAATTGTTTTATTCACATTATGGGATTAAGTTGGATCAGGCATGGGGACTTGAGCATCATGTTTCGTATGTAATATAGGACAATGACAATTATTTTTTTAAAAATTTTAGTTATTGATTAATCACTAAATAAATGAGGTGTTATAAATGAATAAAGCTATAGTATTAGGTGCAACCGGCGGGTCAGGTCAGGTCATTGTTTCGGAATTATTGAACAGAGGAATAGAAGTGATTGCTTTCGGACGTTCTCAACGTAAATTGAATGCTTTAATGGAGGAACATGATCATAATCCCAACTTAACATATAAACTGGGGGATATATTTGATCATCAGACGATTATAGAAGCGGCAAAAGAGGCGGAAATCATTTTTCAATGCGCAAATGTGAAGTATCAAGAGATGAAGGATAAACTTCTGCTACTTGGTGAGAGTGTGATGAAAGCAGCAGATAGTCTAGGCAAGAAGATTGTTATAGTTGATGGAATTTATGTATATGGGCGTCAAGTTGCAAAAGGAGATGAAAGTCATCCACATCATCCACATACAAAAAAAGGTAAGACCAGAGTGGAATTCGAGCAACTGATATTTAGTCCTGAATGGAAAAGAGCTAAAGCATTAATCGTCCGGTTACCGGATTATTATGGTCCTACATCGCAAAACTCTTATCTGCAACCCACTTTAGAAGGAATAGCAGCCAATAAACCTTCTATTTTTATTGGAAATCTGAAAACACCCCGGGAATACGTTTACTTGCCCGATGCGGCTAAAATGATTGTAAACATAGCGGAAAGAGAAGACTCTTATGGCGAGAACTGGAATGTACCAGGTGCAGGATTGATTTCGGGAAAAGAAATTATCCACATAGCCCGTCAAATAACAGGAAGTCAAAAGCCAATCATTCCATTGACTAAAAGTGCCATTCGTTTTATTGGCTTATTCGATCTATTTATGAGAGAAATTGTTGAAATTATGTACCTCACTAAAGAAGGATTTATTTTGAGCGGCGAAAAATATGAAAAACGAATCGGTCCCATTCCAAAAACCGCTTTCAAAAAAGGACTTGAAGAAACGTTAGCAATATTAATGCGTAAAGAATAACTGCACAGGGCTCTTTACCTGCATGTATCCCATCTGGAAATTTTCTGTTTAGGAAGCCGGACCCTCTGTATGGACAATTGACTGTACAGAAGGTCCGCCTATAGCTAGAAGAAAATCGCACCCTTCTAATCTAAGAAGTCAGGATTGTAATATAGCGGCTAAATTGATAAAGTCTAAAAGGCTTTTTTTATATTTTTTAGTTTAATGATAGCTTTGAAAAAAGGAAAAGCATGAAACTTGTCCGGATCCTCGTATGCTTCTTTTGGCTGTCAGTCCTGCTCTCCACTTCAGTAAGCCGTGCCACCGCAGATGAATAACAGAACGTTCAACGTTCACATCTATATACCTTCCATTCTGTCATTAAAGCAAATCTTGAAGCTGTTCATCATGTTCCTGCAATCAGTAAAAACGCTGGCCATGAAGGCAAAGCCGGCCCACAGGCGGAAAAGCCAGCCGCCAAAACCCGAAAAGCTGCCTACATCACGTTTGATGACCCTTTAAGCCACTGCCTCAAATTATTAATTATTTGAAGGGCAGGGAATACACGCTGATGCCGTATAATCTGAAGCAGCATGTGGTGAGTAATTTTTGGGGGGATGGGAGGTTTTAAGGGGGAGCAGGCTATTCTTTTTACAAAACTCATGTAAAAAGAATAGCCTGCTTTTTATCATCTTAGGCGAGAAGACCCACATACCCTTCATGGAGGTATTCATTCACTTTGAGCTCCTGAACCATTATGTTGAAATTCTTTACGAGTTCTCCGTTCTCATCTTTTCCTTTATGATGGATGTGGACGTCGAACATTCCATTGGCAACCTGAATCGGCTTACATTGTTACAGCTGGAAAATTAAGAAGAGAGCCTAAGATGATGGGCGTCAGGAGTTTGCCATGATTCAGCCGCCTAGTACACGTTTTTCCTGTCCCGCTTTTGTTTTCTCAGCTGATAAAGCCGGAATGAACTAACTGCGATGACAATTGCTGCGATTATCATAGCGCTTGCTGTTGCATAATTCCACCCTTTGGGTGGTGGTGCGGACCCCAGCCTCTGGAGCATTGGCTCAGGTATTCCTCTTTCTTTTGCCTGCTGTTCAAGCTCCGGAGTCAGCCCTCCGTTTTTATTAACTTCTTCCATGAACCGCTTTACTTCAGCGATATTAATATTTTGGGGTAATGCCGCCCCAGTCATCTCTCCGATTAGAGGTAAGCCTTTCGGTATTGAAGCGGGACCTGCAGCATCGGGTTTCATGAAGAAAGGAAGTGCAGATAGAATTATGACCGTTACGGACAATCCAATTAAACTGATAAAAAACCATTTTGAATTTCTCATTTTTTCTCCACCCAATCTGATTTCATTTTCTTCTTTTTTACACTCATGTTTTATCCCTCCAATTATGTGATGAGTTAAAACTACTAGAGAATTATGAACTGATTATGAATTTCTTTACGAAAGCTGCCGGGGACATGCTGCATCCTTAAAGGCCGCCGGAATGCAGGATGGTTAAAGGGAGATTGATAGAATAATGAATTCAGGCTATGGAATTTCTGGTAATATGAAAAATAAGGATGCAGGAATCTGTAAGAATTTGTTTTTCGCTTGTATCAAACGCACATATAAGGGGAATTTTGATGTCAAGTCAGTATGATCAAGAGGAAAGCCTTACAGGAGGAAATGTGTCGAGCGTTTGTAGGGTGGGAGATACGGTCCGGCGCGGGCGAAAGCCGGATCGTGATCAGATTCATGCTTTACTCAAGCATCTTGAAATGAAGGATGTGGAAGGTGTGCCAAGATTTCTTGGCATTGACGGGAAAGATAGAGAGATTCTGTCTTTTATAGAAGGAGAAGCAGGAAATTATCCATTGAAGACATACATGCGGTCGGATGAGGCGCTAAAAAAATTGCGGGAATGCTCCGCACCTATCATGATGCGGTAAGTGATTTGCCCCTTGATTCGGGCTGTAAGCCGATTGATAACACCCCAAAGCTGCTGGAAGTGATTTGCCACAATGATTTTGCGATTTACAACCTGATCTTCAATGAAGAAGTGCCCGCAGGCATCATTGATTTTGACATGGCTGCTCCGGGCCCAAGGCTTTGGGATATCGCTTATACGCTGTACACCTGTGTGGCGCTGAGCAGGCTCTATTATAAGGAATCAGGTGAAGCAGCTATTACGATCGAACAAAAGATGCCGTCCGGATAAGGCAAAGAGTAAATTTGTTCTTTAATTCTTATGGGATCCAAGGAATGAAAAGTGGCTTTCTGGAGATGGTGCTGCTGCGGGTGGAAGGATTATGCAAAACGTTGCAAAGGAAGGCAAAAGAGGGCGATAAAGCCTTTTAAAAAATGATCGATGAAGGACATTATGATCACTATCAAGAGGACCTGCGCTTTATCCGCTAACATGGGAGAGAGTGGGTTTGAAAGCAGGAGCAGGAATTATTCCGGCTTCACGCCTCCTCTAGAAAGAAGGTATCAGCTTGAACTGGAGCCCATTCAGAAAAAATAACACTTCCCCGGATGATCACATCTCCTATCAGGATAAAGAAGATCTGCTGCAATCCCTTTTTACAGAACGTGATTATACAAAGCTTCCTGCTGCGTTCCCCATGCTCCTGGCGAGCTCCGCTGAATACAGGACAAGAACAGCTGAGGCGATCCATTCATGTGTATCCAAACTGACAAATGCGGAGTTATTGCTGCTGGATCCGCTTTTCCGGGAGATGTATTTTGATAGTCATGACAGTTGGAGAAATGAGTTGCTCCACAATTTACATTTTGCTGATCGGCCAGCTGAAGAGAAAATCTCGATTTTAGGGCTGTGCACGTTTCATCCAAATGGATATGTTCGGGAAGAAGCCATGACCATCTTAGCTTCCTTCCATACAGGAAGAGAACTTCCATTTTTGCTTATGCGGTGCAATGATTGGGTCTCAGAGATTAGGAGACTGGATAAGCGGCTGGCAGAGGAGCGGATTGAGGACAGCCAGGTAGAGGCGTTTGCTGCGAATTTACCGGTCGTATTCAAACTGAAGAACTCCAATCGCGCAGATCATGATCTGCTTTTTGAAAAAATATCAGCGCTGCTTTCCCGGCCGGAGGCGATCCCGTTTTTGCATGAAGGCACACAATCCAAAGAGCATAAAACAAGGTTGTTCTATTATGAGATGATCATTCGATCCAGGCAGGTCGATAGAAACTTTGATGTATTACTTCAGGCGGGAAAAGGAACCTCATGTTAGGCTGATTTTATTCCAGGAGTTCATGAATGAAATCAGTGAATCAGCGTTTCAGCGTTTCTACTGCGAGTTAAAAAAAGATAAGTTTACTAGAATCCGGGCTGCAGTTTTGCATAAAGCTGTTGTGGTTTTTCCGAATCAAAGCATCATTGAGCTTGAAGCAGCTCTCTTTGATAAAAGCGAAACGGTCAGATCTCTTGCAAGATATCTGCTAAGTAAAAAGAACATCACGGATTTTGCATCCTATTATACGGAAGCCATTATGAAACAGTCCGTCGGAAACCTCCGGGGAGCCCTGTTAGGGATTGGAGAGACCGGCGGCAAAGTACATACGGAGCTGGTCCTGCCGCTAGTAAAGTGGGATGAAGCGGGAATCATCAAAGCAGCAGCCCGTGCGCTCGCTATGCTCGATCCAGACCCTAATCGGGAGGTCTTCATCAGCCTGCTGAGCCATGATCATCCGGGAGTTTCAAAAGAAGCGGGACGGTCCTTGCAGGCAGCACGTTATGAGGACAAAGCAGAAGATCTATACAGAATTTATAAAGAGGCCGAGGCTCCTCACAGCAGATATCAGGCCGCTGTCTTACTGTGCTCGCTATCAAAATGGGTGTCCATCCGGTATATTCCTGAACTCTATGTAAACGAGGAAAACCATGCAATCAGCAGGTTAGGCCAACAGCAAGCATCAAAGTGGCTTGCGGGCTATAACCGATCCTTCTCCGTCCCAAGCAAAGAGCAGGCGGTCTCCGTCCGAACCGCGCTAAGCAAATATGGAAGCGGACTGAGGAAATGGGAAAGGGAGCAGCTTGAGTTTTGTTTGAAGGGGTTTTAAATATAGCAGAAAGAGGTTTTTCTATGAAATCAATATTATTAATCGGACAGTCAAATATGGCAGGCAGAGGATTTATTGAAGATGTTCCACCGATTTATAATGAAAAAATAAATATGCTGAGAAATGGCAGATGGCAAATGATGTCGGAGCCCATCAATATTGACCGTCACGTAGCTGGGGTTGGTCCTGCAGCTTCATTCGCACAGGCTTGGTCAGAGGATCATCCTGGAGAGTCCATTGGGCTCATACCATGTGCCGAAGGTGGAAGCTCGATTGATGAGTGGTCCATTGATGGACTTTTAACAAGGCATACGATCTCAGAAGCCAAATTTGCTATGGAAACAAGTGAACTAGCGGGAATACTATGGCATCAAGGGGAAAGCGACAGTTACGGAGAACGGTACAAGACGTATAAAGATAAATTGCTTACTTTATTTAAACACTTGAGAGAAGAACTCAAGACTCCGGATGTCCCTATCATGATTGGTGAGCTGGGACATTTCCTTGGAGAGACGGGATTTGGAAAAAGTGCTGTGGAGTATAAGCAAATCAATCAGGTATTATCTGAAGTGGCCCGTACTGAAAGGAATTGCTATTTTGTAACCTCAAAAGACTTAACAGCAAATCCGGATGGAATCCATATTAATAGTCTCTCTCAGAGAAAATTTGGAATAAGATACTATGAAGCTTTTTCAAAACAAAAGCACGTTTTTGATCCTTTAGACAGTGAGCATGCATGGATGGAAAAGGCAGCGAAACGTGAACTCACTAAAAATGAGTATCTATTTGTCCAAAGTACGAAGTTTGCCTTAGGGCAAATGAGCTTTGAGGAGTTTTCCAGTAATCTCTCCACTTTGGATGAAAGAAAGTGAAGTCCGGATCATACTGGAGAAGTGCAAGCCATAATGGTTTGCACTTCTTTTTTATGTTCCGTTTTCAATGTTTATTTATTCTGGACAAAAGGATGCACACGTACAGTTCTGCTGCTTTAATAGCAAGGAAACCATCAACTTTGTTAGTGATGTTGATTTAACGCCTGAAGATTGAAGCGGAAAGCGAGAGACTCTTGAGGGAGCAGCGGACTTTACACGTAAACAGGCAGACGCTTAGAATACGTCTGCCCTCATGTTCCTTTCCAGTTATCCAACTATATAACTGTTTTGCATGAAAGGAGATCAAATTTTTCAGCATGGAACGAGAAACCTGCTTACTTACTGGTTTTACTTTCTATTTTTAGGAAATATGTCCATATTTCATTCCTGCCTTATCAACTAGATAATAAAGTTATTCTCATAGAATAAGGAATATAGTGTATAATCGCAACGATTTCCTTTGAAAACTAGTATTATCGGATTATAAAATTGCTTCTAATATAATATAAAATTATTTTAACAATCTAAAAATTTTGTTTTCTTCTCTGCCTAAAGGGTAGAAAATCAATGTAATACAAAACAATGAATTGGAGGAGATTTTATGAAAAACCTAAAACGTACTGTTGTCACCTCTGCTTTGGGATTATCTGTACTGGTTGCTCCATTAGCTCTTCCAGCTAATGGCACTTCCGCCGCTCCTGCTCAATCAGCAGAAGCCAGTGCCGAAATTCCTGTTGATCCAGTAGCCATCGGAGAAGCGATTGCAAACGCTGTTAAAACAGCGGAAAACCGCGACGGATTTGTGAAAGGCGCCATGGAAAATGCGTTTTATGCTGCAGATGAGAACTACAATGTAATGGTGATGAACTTAAGCCAGGGATATGATGAGCAACTAAACGGTGTTGAATTCTTCGAAACGGTAGAATATGACGGGGTGACCTTCGGTGTCTGGGTGTTCGAAGATGGAGAATTCACGAATGAAGGCGATGGAGGATATATCAACTGGGCGTTTAGAGGCTGGTTTGAACGGGACGATATGACCGTTAAATTTTCCAAACCTTAAAAAGTATGAATAGAGGAAGAGAAGCGCGGACAATCGTCTTCGCTTCTTTTCTCCTTTGTACAGATTCGGCCTGGATTAGTTATTGAATCAGCACCTGCTATTTACGTTTCGCGAATTCATAAAAGCCTGCTTTAAAAGCACTATATTGATTAGTAACACTCGTTGATTGGAGCGGAAGACGTCCTCCCTGTGTAAAGCGAAAGTCTGCCAGCTGCAATCAACAACTAAGTTCTAAATCAAAGATAATTCGCCACAACTGCAGTCAGGATGGTAATTGATCCATTGTAGGTCGCATGGACGATAACCCCGGGCCAGACGGAGCCCGTCCGGTAAAACAAATAACCGGCGGCCAAACCAGTCACAAACGCAGAAACCCATACTTCATTCAAACCGTGGACCGCAGCAAAAATAAGAGCACTGCCAATAATGCTGATCCATGGACCATACTTTTTCAGCGCATTGGTTAAAACAGCGCGGAAAGCAAATTCTTCACCAAGCGGTGTCAGTACAGCAATCATCAGAAATTGAGCGATAAATGCAAGGGTTCCTCCGCTCGCTGCGGATTCATAAGACGCCTGGGTGTCATTGCCGCTGACTCCTGTATAAAACATAACCAGAGCGAAAATACGAGTGACGAATAAGACACCGATCCCGAAGCCGATGCCAGCCAGCAGCCACCTTACAGATGTCCCCCGGATGCCAAAAGCTTCCCTTGAGCGAATACGTAAAACATAAGCCGCAAGGAAAGCACCTAGTCCGGCTAGGGCTGATAATGCAGCAAAACTAATCCCGCTTATAACCGAAGCATCCTCTGTGGTCATGTTAATGATTTGGGCAATCCCCAGCACTAGTAGAAAATAGGCAAGGCCCATTACACTGATTTCAGGCCATCCGGGCTCTTTGCTTTTCCTTACAGTTTTTCCTGATGTATGTAACGGATTGGACGTTAACATAGACGGTCACCCCTTCATGGAAAAGCGCTAGTATGCTGCAATCCTGTAAAACAATGGCATGGTAAAACTCTTATTCTTTCATAAATGGATTGATCATCTCATTTCACTTCATGAATGAAACGCAACACTCCCGGGAAAGGTTACACTCGATTGAACGGAAAGGCTGTTACTCTTAAAAATACCTGCTCCATACCTAGTATGTGGATTGTAATAAGGGTACATTTTAAGTATCTATTTCATATCATTCGTCAATCCCGTCTGCTCTGCAGCACCAGCCCGCCGTTCGCGTATCCACACAAGTGCGACCATAGCGACATTGACTGCGACTAGGATGAGCAGGAAGGGACCCCCTGTTTCAGTGGAACGGTCCAGAGTAAATACCTCGCCGCCCGCCATGAGCGAGTTGACGGTCGAGGCCATGACATTGTTGGCGATGTGGAACGCAATCGACGCTTCCATGCCGCGGCTGATGATCGCTATTAACGCTGTTGAGGCACCGAAAACGAAGAGGTAGCCAAACAGCCAAGGGTCGGTCGAGCCGTGCATGACCGCGAAGTGAAGGCTGGAGATCAAGAGCCCGAATGCCAAGGCAGGGAGGACTGGACGAACCCACGACGCAGCGGCCGGCATGACGGCGCTTCGATACATCAGCTCTTCACCCGCGGATTGGATCGGAGTGAAAAAGAGGGTGACGACAAGCATGGCCATCGTTGTGCCAGTGAAACCGAAGGTCGTCCATCCCGTAGCTTCGGGTGCGACGAGCGCGACTACACCATTCCCGGCACCGACCAGCAGTGCCGCGCCGATCAGGTACTGCACAAAGCGTTTTCTGTCCCATCCCCGCGGTGAGCTGAGCAGGCTGCGCCAAGGCACTTTGGCCATCCAGACGAAGAGCAAGACCGCAAGTACTCCTGTGACCCCTATACTCAAGCTGTCGGATAGATACCTCAACGGTGTATAGGCAGCTGACAGCGGTTCGTCGCTGCCTTCAATGAGGCCGACGACCATGCGGAACAAGACTTGCACGACAATCAGCAGCACCGACGGGACCACGATGATTGCGAGTGGCTTCCACCAGCTCATACGGATGTGGGCACCGAATGGCCTCGTGCTGTCATAGGCCGGCCGGGCATTCTTCAAAACTGCCCCTTCAGCTGCATTGTTTTCTACTTCATTTCTTTTTTCTTGTGACATCGTATTCATCCTCTGGTTTAGTATTTTTCCTTTTCTAAAGACTCCATCATGCAGTAGGGGACCGTGGACTTATTTAGTGAATTGTTCATTTTTCAAACTCCTTCCTAACCATTAGGAAGTTTACATTCTATTACTCAGTATAGTTCGCCTCTATTTCCCTTGAAGAAACAGAAGTTTACTTTCTGATAAACTATTTGGAAAGTTGTTAATATGCCGGTAAGGTTCGTGTGCTACCATAATACCGAGGTGGATAAAAGTGGAGAATGCGGAAATTTTGTTAGTAGACGATGAAAAATCAATCGTAAAATTAATGGAAACCATTCTGAGAAAAGAAGGATACAGCCATATACATACAGCTTATACTGCAGAAGAGGCGCTTGAGTGCGTGTCCCGTCATCCGATCGATATCGTGGTGCTTGATGTTACGCTTCCCGGACAGAGCGGTTTCACGATTTGTCCGAAAATCAGGGAAATCTCCGATGCTTATATTCTCTTTTTGACAGCACGCGTGTCCGACCTTGATGTGCTGACAGGATTTGCGATCGGCGGGGACGATTACATAACCAAGCCCTTCAACCCGCTTGAAATCGCAGCGAGGATCAAGGCGAGGCTCCGGCGGAACCAGGCTCCCTCTTCTTCCTTAAAAGAGCCCGGCAGGAAGCATGATTTCGGGCGCTTTATCCTGGACGAAGGGGCAGGGGAATTGATGGTCGAGGGCAAGGCCGTGCAGACACCTGCCCAGGTATTCCTCCTGCTGCAGTATCTTTGCCAGCACCCGAATACCGTCATCTCAAAGATGAAGATGCTTGAAGCGGTATGGGGGTTTGACAGCTATGTGGATGACAATACCGTTACTGTACATATTCGGCGGATCCGGGAAAGAATCGAGAAAGACCCGGGCAATCCTGAATTGCTCGTGACCGTGCGCGGACTGGGCTACAAGCTCATCAAGGGGAAAAAGGGCTGATGTCACTAAGGCGGAGGCTGGCTCTACACTTCTCTCTTCAGTTCATTTCCATCATTGTTTTTGTCTCAATTATTTCTCTCGTACTTCTATTTGTGCTTCTGACGCATTTAAACAGAGAAACAATGAAGCAAAACTTCCCTGCCGGCGCCCTTGAAAACATTGCAGTCGATACGCAGATACAGGAAAATAAGGCCACCATAAGTGATGAGTGGAAAAAACAGCTGCGAGAACGAAATCTCTGGGTGCAGGTTGTTGATATGGAAGGAGACGTCATCGGGTCAGAAAATACACCTGGACTCCTTCCAGACTCCTACTCAGTCGCCGAGATTCTGCAGATTGAAAAAACGAACTATTATGAAGGTTTCTACGTATACTCCCAGGTTGACACCACCTTTAAAGATCCTTATTTTTATATGCTTGGATATGAAAACAAGGAGCGGGAAAGCCTCCAGCGCTGGTTTTCACTATATTCAAGCAATGGCAGGATTTCCGGTGAAAACATTGTGAAGCTGGAAAAGGAATTAGAAAAAATAGAAGGCTCCATCCAGGTGATCAACGAGGAGGGGAAAGTTGTTCAGTCGACCGGATCTGGAAAAGTGAAAAAGGACTACAAGCCGCTGGACGTGCTAGTCAGGACAACGTTACCGGGGAAATTCGATACGAACTCAACGATCTTCATTGATCCGAAATCCGGTCTCACATGGATTCTAAATACACCGAAGCAAGGTGCAGAGCCAGTGGCCTTCTCCATTTTTTCCGAAATGATAAGGCTCATCATTATCGCAGCAGTTGTCCTGCTCACCTTAACGTTAGGCATTTCCTTCTGGCAGGGCTTCAGGTACAGCCAGCCCCTCCTTCTCTTCACCAGCTGGCTTGAAAGAATGGGTCAAGGAATATACGGGGAAGTACTCACAGAAAAAGAGCGCAAAAAAGTCTTCAAGAGCAATGGGGTGGTGCGCCTGAGGTACAAGCTTTATCAAGAAGTAATCGGGGCTTTTTATGAAATGGCCGAGAAGCTTTCTGCCGCAGACAAGGAAAGAGACCGGCTGGAAAAAACGCGTGAAGAGTGGATGACCGGCATTTCCCATGACCTTAGGACACCTCTTTCAACAATCCAAGGCTATGCCCATTTGCTTGAAAGCGGACAGTACCGCTGGACAGAAGAAGAGCTTCAGGACGTGGGACAGATGATCAGGGAAAAAGGGGATTATATGACATCCCTGATTGAGGACTTCTCCCTAGCCTTCCAGCTCAAAAACCAATCACTCCCCCATCAGCTGAAGCCAGCCGAACTGAATGAACTTGTAAGGGACATCCTTCTTAAATTTGCCAACGACCGTACCCTTGAAGAGGTTCCCTTTCATTTTAAAAGCACAGATTCAAACCTTTACATCCATGCGGATCGGCGCTGGTTTGAGCGGATGCTCGATAACCTGATCTATAACGGCATCAAGCATAACCCAAAAGGCACAAGCATAACCGCCTCAGTCAGCAGGCAGGGCGGATCCGCCATTGTCACCATCTCTGACGATGGTGCGGGGATGGACGAAGAAACGGTCCGGCACCTCTTTGACCGCTACTTCCGCGGCACAAGCACCAACGAGCGAACAGAAGGCGCCGGCCTCGGCATGAGCATCGCCCGCGCCATCGCCGAGCTCCATGGCGGCAGCATTCATGTCTCTTCTGTTAAGCATAAGGGGACTGTTTTCCGGCTCAATTTTCCTCTGGAAGGGAAGCAGGAGTTTTTTAATAGTCCGGCAGGCAAAAATACGGGAGAGCTGAGGAATTATCAGGAAGATTCTTCATGAAGTAAGATTACCGATCCAAAATAATCAAAATCCAAGCAAAACGAAGCGCTGTTTTCGTGTTTTTTAGGGCAGAGTAACGAATCCCGCCATTTATCATTTTTTCAGCTTTACCCGTGTTTGGTAAAACATTAGGATCATATAACACCCCCATTTTGACTTATCATTGACGATTTTCCTCAGAAGGAAATTTCTGCATGGATAAATCCATCTCAACACAAGTACCAACAATTGGTATAATAAAATAAACTAGCTGAAGGTCAGGTGAGGAGGATGTTTCGCCAGTTACTGAATCGTAACTTCTACCCCTGGATGGGGAAGAAATCTCTATATACTGCGGTAAAAGCAAATCTGGATGGCAATGGAAAACTTCAGAATGAAGCTTTACCGGATGATGAAGAATTTTGGGAGGGGGAGCCGGTTCGCTGGGTATCGGGCGGATTGGATGGAGCACTTGGTCATCATGCCTCTCCGGATGAAAATCAGGCAGCGGCAGCTGAACTTGTCGATCTCCTTGCAATGCAGAGCCATCATCCTTCCAGAAACATAAGGAGAAAACTGTATCTTCTATTAATGAAGGAAGATGTATTAAGCATGATTGACGAGGTTTTGGAATCGTTACGCAAGAAGGAAGATGTAGATCCTTCGAATTTGTATGAAGAAGCGTATTGGTTCGCTTCCAAGGGAGCTCACCGGAATCCGGTAAAGTTCGGAATTGCGCTGCTTGGCCTTTTTCAAACGGACGACCACTTGGAGCTGATTATGACGTTAGGAAAACATGATGAGTTCACTCTGTTTTCTGCGACGGCTATTCAAAACAGCAGCAGCGGGAACGAGAAGCTGTTTGAATTAGCTAAGTCTGTCGATGGGTGGGGGAAAATCCATTTAGTTGAACGGCTCTCGCCAAATACGCAGGAAATAAAGGACTGGCTGCTTTTAGAAGGCTATAAAAATGATATCATGCATGAGTATTTGGCCTACACCTGTGCCGTGAACGGGGAGCTGCATAAGGCGATTGCATCAAAGGACTTGGATCCGGCGCTGTACGAAGGGGCCGGCGGTATCCTTTCCGCCTTAATCTCCGGCGGACCTGCAGAAGATATCGATGACTATGAACACGCCCCTTTTGTCACTGGTGAATACTTACGGCATTCTGAACGATTGTGCCATACTCTGGAGCATTTGGCTGTGATTTTAGATCTGCATCAGTTTTTGAGTGACGAGGAAGGCTGGATGGACAGGCACTCCAATCAGTGGTCAAACGGGGAACAAAAGAGACAGCTGCAGATTTGCGAAAGGATCATGAACCAGGCTCACTGGGAAGCCCTCATTTGGCTAGCTGTGAAGGCTCCTGATTCAAGCGGCCGGCAGCACGGCTATTATGCTGCCCGAATGCTTGGGGTGGATTTATGGGAGGAACTATTCAGCCAGCTCCAGACGAGCCCACTTGATGAAGGGCTGTATTTTGAACTCATGAAAACGGACAATCAAGACCGTGTCCAAGTCCTCGCTGCCTTTGCTGAAGCCCATCTTCCTCTCGATGAAATTGCTGCGGGCCCGCAGGAAGAAATGGGACTGGGGGAGGAATTGCAAGCTCACAGCTGTTTGGACTTTATCCTGCAGGAACTGGACCGGTTTGAAGGCACAGGCCACAAATTGATTTCCGCCGGTCTAAACAGCGCAGTCGTAAGAAACCGGAATATGGCACTAAATGCACTGGAAGAGTGGCCAGTTTCTTCCTGGAATCCTCAATTAATGGATGATGTGAAAAAGCTCTATGAAATCGAGCCTGACCCTTCCCTTAAAGAAAGATTTGGGAGTCTAATAGAGGCGAAGAATCTGGCGTAAGCGAAATAGAAAAGGAAAGAAGTGTTAACATGCAGCTGACTATTCATGCTTCAGGGAATGATGTGCAGGCCATTTCGTATTTATTGGCTACGTATCCAACGTATCCAAATAACTGCTAACCCAAGAACACATTCATCGTTTAAAGTGAGTTGAACATGGTTGGAATCTATCTATATTAATGGGAATATTTACAAAATGGATTGGGTCGATTTTGAGGACAAAAGTGAGAGGGACGAAGATGGATTATATGAGTATTACCATAAAGGAATCCATCTTATTTTTTATAGAGACAAAGAATTAATAAAAGCTAGAATCTATGATGACGAGCAGTCCATATCATTCATGAGTAACCCCATCCTTGCATTTGGTGAGGAATATGAGGGCATCATACAATATATTTGCGAAAAGTTTGAAGTGAATAAAATCAACCACTTGGATAGTAAGATAGGATTTATAAAGTCTGAATAGAATGCCCTATATACTTACATAAGGAGACCGATATGAAAGCATTATTATCAACCGCCTCAATTGCAGTTATGATGATATTCGCGGCGGCCTGCATGCAAAAGGAGACAATGGTGCTTCTGGATGAACAAATTTCAGAGGTAAATGTCTCCGTATCAAAAGGAGCAGGGGAAATGAACCAGGATATTCTGTTTTCTTTTACGGACCAGGATGAAACCTGGATTTTCGAACAAGCTATAAAGACCGCAGTAAAGGATTCCTCCTCCTCAGGAACAAGGGAGACGCCTGATTATGATCTGGCTATAGAGTATGGAGAGGAATTTCCTCCTCATGGCATCCATTTATGGCTGGGAGAGGAAGAGACGCCAAGTACGTTTAGCTATGTTACCGATGATGCGGTTTTTCTCACCTCTACTCATACGACAAATAAGCTTAGAAAGTTGATTCTAAGCAGAGATAAAAAGATATAGTCTAAAATAAGATAGGGCAGGCTTAAAACGCCTGTCCTATCTTATTTCCCCACTATTATCTTGCTCCAACCGCCTGTCTTTCTGCAATCAAGTCTTCCAGTCGCTCTTTCTGAGACACAAGATCTTCAATGCTGAGCTCTGCCTTTCCTGGTGAAAAACTTACTTGCGGTGCCTGCTGAACAAGACTTCTAAGCTGGCCATTGTTTTGTTCATATACTCGGTAGCCGACTGCTCCAACTACAGTTCCTGAAATAAATCCCATTAAAAAGTCGCGATTAAAATTCATTTTCCTTCATCCCCTTGAAAGTTGATTTTATATTTGGAGAAGCAGAGAGCTTCTTCGCATATCACTAAATACTTCGAGCAAATTGACAATCCAGGTAACCATAGCTACCTGCAGGATATTTTCTGCGCCGAGAGACAGCATGGAAATAATACCTGTCAGGACATCGGGGTGGCTTAGTTTGTTCTCTCCGTGGGATAACACAGTGTAAGATGTTGAGATGACGACCAGATAATCAAAGGCATCAGGTCGGCGTTTCCCATGTTTCCGTAAAAATGCGGCCAGGAGCAGAGCCCCTGAAATAAAGGATCTAAGAAGATCTGCGGCTGTTTTTTTGGTGCTGCCTGGTGTCTGAACCTTAGATTCAACAAAACCTTGGAAGAAGAGACTAACATACCGGAGAACATGTTTGCTAGTTAAAATCTGATTGTTGTAGTGGATAATTAGTGATTGGATTACCGGTTCAATCCTTACTTGTACAATCCCTCTAATGGATTCAAACATCTCTTTAATGGCTGAGTGCTCGGCCACGGCTGCCAGTGCCGGAACCGACAATCTCATTCTGCCTGCTATGGAATGAAGGATTCGGTATTTGAAATACATTCGGCTTACCTCCTGAAAAGATAAGTTTGGCACTGTTGAGAACTGCAGCAATTGTGGCCGCATTGTGGATGGCAGCACCGGCAACAGGCCTGATGATCCCAAAGGTTCCAAGTAAAATGGCGCCTGTATTAATAATCAAAGTGGCGGCGATGTTCTGTTTCATGATCTGCATCGTTTCTTTTGAAATATTAATGGCTTCGCTTACCAGCATCGGGTTATCAGAGTGAATGACAACATCTGCCGTTTCCATTGCAATGTCTGTTTTTTTTGAACCGATGGTGACTCCGATGTCTGCGTATGCCAGGGCAGGGGCATCATTGATTCCATCGCCAACCATCATAATTGTCCGCTCATAATCTTTTTTCAGCTGCCGTACAATGTTTGCTTTGTCCTGAGGCATCGCCTCTGCAATGTATTCATCTACACTGATTCGGGATGCTACTTTTTTGGCAGCCTGTTCGTAGTCCCCGGTAAGCATAATGCATTCGTCGATTCCGTTTCTCTTCAGCTGGGTTATTGAGCGGTTCATGCCGCTTCTGATTTTATCCTCTATTTCGATTACGCCCATCAGCTTACCGTTCATTGCTGCATACACACCAGTTTGAAGCTGCCCCGGTAATGCAATCCCATGATCATCCATAAAATTTCGGCTGCCAACAATTACGTGTCTTCCCTCGATCGAAACGGAAACACCTTTCCCTACATAATTTTCTACGGACTCGTCCTCATGGTCAGGAATCGCAATTCCACGAATTTTCGCTTCCGCTAAGATGGCCTCAGCAATCGGGTGTGAGGAGTGCTCTTCTGCAGAAGCCGCATAAGCCAGCAGCTGTTCCTCTGAAAAGCCATTAACCGTTAGAATTTCTGTCACTACCGGTTTGCCTTCTGTAACGGTTCCAGTCTTATCAAAAATAACCGTATCTGTCTTGGCCAGCTTTTCAATAATGTGACCGCCTTTAATTAAAATTCCATTTTGAGCGGCCTTTCCGATGGCTCCTGAGATGGCGGCGGCAGTGGAGAGCTTTACGCCGCAAACATAATCAATGACCAGCATGTTCAGGACACGGTTCCAATCCCTCGTGATAATGAGGATAAGGCCTGCCAAAATAAATGAAAATGGAACCATTTTGTTAGTGAAACGTTCAGATACCGTTTGAATAGGTGCTTGGTTATCCTGAGCTTCTTCAATTAGCCTAATCATTCGGTTCACAGTAAGATCTGCACCAATTTTATCTACCTTAATTCCTATTTTTCCTTCGGTAACGATGCTGCCTGCGTAAACATAGCATCCCTCTGATACATGAACGTGTGTGTATTCGCCAGTTATTGATGATTGGTCAACCTGTGCGTTGTGACTGACTACGGTACCGTCAAACGGAACTTTTTCACCTTGAAAAACTGCAACATGGTCTCCCGCTTTAACCTTATCTGCCTCGACTTTAATTTCCTGTAAATCTTCCGTCACCAGCCAGGCATGTGGTGTTTTAACTTCCATCATTTCCCTTATGTGTCCTCTTGTCCGGTTTAAAGTAAAATCCATCAGCCATTCACTAATGGACGACATTACATAAATAACAAGAGCGGACTGGGGGCTTCCCTTTAATATAGACGCAATTAAGGCAGTGGAAGTAAGTAAATCAGGATTAGGCTTCCTCCATGATTTGATTCCATTAGAAATGATGTTTCTGGAAGCATACATAACTGCAAGTGCAGAGGGTGTAAAAAGGTTTGCCCATTTCCCTGTTAAAAACGGCGGCAAGCCGAGCAATTTTTCAGTTGCATAAGCGGACGCTACGATTGCGAGTCCACTTACCGATAGTAAAGCTGAAGAGGATGTCTGCGCCTGGCTATGTGAGTATTCTTTAGAGATAAGTTCAGGTTTTCTGCTTAGGGCTTTGGAAGAATGGTGAAGGACAGCGGAGCGGGAGATGGGAGAATATAAGGCTGAAATGACTCCGGGAATGGACCTAAGCTTTGCTTCAATACTGGAGATTGAATCCTCAACGCCGTTCCATTTGATTCTTGTTCTTCCTGGAATGGAGTGCAAAATCTCAATCTGTGAATTCATGTCCCATTCCTTTCCTTTTTGTCTTTAGAAATAATAGTGTAGGCCCAATAAAGCAGGCTGCTTGAATAAACAGGGTTTGCCGGCAATTTTAATAAACCGCTTACAATAAGGAGGACAGATAATAGAGAATCCGTATCCACCCGGCCAGCTGTTTGCTTTTTTAGTCCTGAGTCAAGGGTCTTCAACAAGTTTGATAGAATTTGAGCGAGGTTAGACTGAACCTCAGGATATGAGGCGACAGATGTGTTCACCGCTCCTTGTACAATCTCATCAAATTGCTCCTGTGTTATAGTCGGCTCATGGAATTCGATCAAAAGCGTACCTGTAACAGCAGAGGCTTCGACTCTCTTTACAATCGGGACTTCAGTAAAGACCTGGGTAAGATTGGAAGCTGTCACCTCATTCTTCCATCTGTCGCATTTAAGGCGCACTCGTCCAGGAATAGCGTGGACGACATTTACTTTTTGATCTTTTATGGCTGATAGAACTTTCGGAGCAGCTAATGAAGCTCCAATTCCAAGCATTGTTTTTATCATATGGTTTGACCCCGCCTCTTATGTGTATTTTTCGATAACACGAAGCCATCGTTTTAGAGCAAGCGGCTGGGCAGCAGCTTCCGGATTAAATAGGATAAGAGCGGAGCCAGTCTCTTTTGTAAAATCGATGGAATGAATATCCGGATCCTGCTTCATTTCTTCAATTAGCATCCACATTCTTTTTTCGTAGTCTCTCCAATTTGGAAACAGCAGCCTCATCCTGCCGGGTATAAAGTGTTTTAAGAAAACTCCATTTCTTTGAAGTACAGTGTTCATTCTTTTTGCGAAAAAAAAATCCCGAACGGCAGTCAGCAAATTCCATACCCCTTTTTCATGTATTTTTTATACTTTTCTGAATTTTATATCTAATTCATTTAGTAGTCAATATTTTCCTGTTATAACGTGACTAAAGTCACTGCGCCTTATAATAAATGGACTGCAGGAGATTAGGATTCTAGTTGAATTAAACCAGCTGAAATTACTAGAAATGATGGATGGCCAGGTGTTTTTCAATTTGCAGGAATAATAAGCAGTGAATACAGGAAAACTCAGTTCGATTTGAACTGAGTTTTTTTACGGTTTTATCCTATAATCCATTCCCAGTCTGAAAAGTTAAAATGTGCTCTTCAGTGCTTCTGCTGTTTCAGTCGTGTCATTCATAAAATAAGAAATTCTTTTGAAATCATCGCTTAGAGCTTCGATGGTGGCGCCCATTTCCTGCAGTCCTGCTGTCGTCTGTTCGAGAATAGCGGCCAGTTCATTTGTGGCCATTTCTACTTTCGATGATTTATTCGTTACATCTTTTGATAGATCCTGAAAATGATAAAACTCCTCATTGCTGTTTTTAAGGATAGCCGTTAATCTGGAGAATCTGGATAACACATCATTTGCTGTAGCGACGCTGTTCTCAATTTTTAAACTGCTGATCTTCATTTTCTCCAGGGCGTTCGTGTTGCTGTTATTAACTTCAGCAAGGTTGTCATTGATTTTTACTGTCATTTGGCTCGTTGTTTCAGCCAGCTTTCTAATTTCTTCGGCGACGACTGCAAAACCCTTCCCGGCATCCCCGGCTCGCGCTGCTTCAATAGAAGCATTTAATGCCAGCAAATTTGTTTGCTCTGTAATCTGTGAAATCATCGCTGTAAAAGAGTTGGTTTCTTCAATTTTTGAAGTTAGCACATGAAAAGTGCTGTTCAGCTCATGGTTTACCCGATGAAGCTCTGAGATCTCGGTGCTGAGCTGTTTCACTTTTTCTTCCCCGTCTGTAGAAAGCTCATTGGCATGATTGGAATCTTGAGACAGCTTGATGGATGCATCAGACAAGGTTTTCATGTCTTTCATCGTATCCGTTGCATGATGAGCGATATCGATGACTTGCTCGCTTTGTGAAAGGCTCCCGGCTGACACTTCTGAAATGGCCGTTTTCATCTCCTCACTTGCCTGCAGGTTTGTCTGCATCTGGGCGTTTACCTGCTGGAGGTTGCTGATCATATTCGAGACATTGCTCTCTAATTCGGTTTTCTTCTGTGCTTTGTTAGTGGCTTCTTTATCAAGCTCTGTCACAAAGTCCTGAAGCTTCTTAAATTGTGCTTCATTCGTATGGATTAAAATGAGCAGCGTGATACCTGTCAGCAAATAGGCGGCAGCAATTACGGGAAAGGATTGATCCAGAATTGTACGATCATCGCCCGCCGCAAACAGCCAATTGCACACGAGAGCTGCTAACCCAAGCGGGTATCCTGTGAGAAATATGATCCTCTTGAAAGGGATGGCTACATAAACGGCGATGAAGAAGATAATGGCTAAGTAAGTTACAGAACCGCCAAACATCAAAATTCCGTTAAAGACCGAGGCGATGAAAATAATCATGCTGACAAAAGGAAAGACTATATACTTTTTCCAAATGACTACCAATAGAATATAAGCAGCTGCAGCTCCTGCCAGTTGAACAGAGTACACCACACCCCTGCCCACATCGCCTGTGCTAAAGAAGAAAATCCCTCCAAGGGCCGCGATCAAAGTGGTCAAGATAAACATCAAAAGGCTTTTTCTCTTCAAGTCCTGTTCAACTAAGTTAGTAATTGGTTCCATGTTGTTCTCCTCTTATTATACAATTTTCGACAATAAGATAATTATATAGAACTATTTTTAAGGGGGTAATAACTTATTGTTAAGTTTGATAACGTGCAGTATAGGCCGGATAAGAACCTTTATAGGATAAGGATAGTACTACTTAATTACCGAAAAATGTCTATAAAAATTTGTCACACCACTGCTAAAGGAGGATATTGAGCATTAGTCATACATTACATGTTCCAGATGCAAATTTAACAAAGCTCAATGATGACACTAGAGAAAATTTGAAGTTTCCTATTAACTCAACGAGTCGGAATGAGCTCATTTCGTAGCTACTTAAAGAAAATCATTGAAATTATCATATGGAATACCTCTGAAAGAATATCACTTATATAATATGGTATTATAATGAATATATGGTTATTATAGGTATATAAAAAATGCTTTCTATAGACATTAAGGAGAATTACCGTGAATAAACAGTATTTGGACCTAATGCAATTTTTTGAGGGGTATGTTCGAAATTACAGGAGATTTAATCTGTCGAAGATTCATAACCGGTCAATGTTCACCCAGAGAGAAATCGAGTATTTTTCAAAACTTGGAGAAATGCTGGGTTTTGACGCATTTATAGAGGATTCAAAATTTGATAGATTAAAAGGCCGTTCAAGGCCTATGGATTTGGCACTGTGGAAATGGGATAAAAGAAAGGACCATGAAAATTACATCTATCTCGCGCTGCATTTAGAAAGAGAAAATCAGTGGGATAAGGATGAAGACACCATTGATAAACTATTCTCAGATACAGAGGAAGGCTACATTCCGCACAATGCAATTGGAATCCAGTTTGCTGAATCAAAGGAACGAATTGAATACTTAAATTCACTCATTGTCGAAAAAAATAAAGAGCAAAAATCGAATGTACTTATGATCTACCGGTTTTACGATATTGTCAGTGATCTTAATAAAGTGGAGGCATACAATTTCAAACCGGATAAGGCTTATCAAGTCAGAACCGCAATCTGCAAAACGGATGAATTCGGCTATTGGTTTATGTGTTTCGAAGAGGAATATGCAGGACCAGTCGGTACCATCAATGATACCAAAGCATTAAAGTCTTTTCTGGAAATATAATCCAAGTAATGAGGCTGTTGTTGGAAAGGAGATTGTTAATGGGGGGATAGAAATGGTTCAACCACTTGCTTACGGTACCTTTACTCAAAAAGGAAATGACATCTTTCGAACATCAGCCTATATTCAATGGGGAAGTTCAACGGAATCCTTAGGAGCGTGTCTGTTGCTTAATCCAGGTTCTTCAACAGGAAGTTCAACTGGTGAAATAACAGAAATAACAATAGATCCTACAATGAAGCAGCTTGTCTCATTTGTCCAAAGAGTTTATGAGGGGGAGCAGCCTATTTCAGGAAGGCTGCATATCTACAATTTGTTTAATCTTCGCGATGCCAGTTCTATAAAGGCTATCGAAAAGTTCGAAAAACTTGTTTCATCCGGAGAATATCATCCAGAAGAGTCTTTGATAACTATTGATGATTTGAAAATGCATCCATGGATTCTTCTAGGATGGGGTGTCATGTATAAGAGCAAGTGGAGACACTTAAAAACGATTAAGGATAATTGGATAAAATTAATTTTAGATTCAGATATTCCTTCATTCGGAAAAACACATAAGAACAGGAAGGATTTCTACCATCCATGCCCTTTAATTTCAACGCAAAGGCCGTTAATGCTGGAAGAACTCATCCGTCATTATAAGTCAACACTCACTCAAAATGCAGGAACAGAAAAATCTCAAGAAGAACAGGCCCGATTTGGACTATAGCTTAAGTGAGCCGGATTTCGCCGGACCTATGGCCACTAAAAAAGAGGAGGAGTTTTAGCTCCTCCTCTCCTTAACCAATTCATACCTCTCCAAAGAAACATCTTCAAAAAATGGACTCGGTTTCCCGGCACTAAAGAGCTGCAGAACATGCATAGCCCGGGTGCATGCGGTGTAAAACAGCCTGCGCTCACTTTCAGCTCCATAAACATGTGCAGAGGCGTCGTAAATGATGACCGCATCGAATTCGATTCCTTTAGCCAAATAGGCCGGAAGTACAACTACACCTTGCTTGTATTCATTTGTCCCGCTTTTCACGAGCGTACAATCGCCAAAGTTCTTTAATGAATCAAAGGCAGCGGCGCTTTCCGCAGCGGATTTGCAGATCACCGCAATGGTGCGGTAATGCCGGCCTTGAAACTCCCGAATTTTCGCAGCGATTACCCGATGCAGAAGATCCCGGCTGGACAGCTGGGTGAGAACCGGTTTTTCCCCGTCCCGTTCAAAAGCGTGGATTTGTTCTCCGTTAGGTACGAGTGCGCGTGTAAATTCGACGATCGGTTTGGTCGACCGGTAGCTGCGGGTCAAGTTGATGACGGACGTTTCATCCGCACCGTATAAACCGCTGAGCGTATTAAAGTCAGCCTTCTCACTGGCATGGGCAAATATGGCCTGGTTAAAGTCTCCCAGCACCGTCATCCTTGCCGAAGGAAACAATCGCTTCAAAAACTCGAATTGAAACGGAGAATAATCCTGGGCCTCGTCTACAAGAATATGCCTGATAGAGCTGTTCGTCTGGAAGCCCTGGATTAGCTCCTTCAATAAGAGAAACGGGGTTGCATCCTCATAAAAAAGCTTTCCTTCTTTCAGCTGATTCACGGTCAGACGGCAAATATCCGGCCACTCTTCTGGAAGTTCCCCGTCCAGCCATTCCTGAATGCTTAGGGGATTAGTGAAAAACTGATTATAAATTTCTTTTATCCTGACAAAATCCAGGGTTTTAATCCGTTTCCGCACCGGTTTTAATTTTTGCCGGACAACTAAGCGGGCCAGCGCTTCAGGCTCCATTTCATAGTCATGCATCGCCTCCCCTTTAAAGCCGCGCTTTTCCGCCAGGTACTTATAAGCCTTCTGATAATCTTCATTGCTGAGAAGTTCGATTTCCTCTTCCACCCAAGGCTTATTCCATTCATGCTTGCCCGCTTTATCGATTTCTTTCAGGAGCCACTCCTTTAGTTTTTCCAGCCTGTTGGGGAAGCGAAGGGAGGGCTCATGGCTATAGAAAGCTTCAGTAATCTGTTTTCCGGAGACGATTGGTTTTCCCCGGAAGATGATATCATCAAAAATCATTCCAGAGGCCTCAAGCGATTTTCTGTAAGCAAGTATGGCTTCAAAAAAACGGGTGGTAGCCTTCAAACAAATGCCGGCAACCCTGTATTCATATGAGGGAAGGTCTGTTTCTGTCAGCACAAATTCCAGCTGATCATAAGGATTCTCCGTTTCCACTTCCTTTTTTAGCCGGTGGTCCAAGTATTCCTGGAAGGTGACCTGCTGCATGTTCTCTTCTCCGAGCTCCGGCAAAACATTCGAAACGTAGTGATTAAACAAGGAGTTAGGGGAAAAGAGAATGATTTGATCGGCAGACAGTTTTTCCCGGTATTTATAAAGCAAATAAGCAATCCTCTGCAGGGCAGCCGATGTCTTGCCGCTTCCGGCAGCGCCATGTACGATCAGCATTCGTCCGCGATCATGGCGGATGATCCGGTTTTGCTCCTGCTGAATGGTGGCCACAATGCTGTGCATTTGTTTGTCTGTACCCTGGCCCAGCACTTCCTGTAAAATTTCGTCCCCGATGGTGAGGCTCGTATCGAACATCGATTGAATTTTGCCGCCACGGATAAGATATTGCCATTTTTTCTCGAGCTTACCGCGGACAGGACCTCCCGGCGTTTCATATGAAGCGGGTCCAGGGGGGAAGTCATAATAGACACTTGAGACCGGAGACCTCCAGTCGTATATAAGAAAATTCTCGCCGCTCGGGTCCGTCAGGGTGGAGATGCCGATGTAAATTCGTTCTGCATGGGGTTCTCCTTCTTCCGCAAAATCAATCCGTCCGAAATAAGGGATCTCCTGCATGCGGTACAGTGCAGCTAATCTTTTGGAGGCATGTCTGTGAGTGCTTTGGCTGACAGACAACGCTTGAGCCTCTTGTCGTAAGCCAATAATCGTTTCAAGAAAATCATCAAAGGTATCCAGATTCACCTTTACTTCATCCCAAAAATATTTGCGGATGTTCACAACTTCCTCGCGGCGCCTTGATGTCTCGTCCTCCACGTTAAAAATCTGCTCTGAAATGGCATCCATGATCCGGTTTACACGCTCTTGCTCCTGTCGAAGTTCTGTGCTCATACAGTCACTCCTTAAGTAAGTATTTCAATGAACAGACATGAAAAATATTGTTTGACGGAGTAGGGAGTTAGGGGATATAATGATAATAGGGATACTTTGAGTAATATTTGATTTCGATTTAATTTATCTATATAAATTTACCATAGCATACAGGTTTTTTCAATGACATGATACGATCCAAAGCCCGGTTTCTCAGAAGCCGGGCTTTTTTGCGGCTTTAACAAACTGCTTTTCCACAGCTTATTAACAGTCGGCATCATGTGGGGTGTAACGATCATTTATTCGAGGCCGGCAACCCTGCTATAATAGATAGTAAAAGAAATTCATGAAAAAGGGAGATGGTTTTAGTATGAGTATGCCAAAAGAAAACCATATACCCATTGAAGAGTATTTTAAAAGGCGCGGGCAAAGTGATGCACTGATGGAATACATAGATGGAGCGATCTACAAGACCCCCTCTCCATCAGCTGCCCACCAGCGCATTTCAGGCCGCTTGTTTGTGCAGATGTACCAGGTTTTAGAAGGGAAAGAGAGTGAAGTCTTTCATGCACCATTTGATATTGAGTTGAAAAAGGATGATTCAGATAATAAAGTGGTTATTCCAGATCTTTCGGTAATCTGTGACAAGTCCGGGTTAAGGGAGAACAACTATATAGGTGTCCCTGCTCTCATTATCGAAATTATTAGTCCATCGAACCAATCGCATGACCTGGTTACGAAGTTAAATCTGTATATGCAGTACGGTGTCCAGGAATACTGGATTGTTAATCCGCTCATTCATACCATACAGGTGTATACCTTATCCGATACTGATCAATACGTTCAAAAAGATGTAGTAAAAGAAACAGGGATTATTCAATCGAGTTTGTTTGAAGAGTTCCGGGTAAATGCTGAGAGCTTATTTAGGGATTAAGGCATAAAGCAGTTTAGATTACGGAACTTGAGGGCCGGTTGGCTCACCTTATTATGAAGGATCATTCTAAGAACAGGAGTGGATTCCAATAAAAACTAAAAGAACGTACTATCAGCTGCAAATTACCCTGCAGCACATCGAGCCGCCCATTTGGAGAAGAATGCTTGTACCAGGTGGGATTACATTTCATAAGCTGCATAAAATAATTCAAGCTGCCTTTGACTGGCAGGATTATCACGAATATTCATTTCAATTTGAAGATTTTCTAGTCATCCTTCCAAATCCTGATTTTCAATTTCACGAAACAGAGAAGAATCCAAAAAAGTTTAAATTAGAACAGGTAATAGATGAATACTGCCAATTTACATATGAATACGATTTTGGGGATGGATGGGAGCATGAAATGATTTTTGAGAAAGCCGTCCAGCTGGAGGAGGAAGTCCATCATCCTGTGTGTTTGGATGGAGAACGCCACCGGCCGCCTGAAGATGTTGGAGGACCAGGGGGTTACGAAGAGTTTTTAAGAGTGATTCGCGATCCGGAGGATGAAGATCATGACCACATGCTGTTATGGGCAGAAAAGGATACAGGCGGAAGAAAATTTGATCCTGAATACTTTTATAGGCAGGCAGCCAACCGGAAGTTAGCGAAAATTACATGCTAAGACCAGGCACTTGCACCGTAAATGAAGGTGCAGGTGTCTTTTTATTTGAATCCCTCTCCTGATCTTTTTTAGGAAATCCAGTCATATGTGATCTTTTTTTCTCCATAGAATGGATGCATCACAGGTTTTTGCGGAAAGGGGCTTTTTATGCACACATCGATGTACAGGAGTAATGGAAATCAGCAGGAGATTGTTGCATTTGCCAGAAAGGATGTCACTGGGGACCGGGTCCCGGACAATGTGTATTTGACGGGTAAGAAGACGGCCGGCAGTCCGTTTGTTCAGAACATTGCCCTTCATGTACAGAATGGAAGAACGGGAGCGGTCACGAATGTCCCGCTCCGGAATAATGCCGGATATGATCCGGCACTATTTTTAGGAGATTTTACAGGGAACGGGGTGGCAGATATTTTAATCAGCATCAACACGGGCGGAAGCGGCGCAATTATGTATCATTATGTCTACTCGTTCATAAACAGCCATCCCCGGCTGCTTTTCGATTCGGATGTATACAATGAACGCTATCTGTACACCGTTGACTTTCAGAATCAATACAAAGTAAAGGTCGTCAGCAAAATCAACAATCTAACTTATATAATCGATATTTCACAAAAAGACCCGGAGTACTTGAATGAGATTTATGAGGCAGACGGACGCTTGAAGATGCCTGTAACCGGCTTTGTTAATCCCTTAAGCGGGCTGTATCCGGTTGATTTTGATTCAGATGGCGTGTATGAGCTGCTGGCCTATCAAAAAATTGCCGGAAGGTTTAACGCTGATTCGCTGGGCTATATGCAGAATACTTTAGGATGGGGAGCGGACGGTTTTGCTTTGCAAAATCAATATACTGCTATATTTGGTGTGTAATTAATAAGGATAAAAACAGTGAAAAAACGCAGCGGCTTGATTTAAAAGTATGTTGCATTCCAAAGGGTTTTAGGCTAATATTGGAAATGTTTACTGAACGTACTTATTTTTGGAAGGGTGATCAAAGGGCGATGATCAGCTAATTCTTTTTTAGAAAAACGGGCGCATCAACGGGAATGACGAGCTATTTTTCTGGATCGGATTAGTTTTGCCTTTTGAGACATGCTGAAATACAGAATGCCTTAGGGTATTTCTGTCTTCCTTTGTTATCAAAACAAAACCTCCTGTCCAGAATGAATGGATAAAAGGAGGTTTTTTTATGACAGAAACAGCTGAACAGGAGAATTTCGGCATGGGGGCTTTATTCCGGAATCAAGTGATCAGGACGATTCTGCTGTCTGTGTTTTTTCTCCAGATTGGAATTTGGGTAAGGAATTATTCCATTCTTTTGTATGTAATTGAGAAGACGAATGAAAATCCGGTAGCGGTATCGCTTATTTCAGTAGCTGAGTTTGCTCCGATTTTCCTGTTTTCGTTCATAGGCGGTACATTTGCTGACAGATGGCGGCCGAAAAGGACGATGATCTGGTGTGATCTGCTTAGCGCCATCTCCGTATTTGCCGTTCTGCTGACCTTGTTTTTCGGAAGCTGGAAAATGATTTTCTTTGCGACCTTGATCTCCTCGATTCTTTCTCAATTTTCCCAGCCTTCCGGTATGAAGCTCTTTAAGCTCCATGTACCGGAACAGCTCGTCCAAATGGGGATGTCCATGTATCAGACCATGTTTGCCTTATTTATGATCCTCGGCCCGATTCTTGGAACCTTCGTTTTCCAGCGTTACGGTATTCTCGCCGCTGTCGGTGTGATGGGGGTGGCCTTCCTGCTTTCAGCTGCAATCCTGCTGATGCTCCCTAAGGATCCGGAGCCGGAAAAGGAAAAACCGAAAACGACGCTGATGCAGGAAATGAAGCAAGGCTTCGGCTATGTGCTGAACAGCCGTGTCTTAACTCTGCTCGGCGGTTGCTTTGCAGCTGCGGGGCTTGCGATTGGCCTCACACAGCCGCTTGGTGTGTTCCTCATCACGGAGAGGCTCGGCCTTCCTAAAGAAAATCTGCAGTGGCTGATGGCTGCCTTTGGAATCGGGATGATTCTAGGAGGGGGAATCACGATTGCGGTCGCCAAAAAAGTCCTCCCGCAAATGCTCCTTTCCATCGGAATGGCGGCCAGCGCCATCGGAATGGTCGGAATGGGATTGTCGACAGAACTTTGGCTGACCCTGGGCTTTCAATTCTTTTCCGGATTGTTTATGCCCTGCATCCATATTGGAATCAACACGATGATTCTGCAAAATACGGAAGAAGCCTTTATCGGAAGGGTGAATGGGATCCTAAACCCCTTATTCATGGGGGCGATGGTCATCACAATGTCAGCGGCAGGCTGGCTCAAAACGAATCTTTCCATCGTCTATATTTATGAGGCATCCGCCATCCTCCTGTTTATCGGAATTATTACGCTCCTGCCAATCATGAAAAAGCCGGCAGCCAGCAGGGGATTAAAAGAGGGAATGTAAGCAGGAAGCGTACAGCTGATGCTGTACGTTTTTTACGTACCGAAAATTTTTGTTGATTGACAAGCCCGCGACCCCTGCAAATCACCTAATTTTTGCCGATATAAGGTGGGTAGAGAAAAATGTGGGGGAATCGAAATGAAAATTGCATCGTTGTTAAAAATCGTCTTGGCTTCCGTGCTGGTGCTGTCTCTTGGAATCATTGCCTGTCTGACCTTGTTAGTAAACGGCATGATTGGACGGGGAGAAGCATTTGACCGGCAGCTTGAATATCAGCAGCTTGCTGCAGAGCTTGAATCTGCCTCTGATTATTTAACAAATGAAGTCCGGAATCATGTTCAGTTTGGAGAGCAGGAGCATCTGGATAACTATTGGAAAGAAGTCAATGAAACGAAAACCCGGGACCGGGTGGTTACTCGGTTAAAGGAGCTGGGAGCGCCGGAAGAACTGCTCTCGCTTGTAGAAGAAGCAAAGAAGAAGTCAGACACGCTTATTCAGCTTGAAGATGCGGCAATGAGAGCGGTTGAAGAAGAGGATTTTGATAAAGCAAGAGAGCTAGTCTTCGGCAAGGAGTACGAGGAGGGGAAAGCGCAAATCTTAGTTCCGATTGATAAATTTCAGAAGGATTTGGCTGACTGGGCTCATGCCCAAACGGAAGAAACGAGCATCGCAATGAAGAACTATTTAATTATGACGTCTGTCTCTATGGTTCTCCTAATGCTTGTTATCTTATCAAGCTTGCTTCTGTTTATGAGAAAAATCAGTCCGCTGAAAGAAATGACCGCTATCGCTGAGAGCGTATCCGGCGGAAATCTGGCTGCCGGAAAGGTGAAGGCCGATACGAAAGATGAAGTCGGGGTTCTCGGCCGTTCCTTTAATACCATGGTGGACAACTTAAGGACGCTGATTCAAGAAATCGGACAGACTTCTGAGCAGGTTGCGGCAAGTGCTGAAGAGCTTTCAGCGAGCGCCGAGCAAAGCAGTACGGCGGCCGAGGCCATTACAAGCGTGACCCAGGAGCTTGCATCCGGTTCAGAAAAGCAGCTTAACGCAGTTAGTGAAAGCTCTGGCTATCAGGATCAAATGGCAGAAAACGCCATCCAAATTGCAAGCCGGGCAGATTTGGTTTCCGCCTCAGCCAGAACGGCATCTGACAAGGCCCTGGAGGGGAACGAATCCATCGTCACCTCTATACAGCAAATGGAATCCATTCAGGAGAATGTCGCTGAGCTTGCAGATGTCATCAAAGAACTGGGGAGCCGTTCTCATGAAATCGGCAAAATTGTCGATGTCATCACAGGCATCGCCGACCAGACCAACCTTCTGGCTCTAAACGCGGCGATCGAAGCGGCAAGGGCCGGCGAACAAGGGAAAGGCTTCGCTGTCGTAGCAGACGAGGTTCGAAAGCTAGCAGAACAATCCGCTTCCTCTGCCAATCAGATTTCAAACCTCATCAAACTGATCAGGCAATCCACCAGCATGGCCGTGTCAGGAATGAATACCACGACCCGGGAAGTCTCAGAGGGCATTACCGTCGTCAATAAAGCGGGAGAATCCTTCAAAGGCATCATCCAATCTACAGAAGGTGTTGCGGATGAAATGGAAGCCATGTCCGGCACAGTGAAAGACCTTGTGAAAAGCATGGAAAAAGTCGCCGACGCTGCCAAAGCCATTTCTCTCGTAGCCGAGCAAACACTCGAAGGAGCGCAAATGAACGCTGCATCATCTGAAGAACAGCTGGCATCCATGGAAGAAATCACCTCCTCATCAACCATGCTTGCCGCCATGGCCGAAGCAATGCAAACGGCCGTTGCGAAGTTTAAGATGTAGTTGATAGGAGCTTTACTGCTTTATCAGGGTGGAGGACAGGGATTCCTTCTGAAAAGCAGGTTTTTGATTTTGACCTGAAATGTGAGGTAAGACCAAGAATGCTGTAAGATCAGCATTCTTGGTCTTTTTTCTTTTTAATCTGTATGTGTTTTCGCAGGTAGTGTATGGATTTACTAGTGAAACTTACAGCGTATTTGTTGCGAATTCTGACGATTTGTGTCGAAAAGTCTTTATGTGGGTGAGTACGGACAATAAAAATAAAATACGGACAATAAATGATAGAATACGGACAATATAAAAAGAATACGGACAATAAATGATAGAATACGGACAATATCCTGATTGTTAGTAGGCTGATGCTGCTTATAAATGCAGCAAAACGGTCTTCGCAAGTCTCGGATATTCCGTTTTTCTAGTTTAAACGGCCTTCCAATAAAAAAACAGATTCAATGTGGAGTAGATCGCAATGCACCGGCCCCCGTTACGGTAAAGCACCGGGGGAAGGAGGCAGAATTCCCTTACCCCTACTGCCCCAACGCTTTTGAGGTGCTGGGGACAGAGGCAAACTAGTAGACATAATGAGGGACGGAGGCATCCTCCGACCCTTTTTTTCCATATATTGGGGACAGAGCACACGCCTGGAAATCCCGTGTGCTTCAAGGGTTCATTTAGGCTGGTGCCAAAGGTTTAACGCTTTAGCAGAGCGGGGGACGGAGGCAAGCGTACGCGCACATAGTACCTTCTCCAATTTAAGGTACTGAGCGGGGGACAGAGGCAAGCGTACGCGCACATAGTACCTTCTCCAATATAAGGTGCTGAGCTCGGAAACAGAGGCAACCATAAGCAAACAAAGTTTCAACTCCAATGGTACAGTCCCGTGAACAGAGGCAAAACCACCACCACCACCACCACCTCTACCACCACCACCTAGTTTCAACATAGCCCCTAAGCAGCCTATTTCCCAAGCCGTAGAAAAATCCAATTCCCTTTTGTATGCTTCGTATGAGTCACGAAGGGAGAGGGACGCAAGTGAAAAAATGCAAAATGTGCAAAAAGGAACCGGGGATGGCAAGGCGGATTAATAATGAGGGGCTTTGGTTTTGTTCAGATGACTGCTATGAAGAATTCGATCAGTCTCCGAATGATCACGATCATCCGTACATAGATGACTATGAGTCGGTAAGATTTGAATATTTGGGGTGGATGAACGGCTGGGAACGGGATCTGTACAAAGGGTATTGGTCCGGAACTCCCAGAAAAGCGGATTTGCTGGAAAGCATTGATGAGATGATTGGTGAGTTCTGGGATTACTATCGATTAGAAGGCTCGGACGGGTGCTTTTCATCTGAAATATACCGGTACTTGCTGGAGCTTGAGGATTTGAAGGGGAGCATCGCAGCTTGGAAACCTGATGAAAAGATGGCTGAGGAGTGGCGATAGATGTTTTCAGCGCTTCGGCAAGGTGGAAAAGGTATAATGAAGACACTAAAGCAGAAACTTATTTCGAAGCGAGATGAATTTAAGTAAGAAAGGGAGATTCAATGGCACACAATTCAGGTTGGAACTTAGAAAACAGCTATTCCCGTCTGCCGGCCCCATTTTTCTCAACGATGGAGGCGGATCCTGCGGATGACCCGGCGCTGGTGATGTTTAATGAGCCTCTCGCCAAAGAGCTGGGTTTGGATGTTCAGGAGCTTCAAACCGAAGCGGGAGCCGCTATTTTTACGGGGAACACTTTTCCGGATGGAGCCGTTCCTCTCGCCCAGGCTTATGCAGGCCATCAATTTGGCCAGTTCACAATGCTTGGGGACGGACGGGCGCTGCTGATCGGCGAGCAGATCACGCCTGGCGGTGAACGGGTGGATATCCAGCTGAAGGGTTCAGGTCCGACACCGTATTCACGGAGGGGCGACGGCCGGGCGGCGCTTGGACCGATGCTGCGTGAATACATCATCAGTGAAGCGATGCACGGACTCGGTATTCCAACGACCCGCAGTCTGGCAGTAGCGGCAACCGGGGAAGCAACGATCCGTGAAACGGCGCTGCCGGGAGCGGTTCTGACCCGGGTTGCGGCCAGCCATTTGCGCGTCGGGACGTTCCAGTATGCAGCGAATTGGACTGCGGCGGAGAACCTCCAGGCACTTGCTGATTACGCAATTGAGCGGCATTACCCCGAGATAGAAGAGAACGGGGAACAGCGTTATCTTTCTTTCCTTGAAGAGGTCATTAAGCGTCAGGCTGCGCTCATTGCAAAATGGCAGCTAGCCGGATTTATCCACGGGGTGATGAACACCGACAACATGACCATCAGCGGGGAAACGATCGATTATGGACCGTGCGCGTTCATGGATACCTATAAGCGTGAAACGGTCTTTAGCTCCATTGATGTACAGGGGCGCTATGCTTACGGGAATCAGCCGGGTATCGGAGGCTGGAACCTGGCCCGTTTTGCTGAAAGCCTGCTGCCGCTCCTTCATGAAGACCAGGAGGAAGCGGTCAAGCTCGCCCAGGAGACCATTTCCCGCTATCCCGAGTTGTATCGGAAGCAGTGGCTTGAAGGAATGAGAGCCAAGGTCGGATTGGTCCATGAAGAAAAAGAGGATGAGGCGCTTCTTCAAGACCTCCTCAGCTTGATGGAAAAGCATGAAGCCGACTACACGAACACGTTTCGGTCCTTAACCATCGATCAGCTTGATGGGCAAGAGCTCTTTCAATCCGATGAGTTTTCAGATTGGAGGGGGCGCTGGCAGGAGCGTCTCGAAAAGCAGGAGGCATCCATTAAATCTGCAAGAGAGCTTATGCGCCAAAGCAACCCTGCGGTGATCCCGCGGAACCATCGTGTGGAAGAAGCACTGGAGGCAGCTGGAAAAGGGGATTTCAGTTTGGTGGAGCAGCTTCTTGCCATCCTATCCGAGCCCTATGCCTACTCAGCAGACCAGGAAGAATACACGAAGCCACCTGGACCGTCCGGATGTGATTACCGGACGTACTGCGGTACGTAAAAGGGGTGTTTAAAGGTCAGCCGTCCAATGTGCGGCTGGCCTTTTTGCATTAAATGGAAGTGAGTCAAAAGTCTCATTATGAATATTAAAGTTATGTAAAAACAGGACTTTTAACATGATTTAATGGTATATTAAAATAAAAAAACGGACTATTTAAGTCTTTTTACCTATTAATGTTAACGGAAAAAGTACAGAAAGAGGAGTGCTTATGATTCTTATAGAAAATGACTTTTTCAAGCTGGAAGAAGAAAAAGGGACGGTCAGTCTCTGTGCGTTTCAGAAGGGCTTTCTCCTTTCTGATGTCAACAAAATACTCGACCAATTCCCCCGAGTCTCCATTACATCCTTCCAAAACCTTAAGAAAGCAATCGCTGAAGCTGTGAATCAGCCTGTAAATATTGGGGTATATCTCCCGCTCGTTACCCATTTAATCAGCAAGGATAAAATGACGGCGAGCCTTAAAGTGCTCGCAACGCCGGCAGAGTTTGATCAATTGAAAACAGACTTGGCTGAAAAGGCACTGGAAACGTTAAATCAGGCAGGTATTACAGAAGGGCTGAATTTGAATGCCATTCAGGACGGCCTTGTTCCGATGCAGTGGGTGGAAGCTGCAAAGGGGATCGCGCCGGTCCACGGAAGAGACGCATCCGTCCGCTATTATGAGCTTTCTGAAAGGAAACCGACGATACAGGAAACAGGCAAAGCGGATTTTTATCATCTGAATTTTATCGATGAAGTCGAGCAGGGAGAATGGCTGGGAGAAAAAATTCCCCCTACTGACGGGACGGATGGAGTGAACGTTCTAGGTGAAGTTCTGAAGGCAAAGAAGGGAAAGGATAAGAAACTTCTGTACGACCAGAAGACGGTCAGGGTGGCAGAGGAAGACGGCCGGTTCATCTTAAGAGCCGCAATCCGAGGTATAGTATCGTCTGCCGCCGGCAAAATTTCTGTCGCCAATCATTTACGGATCGATGGGGATGTAGGGATCGCCACCGGCAATATTGAATTCGATGGTTCTGTGACGGTTAACGGGACCGTGCATGAGGGGTTTTCAGTTAAGGCAGGTGTCGATATCGCGATTCTTTCAGAAATGGGGGTTCGTGAGGTGGAACGGATTGAATCCCTAAACGGCGATATCTTTATCAAGGGCGGTGTGTTCGGAAAAGGAATCATCAGAGCCGCAAAAACCATTTTCGTTAAGCATGCCAATGAATGCACCTTGGAAGCAGGGGAGGACATTCACATTGGATTCTATTCTAAAGGCAGCCGGCTTATCGCTAAAAACGTTATTACAGAAGAGCATAAGGGGAAAATCTTCGGCGGGGTGATCGAAGCGAAAGGCCGGGTCTTTGCGAATGAAATCGGAAATAAAATTGAGCTCAAAACGATTATTCAAGTAGAGGGGTTTGACCGCATCCGCCTGCAGGAGGACTATGTCGCGCTGCTGACAGAATACAAGCAGTCGGTCCAGATGATCGAAGAGATTCAGCGCCACATAGATGTGTATGAAAGCTTTTCCTTGAATTTGAATGACCGGCAGCAGGCCCATCTTCAAAATTTGAAGAAAGCTTATGATGAAAAGCTGAAAGAGATCTCCACACACGATCAGCACCGGGAAACATTGATGAAGATGCTGAAAATTAAGGGGGACGGGGAAATTTCCATTTGCCGCAGCGCCTATCCGGAAACGTACATCGAGATCAAAAACATGAAGAAAAAAGTGGAGTCTTTAACGAGAGGAACCTTTTATGTTACCGGACGGGAATTGAAATATGAATAAGGAGCATTTGTGATGAGCTTTGAAAAATCATATCGATATGAAATTTTACTTCAGGCAATAGAGGTTTTTACACAGAGATATGACGTTCATTCGCTGCTTAAATTTGCTTTTGATTTTGCCAATGAACTTTTGACTTTAAACCGGTCCGCCCTGTTTCAAAGGGAAAACAACCATTTTAGCCTTGTGCATACGAGAATCTACGGGTTTACGGACTATACTTTTCCGGCTTCCGAAAAGCTTGATGAGCTTCCTCTCTATCATGGCAGGCCGCTTGCAGCCGAGCAGCTGAAGGATTATTTTCCAGACTGCTTTATTCAGGATTTCTCTGCTCATTACGTAATCCCCCTGATCAATGACACCGTTCTTGCCGGGTTTATTGTGACAGATGGAAAGTCGATGGGGGAGATGACGAAGGATGATCAGATCAGCTCGACAATCATGATGAGCCTTGTGAATTCATCCCTTGAAAACAACCAGCGTTTCCTTGACTTTCAGGAAGTGAATTCCCAGCTGGACCGGAAAATCTTTAATCTTTTTGTTTTAAATCAAAGCATCAAGGCGCTCCTCTCTGAGCTGAATGTCCAAAAGCTGTATGAAATGGCCACCGATGTGTTCAGTGAAATTTCAGGAAGCCGGGTCACGAGTTTTGGAATTTATGACCCTCTCTCCAAAAAAATAAAAATAAAAGGGTATCGCAATGTCCATTCCTTCCAGAATTTATATGCTGAGTTGGAGATCAGCGATCCGGAATGCTTTTCTGGCCGGACGGTCATTCATTTAAAGGAAGAAGATAATTGGGCAGAGCGGGCGTTCATGAACGCTTCTGCACTTCAAGAGCTTGAAACACACTATGTTATTCTCATTCAGAAGGAAAAGCTGATCGGCCTCGTAACGCTGAGCGACTCCCGCCAGCAGTCCACCTACGACGGAGGCACAATCGAACTCATTGAAACCCTGGCTTCCTCTACGTACATTGCCCTCAGCAACGCCCAGCTTTTTGAGAAACAGGAAAAGCAGAAGAAGGAGGCGGAAGCAAAGCTTGGCGTCCTTCAAATGTATAACCGGCTGATCAGGACAATCAATTCATGCCGGACAAGGGAGGAGCTTTTGAACCTTTCCCTGACTACGCTGGAATTGGGATTCGGGATAAAAAAAGCTTTTTTCGCCTTTAAGAATGGGGAAGCGTACAAGGTGGCTGCGTCCATTGGATCCGGCATGGCGGGAGAATCCTTTTCATTTGATGAAGCCATGCAGGAAAAGCTGAAGGACGAAACCCACTATGATTTTAAATCGGACCGCCTATCCTATTATTTTCCTGATGAACGCTTTCGAGCAATTTTGGGAGAATCATCAGGGGTGGTCGTTTCTCCCATTCAGTGGAGCACGGGGGATTTTGGGCTTACATGGGAGCATACTCCTTATGGTTACCTGGTTGTCACCGAAACGACCGAGAATCTGAAGGAAGAAGAAATTGTCTTGATTGACACCATCACGAGGAATATCACACCGCTAATCTACCACATGGACCGCAGAGATACACTGGAGGATCTGGATTCCCAGAGGGTGTTAAATGGAGGAAAATAAGGGGAACTCAATGGAATATATTACAATCGTGACAAAAGACCACAGGACCCTCACCGCAGGCCTTCATGAAATTAAAGGCGAGCTGATGAATGTGGTCGTTAAGGATAAGACCGGAATCAGCCTGGGGGACAAGCTGACATGCAAATACAATCAGCAATCCTTTCACGCCTATGTCCTTAAACAGGAGGAATTCAACCTGTACCTTTACCTGCCGCTTCAGGAACGGAAAGCACCGAATGAGCGCAGAAGGTTTTACAGGCATCCGTGCCAGCTGAATGGAGTAATCACTTCAGAAGCCGGACCGGAACGCAAAGTGACAATCATCGATCTCAGCTTCAACGGGTTCGGGTTCATCTCGACCCGCCCGCTGACTATGAATGAAGCCTATTCCTTGCAAATCTTCGCCGGAGAAGAAGTCATCCATGCCCGGATCTCCATTCAGAACACGATGACGCTGCCGTCCAGCCTTTACCGGTGCGGCTCTCAAATCCAATTTCTCAGCAAGGAAAACCTATTTCTGTTACGAAAATATATAATCAATGAGCAGCTGAACGAAAATGGATAACAAAGAGAGGGAAACAGCCGCTTTCCTCTCTTTCCATCTTTGTTAAAATCCGCGTTCTTTCAGGGCGAGACCGATTCCAATCGCAAACATCATCACAAAATACAGCACATCATACGGTTTTCCGAGCTTCCCTTTACTCCGCAAATGCCTGTTGCCCATAATCAACGCCGGAAAATAAAAGATGATTGCCGTCCCGGAAAGCATAAGGCAAGGAAGGAGCAGTCCTTCATCGAGCGTCGGGTCGAGCGTCCAGCCGAATGCCTCTGCGGCATACATAAAGGTGATCATCCAAAGAATGGATAGATAAAGAAAGAGGAAGCCCGCCAAAATGTTAACAAGACCTGTTAATCCAAGCCATCCCGCTTTAATGGCAAAACGCGTCCGCCTATTGTCCAATCCGTTTCCTGCTCTCTTTATCGCATACGACATACAGCTTTGTGCCGGGAGCGAGCGGGTGATCAAGCTTTTGCAGCACGTTGATATGCTCCTGATCCGACAGCAGCAGCGCATTTTTATCCTTTAGGCTTTCAAACGCGTCGCGATAGGTTTTCCATTCCGGAAGAGCGGAAACTTCATGAAGCTCTTCCCCGCCCCGGCCGTTGTTCAATAGCTTGCCGAAAATCGTGCTCGTTCCATGATGACGGGCGGACCTTGCCATCAGATGGGAGGCGGCATGTTCAGAAAGGATGAATTCATCTACGCTAACATGCTTAAACATTTTCACGTGCTGTTTATTGAGAATTTCGGCAATCGTATAAATATTGGATTCCGTACCTGTATCATACTCCTCAATGCTTGAAGCAATCAGAAGTGTCCTGCCATCGGCAAGATCCATATCCTCCACATGGGCAGGGGCAAAGATGAGAACTGCCTTTGCCCGGGCAGCCCCGGCCTGATCCAGGATGGCCGTGTCTGTGGCACTTCCCTGTATGTAATGGAACCGTTCGTGAGTCATAGGTGACTTTTCAAGCTCGTCAATCAAAACGAGATCCGCTTCCGGCTCCTCCAGCATCAATTCCTTCGCTGCTTCCCTAGACTTTTGTGTCCAGCCGATCAAAACATAGTGGTGCTGTCCCCGATACATAAGCCTTCCCTCTTCCTTCATTTGTTTATGCTTAGAAAACGAATCGACGATCATGCCAATTACGATTCCGAAAATGCCGATCCCGAACGGATAGATGACGAGCATCGTCCACACCCGTCCAGCTGCGGTAACAGGGGATACATCCCCGTAGCCTACCGTTGTCATCGTTGTCATCAGCCACCAGGCAGCGTGAAGATTGCTCTCAAATGTCTCCGGTTCAAGGACCCTCATGATCCAGGTGTTGATAATCAGGAATAAGAGCGTTACCGCAAGGAGGGTGAGGAATTTGACCTTCATTGCTTTTACATACAGTTTTCTAAATAAGATCATGCATTTTCTCCTTTTAGATAATCTCTCCTTTATCATAAAGGTTTTTAGGTGAATCTTACAGAGAAAAAAAGAGACTTCAGCAAAGGCGAAGTCTGGATAGCTTAAGAAGCTGCTGGCCTGTCTGCCGCCTGACCGGCTTCCTTTTTCAAAACATAGGTGCCGGCTAGGAAATCATGAAGCGCCTGTTTCTTTTCCGTAAAGCCTGCAATAATGAAGCCGATGAAGAAAATGAGGATAGACAACAGGGAGGCAAAGTACCTGACAGTAGCCCTCCCAAAAGAGATGCGCTTATACTCCTGGTCCGTTACGACGATTCCGACAGCCATCTTTCCAAGCGTGGCCTGCGTTCCCGATGATTCCATCACAGCGTAGTACAGCCAATTAGAAGAAAGATAAACAACGAAACTGATTGACCCGATGACAAACTGCCTCACGCTCTCATCCATTCCAGTAGAACGGACCAGCAAGTCCACCCCGGCCATAAAAAATAGAAAAACGAAGATAATGAGATTACCAACAATTCCATCTAGCAAATAGGCACCCGCCCGCTGCCAAAATCCTGCGTACATACACCGTTCCCTCCAATAAATTAAGTCTTATTGCCTCTGATTCCTTACCACTTTCGGATGATGAATAAACCAATTTATTACAATTGAGTCCAAATAAGTAAAAGGTGTTCTCTTTTACAAAACGTAGATGTTGATTGCAGCTAGAGGGCGAGCCCGGAGTCCCACGCCTTCCACTCCAATCAACAAGAGTAAAAAAATCAACACGATGCTTTACGTATTCTTTCTTAAAAAAGTAAACTATACCTAACCACAGAAGCATCAGCTGCTATCTACTAAAAAGGCTGATGCTTTCTTATGCTCAGGGAGGAAACCCTATCGTGAAAAACTATGGAAAAGACCTGTTCAAAGGCACAGCATCCTATTATGCCAAATACCGCCCCGTCTATCCTCCTGAATTAGTCCGCTTCCTTGTAAACCGGTACTCTCTTGATGGGACCGGCCGGCTGCTGGACCTCGGCTGCGGCACCGGTCAGCTCACACTCCGATTTGCAGATTGGTTTGAACGGATCACCGGGATTGATCCGGAGGAAGAAATGCTGATAGAAGCGAAGCGCAGAAGCGAGGATGCTAGAATCGGCCACTGTGAATGGATAGGAGGAAGGGCAGAAGACTATGTAAGAAGCCTCTCTCATGATTCGATCCGCCTCGTGATGATCGCCAAAGCCTTCCATTGGATGGACCAGCAGACGGTCCTTGGCCAACTTTACGAAGCCATTGCTCCCGGCGGGGGAGTAGCGATCATCGACGCCTATCATCCCGGGCAGCAGCTTGAACCTTGGCAGGAAGAAACAGAGCGAATTGTGAAGAAATGGTACGGGGAAGAGCGGAAAGCGGGAAACACGGTATACGCACATCCACCGATCAGCTATGAGGAGAGAATGAACCAATCACCATTCCAAACAGAAGTCATCCACCTGCCCGTCCACACAGTTAAGTGGAGTATAGAATCCATCATAGGCAACCTCTACTCAACATCCTGCGGCAGACCAGTATACGTGAATGAATTCAAAGGAGCATTCGAAAAAGATCTGCATCGTGCGCTGCAAAAGCTAAACGAGAAAAACGAATTTCAGGAACACATCGGCCTCAATTTAATTCTCGGAATGAAGGAGGCGGAAAAAAGGTCAAAGCAATGAGGCATTGCTTTGACCTTTTCATCCCTCGTATTTCGTTTTAATAATGGCCCGAACTAATCCGCCTATCGAAAGTGCCGTAAGCAGAATCGGCAGCACAATCAGAACGAGCGGTCCGGCCTGAAGCAAATTCAGAACCAAGAGACCAATAAAAAGAAAAATCAAATATCCAAACAAAACAATCTCCTTGCTGATCCCTAACCTTTTCGAAAGAAAGATCGCAGCCAGGAGCAAAATAGCTAGAATCACGGCAAAAACAGTGAGCTGTACAGTCAGCATGGTTCATGACCTCCTGAAGTGTCCTGTGTAATAGGGAAAGATGGCTGATGGGTAGTGGTGCTGACTTTTTGGGTTGATATGTTACTTATACCTTTCTTTTGGGATTGGGAAACTATTTAACACGTTAATAAGAGCGGGAATGTGTTAATAGTTTTAAATTGAATTTGTGCTGGGGTGAGAATTTGACTTTCAGCTCACTGTAAAGGTTAAGGCAGTCCTTCTCTCAAAATACTGATGAAGCCGATACTCACAAATTTCCCTCGTCCAGGAATAAAGGGTTTCTTTTTCACTGCTATCCGGGTTTATAAGAAAGAAGAATTCCCCCTCGTTGAATACTGCAAGTCCTTTAGAACTTCCGCTCCATTTTGTCATCGGCATCCGCTCAATTAGTCCCGCTGTCTTCTGCTGATTGTAATCCCACAGCTTCGTGCTTTGCCCATCCGAAAAATCTATTCTCTTTCGATACTCCTTAGACATGAGATATGTATGGAAGAATTGAGCAATTTCAAGGGCTGTTACCGGTTTATACCAATCATCCATTCCCCGTTCCAGCATTGCCAGCAGGACAATCATTTTATAGCTTTTGCTCATTCCGGTGCCCTCTGCTTCCTGCAGCCAATTTTCATGCTGGAGAAATACCTCCTGTTCAGCGGCAGTCAGTTCATTTGCCCAGTTTAGAAAGCTGAAAAGCGTTTTAAACTCGGATTTATAGTCTTGAGCCGAAAGCTCTCCATATAAGTGAAGCTCCAAATATGAGGGTCTTCTGCCCAGCTCTTCTTTCACCATCTGGTAGTTGTTTAGGAGCTGTTCCTTGCGTGGCTGTCTTTTTTTTGTTAATTCTTTCAGCAGATTAATCACTTGCATATCCAGGTCAACGGAGCAGGATAAAGGGACAACCGGCTCTATGATTTTTTCCTTTTTCTCTGTTGAAGGACGTGTGTCAAACAGGCTCAGCTTAATATCGGCATTCCGGTAATTTCCGATGAGGTCGATGATGACACAGTGATCCTTTTCAGGATGCAGCCTCAAGCCACGGCCGATTTGCTGAGTAAAGATGGTGAGAGACTCGGTAGGTCTTACGAATAGAAGGGTATCCACGGCTGGGATATCAACGCCTTCATTGAAAAGATCCACTGTAAATATGGCATCGAGTTCACCATCAGCTAACGCTTGGGCGGCGTCCTTCCGATTGACTTGCTTTTGCCTGGAGTGAAGAGACACCGTCCGATAGCCATTGTCTGCAAAATATGAAGACAGGAAATCAGCCTGGCGGATGGAGGAGCAAAAGACGAGTGTTCTGGTTTTCCTGTAGGTTTTCCATGACTGCAAAATATGGGCTGCCTGCTCCGTCTTCAGCTGAACGGCCATCAGCTCTTCCTGGTCATATTTTGTGCCTCGCCATGTCAGCTTCGAGTAGTCTGTTTCATCATATACCCCATAATACTGAAAGGGGGAGAGCCATGTTCTTTGAATGGCTTCAAGAAAATCGATTTTGTAGGCGACATTTCCTTCACATAAGGCGTAAACATCCCGGTTATCGGCTCGGTCAGGTGTAGCTGTCACACCGAGCAAGAAGGAAGGCTTGAAATAATCCAGCACCTTCTGATAAGAGGCAGCCGCCGCATGATGGAATTCATCGACTACGATTAAGTCGAATTCCTCTGGATCGAATACTTCTAAATGGCGTTTCATGCTTAACGTTTGAATGGAAGCAAACAGCAGATCCGCATCGGGATTTTTTTGGCGCCCGTTATAAATGCCGGCGGTTTTGTCAGGCATGACGTTTAAAAAGGATTCTGCCGACTGATGAAGGATTTCTTCTAAATGGGCAATAAAAAGAACCTTCCCAAAATTTTGAGCAAAGAACCCGGCCAGGTAGGTTTTCCCCAGTCCGGTTGCCATAACGACCATGGCTTTTTTATAGCCGTCCTCCACTGTACTGTGCAGCTGTTCAAGTGCTTCAATCTGAGCGAAGCGGGGGGCTAGGACGGAATAGTTTTCCTGTGTTTCCAGCACCATAGAATCGGGATCAGGCTTCTCTTCCCCTGGAAGCATGAGCTCCTGCTCTTCCTGCTTCGTCCAGGTTCTGGCTAAGTTCGGATGCTGCTGGTGAAAATCTATGTATTCATCCTCGTACCGTTTGGCGGTTTCCAGGTTAACCGCAATGGTGTTTTCAGCTTGAAACAGATCAATAAATTTTCGGCTTGCTTCTTCAAATAGAAGCTTTTCCTCATTTTCAAAGATGCCGACACTCCATTCCACTCCATTCGTTAAAGCGGATCTTGATAGATTGGAAGAGCCGATAATCGAATGGCCCTGCGCTTTTGACTCAAATAAATAAGCCTTCGGATGAAAGCTGATTCCACTGCTCCGCCATAGCCGGACTTCAATTTTTTCATGAATGGAAGCCAATTCTTTTAACGCATCCGGCTGTGTAACATATAAGTAGTCTCCGGTCAGAAGCTTGATATCTGCACCCCGTTCAGCAGCTTCTGCCAAAGCGGACTTAAGCAAAGATACTCCTGATTTCATCGCAAAGGCCGTCAGAATATAAATCGTGCTGGACTGCTGAATCCGGTCAAGAACTGGAATCAGCAGCTTCTCTGTATATAAGGATATCTGCATCTAATCCTCTACCCGAACCAAAAAAACCTTCTCCTCAAACCCTCCGCGCTTCTCAGCTTTTTCCTGACGGATCTTTTCTACTTCGGCCAGGCTTGAGCCGTGCACCTCTGCAAACGCCTTGATGATTTCCATGAGATCGGCGAGCTCTTCAACTGCTTCTGCATTCGTTTCCGCAGTCATGTATTCATCGAGTTCTTCAAAGCTCTTTTTCTTCAATTCGTTAACGTATTCATCGTTCTCTAAAATGCGGGTTTCAAAGGATTTGCCGGTTGCTTCAATGATATGCGGTATGTTGTCGCGTACGAGTTTGTTGTAAATGGGCATCAGGGTTCCTCCGTTCGTATCGTTTCTCTTATTTTACCATTAATTGAACGCTCGCTTTCAATAGCCTCTTACAGAAATTTTTTAACCTATCTGGTTATTGCTATATTTTATGGTTCTCAGGTATTTATAGGGTTAGTTTTGCTGGGAAACAGAGTGTAATAAGAATGACAGAGTGAGCTTCAACAGCTGCAATGGTTCCATCATCCAATAAAAAAAGACCGTCTCCGTGACGGTCTTTTTTACCCAATTTCTTTGGCCATCATCATTGAACGCTCCTGAAGACTGTCAGATAGCAGGCTGTATGCGGCTGTTTTCTGTTTATATTGTTTAATGACATCGATTCGGTCGTTGTAAATGTAGACGAACAGTCTGACATCCTTTTTCCCCTTTTTCGTGTCAATGATCAGGGGCTTTCCGTCGTTGGAAGGGAGTTCTTCATACTGATCGTAATAGATGGCTTCGTTAAACTGATCAATAAATTGAGCTTTATCATGGCCTTCGAGGTGTTTTCCGTCAAAGGTTACAGTAGTAGCGGGTTCTTCCAGCTTCGGATGCATGGCGAATTTGCTGAGCATCCATTCTACGACAAAGGTGGGAGGACTGGCTAACACAACTTTAAGGCCGGCGAGGATAATCAGCAAAATGATAAATCCGGTCGTCATCCTTCATTCATCTCCAGTGCTGTAAAATGGTTGATTACAATGATTATCGTACCACAGAGCAGCTCGATAAGGTTTGTCGATTAGATGAACCTTTTCGTGCTGGGAAGAACTGATTTGTTTATCCATTCTGGTTTATGTTTAGTTAATCTGTGGAAAAAGAAAATTTGTTGTTATTATTTTACTTAAATGTTAGAAAAGGGAGAGATACGATGAATTTCGGCAAATTAGGATGGGTATCAGCAACTGTACTCGGAATGGCAGTTTTAGCGGGCTGTGGAGAGAGTGAAGGCGGGAAGAGCTCCGAGTCTGCCGGCGCGGAAGAAACAGCGCCTAAGGAAGAGAAGAATCAGGAAAGCGAAAATAAGGATGCAGCTAAGGCCGGGAATGAGGAGGGTGCCGCTACACTGGACAAGTTTCTTCAGTTAAAAGCCGGCATGAGTTATGAGGAAATAGCTGACATCATGGGGTCAAAAGGGGAAAAAGGTACGGCAACAGAGATTGAAATTTACACGTGGAGAGATTCAGAGGGTTTTGGTTTCGTCCAGGGGGGGTTCATTGATGACAAGCTGGATAATCTTCAAGAATTTACTATTCAGCCAGATCCTGAAGTAACTGCAACGGAAGCCAAGCTAAATCAGGTGAATATTGGCATGACCTATGAAGAGACGACAGAGATTCTTGGCGGTGAAGGAGTCATAACTCAGCAGAGTGGAGGAGCGGAGGGAGAATTCAAGGGGACTATATATGTTTACAAAAGTGAAGAAGAATCGCGCAATATTTTTCTTGAATTTCAAGATGGAAAACTATTGAGTAAAAATAAGAGTATGTAAAAGGGCTGATTTGCTGCCTCTTATGCTAGTCTGTTGACGTGCGTTTAGATTCATGATAAATTTATCTTGAATTCAAGATAAATAAAAGGAGCTGTAAATCATGAACCATCTAAAAGGGATTCACCACGTTACGGCTATTACAAGCAGTGCTGAAAAGAACTATGAGTTTTTCACATATGTACTTGGAATGAGATTGATCAAAAAGACAGTAAACCAGGATGACATCCAGACGTACCATCTGTTTTTCGCAGATGATAAAGGTAGTGCGGGAACGGATATGACGTTCTTTGATTTCCCGGGTATTCGGAAGGGTGTGCACGGAACGAACGAAATCTCCAAAACATCGTTTCGTGTGCCAACGGATGCGGCGCTTGACTATTGGGTGAAGCGTTTTGACCGGCTGGACGTGAAGCACGAGGGGATTACGGAGCAATTCGGGAAAAAGACGCTCTCATTTGCTGATTTTGATGATCAAAAGTATCAGCTCATTTCCGATGAGAATAACGAAGGAATCGAATCTGGTACACCGTGGCAAAAGGGGCCGATTCCACTGGAGTATGCAATCACCGGACTCGGACCGATTTTCGTCCGGATTGCACAGTTTGACTTTTTTAAACAAATGCTTGAAAAAGTTCTTCTATTTAAAGAAGTGGCACAGGAAGAGTCATTCCACCTGTTTGAAGTCGGAAAGGGCGGAAACGGAGCTCAGGTCATCGTTGAGGAAAACCCGGATCTTCCAGAAGCAGTACAAGGCTTCGGTACGGTTCACCATGCAGCATTCCGGGTGGAAGACCGCACCGTCCTGGATGAATGGACAGACAGGCTTTCAAGCTTCCGTCTTCCGAACTCCGGCTATGTGAACCGCCATTTCTTCGAATCCCTTTATGCAAGAGTCGCTCCACAGATTCTCTTTGAATTCGCGACCGACGGACCTGGATTCATGGGGGACGAACCATATGAAACGCTTGGCGAAAAATTATCTCTTCCCCCATTCCTCGAACCGAAGCGAGCAGAGATTGAAGGGCTGGTCCGGCCAATCGATACGGTCAGGAGTACGAAGGAGTTCGTAAAGGAATAATGTCTTCATAATAGAAGGAACCCGGCTTATGAGCAGGGTTCCTTTTTAACCGTTTATTCGCTAATTGGATATTTTTCAAAAAACGCTGTTCTTTTTTCCTCTGAGTTCACAAATTCTGTTAATTCTTTTTTCCACATTTCCTGATCATTGGCATACTCATCAAACGAATGGGGCAGCTCTTTTTCCATTTGGTCTCTTGAGATGGAAAACGATTGGTTCATCTCAGATTCCACAGTAAAGGCTGCTTTGTCTGCGTTTGGAATGAGAGTAAAGATGGAGGCAGCATTATAAAGGAAGTTTCTCTTTATTGCGTCATCATTTAGCCAGTAATCGGAAAACTGTTCTTCAGTCAAAGTAGAGCCATCTTTAATGCCATATGTTGTGCCTATGGAAGTCCCGTTGATCGCCACTTCCTTGTAGCTTTCCCCTCCAGGAAGGGAGCTGATGATGGAGGTGACATCTGAATTGCTTCCTGCTGATGTATTCTTCAGCGAACTTAATTCATCCATCTTTACATCCTTGATGGTTTTAATGCCGGCATCGGTGCTGCAGCCTGTGAGGAGGGCTGCTGATAAGAATGCTGCGATCAATGGTTTTTTCATGGTGTTCATCCTTTCCTTCTCTAATGAATACGCAGGTCTGTTTTAGGGGAAATCTCTTCATCTGCTGCAGATTGCACCTTTGTGCCCTCTGCTTTAAACACTCCCTTGTTCGTGAAAAGAAAATTACCGGATTCAGTCGAAACAAATCCATTGATGGCATCGGCTTTGAGTTTCACTGTGCCGATTCGCTTGTTCATGTTTTTGTGTTCGTACAGCTCCAGATAAGAGGAGTTGGGAGTCCCTGAAATAATATAGGTGTAATTTGAATCCTGCGCCATGAATTTGGGAGGATGCTTAGTCTTAGCGGTTTGGAGAGTTTCCCCTGTTTCTGTGTCCAGCTGCATGACGGACCGTACGGCTTGGTTGTTCTTGCTTTTCATCCCGGATGAATCAAGCTTTTCTCTGGGAAGGATCCAAAGCTTCCCATCGATTACGGATGCGTTCAGGTCATATGGATCCTCCGCTATCACTTTACTGGTTAGTTCTCCAGATTTTTCGTCTAAAGTATGCATGGCCGTTCCGGCTTCTGCTGTAAGAATGAATATCTTACCGCTTTCGTGATTGGCGAGCATCCGTTTAGGAGAGCCAGGTATTTCCCAAGTCTGAACAGGTTTTTCCCAATTATCAAGCTTATACTGATTCAATTTTACGCTTTGTCCAGCATCCCTTGAATAAACAAGGACATAGGCAAATTCATCTGTATAGAGAGCCTCCTGTATGCTGTTTTCCAAGAATCCGAGTTTTTGAATACCAGTTGGGTTTTGCATGTAAACTTGATAGCCGTAAGGTTCGGACTGCTGATTCATAATCAGCGTTTTCTTCTCGATGGGATGGTAATAGGAAACAGCATAAAGATCTTGATCTTGATTCAGTTTAAAGCTTTTCGTTATTTTTTGCTTGTCAAAATTAAAGGTATTCAATACGGATTTCCCGTATTTTTCAGACAGATAGCTGATGGAATTTCCTTCATTATCTTCAATTTTCGTACTTGTTTCGGCACTCGATTGAGTGAAAATGAAGTATCCGCCTCCAGCTGCCATAAGCAGCAGGACGATGAGCAGGGCTGTTTTTTTCTTCATGATGCATTCCCTCTAATAATATCAGTAATCGTTGCAGATGATGCTTTCACAATCGGACGGAAGCTTGCCAGAAAACTTACTGCAAGAATTAATATGAGACTGAGCAGCACTTGCTGAATGGTCATATCAATCGTAAACGTGTAGTCAATGGCTTCCGACTGGTTAAGGAAGTATTCCAGCCCGCTGATAATAAGAAAGCTTAATATAATAGAGGCTGCAAAGGACAGGACTGATATAAAAAGGACCTCGACGGAAAACAGTTTAATAAGATGGGATTTCTCATAGCCGACGGCTCTCATAATGCCAATTTCCTTATAGCGTCCGCGAAGGGATTGGCCAATGATGGAGGCAATGCTGATGCCCGAAAAAATCAAGAGCAGTACAATGATGACCCCGCCGATTGACATAATGATCTGAGCGACCATTGGAATTGACTGGGAGGACTTAAGCGAGTAAATGGTATCCAATCCCAGTTCTTCGATTTGCCGGGCGACTGGCGTTACATCCTCTACATTTTGTACGACGACTGTCCCAAAGTCATAGGTTAAGCCGCTGCGGTACTGCTCCAATGTAAGTCCTTCAAATTGCGCATTCAAATTTTCTACATAATCAATGGTGGCAAGAGAAAGATCATCTGGAAAATTTGTTATGTAAAATTGATCGTACAGCGATTGAATCGTTCCTTTGGTCGATTCACGTACGCCTTCTCCCTCTTTGACTTTAACGGTGTAGCTGACATTCACTTCGTCTCCCTGCTTGAGGTCATCAGCCAGTGCTGAATTCAGGACGATGTCTCCGTCTTTTATCGAATTTGCTTTCCCTGCTGTCATGTAAGAGAGGGCGGGACCATCGACTCCAATCAGATTTGTGGTGATTTTGTTTTTTCCGTATTCAAGACCTACAAATGCCTGGACTTTGGGGAAGGACGTGCTGACCCCATCGATTTGCTTCAGTTCATTGAAGTCTTCTTGCTTAAGTGCTTTGTCAGGGGTAGAGACGACTTCAATGAATTTCAGGCTGTCATTTTCCATAACCGTCTCGTTCATGCTGCTTGTGATCCCGGAGAAAAATCCCGCCACCACATTAAAAACGATGATCCCCATTGTAATAATGACAATCGGCGCAGCTGTTTTGAATCCATTTCTTTTGAAATTTTTGCCCCCCAATTTCAGGTAGTCACTTAGCCTCATATTTTTGCTCTCCCTCCAATAATGTTCCTTTTTGCATCGTATAAAAGCGATCTGCATGCTGCTTGTAAATGGAGTTGTGAGTGACAACAATTAAGGCGACTCCGGATGAGGAGAGCTTTTTGAACAATTCGATGATTTTTTCTTCGTTTTCATCATCTACGTTTCCGGTAGGTTCATCCGCAAGAAGCATTTTAGGATTAGCGGCAAGCGCCCGGGCTATGGAAACTCTTTGTTTTTCTCCACCGGATAAGGAGCTCGGCATATGCTCCATCCGGTGGGTTAGACCGACAAGTTCCAAAAGTTCCTTCGCTTTTTTATCTCTCGCCTGAACGCTGATGTCTTTATGGATCAATAATGGCATCGTCACATTTTCAAGGGCAGAGAGGTTAGGAAACAGGTTGAAGTCCTGAAACACAAAACCAATTGTTTTGGAGCGCAGTCGGGATTTCTCTTTCTCAGTCAATTGTGCTGCAGGCTGTGAATCGAGATGGATGGTTCCTTCAGTTGGATCATCGAGCAGTCCCATCAGATTCAGCAGTGTGCTTTTCCCGGAGCCTGACGGGCCCATAATCACATTCAATTCACCCGCTCTCACAGTCAGATGGATGTTTTGAAGAATGCGGAGCGATGATTCTTTGCTTTTGTAGCATTTTCCTACATCCTCCAGTCTTAATAAAGGCTTATGATTCATGGTGGAAGTCCTCCGTTAAATTGTGGTTAATCGCCATTAAAAAATAGGTTGAGTAGATATCCGGAAACGACTTGCTGCTGTTAAGCGCATAGCCTGTCCGTTTATATAATTGCGAGATGTTCCGTCCTGTTTTATTTTGATCGTAAGGCATGCCTGAATTGTGCATAAGAGCTGCTTTATAATAGATGAGATAGGCACCGATTTCAGAGTCGGGGTCCGTTTTCACCTGATCGGCAAAGGGCTTTGCTTTTCTTACCTGATCTGTATACAGCCCGATGCTGCTTAGCGTCTCTAAAAATGCAAGGGAGGAAACCTGGTCCTTTTCCCCGAAATAGCTCGCTTGCTTTTGAATAATTTCATTTAAAATGGCCTCTGTATTTGGCGGGAGCATCTCTTTGGTGATGCTGCCGTTCAGCTGTTTAAGAGCTTTTGCATAAAAAGTGAACCCCATCATACTCGAACGGACAATTGGCATCTCCATTTTCTTCAAAAGGGCAGCGTTCAGCGCTTCTTTTTTTTCATCGGGAAGCTTTCCGCCCGTCTTGGAAAGGAGCGACACAAAGCTGTAAACTTCAAAAGGATCCTGTTTCATCAGTTCATCTATATCTGCAGCAAGCACCCGTTTCAGGATCGCTTCATCATGAGCAGGATTGGATCTTCCCGCATACTCCTCGGATACCTTCCCAATTAATACAGGACTGAACTGGTTGTCATAGGTGCTGAATGACGGCAGCATCCCATCCTCATACCTGTAAACGGATAAATCTTTTAAAATCATATCCTTGTGCTGCGGATCAGGAAGAGAATGGAACTGATGAAGGAGGTTCATCTTTAAATATTCGCTCTGAATGTCCGATAGCCCATAGAATTGCTTTTTTACTTTCTCAGCTATTTCAGCCATCTCATCAGGCTGAAGCAGTTCAGGCTGAAGCTTCTGAAGAGCGGCAAGGCTGTTTAAATCCATTAAATCATTGAAATCGTATGTCCTTTTATGAATCAGTTTATCGATATCAGCTGAAGGAATCTTTCGTGCAGTTTCAATCCCCATGATTTGATTCATTTCAGCTGCGGCTTCCAAAGTTTGAAGTTCGTTAAGTTCAAGGCTTTTCACCCATGAGCGGATCGCCTTTTGGTCAAGTGCTTCCATAAATCCATATTTGGAGGCCATATTTAGCATCATTCTTGTTTGCTGTACTTTTACTAATTCGTAGCCGGGCTTGTCCCGGTATTCTTTGAATTCATTTGATATAAAATATCCATCTGGAATATACGTTGTGTCCAATAAGTGCTGAACGTGCTTCTCCATGTAGGCTTTCGACTGGCTTGCTTCGTAACTGCAAAGGGACAATGATTGATCTGCCCGGTAGACTCTTTCAATTCCTGTAAAGATTAACTGATCCTCCTCATCTGCAAAGGAATCGTTTTTAAGGAATTCAATAACAGTACGGCAATAGGGCTCATGTGGATTTTCACCTAGAAGATCAGCGGTTTGATAGGCATAATAAGAAACGTACTCATCTTTTGAACCCTCCATCGCATTGGAAGGTGAATAAAGATTTTCGTCTCCCCAGCTCTTCATCATTCTGAGTGAGCTCTCAAGCTGCTGTTCCTGTAATTCTGTAAATAATTCCTTGTCTATTTTTACATCTTTTCCTTCTATATTCGACCCAAATAGGGAAAAATAGATGGATAGGCTTATAGCCGCAAGAGAAAATATTAACAATATCGTCCATTTATACCGCATTATTTTTCCTCCTACCGGGTATATTGGTTATAATAGAAAGTGAATACAATGTGGGTTGTATTCACTTTCATATGGTTACAGCTCATCAGTGTTTTAGTTTAGTCAGATTAGATTGAGTTGTACGGGATTATGTATAGAACATGCATGCTGCTTTGCATCTATGTTCTATACATTTTTTAATAGAATCGGAAAATAGAAGCGGACGCTGAACGTTTTACTCCTTTAGCAAGGAAAGAGGCCGTATTGTCAGTGCCGCCGCTGATTGGAACACCTGAGATGGAATAAGAGCCTGCATAGTCAGAAATCCATGTATTGCTGTTTGTCCATGTTCCGGTTAGCGTGCTCCCATTAGAAGTACCGCCGCTGATACCTCCGATTGAAACTCCCAGACCGTTAGCTTTAATCGTCCATGCAGTTTTTACCCAATCAGCGTTTGGAGGATTCGTACCAAGAAATTTAGCACTTACTTGATAGCTTTGCTTTTGATAGAAAGCAGTGTTGCTCATCCATGCATTTGATTGAATACTGTTTCCGGACAATTGAGGAATAGGCTCAGTTGTGGAATCTGAATAGGCACTTGCACTCGTTCCTCCGCCGAATGTAAGGGCTCCTGCCACTGCTAATGTACCAATAAATGCACTAACCTTTTTCTTCATCTTCAATTTAGTTCCTCCTATTTGATTCGCTGTAACCAATTTGAAGTATAGCATCAATTTTCCAGTTATTTTCCCATAGTTTTTAATAGCTGTCTCAGCCAAGGGAAAATATTGTCGTATATTGTCAAAAAAGAAAGATTAAAGTCGACTAAGGGGGACGTTTGGTACTCAGATCGAAAAAGATTTTTTTAAAAAGGGGAAATAGGGTAGAGGCAGGAAAAGACATGTAAACGAAGTGTTAAGCCTTGAAATGAAAATTCAATAAGAGCGGTTTCTGATAGACTATTTACAAAGCATAAACATAGAATAAATCTCTGAATATAAGACTGGATATTAAGAAATACAGAGTATTTCGATACATCTTGAATAAAAATTAATCGTGCAAAACTCCCCCTAAATTTAACTTTACAGCTCATAAAAAGAGCCTTCCGTTGAGGAGGGCTCTTCTGCTTTACCTGAGGAATGATTTCTAGCTGTACTAGTATGACATTACTGTTATATTTCATCATCCAGTATTTGGAATCACGAGAACGAGGTCCCCTGCAAACAGCACCTTTTCTTCAGGGAGGTACATGAAGAGATCGCTGTCTGTATGGCCTCCCCCAAAGCAATGAAGCTCAACCTTCCGCTCGCTGCACTCCAGGACAAGCCGGTCCTCTATCATCATGGTTGGCAGGGAAGGCTCGAGAATATCCATCGCACCTTTTAGCATGCGTTTGACAGCAGCATCCATTGTCAGATCATGGAGAAGCTGTCTGTCCTTTTCCGTTTCGATGCGCTTTTCCGTTTGCTGGATATAAGCTTCCAAACTGGTTTTTTGTTCCTCGTTGGTCTTCAGGCTGAACGATTCTGCTATTTTGTCCCGTGTTTTACCTGTTGACACAATAACGGCGTCCTTAAAGATCTGGTTCCCATTTACAGATTTTCCGAACGGGAAAGCCCATTCCTTCAGGTGTGGGATGAAAGTGAGGTCGGATACGGAGTACCACTGAAAACCGTAAGGTTTGTGGTGCTTCAAGTATCCGAAATGTTTTGTTCTTTT
>NZ_JBNILN010000004.1:0-325734 GCF_050107715.1 Metabacillus sp. 84 | reverse complement strand
GCGGAGGGCGCTTGCCCAGCGCTGAGAGACGGTGGAGCTCTCGACCGAAAGGCGCATTTTGCCTTGACCGAGAGAGGGAAGCGGCCGAAGCGCTAGCGCCCGGAGCTGGACAAAAAGAAAAGCGGAGACGGCTTGGGCAGCCTCGACAAGCATAAGACAATCAGCCGGAGGAAGACGTTCTTCCTTCCGCAGGATGAGTGGCTTATGACCTCGAGAGGCTAGCCGCCGGAGCTGGACAAAAAGAAAAGCGGAGGGCGCTTGCCCAGCGCTGAGAGACGGTGGAGCTCTCGACCGAAAGGCGCATTTTGCCTTGACCGAGAGAGGGAAGCGGCCGAAGCGCTAGCGCCCGGAGCTGGACAAAAAGAAAAGCGGAGGCGGCTTGGGCAGCCTCGACAAGCATAAGACAATCAGCCGGAGGAAGACGTTCTTCCTTCCGCAGGATGAGTGGCTTATGACCTCGAGAGGCTGGCCGCCGTCTTAAAAACAAAGCTCATTTAGTCGGATTCATCTGATATACCTATCTTTGCGGGCCCAGAAAGGAGGGATCATCTTGGAGAACTTATCGCTATTCGGCTTTGAAGCTTTATGGAGTCCCTACTACTTTCTGGCCCTTTGCATGGCTGCTGCCGGCTATCATCTGCTGATCAGGTACCGTAACCGGTGGTTTAAGACTTCTGCCAGGACGGCACCGAGGCAGCAAGCCGCTTTTTACGGGGGATTGGCCCTTCTGTATATCCTTAAAGGCAGCCCGGTTGATTTGCTTGGACATATTCTTTTCAGTGTTCATATGTTTCAGATGGCTATGGTGTATCTGGTCGTTTCGCCGCTTCTGATTGTAGGAATTCCGGGGTGGATGTGGAATGCGGTTATAATGAGGAAGCCATTCAGGCAGTGTTTTCTATTTTTGACTCAGCCAATATTGGCTATCCTTGTTTTTAACGGAATTTTCTCTTTATACCATACACCGCTCGTGTTTGATGTGGTGAAAACGAATCCATTTTACCATGCCTCAGCTACGGCTGTTATCTTTTTCACCTCCATTTGCATGTGGTGGCCCGTATTCCGCAAAAGAGGGGAGTCAGGTGAAATGTCAGGGCTTCTGAAAATTGGTTACATCTTTGCGAACGGAGTTTTGCTGACACCCGCATGCGCCCTTATCATTTTTGCAACGGATCCCCTTTATTCTGCTTATTCGGATCCTGCCTCATGGATGGAAGCCATGGCGCTTTGTGTTCCTGGAGCAACTCTCTCAGGTTTAAATCTGTCAGGCCCTGAAGTATTTACTTCCATGCCTCTAACAGAGGACCAGCAGCTGGGCGGCATTGTCATGAAGATCATTCAGGAGATCGTGTACGGCTCCATTCTTGGCTTTGTCTTCTTCCAATGGGTAAGAAAAGAAAGAGAAAAAGATAAGCTTGAGCTGCAGGCCATTCTCTCTGATAAAGGGTAATCCAGTGAGACCTTGCTAACCCCTAGCCTATCAAAAAAGGAGTCAACAAATATGTACTTGCCTCTTTTACCGACTATCAGCACGGCTTTTATCGTGATAAGTGCCATATTCGTCGCAATTGGCTGGTATTTAGCTGCTAAGGGCCGTATCGAAGCTCATCGCAAGGCCATGACATGGGCTGGTGTATTTGCGCTGATTTTCTTTATTGTCTATGTCTCGCGAACCGTATTTGACGGCAATACTGCATTTGGAGGACCGCCTGAGGTTAAGGGGTTTTATCTTTCATTTCTTATTTTTCATATTTTCCTTGCGGCTGCCGGAGGGGTTTTTGGATTAATCTCGATCTGGTCAGGTTACAGGAGGAAGATCATCAGGCATAGGAAGCTTGGTCCGATTACAAGTGTAATCTGGTTTTCGACAGCCGTTACCGGGGTTACCGTTTATATGCTTTTATATATAATATACGGCGGCGGGGAAACGACGACCTTAATCAGAGCAATTACCGGTTTTTAACCCTTTTTGAAGGTTTATGACAGGACAGATTAAGGAAATCATCCGGGCAAGTTTAATCGCTTAACATAATGAAGAAGGGTTGCAGAATATAATTCTGTAACCCTTTTTTTATTCTCCGCGGAAGGAGGCGAGCGGATGGAAATTTTAACAGACGAACTCTTGCTTATCCCGTGTTCCCTGGATCTGGCGAAATCGCTGATTCTCCACAAAAAAGAACTGGCGAAGCGGTCGCCTATCGTCATACCGGAAGACTGGCCCTCTTTGATCAGCAAAGGGATTTTGCCTTATTACATAGAGAGGCTTGAGCGGGACCCATCTGAATACGGGTGGGGGATCTGGCTGATCATCCATCATAAAGACAAAAAGATGATCGGGGATTTTTATATTTATTCAAAACCGGACAGTTCGGGGGGAATTGAATTTGATTTTCGAATTGATCCTGATTATCGCTTAGAATTCGGTTTTGAAGCGGTAAGCAGCTTTTTTGAATGGCTGATTGGCCAGGAAAAAGTAAAGCGCATTACAACAGAGTGTCATATGGAACAGGATAAAACGATCGGAATCTTCAGCAGGATCGGGCTGATATGCAAGCGGAAGGAGCATTCATTTTTAACCTGGGTCGCAGCTAAATAAAAAAGACAATAGCCAGGCTATTATCCTTTATCGTATAATCGCTTCAAGCTCCTGCTTCAGCCGTTTTAAAGTGTTCTCGCACGATTGAACGATCTGTTCTGGAAAATCTTCACCTTCTCCATACTCTACGCCGTGGGGATAATAATGCTTTCCGAGGAGCGGAGTCATCAGTTTGACGATGGCGTGCCTTCCGCCCGTATCCCCCTCTGTCGTAAAGCCCTGGATCCTGAGATAAAAGATTTCCCCGCGCTGTTCCAGCTTCCGGTCATACGTAACTCTTTCATAATCCCATTGGCCGGCTCGGATGAAGCCGTGCTGTTCCATCGCATCATCCAGGCGGGTTAATTCAGCTGTTAAATTGTCTATGCCTGTGCCTTCAAACTTCATTTTTTTAACTCCCCCTTCAGCTTTATGAAAACGCTTATTTTTCATATCTTAATAATAGTATGAAACATCTGCACTTTCAATCCAAGGTTAGATAATTTTGGAAAAGCCGAGTAGTTTTCAGGATTGAACATGGATTATACATAATTTGCTGTAAGATCCCATCTAATTGATTGTAATTGGGTTCTTTTTCTGATTAAATGACAGGTAACAGAATCAAAATCTTACTCACACAAGCGAGGGGAATTTAACTGAAAAGAATCGTAAAAACCATTTTAGTCATCGCAATTATCGTTAGCACATATACCGTTTTTATAAAATTCGCGGAGGACCCGCCTGACCGGAAAGAAGAAAAACAGGAAACGCAGCTTGCGAGCGAAGAAACAGATGACGAAAAACTTAAAATGCCTGAAGAAGGCATCCTCTCACTCATGGGAAAATCCTCTGATCAGGTGTTAGATCAGCTTGGAGAGCCTGTAAGAAAAGATCCTTCACAATTCGATTATCACTGGTGGATCTATAATGGAGGAAGCAATCAATACATCCAAATTGGAGTCTTATCCGATAAGGTTGTTTCTGTTTATGCAATCGGAGAGGGTGTTGACATAAAACCTTATCAGATTGGTGAACCACTCAGCCAGGTTTACCAGAAGGCACCGGTTTCTTCTACTCTTTCAATGGAGCATAATGGAAACTCATACCGCTTTGAGCTATCAGAGGAAGATATGAACACACGCCCGGTAATTGAGACAGATGGAGTGGTTATACAGCTTTATATTGACCGGTTTGATGGAACCCTTTCAAGCATAAGGGCTGCTGATAAAGAAACGTTTATTAAGCAGCGCCCGTATGAAGTGGTTTACCGCGGGGAGCTGATCAGCGCTGAGCCTGTTCAAGAAGGAGAAGAGCAGGAAATCGGGAATGCCCAGGAACAGCAAATATTTGATATAACCAATGTAATGCGGAAGCGGCATGGACTGGAACTGCTGGAGTATGATGAAGCAGTTTCCAAGACTGCATATTCCCATAGCAAGGATATGGCTGTCGAAGAATACTTTGCTCACGAGTCTCCTTCGGCCGGCACACTCGCCGACAGGCTGCAGCGGGACAGCATTTCCTACCAGACAGCCGGGGAAAACATAGCAGCCCATTACACGGACAGCATTGCTTCTGCGGAAGGCTGGCTGAATAGCGAAGGGCATAGGAAAGCCATGCTGAATAAAGACTTTACACATATCGGCGTAGGGGTCTATAAAGATTACTACACACAAAATTTTATAGGCAAGTAAAAAATGATAACCGGTGGAGGTTATCATTTTTTTCGTTCAATTATAAAAAAGGTAGCGGTACTGTAAGCAATTAGCTTCCCGTCTTCTCTGAAAATTCTCGCCTCAAGAAGCATCGTTTTTGATCCCTTATGGATCAGCTTAGCTGTGCAGGTGAAGAAAGCGCCGATTCCCGGAGCGGTATAGTTCATTTTCAGCTCGGAGGTTACGGCAGCGAGGGATTCAGGAAGCTGTTTGTGAGCGAGTGTTCCCATAGCAGAATCCGCAAGTGTTGCCGTTATACCGCCATGAACAATTTCGAGTGAATTTTGGATAAGTACTGTATTCGGAATGGTAATCGTAAATTCATCACCGTGTTCTTTTCCTTCTGCCTGAAGGAGAGCGCCAATGTACGTTCCGTTCTTCTCTTTTTTACGTTTCATGGCTTCGAGCAATAAATGGAGTTCCTCTGTTTCCGTTTGGTTTAATTGGCCGATCATTTCGTTTGTCTTCTGATTGAGCTGATTCTTATTCATTGCTGCATCCCTCTCCGAGTCTTTTTTTATAGTTTACCAATAATTTGCTGGGGCCGGCAGGAAAAATTGGGCGAACCACTTTCGGTTATACGGATTACACTATACTAGGCGCATGAATAAGAGGTGAAACATATGGCAGTAAAAAAACAGAATCAAAAAATTGAAGAGTTTAAGGAATTCGTCCGAAAACATCCGAAAATAATTCGAGAAGCAAAATCAGGCAGTAAAACCTGGCAGGAATTTTACGAAAATTGGTACCTTCTCGGTGAGCAGGATGAGTATTGGAAGGACTACAAATCAAGTGAAGAACCAAAAGAAACAGCGGAAGAAAAAGGGTTTGTCACACAGCTTTTCTCTGCAGTAAAAAACATGGATGCAAATGAAATGAACGTGAGCCTTAGTAAAATGAGCAATGCAGTATCTGCTGTTCAAAACCTGCTTGAAACATTTGGTGTATCAAAAGGGTCTGGAGGGGGTCCTTCTGCAGGAGGGAGCGGCCCATTCTCCTTCAGAAAGGACTAAGGGATGAGAAAAGAGGTACAGGATTATATCCAATCAAAACCCGAGATTATTAAATTCTTGAGAGAACAGCCGCAATGGTACAGAAAGCTATCCAGGAATCCGCAGGCCCAGGAAGAGATGAATCTGGCGATGATGCATTATTATCAAAAGACCATACCACACAAAGTTGCCCAATTTTCCAATTCACTGCAGATGGCCTCTATGATGCTGGGAATGTTCCAGTCCATGAAGCAGCAGGACTAACAGGGCTAGAGGCAGAGCACGTGCGGCAGGGGCGGGTTGTTGTTTTGCCGACTGCCCCTTTTTCAAATTCTGAGTGACGAGTAAATTTAACTCGATACTAATGCACGACCAAAACAATCGGCTAGTCTTTCAGACATATCTTGGCTGCTCATAATATGCGGATGATCGGTATAGAGGCACGTGCATGAGGCAGTGCGATTTTGTTTAAATGGGATAAAGGATGTACTTGATTGCTGATCCATGAAGCTTCAACATTGCAGGTCTCCATATCCGGGCTTGGTTTTTCACCTTTGGGCGGTAATGGATGGCCCTTTATAAGAGGCGTTATAAAATACAGTCTGGTGAAGTTATAACGCCAAATTCTAATCTTTTGGCCATCTGAAGGCCGTTTAGACTCATCCAGAAAGACAATAGGTGACTTTTGGAGCTCTATTCGGCATGATTTTGATGCAGCTGCGGGCTTATATCGGCCGTAGTTTAGTTATATCGACCAAGATTCTGATATATCGACCGTAGTTTAATTATATCGACCGAGATTCAGATATATCAGCCGAAATTTTTTATATCGGCCGAGATTCTGATATATCGACCTTAGTTTTGTTATATCGACCGAGATTTGGATATATCGGTCAAAGTTTAACTATATCGACCGAGATTCGGAAATATCGGCCGAAATTTAATTATATCGACCGAGATTCAGATATATCGGCCGAAATTTAATAATATCGACCGAGATTCTGATATATCGGTCAAAGTTTAACTATATCGACCGAGATTCGGAAATATCGGCCGAAATTTAATTATATCGACCGAGATTCAGATATATCGGCCGAAATTTAATAATATCGACCGAGATGCAGATATATCGGCCGAAATTTAGTTATATCGACCGGATTACATATACATCGACCAAAAATTTATACTATCATCCAATTTTGACTTCTCCACAAAAGCTGTGCCTCTCCTTTTTAAATTGACTGTAAAGAAGGTCTGCCGCGAGGGTTGAGGACTGAAGACTAAGAGTGGCTTTGACTAAACAGCTTGCGCATTTGTTCTTCTCTACATGATTTGCAGCATTATAGCAAACCCTATCGGAAAAAGGGGGTGGACAAATGGTCAGAACGATTCTTTTTCTTCTAATCGTTCTTTTTGCTGCCGGGTGTACGAATGATAAGCCGAGACCTGAAGGAATAAGCGGGATAACTGGGACGCCGGCGGCCAGCGCTCAGGAACTGAAAAAAGGAAGCTACTCGGTTCATCACTTTGTCAAGGGAAATACTGTGTTTGTGGAATGTTTTTTCCCTAACGGCAATTTCGGAAAAAAGAAGGATCTTTCAAAAGGGGAGCTGTTTATCACGGTTACCGTAGACGGAAAAAATGCACAGAAGTACTTTACTCCTGCTTTCTCCATACACGGACTTAAAAAGGGGTATCATGAAATATCTTTGGAAGTATCAGCTCATAATGAGCCTGAAACCGTTCACAGCCCTTATAGCTGGACTGTAAAAGTGGATTGATGTTTTTTCAGCAGCATTTCTATTCAGCCCTTTTTCATGGTAGAATGGCAGTGGAGGTGCTGTCATTGGTTTATGCAACAATGGAAAGTGTGCAAATTCTGGATCAGGCTGACCAGATTAGTGATATGATTCTTCAGTCCGAGCTGGCCGAGACCTACCGCGCTTGCCTGAACGATCTTAAGAACGATCAGCCTGCACAGGAAATTGTAAGCAGGTTTGTAAAAGTTAAAGATATACATGAGGATGTCCAGCGTTTTGGAAAATATCATCCTGACTATAAACAGATTTCCCGTGAGATGAGGGAGGTCAAAAGGGAATTGGATTTAAATGAGAAAGTTGCAGCATTCAGAAGAGCGGAAACAGCGCTTCAAACCCTGCTCGATGAAATAAGTGTTCAGCTGGGGAGTGCTGTTTCAGAACACGTGAAAGTGCCGACGGGCAACCCGTTCTTTGACAGTCTTTCTGCTTGCGGAGGCGGCTGCGGTTCCGGCGGCGGCTGCGGCTGCAAAGTATCATGAGTTATAGGCGGAGGTGACTCCGTCTTTTTTTGTTTGTATAGAGATTTCTTTTTAAGCTCTTGAAATTAAAGCTGGGAGAGGCCGTTCTATTTTAGGAGAATACAATCCGAGCAAAGATTTCCGCAGCAAAACATCTTTTCAAGCGGAACATAAAAACGGTGTCTGTACACATAAAGATTTTCTTCATTACGGACAAAAATAGTCTCGGACGTTACTTTTTTATGGAGCATCGCTTTTTTTGAAAAGAGAAAGATTGTTTTTCTGACTTCAGCTTCGCTTGTACCGGGGACCGTTTCAATATAAAGGAAGGGCGTGCCGGCAATCAATTGCCTCTTCACAGAATAGAACGGTGGATGATTAAATAATTTTTCCATAAAATGATCCCAAATGAGGTCCAGGTCGGCCTTCATATTAATCCTCCTTCAAGAAGCGTATTGTTAATGAGTGTAAACTCTGATAAACTTTTCTACGACATGTGAAAAAGGGTGAGATAAATATGGATGGAAAAAGACAAGGCCTTATCGTTTGGATGCACTCATTAAAACAAGTGAAAATGCTCCGGCGCTTTGGAAATGTGCACTATATCTCCAGAAGGCTGAAATATGTTGTTCTGTATTGTGATATGGAGCAGAATGAGGCATTAACAGAGAAAATCTCTTCTTATTCTTTTGTAAAGCATGTTGAACCTTCTTACAAACCTTTTCTGAAATTGGAGTTTGAGAAAAAACAGGATAAGGCAAAAGAATACGATTATAAAATGGGCTTATAATGATCAAACGCAATCCTGATTGGAGGATTGCGTTTTTATTTTTGCTCTTGCAGATTCCTCTAGCAAGCCTTAATAGAGAAACAGCTGCTATTTTAACGGTGGAAGAATGTGATTCAACCTGAGAATCCCCGTTAAATACTGATAATATAAAACGTTCTCATGGAAAAGTGCTGAAGGCTTCACATCGAACTGATTAATCGGCTTTCCCGTTTTTTCAGCTGCTTCCCGAAAGAGCTGATGCCTTTTGGTTTCCTTTTCACGGGGGTCAGCAATGCCTTCCCTGCAAAAATAAATCGGGAGAAAATCTCCCGGGTCAGCAGGGGACATGATGACTCCTGCAGAGACTGATTTTTTGCCTTTCCATTCTGTATGAAGAAGGATGAAAGAAATGATTCTTTCTTCCTGGTGCTTAATGATCTCGAGCAATTCGTACAAATCCGAATATCCTTCTCCCAGTTCAATAAAACGCTGAATCATAAAATGATCTCCCTTACTTGTATGATTTTCTCCTACAAACTTAGCATGAAACGCAAAGAAGTGCCATGGAGGAAATAAATGTATAGAATTCAGCAGAGGGGCCATACTAGCTGTAGACAGCATCTCGTTCATGATGCTGTTGCCAACCGCGGAGAAGACTTACGTTTCCCCATAAGTTCTTCCTCCGGTTTCTCCTCTCCCTTTTCCTTCTAGCCTTTCGGTTTAGAGGGACCCTGCGGCATTTGCTGCAGGGCTTTTTTTATTCCTGGAACGTGTGCATCTTTTCTCGTTCTGTATTTTATGGTACGATGACTTTGCAAAAAAACAGGAAATTTGTAAAGCAGTGGTGAATGAGTAATGAGAGTAGTATCAGGTTCTTTAAAGGGAAGGCCTTTGAAGGCAGTTCCGGGCATGTCGACCAGACCGACAACGGATAAAGTGAAAGAAGCCATCTTCAATATGATTGGACCCTATTTTGATGGGGGTTCTGCCCTGGATCTTTTTGGAGGCAGCGGCGGCCTCGGAATTGAAGCACTAAGCAGGGGAGTGGCAAGCTGCATTTTTGTCGACCGGGAGGCAAAAGCGATTCAAACGATACATAATAACCTGGAAGCATGCCGGCTTCAGGATCAGGCTGAAGTTTACCGCAACGATGCTGAAAGGGCGCTCAAAGCAATCATCAAACGAGAACTTCAGTTTAAGCTGATCTTTTTAGATCCACCGTATAAGCAACAAAAATTGAAAGCGCTTATAAATCAAATAAGCGAAAAGCAGCTCCTGGCATCAGAAGGTTTTTTAATAGCTGAACACGGTACTGAAATTGCTTTGCCGGAGGAAATAGGAAACTTGAGCCTGGCGAAGTATGAAACGTACGGTGCAGCGGCTGTCAGTATTTATCAGCATAGCGGCGATGGGAGAATGGGGGAATCGTAATGGCGAGTGTAGCAGTATGTCCAGGAAGTTTCGATCCGGTTACTCTTGGACACTTAGATATCATCAGACGGGGAGCGAAAGTATTTGATACAGTGTATATCTGTGTTCTGAATAACTCTTCAAAGAATCCGCTTTTTAATGTAGAAGAAAGATGTGCTTTGTTAGAGGAAGTGACAAAGGATATGCCAAACGTAACCGTTGAATCGTTTAAGGGGCTTTTAATTGATTATGCGCGAAGCAAAAATGCCAATGCAATATTAAGAGGGCTTAGAGCGGTATCGGACTTTGAATACGAAATGCAGATTACATCTATGAACCGCGTGCTTGATGACACGATAGAGACCTTTTTTATGATGACAAACAATCAATATTCCTTCCTTAGTTCGAGCATTGTAAAGGAAGTGGCCAAGTACAAAGGGGATATTTCGGATTTGGTGCCTTCTCCGGTTGAAAAGGCTTTAATTGAAAAATTCAAGTAATGGAAAAGGCAGAGACCGGATCTCTGCCTTTCTTACTGTTAATAGGCGGCGGCTGTCCTCCGCCAATAGAGAATAATATACAAAAAGAGAAAAAAAAGTGTAATAGCCGGCCCGGAACCCAATAGCCAATCATACTCTTCAAAACCGTTTGGCCTTCCTCCAGTGCCATATGTTTCTGTTACGCCCCCCCTGTTTAAGTAAAGAGGCTTCCATAGCAGCCATGTAAGGAACGCGGCAATGAATCCCTGCATGATTCGTGCAAAAAAGAAGGGGAGGAATCGGATGTCCGTTTCAGCAAGGATGCTTGCCACTTGCGCTTGTACAGAAAGACCGCTGAAGGCAAGAATGAAGCTTGCAATAATGGCCTGAAACAAAAGGCCGGCCTCAGCATTGCTTGCCTGCATGCTGCCATGAGTAATTTCAAAAACACCGGCAAGCAAAGGCTGCGTCAGTGATACAGGCAGGGAGAACAGACTGAACAGCTGTGCCATACCGGAGGAAAGAATTCCGATGAAGCCCGTAATGCTGAGAATTTTGTTCAGCACAGAAAATAAAATGATAAAGCCGCCTATGACCAATAGGGTTTGTACAGAACCGAGCACCGCATCACCCAGCATTTTTCCTATTGGTTTCTTGTTTTTTAATCTCGTCTTGTGCAATGCAGCGAACGCTTCTGACAAAGACGGAAAAGGAAGAACCCTGCTTCTCGAGAGCGCCCGCTCTTCTCTGCTGTTCCCATGAAACCTCATCATCACTCCAACACATACATTGGATAAGTAATGGGCTGCAGCAAGCAGAAGGCCGAGAGCAGGATTTTTAAAAAAACCAACCGAAACGGCAGCGAAAATGAAGAGGGGGTTTGAACAATTCGTAAATGAAACGAGCCTTTCTGCTTCAATTGCTGTCAGCTGTTTTTCTTTTCTCAGCAGGGAAGTGAGCTTCGCACCCGCAGGAAAACCGGAAGCGATTCCCATTGCCCATACAAAACCGCCTGCCCCGGGAACGCGAAAAAGAGGCCTCATAACTGGCTCAAGCAGCACACCTGCAAAGCGCACGATTCCAAAACCGATTAAAAGCTCTGATACAATGAAAAAAGGGAGCAGGGAAGGAAAAACGATCCTCCACCACACATCAAGACCTGCCTGCGACGCTTCCAATGACGCTTTTGGGTGTAAAATGATGGATGCAGTGAGAGCCATCATGACCAAAGCAATAATAAGCGTGTTCCATTTTTCCCGGCTCAACAGTTTACCCCCGCTCTAGTTCTATACATTAAGAACTGTGTAATGATAAAATGGTTGTCAGGCATGTACAGCTTCTAATACCTTAATATACGAGAATAGCGGTCCTTTTTAGACCATAAGATTCACTAAGAGCCTTGAATTATCAGGAGGAGGGCCAAGTGGATGGAACCTAAAATTGGATTAGCGCTCGGATCAGGTGGAGCCAGAGGCTTTGCTCATCTTGGGGTAATAAAAGTACTGACAGATGAGGGGATTCCCATTCACATGATTGCCGGGAGCAGCATGGGGGCGCTGGTCGGCAGTTTTTATGCAGCAGGCTTGGAGATCAAAAGCCTTTATCAAATTGCAGCCGCTTTTAAACGCAGCTATTATTTGGATGTGACCATTCCTAAAATGGGGTTTATTGCAGGGGAAAAGATAAAGGGTTTGATACGTGCCTTCACAAAAGGCAATAATATAGAAGATTTGAATATTCCTTTAGCGATTGTGGCAACGGATTTATGCACGGGAGAAAAAGTGGTCTTTAAGAAGGGACCTGTCGCTGAAGCTGTTCGCGCGAGCATAGCCATTCCCGGGATTTTTGTTCCGGAGACAGTCAACGGCAGGATGCTTGTCGATGGAGGAGTTGTGGACCGTGTTCCGGTTTCGGTTGCAAGGGAAATGGGTGCAGACATTGTCATTTCCGTAGATGTGTCCGTTGTCAAAAAACAGGAATCCATCACTTCCATATTTGATGTGATTATGCAAAGCCTCGATATCATGCAGGACGAACTCGTCCATCACCGCGCTTTGGCTTCTGATATCATGCTCCGCCCAAAGGTAGCCAAATTCAGTTCAAGATCTTTTACAAACATACAGGAGATTATGATGAGCGGGGAAGCAGAAGCCAGGAGTAACCTGGAAGCCATCCGTTCTTTGATTGACAATTGGAAGGAGTCGCGTAATGAAGAATAGACGAAAAGGGGCCATCCGCGCTTTTGTCATCGGCATCCTGATTGCCATGGCCATTTCCTATATAAAGCTGCCCTACTACATAACAAAGCCCGGCAGCGCTTCAGAGCTGGAGCCAATCATTAACGTGGACGGCGGTTACGACTCAGCAGGAAGCTTTTCGCTGACAACCGTCAGTATAGGGAGGGCCAGTATACTAGGCTATGTATTTGCGCAATTTGACCGCTATGCGGAAATTGTTCCAATCGGTCAGGTGAAAGCACCCGATGAATCGGATGAAGAATATTTGAACCGCCAGCTGAAGCTTATGGAAGGATCGCAGGAATCGGCTTTGATCCTTGCCTATGAAGAAGCGGGAAAAGAAGTGAAAAGCGATTTTAACGGAGTATACGTCAATTCATTGATTAAAGGCATGCCCGCTGCAGATGCTTTAAAGGCCGGGGATCGGGTGTTTGAAGCAGACGGGAGAAAATTGAAGAGCGCAGAGGAGTTCACAGCATATGTAAGCAAAAAAAATGCGGGCGACCAGGTGAACATCACCTTTGAGCGGGATGGCAGGAAAAAGACGGCAAGCATACCAATCGCCAAGTTTCCCGATGCACTCAATAGTGGAGCGAAAGCAGGGATCGGAATAACCTTGATGACCGACAGAGAAGTAACAGTCAATCCGGATATTAAGCTAAACACAGAAGACATCGGCGGACCTTCTGCAGGGTTAATGATGAGCCTGGAGATTTATGACCAGCTTACAGAAGAGGATTTTACAAAAGGATATACCATTGCAGGAACAGGCACGATAGCTGAAACCGGAGAAGTCGGCCCGATCGGAGGGATCTCCCAGAAAATCGTAGCAGCTGACAAATCCGGAGCAGAAATTTTCTTTGCGCCCAATGAAAATGGAAGATCCAATTCCAATTATAATGAAGCGGTCAAAACAGCAAAAGACATAGACACGAAAATGAAAATTATCCCTGTTGATCAATTTAGTGATGCCGTTGCTTATTTGGGAAAATTAAAGGAAAAATAAACAGCAGCCGCCTGTGTTGTCAGGCGGCTGTTCCTATGGTTTTTGTTGCTGCAATCGAATCGGAGGTGTGGAGTATTCTGTTTTGAGCAGCTGGGCACGCATGGATTGTGGAAAGCCCATTGCATAAACAGCAGATGCTTTAATATCCAGCTCCAATGCAGGATGATTGAAGGCATTCACATTCGAAATGAGAGGCACAGAGAGGGTCTTCTTGACACTGCCAAGGTAGCGCTGTCCGGACTCGTTCATGCCAAGCACACGTATGTAAGGGCTCCGCTCATTATTTATTGCTCTGTGCATTTTTTCTTTAGTGGTCCTTGTCAGCAAATGAACACACATTCTTTGCAGCCTTGTCCACGTATACCGCTTTGTTTTTAGCTTTTCCATAAACTCCTTAAAAGTTGAGGCCTCTTTGATTGAAGCTGCCAGGCGGTTCTCCAGCCCTTCCTCTACTTCATAAATTTCTGCAAGCTCGCTTGGTTCCATCGTCAGGACCGTATATTGCAAATATGGGAAAAACCGCTCCCAGTTCATGAATGGAAACCCTTCTTTGACTCGCTGCGTTAAAATATTGAACGTATAATCCGGAACAAAACCTCTGATATCCTTTAAACCATGAGGTCCGCTGAATATAGCGTTTCTGAGTGATGTCGCACTGGCTACCTTGCCCTCGGGAAGATCCTGATCATGGTATTGAGCGGATGTGCGCTTAATTGTAAGAGCCTTCATCCCGCTTTGCTGTTCTGCAATTGAAGACACATATTGAAACCCTAAAATATTATTTGGTTTAGTGAGATCAGCGAGAGGTCCCGAGTGGTCCTTAATTTTACTGAAGGAAAGAGAAAGCGCTTTTGGATAGCTTAAGCCCTGTTTAATAAATTCTTTTATGTGTGAACTGTATTGATCTTCATTTTCCGTAATCGCACTGAACGTACGCAGAAACGGTTCAATTTCTCCATCCTCGCTTCCGAAGCATAGATGATTGGCTTTAAGAGAATCCAAAATAGAAACCGCTCCGTTAGCAAACGTACTTGCTTTTTGTGAGGCAAAAGCATAAGGCAGTTCAATGACAAGGTCTGCACCCGCCTCCAGTGCCATTCTGGCCCGCTCCCACTTCGGCAAAAGGGCAGGCTCACCCCTTTGCAGAAAGTTCCCGCTCATGACAGCTATTGTCAAATCGGCTTCAGCGGCTTTAACCGATTTCTGCATATGATAAAGATGTCCATGATGAAATGGGTTGTATTCAACAATCAGCCCTAATATATTCACTGAAATTGGCTCCTTTATTTTGTTTTGCGGATCAACCATGTTAAGATATATACAGCTTGGCCATCTTTAAACAACGGCAGGCAAAGTTATGTTATAATGCTAGTTATTGTGCCGCTGATGTATGGAAAGACTGCCGGAATGACTATATTATAGTGTAAAGAAAAAATATTGACAAATGGAATAGTGAAAGCTATAATTACCTTTGTTGCCTTGAGGTGATACGTTATGAAATGGTTAATCAACCAGTTATATCAATATCAAAGCAAAGGATTGGAACTGAATGAAGTGATCAATCTCACTGAGCTGATTGAAGAGCATCAGGAAGTGAGAGACATTTCACCTGTTCATATTACGGGCAGAGCGGCCATCCAATCGGATCAAGCTGCATTTCAGATGACAATCACAGGAGTCCTGACACTTCCATGTGCCAGAACGCTTGTCGATGTCCCATTTCCTTTTCATATTGAGACAACTGAAGTATACCTATTGAAACCGACAGACTATGATGAGGAAGCTGAAGGAGAAATTCACACGCTGGACAGCGATGAAGTCGATTTAATTCCAGCAATTAAAGAACTGATTCTTCTCGAAATTCCAATGCAGGTCTTCAGCGACAGCGTTAACGAAGAAGGAGCCGCTCCTCAGGAGGGCAAAGACTGGAAAGTCGTGTCCGAAGAGGAAAACAAAAATAAAGTGGATCCGAGAATGGCCGGCCTGGCCAAATTCTTCGATAACAATAACGAAAGCTAAAGGCTGAATTTTAGCTTTAATCAGATGATCGGATAAATACCGTCTTCATCCAGAACATGTAAGTTTAACACTCTTTAAGGAGGTGGGAAGAATGGCTGTACCTTTTAGAAGAACTTCTAAAACAAGAAAAAGATTGCGTCGTACACACTTCAAATTGCAAGTGCCTGGTATGGTAACATGCCCTAACTGCGGTGAAATGAAAATGTCTCACCGTGTATGTAAAGCTTGTGGATCATACAAAGGAAAAGAAGTTGTAGAAAAATAAGATTCGTAAAAAAACCCGCTGGAAGCTGCTGCTTCTTAGCGGGTTTTTTGTGGTTTGTGCCGGGGATTGGGCATCGAAAAAAATCGCACCTTAATGAAAGCCCCTTCAAATCACCGTGATATAATGGTTTCATCTGAAAAACGGGGTGATGGGATATGGGAGAAAAGGTGATAATTACAGAAGCGGGAAATGGAATCGTTGAAATCAGGCTGAATCGTCCTGAAAAAAGGAACGCTGTCGATTTTGATGTAATGACTGAGCTGGAGATGTTTTTACATCAGTATGAGCACAGGGAGGACATACGTGCACTGGTCCTTACCGGAGATGGAGAGGATGCCTTTTGCTCGGGAGGTGATCTTTCTGCCTTCCACGGCTTAAAAACAGAGAGGGACGCCTATGGGATGCTTCATCGCATGGGGGAAATACTGTACCGGTTTGCGGTTTTTCCGGCTCCCGTTTTCGCTCTGATTAATGGTTCATCTGTTGGGGGAGGCTGTGAGCTGGCCATGGCTGCGGATACCAGGATTGCAAAGGCTGGAGTAAAAATGGGCTTTATTCAAGGAACCTTATCCATTACAACCGGCTGGGGAGGAGCATCACTATTAATGGAAAGAGTTCCGTCAGCTGCCGCATTGGAAGTGTTTTGTTCGTCGCGGATATATAGTGCTGAAGAATGTAAAGCAGGCGGATGGATTAATCATATCGTTCCGGCGTCAAAGTACAGGGAAGAGGGGATGAAAATCATTCAGCAGTCTCTTCCGGATAATCCGGCTGTCGGACGTGCCTATAAAGGGATTTCAGTGAATAAGCTCATGCAAAGCTTACTATGGGAGAGGATGGAAAAGGAGATAAAAGGGTGTGCTCGATTATGGGAGAAAGAAGAGCACCATCTGGCAGTAGACCGGTTTTTCAAGAAATCCTAACTGGATGCATGATCAGGAGAACGCATTACGCTATCCGGAATACATATTGGGTCAGCAGCAGGAAACCGGCTGAACTTTATGGATACCAGCCTTTCGGCATCATTCTATAGGAAGGAGTCAATCGATTCTCTCCGGTCATCTCTGAAGCAGACACCATCCGCTTTTGTTTTTGTACATAGTCTATCAATTCTACCAGTAGCATATGATTAGTAAAAACATGGTGGGAGGGATTGGGATGACAGCTACAAGACAGGATGCGTGGACCAGGGATGAGGATTTGCTGCTTGCAGAGGTTGTGCTTCGTCAAATCCGGGATGGTGGAACGCAGCTCGCTGCTTTTGAGGAAGTGGGCAGACATTTAACAAGGACAGCAGCTGCGTGCGGTTTCCGCTGGAATTCACACGTAAGAAAGCAATATAAGTCAGGGATCGATTTAGCCAAGAAACAGCGCAAGGAGGCGAGGGTAAAGATAGAGCCTGTGCCTGAAGAGAGTAAAACAGAGATTTTCAGGTCTCCTGCCGAGAAAAGCAATCTTACCATAAAAGAAGTAGTAAAGTTTCTGGAAGCTTATGACGAATCAGGCAATATTGTTGATTTAAAAGAGAAAAACGAGGAGCTTTCCGCTGAAATGAATCAATTACGCAGCAGAGTGGAAGAGCTTGAGAAAGAAAAGCAGCTGCTGCAAAGTCAGCTCGAGCTTGTGGAAGAAGACTATCATTCTTTGATTGAAATTATGGATCGAGCAAGGAAGATGGCTCTGTCGCATGAGGACGAAAGGAACCGCAAAGTAAAGTTTCAAATGGACCGGAACGGAAACCTTGAGCGTATTGAAAAGTAACGTCTTAAAGAGCGGAGGGCAGCCGTCATGTAGAAAAGGGTGGAGCTTGGCGCCCCTCCGCCTGATGCAGGCCGCTGTACCTGATTCTAAAATAATGGATGCGAGAAGATCAAAAAAGGACCGCTGAATGGGCGCGGTCCTTTTCTCTTTAGGCTGATTCTGAGGAATGATGAGAGGAGTCCGGTGACCAGAGCAGCGGATTTTCTCCCTTATCACGGTCCATATCATACTTAACTGCCTCAAAGTCCATCTTGCTCCAAAAGTCGGCTGACTTAACTCTTGGGTTCGTTTTTATTGGAAGCTTAAAGGATTTCGCAAACTCTACCAGGGATTGGCCGTATCCCGCCCGCTGATAGTCAGGCAGAACTTCAAGCTTCCAAAGCTCAAGGTAGTCTTGCTGTGGAGTAAAGTACTGGTCGAATTTTTTATCCACTTTGTACAAGCTCATCCTTGCAACTAGTTTTTCTCCAAAGTAGATTCCGTAAAAAGGAGAATCGCTGTCATTTTCAATCATGTTTCCTTCCAGTTCCTCGAGCATGGAAAGCTCCTGAAGTCCGTATTCTTTAAACCTTTTAAATTCTTCAAGTGTTTTGTAGTTAATGACAAGGCGTTCCACCTTATGCATGTTTTTTCCCCCTTGATGCAGATGAAAAGCAGCAAAATTTTAAATTTACCGACTACTCTTATTATAGCATGGGAGCAAAGGATTTCAAAATGAAACGAAAACGCTTTCAAATTTTTAAAGGAGTTTTCATTATATTGTAGAAACATATTATTGAAGATGTGCTTTTTTATACAGGGCAGGATCTGAATGCTCTGGACACTGGCTGGATATTCAGTGCCGGCCTTACTAAGCCATTAATGCAGGGGGTGGAGGTAGTGAAAAAAATCTTGATTGCCAACAGGGGGGAAATTGCTTCAAGAATTATTGAAACGTGCCAAAAAATGCAGATTGAAACCATTGCCATTTACTCGGATGCGGATCAGGACCTTCCTTATGTAAAAGCCGCAGATTATTCATTCCGCATAGGAGAAGCGCCAGTTGCGAAGTCCTATTTGCTCGCAGATGACATATTGGACCTTGCTGTTAGAGAAGGGGCTGACGCTATACATCCAGGATATGGCTTTCTATCAGAGAATAGTGAGTTTGTTAAGAAAACGGAGCAGAGAGGTCTTGTATTTATCGGTCCGCCTTCTTCAGTAATTGAAAAAATGGGAGACAAGGTGACAGCTAGAAAGACGATGCAGGAGGCTGGAATACCGGTCGTTCCAGGGAGCGGATTCGCGATTGGGACAGTGGATGAGGCGGCTGTAATAGCTGAGCGGATTGGATACCCTGTTATGTTGAAGGCGAGCGGAGGTGGCGGAGGCATCGGGATGCAGCTCCTTGAGAGCCGGGAAGATTTAGAAAAGGTTTTTGTCTCCGCTAAAACAAGAGCGAAAGCTTATTTCGGAAATGATGAAGTTTTTCTTGAAAAATATATTTCAGAGTCCCGTCATATTGAGGTGCAGATTTTTGGGGATGATCATGGACATGCGGTTCATTTATTTGAACGGGAGTGCTCCGTTCAGCGGCGGAATCAAAAGGTTATAGAGGAAGCGCCCTCTCCGAGCATTTCAGAAGAAACGCGCAGGAACATTTGCGGAGCAGCGGTCAAAGCAGCCCTTCACGTTGGATACAGAAATGCAGGAACCGTTGAGTTTATCATGGATGAAAAGGAGCAGTTTTACTTTCTCGAAATGAATACCCGCCTTCAGGTGGAGCACCGAGTAACTGAAATGATCACCAGTCTTGACCTTGTGAAGTGGCAGATACTGGCAGCTGATGGGAAGGTGCTGCCGCTGAGCCAGTCAGAAATCCGAAAGCTCGGCCACGCTTTGGAGTTCCGGATTTATGCTGAAGACCCAGTGAGGTTTATCCCTTCTCCTGGAAAACTGAATGCGTTTACATATCCTGAACATGCAGATTTTGTGCTTGACCGCACATACGAAGAAGGGAATCAAATCACTCCTTTTTATGACCCGCTGATTGCCAAAGCTGTCGTGTATGGAGAAAACCGGGATAAGGCTTTGGAAAAAGCCTCGGAGGTATTTGAAAACGTTAGGATTGAGGGAGTCAAATCTAATGTGCCGCTTTTTTCAAAAATTGTAAAAGATGACGTATTTAAATCAGGTCAATACAATACTTCCTATTTACAGCAATCAAAAATAGTCGGATAAAGGATGATTGAATATGAAAGAAGTTACAGCAAGCATGGCGGGTACTGTACTGAATGTGTTAGTAGAATCGGGTGCCTCTGTCAATACCGGGCAGGATTTATTAATGCTTGAATCCATGAAGATGGAAATACCGATTGAATCCACTTTTACAGGTAAAGTAAAAGAAGTAAAGGTTCAAACAGGAGATTTCGTAAATGAAGGGGACGTCCTCGTCATTTTGGAGGATTAAAGGGGGATCATTAATGAAGATGATGGAACTGGATGGACAGCTGAAGGAAAAGATTGCGGAAGCTGAGGCTGGCGGCCATCCTAAATACCACGAAAAATCACGGCAGCAGGGGAAGCTTTTCGTCCGGGACCGCTTAAAACAGCTGTTTGATAACGGGCAGTATACGGAGGATGGGAAATTCGCCAACCATCTTGCCGGAGACCTTCCGGCAGATGGCGTCGTAACGGCTATTGGCAAGGTTCATGGCCAAACCGTTTGTGTGATGGCGAATGACTCAACGGTTAAAGCTGGCTCCTGGGGTGCGCGGACCGTTGAAAAGATTATCCGAATTCAGGAAACGGCAGAAAAATTAATGGTGCCTCTTCTATATTTAGTTGATTCCGCCGGTGCAAGGATTACCAATCAGCTCGATATGTTTCCAAACCGAAGGGGAGCTGGCAGAATCTTTCATAATCAGGTCCGGCTGTCAGGAATGATCCCTCAGGTATGTCTCCTTTTTGGACCGTCGGCCGCAGGTGGGGCATACATTCCTGCTTTCTGCGATATCGTCATCATGGTGGAAGGAAATGCCTCCATGTATTTAGGGTCTCCCCGGATGGCCGAGAAGGTCATAGGCGAGAAGGTGTCGCTTGAAGAAATGGGCGGAGCGCGGATGCATTGCAGCGTCAGCGGATGCGGAGATGTACTTGTATCTACAGAGGAGGAAGCCATAGCCGAAGCCCGCACATATATGACCTATTTTCCCGGAAATTTCAAGCATAAGCCATCAGGCAAAGAGCCGGCTGCCCCGGTCTCTGAAAAAGCTCTTTCTGCTATTGTTCCTGAGAATCAGAATGCGCCTTTCAATATGTATGAAGCAATCGATACGCTGATTGACGGAGGCAGTTTCTTTGAAATCAAAAAGCTATTTGCCCAGGAGCTCATAACCGGATTGGCGAGAATAGATGGGAAGACTGTAGGAGTTGTAGCCAATCAGCCGAGGGTAAAAGGCGGAGTCCTGTTTGTGGATTCTGCCGATAAGGCGGCAAAATTCGTAACCCTGTGTGATGCTTTTAATATCCCGCTCCTTTTCCTGGCGGATGTACCCGGATTTATGATCGGGACGAAAGTGGAAAGAGCGGGTATCATCCGGCATGGAGCTAAAATGATCGCTGCGATGAGCTCAGCCACTGTGCCGAGGATTTCGGTTATTATCCGAAAGGCTTATGGAGCGGGGCTGTATGCTATGTCAGGACCTGCATTCGAGCCGGATTGCTGCATCGCTCTTCCATCTGCTCAAATTGCGGTGATGGGCCCGGAGGCGGCAGTTAACGCTGTATACTCAAATAAAATTAATGAAATAGAAGACCCGAAGGAACGAATGAATTATGTGCTTGAGAAACAGCAGGAATATAAGGAGCACATTGACATTTACCGGCTTGCTTCAGAGATGATTATCGATCATATCGTCGGGGCGGACGATCTCCGAAATGAATTGGTCATCCGGTTTAGTCAATATGAATCGAAAGAAGAAGCACTCCCTTATAGAAAACATCCCGTCTATCCCGTATGATCTAATAATGACTCCAATCCTGCATGGTAATGCACAGATGGAGTCATTTTTTTATTTTCGTTTCCCAAACAGATGTTTTGCAGCGCCAATATTTGGTATGATAAGGGAAATAAAGAGGAGGCGTGTTTTCATGAACGCTGGAGTTATCGGCGGCGGAGCCATCGGTTTGCTTTTTGCTGCCTACCTGAGCCGCACCCACTGCATCACAATCTATACAAACACAGAGGAACAAGCAGCCGCTATAAGGGAAAACGGAATCACGCTGCTGAAAGGGAGTGCCCCGCTTCAAAGCTTCCCGGGCGCAACAGCCTCCAGGCATTACAAGGAGGAGCTTCTGATTTTGACGGTCAAACAGTTTCAGCTGCCTTCTGTACTGGAAAATCTTTCTCCTTCACATCCGAAGACCCTTCTATTCCTGCAGAATGGAATGGGACATATCCATAGTTTATCAGAGCTGAGAGGGCATAATTTGTATACGGGTTCAGTCAGTCACGGTGCGTTTAAACGCTCTTTAAACGAAGTGAGACACAACGGGAGCGGCGGAACCGTTTACTCCGCTTTTTCTGCAGAAGGGGCAGCACATGATGAGGGACTTATACAATCACTGGGAACGGAAGATTTCCCTTTTCTCCTCGCCCCTGACTGGTATATTGTCCTTGCTGAAAAGCTGCTTGTAAACGCTTGTGTAAATCCATTAACGGGACTGTTAAAGGTCCGGAACGGAGAGCTTATAGACAACCCCCACTATTTACATTTGTTAAAAAAAGTCTTCAATGAGGCCTTTGAAATTTTGGAGCTCCCCGATAAAACGAAACAATGGGAGAACGTACAGAAAGTGTGCAGCATGACATCTGATAATACATCCTCCATGCTTCAGGACCTTGCCAATGGGAGAAAGACAGAAATTGAAGGCATTGCGGGCTTTCTATTGGAAGAGGCAGCTAAAAAAAGGGTGCAGGCGCCCATTCTTGATTTTACATATAAAGCGATTAAAGGAATGGAAAGTATGTGAAACGGAGGACAATCATTTGGCTGGAGTTATCTCAGTTTTGCTTGGCGCGGCCGCAATAGTACCGGTACTATGCCTGGTCATGCTTATAGCCGCGTTCAAAACGATTACAGGAAAAGGGAAAAAGGCGGTTCTCGCTGCAGCAGACGTAAGTGTAATGATTTTTTTCTTCTCAGTTTATATTAAAGTAATCACCATCTGGAGGATTGAACCTTCCATGTATCTATTTTGGACATTTATAGGGTGGAGCTTCCTATTCACTCTGTTTTTCGCCTTTTCAGGGTGGAAAAGACCGGGGCGGGCATTTAAAAAAATGTGGAGGCTGTCCTTTCTTGTTTATTTTCTTGCGTCCCCATTGCTGTTTTTTTATGGCGCCGGATTATTTGCGGTCAGAGAGTTTTACTAAAGGACTGGTGAGACGTATTTTTTAACAAAGCCTTCAAGAAGTGCTATACTTTTTGACGGAATGCATTTTTAACCGAGAAAGGAAGTACATCATGGAGATATCTGAGTTCTCCCTGCAATCGGCGAATCCGTTTGTCAGTGCACTGCTTGAAAAAAAGCTAGATAGTTATACATACTTTGATTATGACATCCACCAGGAAGATGTTTATAGAAAACGGCACAGCGATCTGCTTAGCGGTTCTTTTAACAGAAAAGAGCTGTTTTCCTGTCTGAAAACGTACAATGAAAAATTCCAGGCACCTGCGGCTATGCATAACATCGAAAGGCTGCTCGACAGCCAGAGCACAGTAGTGGTGGGCGGCCAGCAGGCAGGACTGCTTACAGGCCCCCTTTACACCATCCATAAAGTGATTTCTATTTTGACCCTCGCCCGGCAGCAGGAGGAAAAACTTGGGACACCCGTGATACCCGTATTCTGGATCGCGGGGGAAGATCACGATTTTGATGAAATCAATCATGTCTATATACAAAAGAATAACCGCATTAAAAAGAAGGCAGTCAGCCAGAGGATAACTGACAAGAGATCAGTCGCATTTGCAGAGCTCGACCATACTGCCTGTAAAAGATGGGTAGAAGAAGTCATTCAATCTTATGGGGAAACGCAGTATACGAAAGGGCTGTTGAACAAATTAACCGCATTCCTGGATAAATCCTCCACTTATACAGAATTTTTCGAATGGCTTATTATGGATTTGTTCGGCTCTGAGGGACTTGTTCTGATTCAATCTGCAGACCGTAGCCTCCGGGAATTTGAAACAGAATATTTCCAGACGCTAATCCGGAAAAATGATGAGATTGCACGGGCGGTTTTACATCAGCAGCAGCTGATTCGGTCTCATGGTTTTTCCCCGATTATTGAAACGGCCTTGGAAAGTTCAAATCTTTTCTATGAATTGGACGGAGAACGCGTATTGCTGCATAGAGCGGAAGCGGGCGGATTTACGGATAAGGAAGGCAGGCTGTCTTTTACCGATCAGGAATTAATGGACGAAGCAGCCGCATATCCGGAAAAATTCAGCAACAATGTTGTGACAAGGCCCATCATGCAGGAAATGATCCTCCCAACACTGGCTTTTATTGCCGGTCCGGGAGAAATATCCTACTGGGCGGAGTTAAAAAAGGCATTCCAAACAATGGGTTTGAAGATGCCGCCGGTCATCCCGAGGCTCAATATTACCATTCTGGAACGGTCTATAGAGTCAGACCTTAAACAATTGCACATGGAATTGGAAGAAGCCTTACAAGCTGACTGGAAAGAGAAAAAACAGAAGTGGATGGAGGAACACCAGGAGCTTGACATCGATTCACTTGCAGAGGATGCGATTCAGCGCACGAGAGAGATTCACAGTGGCCTGTCAGAACGGATTATTTCAGAGTTTTCAGTGATGGAAAGTTACACAAATAAAAACATTCAATTTATTGTTAGGCAAATGGACCTGCTTCGAAAAGAAACAAAGAAAAATATAGAGCAGAAACACCATCACATTTTATCGAAATTTGACAGGGCAGAACGCTCTATTTTACCTGAAGGACTTCCGCAGGAAAGAATCTGGAACATTTATTACTATTTAAACAAGTATGGGAGTCAATTCACGCAAAATCTTTCGGGTTTGTCATATTCTTTTAATAATCAACATAAGGTTGTCAAATTATAACGTAAATTTTTTAAAAATCCTGTGCTGCACAGGGTTTTTTTTTGTTTTGAACTCGTGTAGAATGGGAAGTGGAGATAAGTGGGGGAAAGTGGTGAGTCAGGGAGAGAGAGTGGGGACAGGTCATGTTCATGGGGGAATATCAGCATACAATCGATGCAAAAGGCCGCATGATCGTCCCAGCTAAATTCCGTGATGGGTTGGGTGAGTCTTTTGTCCTAACGAGAGGGCTCGACCAATGTCTGTTCGGCTATCCAAAAGCTGAATGGGAAATCATGGAGGAAAAGCTGAAGGCTCTTCCGCTTACCAAAAAAGACGCTCGGGCGTTTACACGATTCTTCTTTTCAGGTGCCGTTGAATGCGAACTGGATAAACAGGGGCGGATCAACATTGCATCCCCTCTGCTGAATTACGCTAAGCTTGAAAAAGATTGCGTTGTCATCGGTGTATCAAATCGAATTGAGCTTTGGAGCAAGCCGGTTTGGGAAGACTATGTAAATCAGCAGGAAGATTCTTTCGCGGAAATAGCTGAAAACATGATTGATTTTGATATATAATGAATCATTGTGCATAGGTCTTTACACGGTCTATACAGGCATATTCGAATTTGATAAAGGTGGTATCATCCATGTTTAAGCATAAAACAGTTTTACTGAGAGAAACGGTAGATGGACTGAACATAAAACATAACGGTACATACGTTGATTGCACACTTGGCGGTGCAGGTCACAGTGAATATCTTCTTTCTCAATTATCAGCAGAAGGCAGGCTGTTCGCTTTTGACCAGGATGACACAGCCATTGAGCATGCAAAAAACAAACTATCGGATTATGAAGGACAGGCCATCCTCATTAAAAGCAATTTCAGATACATCAGAGAAATGCTTGCGGAACAAGGTGTTGAAACAGTAGACGGCATTCTTTTTGATTTAGGAGTCTCATCTCCGCAGCTGGATACACCCGAAAGAGGATTCAGCTACCATCATGATGCACCCCTTGATATGAGAATGGATCAGCAATCTGATTTATCCGCCTATGATGTCGTGAACACTTGGAGCTATGAGGATCTGGTGCGGATTTTTTTCCGCTACGGAGAAGAAAAATTCTCAAAGCAAATTGCAAGGAAGATAGAAGCGAAGCGCGATAAGGAACCGATCCAAACGACATATGAGCTTGTAGAACTCATTAAAGAGGGCATTCCCGCGCCGGCAAGGCGTACAGGAGGCCACCCGGCCAAAAGAATTTTCCAGGCGATCCGCATTGCTGTTAATGATGAGCTGAAAGTGTTTGAGGAGGCAATTGAACAATCGATTGAACTTCTGAATCCGGGCGGAAGAATCAGTGTCATCACCTTCCATTCATTAGAAGACCGGATCTGCAAAACAACGTTCAAGCAGGCTGCTGAAGTTCCTCAGCTCCCGCCGGGTCTTCCGATTATTCCAGAGGGATTTGAACCGAAAATTAAACTCATTACGAGAAAGCCGATTTTGCCCGCAGAGGAAGAGCTGACTGAAAATAACCGGTCACGTTCCGCAAAACTCCGTATAGCAGAAAAGCTTTAAAGCTCGGATGACACATAGATAAAGAAAGCCTTTGATAAAAAAATGAAAACCAACTAAAAAATCCTGAAGAGGAGGGCCAGCCATGAGCAATTTAGCAGTAAAAGTAAATCAGCGCTCGCAGGAGCAAACGAAACGCCGGCAGCATCAGCATACCGAAACACAGGCAGTACCGGTAAAAAGGAGACTTCCCATCACCCTTGGAGAAAGGGTTCTGCTCGTTCTGTTCGTCCTGGGCTTGGCCGCAGCGGGCGTTCAGCTGATCTCAAGCAGTGTAGCTTCCTATCAGTCAAGCATTGAGGTGCAAAAGCTCGAAGCCCAAGTGGAAGCACAAACGAAAAAGAACAGCGATCTTTCTGTTCAAGTTACAGAATTAAGCAACTATGACAGGCTGATGAGCAAAGCAAAAGAGATGGGACTTAAGCTTGATAAGGACAATGTGAAAGGTCTTACCAATTAAATGATGCTGAAAAAAAATAAAAATATGAATAGAGGAGCAGCCGTATTAGCAACACTTTTTGCGGCGCTCTTCTTTATCATTGCTGCCAGGTTTCTTTATATCCAGCTTACTGGTCAAGTCGATGGACAAGTCCTCGCAGTACGGGCGGCCCAAAAGTACGAGGAAAAGCAAACCCTCGAGGCCTCAAGAGGGTCAATTCTCGACCGCAATGGAAAAGCGATTGCTGAGGATACATCAGCCTATAAAATCGTAGCTGTTTTGGATGATGAGCTGACTACAAACCCAAAAAAGCCGCAGCATGTAGCAGATAAAGAGGAGACGGCCGAAAAACTTGCTCCCCTTCTTGGGATCGAGCCGTCAAAAATGCTTGAAATTCTTAAAAAGGATGCGAAACAAGTAGAATTCGGCTCTGAAGGACGGAATTTAAGCCAGACAAAAAAACTGGAGATTGAAAAACTTAAGCTTCCTGGCATCGCTTTTGTTAAAAGCCAGAAACGATTTTACTCGAATGGTGTATTTGCCTCCCATGTTATAGGCTATGCTCAGAAAAATGAAGATACAGGGGCTATAAACGGGATGCTTGGGCTTGAAAAGAGTCTCGACAGCCATCTTCAGGAGAAGGATGGTGCCATCCAATATGAAAAAGATCATTACGGATGGAAGCTTCCTGGCAGTGAAGACAAAATCACCCCTCCTGATAACGGAAAGAACGTTTACCTGACACTTGATCAAAAAATCCAAGCGTTCATGGAAGATGCTATGAATGAAGCGGTTAAGGAGTACAATCCAAAAAAGGTGATGGCGGTAGCAGCCGACCCAAAAACCGGAAAAATTCTGGCAATGAGCCAGCGTCCAAGCTTTAATCCGAACACAAGGGATATTAACAACTACACAAACGATATCGTCGGCTATCCGATTGAGCCAGGTTCAACAATGAAAATGTATACCGTGGCGGCGGCAATAGAGGCAGGTGTATATAAAGGCGACTCCACCTACAAATCGGGAAGCAATAAGATCGGCAAATATACGATTCGGGATCACAACAAAACCGGCTGGGGCGAGATTACATTTAATGAGGGATTTGAGCGCTCCTCAAATACAGCCATGATTAATCTGGCGATGAAGCTTGGCCCGGATGCGTATAGTGATTATATGAAAAAGTTTGGCTTTGGTACAAAAACAGGAATAGACCTCCCTGGAGAAGAGGCGGGTCAAATCAAATCAGACAGTAAAATTTCCCTGGCAACTGCGTCTTTCGGCCAAGGTTCAACAGCCACAGTGATTGAGCAAATTCAGGCTGCGACAGCGATTGCCAACGATGGGAAAATGATGAAGCCCTATATCATTGATCAGATTGTAGACACTGACATAAATAAAGTAGTCAGCAAAAATGAGCCTAAGCAAGTAAGCCAGCCCATTTCGGAAAAAACGGCTTCCCAGGTACGGGATTTAATGGGGAAAGTGGTAACTTCCAAAAATGGCACAGGAAAACCATATGCCATTGAAGGCTATGATGTAGCGGGAAAGACCGGAACAGCCCAAATACCGGGGGAAAACGGCCGTTACATGACCGGGAAGGAAAACTTCATTTTCTCGTTTATGGGAATGGCGCCTAAGGATGATCCGGAACTCCTCGTATACGTAGCGGTTCAGCAGCCTGAGCTGGAACCGACTGAAACCGGATCCATGCCTGTTTCCGGAATATTTAAGACCATCATGCAAAACAGTTTGCAATATCTGCAGATAGAACCGGATGAAAAACAGCCAGAAAAGGAAAAAACTAACGCCAAAGATCCAGTCATGGAATCTGTAATAGGCTTAAATAAAAAAGAAGCTGAATCCAGACTTAAAAACGGCGGCTATCAGCCGATTGCGCTAGGAACAGGCACGACAGTAGAAGCACAGTCCCCATCTGAAACTTCTGTACTGGCCAAAGGGGAAAAAGTCTTTCTTCAAACGGGCGGCCGAGTCAAAATGCCCGACATCTCCGGATGGTCTAAAAGGGACATTATGAAGCTTGCCGATTTGCTGCAGCTCCGTGTTTCTTTTACCGGAGAAGGATTTTCTGCGAAGCAGAGCCTGCCAAAAGGAACGCTGGTCAGTGAAGACACGTTACTGACCGTTAAGCTAAAGCCTCATTTTTGATGATTGGGGCGGGGCGCTGTTTTGGAACAGTATGATAAAATGATGACGTTCAGCAGCGCAAGTACCTCCGTCCCTCCTTGCGGGGAAGTCCCGGGGAGAGAGGCGGAATGCTCTATGTCCCTCTCCTCCAGCGTTTTTAATAGGCTGATGCAGGAGTTAAGGCAGCGGGCGTAATTGGGGTCGGAGGCTCTCCTCCGACCCCTTATTTGTGCTTGATTGGATTCAGAGGAGAGCCCTTTAATCCTGCAGCGTGTTTCTCGTATCGCGGACAGAGATTTAGCGCGCTTTGGCAGAGCTGGGGTTGGAGGCGATTTTCTAAGGCAGGGGTCAGGTGTCCGGCAAAGAGATAACAGTGTGTAAGTGTAACGGAGCTTTACTGCTGTAAAGGGGCGGGGGACAGAGACAGCAGGGTGTCAACCCTTGCGCACCAGGGACTGACAGATCTGGTGCCGGAGCTTTAGTGCAGCAGCGAAAGTGGGGCCAGGCACGGTGCCTGGCCCCTGTTGCTTTACCGTACTGGGGGACAGAGGCACGAATCTGTAATCCCTAGTCCGCCAATGGCTCAGTGAGTGGGTGCCGGAGCTTTAATCCTTTAGCGGAAGTGGGGTCAGACGCACTGACGATGCATGGTATTATAAAAACTCCCAATTCAGAAGGGACCATCCTTTTTAAAAACGCTGCTAAAAATTGCTGAACAGCCGCTTGTATATCTCCTCTCATCTCCTCCTTCTCTTTCAGCACACATGATTTCATTGGCAGGAAGGGTCCAGTCACCCTAATCCCCCTTGCCGTTCTAATCACACCTGTACAAGCATATAGTGGGAGGAGCATAGACAAGGAGTGATTTTGTTGCGCGTATCCCAGGTAACCGTCAGAAAACGACTGGCTGCTGTATTCCTGATTGGTGTGCTTGTATTTGCGGTGATTGATGTCAGGCTTGGCTATGTCCAGTTTGTGCTGGGGAATAAGCTGACAGCCGGAGCAAAGGACTTATGGAGCCGCAATCTTCCGTTTGAACCTGAGCGGGGGGAAATTTTAGACCGGAATGGTGAGAAGCTGGCTACAAATATTAGCGCGCCAACCGTATACGCAGTCCCGAGACAGGTTGAGAATCCTGCGGAAGCGGCGTCGAAGCTTGCACCGGTACTGAATATGACGACAAAGAAAGCGTATGACTTCCTGACAATGAACGAGATGATTGTCACGCTTAAGCCGGAAGGGAGAAAAATTTCCCATGAGAAGGCAGGTGAAGTCAGAGCGCTTGGTTTAAAAGGGGTCTACATTGGCGAAGACAGTAAGAGATACTATCCGAACGGAAGCTACCTGTCCCATGTTCTTGGATTTGCAGGAATCGATAATCAGGGGCTTCTCGGCTTGGAAGCCTATTATGATGATGAATTGAAGGGGGAGAAAGGGTTTGTCAAATTCTACTCCGATGCAAAAGGAAAAAGAATGCCGAATGAAGCAGATGATTACAGGCCTCCTGTAGACGGGCAAACGCTAAAGCTCACAATTGACTCAAAAGTACAGACAATCATCGAAAGGGAACTGGATCTTGCTCAGGCTCAATACAATCCGGATGGAATGATTGCCATTGCCATGAATCCGAAAAACGGGGAAATACTGGGAATGTCCTCCAGGCCTGATTTCGATCCTGCCAGCTATCAGGACGTAGAGCCAATTGTATATAACCGGAATCTCCCGGTATGGAGCACGTATGAACCCGGATCTACCTTCAAAATCATCACCCTTGCAGCAGCACTTGAAGAACAAAAAGTGGACCTGGAGCATGATCATTTCCACGATCCTGGTTCAGTTGAGGTAGCCGGTGCAAGGCTGAAGTGCTGGAAGAGAGGCGGCCATGGATCGCAGAGCTTTTTGGAGGTAGTCCAGAATTCATGCAACCCTGGTTTTGTAGAGCTCGGTCAAAGACTTGGGAAAGAGAAGCTTTTTAAATACATCAAGGAGTTCGGATTCGGTCAAAAAACCGGGATCGATTTACAGGGAGAAGGAAGAGGAATCCTCTTTAACATCGATCGGGTGGGGCCGGTTGAACAAGCAACTACCGCATTCGGACAAGGAGTCTCGGTCACACCGATTCAGCAGGTAGCCGCGGTATCCGCAGCAGTAAACGGCGGGGTTTTGTATACCCCTTATATTGCGAAAGAATGGGTGGACCCGATCACCGGAGAAATCATAAGCAGGACCACGCCACAGGGAAAAAGAAGGGTCATATCAGAGGAGACCTCCAAGCAGATTCGATACGCTCTGGAAAGTGTAGTAGCTGCGGGAACTGGGAGAAACGCTTTCGTGGAAGGCTACAGGGTGGGCGGAAAAACCGGAACCGCCCAAAAAGTAAGCAACGGTGTTTACTTGAAAAACAATTTTATTGTTTCATTCATCGGGTTTGCCCCAGCTGATAATCCCGAACTCGTCGTCTATGTAGCGGTTGATAATCCAAAAGGGACAGTCCAGTTCGGGGGGACCGTTGCCGCCCCGATTGTAGGGAACATTATGAGGGACAGCCTGCCAGAAATGGGCGTAAAGCCTAGAAAAGATCAAATTGAAAAGGTGTACAAGTGGGGAGACACAAAGAAGGTGGAAGTTCCGAATCTTTTAGGTATGGAGCTGGATGAACTGAGGGAACAGCTGATCAATGTAAAATTTGATGTTGCAGGCAGCGGGAATGCAGTTGTTCAGCAATCTCCTGCAGCCGGGACGAAGGTGAATGAAGGTTCCGCTATCCGTGTATTCATGGGTAATCCATGATCGTAAGAGTACGATGAGCATTTCTGGAGACCTGCTATTGGCAAATCAGTCCGTCTGAGCAAAGCAAGGCTTAGCCGGGCTGTTTTTTTTGAATATAAAGATCCGTCCGGCTACTTCTTCTCAACACTGCTCAGCCAAAAGTGAAAAATTGGCTCAGTGCAGATAAACATGAGGAGTCCGCATCTCACAAAAGGTTGGCTCTTTTCATTGAAGTGAGATAAAATATGAACTGTATGCATAAAAGCATATGGTTATTTTAAAGAGTGTGAATTGAGAGGTTTGATAAGGATGAAGTTGACTGATTTGCTTTCCTGTTTACATTTTGGAGAATTCCGTCCAGACGGAAACCCTGACATTGAATCAATTGAAATGGATTCTAGAAATGCAGGAAAAGGGAGCTTGTTTATTTGTATAAAAGGCTATACAGTAGACGGGCATCATTTTGCCGGACAGGCTGTAGACCAAGGGGCAGTGGCTGTTATAGCTGAGCGAAAGCTTGACCTTCCTGTGCCCGTTATCATAGTGCCTGATTCAAACAGAGCAATGGCTGTACTTGCGGATGCATTTTACGGACAGCCGACACAGAAACTTCATTTAATCGGCGTGACCGGTACAAACGGGAAAACGACAACCGCCCATTTAATTGAAAAAATTATGAAGTCTGCCGGTAAAAATACCGGGATGATCGGTACCATGTACATAAAAATCGGAGATGAGACTCTGGAAGTCAGAAATACAACTCCTGAAAGCCTGACTCTTCAAAAAACATTTAAGAAAATGACTGACAATGGGGTTTCCAATGCTGTAATGGAAGTATCCTCCCATGCTCTTCATATGGGCAGGGTCCACGGCTGTGACTATGATGTGGCGGTATTTACCAATCTTACGCAGGATCATCTGGACTACCATGGAACGATGGAAGCCTACAAACAGGCAAAAGGACTGCTGTTTGCCCAGCTTGGAAATACGTTTAACCATTCCCGGCCAAAATATGCGGTGATCAATCAGGATGATGACGCGGCAGCTGATTATAAAAGCATGACAGCTGCACACATCTTGACTTACGGGATTGATCAGCCCGCAGACATTACGGCATCAGCTATTCAGATGACATCAAGCGGCACAGAATTTATGCTGAAAACCCCTTACGGATCAAGAAGGATGAAGCTGAAGCTCATCGGAAAATTCAGCGTTTATAATGTGCTTGCAGCTGTTGGAGCGAGCCTCGCTTCAGGTATAGCCCTTGAGACCGCCGCTGCTGCACTCGAGGAGGCAGACGGTGTCAGAGGGAGATTTGAACTGGTGGATGCCGGACAGCCTTTTGCTGTCATCGTGGATTATGCCCATACACCTGATAGTCTGGAAAATGTTTTAACTACCGTCAAGCAGTTTTCCGAAGGCAGAACCTTTGTTGTAGTAGGCTGCGGAGGAGACAGGGACAAAACAAAGCGCCCGTTAATGGCTCAAATTGCTGTTAAATATGCAGACGAACCGATTTTCACATCGGATAATCCCAGAAGTGAGGATCCGCTTGATATCCTGGCCGATATGGAGGAGGGTGTCCGGGATCATTATTACCATTCCATATCAAACCGGGAGCAGGCCATCTTTTTCGCCGCTGCGAATGCAAAACCTGGAGATGTTGTGCTCATAGCCGGGAAAGGCCATGAAACCTATCAGCAAATAGGCAGCAGGACTTATGATTTTGACGACAGGGAAGTAGCCATTAAAGCAATCAGCAGCTTAAAAATCGGCTACAGCCCGACAATGGCATCCAAGAATGATAACGGAAGAGAGCAGTGAGGAAAATGAGTATGTTAAGACGGTGTAAACATAATAGAATATCCATTGCATATGATGTTCACGTAGAGACAAGGATGGAGCTTGAAGGAGGAAGGCGCAGTGCTTGAGCAAGTTATTTTATTTACCATTTTGATGGGGTTTTTAATTAGCGTTCTGCTTTCTCCTGTCTTTATCCCGTTTTTAAGAAGATTGAAATTTGGACAAAGCATTCGGGATGAAGGTCCGAAGTCCCATATGAAAAAATCAGGAACGCCTACTATGGGCGGTATCATGATTATTCTTTCTATTATTGTAACGACCCTCGTGATGACGGGGAAATTTGCTCAGCCAAGTGTAGAAATGTATTTGCTGCTTTTTGTTACATTTGGATACGGAGTGCTGGGATTCCTTGATGATTTTATAAAAGTTGTGATGAAGCGCAATCTGGGCCTGACTTCTAAGCAAAAACTTATCGGACAGATTATGATTGCAATCGTGTTTTACCTGGTTTTCAGACAATACAATTTTTCAACAGAAATCCGTGTGCCGGGCACAGAATTTGCGTTTGATCTCGGCTGGGCCTATGTGCTGCTGATTGTCTTTATGCTGGTTGGAGGATCCAATGCGGTCAATTTGACAGACGGTTTGGATGGATTGCTTTCCGGAACGGCTGCTATTGCGTTTGGAGCGTTTGCCATTCTTGCCTGGAATCAGAATCAGATTGATGTTGCCATTTTTTCTGTGGCAGTGGCCGGGGCTGTTCTTGGGTTTCTTGTGTTTAATGCCCATCCAGCCAAAGTATTTATGGGCGATACCGGATCGCTTGCCCTGGGAGGCGCGATCGTGACGGTGGCAATCTTGACAAAGCTTGAAATTCTGCTTGTCCTGATTGGAGGGATTTTCGTTTTGGAAACTCTGTCGGTCATCATTCAGGTCATTTCCTTTAAAACGACCGGTAAAAGAGTTTTTAAAATGAGTCCACTCCATCACCATTATGAGTTATCAGGCTGGTCAGAGTGGCGTGTTGTCGTTACATTCTGGACAGCCGGACTTATTTTTGCTGTTATCGGAATTTATATTGAGGTGTGGATGTAAGTGAAGACAATACAAACATTTGCAGGGAAACCTGTTCTCGTACTCGGGCTTGCCAAGAGCGGATTTGCAGCAGCAAAGCTCCTTCATAAGCTGGGTGCTGACGTGACGGTAAATGATATGAAACCCTATGAAGAGAATGAATCAGCGCAGATTCTTCATGATATGGGAATGAAAGTAATTTGCGGCAGTCATCCTCAAACACTGCTCGAGGATGAGAAGATTGAAATCGTTGTGAAAAACCCGGGTATTCCATATACCAATCCAGTGCTCGTTCAGGCTGCTGAAAAAAGGATTCCGATTATTACAGAGGTAGAACTCGCTTATCTTATATCTGAAGCAGATATCATTGGGATCACGGGTTCAAACGGGAAAACGACCACAACGACAATTGTGTATGAAATGCTGAAAAAAGGCGGCTTCAAGCCGCTCATCGCAGGCAACATTGGTACGGTAGCCTGTGAAGTAGCCGAACATGCTCAAAAGGAAGAGGTCATAGTAATGGAGCTCTCATCTTTTCAGCTCCAGGGCACCAACACCTTCAGGCCGGCTGCAGCTGTTATCCTAAACCTATTTGATGCCCATCTCGATTATCACGGGACAAGAGAAGCGTATGCAGATGCGAAAGGCAAAATCTATGAGAATTTGAATCCTGATCACCACGCGGTGATTAATGCAGACGATCAGGAGGTATGCAGACTCTCTGAAAATACGAGGGCCAAAAAAGTCTTTTTTTCTGTCAAACAGGAGCTTGAAGAAGGGGTCTTTATCCGCAATCAAGCGATTTGGTACGGGACGGAACGCCTCATTGATGTAAAAGACATTGTTCTTCCGGGGAAACACAACCTGGAAAACATACTGGCCGCAATCGCTCTTGTCAAAACGAGAGGATGCTCAAATGAGGCCATCATAAGCGTTCTTACATCATTTTCAGGAGTTGTGCACCGTCTTCAGCACGTGCGGACCATAAGGGAACGCAAGTTTTACAATGATTCAAAAGCAACCAATATTCTGGCCACCTCTAAAGCGCTTGATGCCTTTGAACAGCCCGTTATTCTTCTCGCCGGAGGGCTGGACAGAGGAAATGAATTTGATGAATTAAAGCCTTCCATGAAGAATGTAAAAGCGCTGATCAGTTTTGGAGAAACCGCTCCAAAGCTTGAAAGAACAGCAAGAGAAGCCGGAATAGAAGTGATCAAACGTGTCGATAATGTGGAACAGGCAGCCGGCGCGGCTTACGGTCTTTCGAATGAAGGCGATATTATTCTGCTATCTCCCGCATGTGCAAGCTGGGATCAGTATAAGACATTTGAACAAAGAGGAGACATGTTTGCAAGTGCCGTGCATAAGCTAGATTGAGGGCTCGTACCGCGGCATCTGCCGGGAGCCTGACCCTTTAGACGAAATAGAGGTGTATGGCTTTGACGGCGAAAAAAACGACTCCGGATTTTATTTTAATTATTGTCACGCTTCTGCTGCTGGCAGTGGGCCTTATAATGGTTTACAGCGCCAGTGCAATCTGGGCAGACTATAAATTTGATGATTCCTTTTTCTTTGCGAAAAGACAGCTGTTATTTGCCGGCATTGGAGTCATCGGCATGTTTTTTATTATGAACATAGATTACTGGACATGGAGAACGTGGGCTAAAGTTTTGATGCTGGCCTGTTTTGTTCTTCTGATAGCGGTACTGGTGCCGGGGATTGGGATGGAGCGCAACGGTTCTCGAAGCTGGATCGGTGTCGGGGCATTTTCCATTCAGCCATCGGAGTTTATGAAATTTGCCATGATTGCTTTTTTAGCTAAATACCTTTCTGAGCATCAAAAGAAGATTACATCGTTTAGAAAAGGCCTTGTTCCCTCACTGGGACTTGTTTTTATAGCTTTTGGAATGATTATGCTGCAGCCTGACCTTGGAACAGGTACAGTGATGGTTGGAACGTCTGTTGTGATGATTTTTACAGCAGGAGCAAGGATTCGGCATTTTGGCCTGCTAGGCTTGCTTGGTGTGGCTGGATTCGCTGCCCTCGTTTTATCTGCGCCCTATCGGATGAAGCGCATTACTTCATTCATGGATCCGTGGCAGGACCCGTTAGGAAGCGGATTTCAAATTATCCAGTCTTTGTATGCAATCGGGCCGGGCGGATTATTCGGAATGGGATTGGGTCAAAGCAGGCAAAAGTTCTTTTATTTGCCGGAACCTCAAACTGACTTCATCTTCGCGATTCTTTCAGAAGAACTCGGATTTATCGGAGGGTCCCTTGTTTTGCTTCTGTTCTGCCTAATGCTTTGGAGGGGTATTCGAATAGCGCTTGGTGCACCGGATCTGTACGGTGCCTTTTTGGCAGTAGGGGTTATCGGAATGGTGGCCATTCAGGTTATGATCAACATCGGTGTCGTAACAGGCCTTATGCCGGTCACCGGTATCACCCTTCCTTTTCTCAGCTATGGCGGCTCATCCCTGACGTTAATGCTGATGGGAATAGGGGTATTGCTGAATATCAGCCGATATGCAAAATATTAAACAAACAGGCCATTTGTCGGATGAGGCTGACCCTGCTTAGGATGAAGACTCCGCAGAAGAGCTGTGCCTGAGCTTGCCGTGCCAGCCCATCCCATTTAAAAATGGATTTATTAAAGCATGGTGTTGATTTTTAAATCTGCTGAATGGATCGGAATGCGCGAGTCTTCGGGCTCAGAGCAGCGGGACAAGTGAGAGCCAGGAGTTGCTCAGCTGCTTCGGATAGGCAAACGGATGCTGCAGTCAACAGCCAAATTTACGAAAGCTTTTATAAAAAAGGGCATCGAGGAGGAAACGGAATGAAGATCGCTGTCAGCGGAGGCGGAACCGGAGGCCATATTTATCCGGCACTGGCATTAATCAAAGAAATGAAAAAGAAAAATCCCTCGGCGGAATTTTTATACATAGGAACAGAGAACGGCCTTGAAAAAGGAATTGTGGAAAGAGAAGGGATCCCTTTTAAAGCCATTGAGATTACAGGCTTCAAAAGGAAACTTTCATTGGATAACGCCAAGACCGTCATGAGGTTTTTAAAGGGAGTCCAGACCAGCAGGAAATATTTAAAAGAATTTAAGCCGGATGCTGTAATCGGAACAGGAGGGTACGTTTGCGGCCCTGTTGTATATGCAGCGGCAAAATTAAAGATTCCGTGCGTGATCCATGAGCAAAACAGTCTTCCGGGCCTGACTAACAAATTTTTAGCAAGATATGCAGATAAAGTTGCGATTTGCTTTGAAGAAGCGAGACGGTATTTTCCAGGCAATAAGGCAGTTATGACAGGGAATCCGCGTGCTTCTGAAGTCGCAGGGGTAAACGGGGAAAAAGGTAAATTGTCTGCAGGGTTAAAGCCCGGGAAAAAATCTGTCCTCGTTTTTGGCGGGAGCAGGGGAGCGAGGCCGATAAATAAGGCCATTCTAGAGGTTCTTCCGGATTTAGAAAAAAAAGATTACCAGATTCTTTACGTTACAGGTGAAGTTCATTATAATCAAGTCGCAGAAGAAGCAAAGACACTCGGATTTCCTGAAAATGTAATTATCAAGCCATTCATCCACAATATGCCGGAAGTGCTGGCCGGAACAGATTTGATCGTTGGAAGAGCAGGCGCTACATCCATAGCTGAAATCACAGCGCTGGGGCTTCCAAGCATTCTTATTCCAAGTCCGTATGTTACAGCGAACCATCAGGAAGTCAACGCGAGGTCTCTAAGTGATAAAGGTGCTGCTGTTTTGATGCTGGAAAAGGATTTAACAGGGAAATCGCTTCTCAGCGAAATAGACAGCATTATGAAGGATGAAGCAAAGCTAATGAATATGAGGACTGCTTCCTCTGAAATCGGGATGCCCGATGCAGCGGCCCGGCTCGCAGAGGTGCTGGAAGAAGTATCAGGCAGCAAAAATTAATGATTGTTTTACAGGAGGGCATAATGGAGAACGTCATCAGAGAGTTAGAAGAGGCAAAAGTTGGCAAAATACTGGTCAATGAACCATTATCCAAGCATACTACGATGAAAATAGGCGGACCGGCGGATTGTCTTGTACAGCCTGATGGGGTTGAGAGCATTGAAACCATCATCCAGATTGTTAAGAAATACAAGATCAAGTGGCGGGCAATCGGCAGAGGCTCCAATCTTCTCGTTTCAGATGAGGGAATTGAAGGAGTGGTAATCAAGCTTTCCGATGGCCTGGACCATATGGAGCTGGACGGTGACATACTGACGGTTGGCGGCGGTTATTCTGTGATTAAGCTTGCTACTATTATCAGCAAAAAAGGTTTTTCAGGACTTGAATTTGCAAGCGGCATCCCCGGTTCTATAGGCGGGGCAGTCTACATGAATGCAGGAGCGCACGGCTCGGATATGAGCAAAATACTGCTGAAAGCCCGCATCTTGTTTGAAGATGGCACCATTGCCTGGCTTACAAAAGAAGACCTGCAGTTCTCCTACCGCACTTCAATTCTTCAAAATAAGCGACCCGGAATTTGCCTGGAAGCTGTCCTTCAATTGGAAGCTGGCGAAAAGGAATCCATTGTGAAAATCATGCAGAAAAATAAAGATTACCGGAGAGAAACCCAGCCCTGGAATTATCCATGTGCAGGGAGCATATTCAGGAACCCGCTGCCTGAATATGCAGGGGCACTGGTAGAAAAAGCAGGGCTGAAAGGTCATAGGATAGGCGGAGCGCAAGTCTCGGATATGCACGGGAACTTTATTGTGAATGCAGGCGGTGCAACGGCTGCAGATGTATTGAATCTGATTGCATTTATTAAAAAAACCATTTTTGAACAATATGGAGTGGAGCTTGAAACAGAAGTCGAAATTATCGGGCGGAAACCTGATAAAACAGCTTAATTAATCCGCCTATTGTGCTATAATGACTAATATAGGAAAAATGTAAAACGGCATCCTGGATGCCGTTTGTTTATATTATAAATTTTGAATTACAGTAGAAAACTATAGAATGAATGTCAGCGGAAAAGAAAAAGGAAGGCTCATGTCTGCGTACCGCTGCAGCGCCGCAAAACCCAAACACTGCTGCAGACCTATGCACCACGTCCGTTCTTTGCTGCAGATGGCGCTTAAAGCTTTATGCACTCCCTTCCGCTTTTGTTCAGAAAGGTGATTGGGAATTTGAATAATCGAATGGAACAGGAAAAAATTGTTTCGATCGAAGACCGCATCCCCAAATTGAAACAGCAGCGCAAGCAAAAAACCAATAAAAGGCTCATTATGTTTTTGTGCCTGTTTTTCATTTTGATTCTTCTTGTTATTTATTTTCAGTCTCCGCTCAGTAAAATAGCGGTCCTTGAAGTAACAGGAAATTCCCACTCAATTGAAAAGGAAATCCTGAAAGCCAGCGGAGTTGAGAAGGGGACAGGCTTCTGGAATCTTAATGAAGACAAGACAATAGCAAATGTAAAAAAACTAAAAGAAATAAAATCTGTACAAGTTTTAAAGACTTTCCCCAATAAAGTCACTCTTCAAGTCGAAGAGTATAGGCGGGTGGCTTATGCTGAAAAAAATGGAAGCTATCTGCCGATACTTGAAAACGGAGTGGTAATAAAATCGGACGCACAGTCGCTGCCTGCTGATGCTCCAATATTGATCAATTGGAACGACGCTGAACACCTTCAGGAAATGGCAACCGCTCTTCTGAAAATTCCGAAGCCAATCACCGCCTCCATTTCAGAGATTTACCATACACCTGAGAAGAATGATTCCTGGCATATCACATTGTATATGAACGAAGGGTTTATCATCAGCGGCTCCGTGAGGAACATAGCAGAAAAGATTAAGGATTATCCTTCAATTGTGTCTCAGCTGAAGCCAGGTTCAAAAGGGATCATTCATATGGAAGTGGGCACGTATTTTGAATCCTTTGACAAGCCTGAAGAAAACAGCGGAAAAACAAAACAGGGAGAAGAGACAGATGAAGTTCAAGGGTAAGTATATTCTGCTCTCCATGGTTATGCTTGTCCTGGGATATTTGATTGCGTTCTCCTACCAGCTTACGAATGAAGGAAGCAAGGGAAGCATTTCAGCAGAAAAGTGGAATAAAGAATATGAATCAAGGCAGCTTCTCGTGGAACAGGAAGAAAAGAATCTTGAGCTTGGGGAAGAGCTGCATAAAAAACAGCAAAGCGTACAAAAGCTTGAAGAAAACCTAAAGAAAGACAAGCAGGCTTCAAGCGTCATGGTGGAAGAAATTGAAGAGCTTAGAATGTATGTCGGTGAAATTGGCGTGAAAGGGGAGGGGGTTCAGATTACCCTCGAAGACTCTTCTTACGTACCTGCCGATGAAAATGCCAATAATTATATTGTTCACGAAAGCCACATCTTTAAAGTAATCAATGAACTTTTAATTTCCGGTGCTTCTGCTGTCTCAATCAACGGGCAGCGAATTTCTGCAGACTCCTATATTTACTGCAACGGCCCGGTTGTGACAGTGGATGGAAATCAGTTCCCAGCTCCGTTCGTCATATCTGCGATAGGGGACCCGGATACGATGCTTGCTGCCTTTACTATTTCAGGCGGAATATCTGATCAGCTCGTCTTCGACAATATCGTCGTAAAATCTGAAAAGAAAAGTGAGATTACAATGAAACCTATGCTTCAGGGTGAACGTGCATCCTGATCGCTCATAGATGTAAGGAGTAAAGAATGTGTCAGGACAGAAAAAGATAGTGGGCTACACGCTGATCATGGGTCTCTTCGGTTTTATGCTGTCCGTTCAGTTTCTATCGATAAAGGAGCCGGTTATTCGAGACACAAGGGACCTATGGGAAATCAGGGAAGATTTAAAGGAAGAACAGAAAAAACATACGGAGCTGGTGGCAGGTATAAGAAAATACGATGAGCTTTTAAGCACCTATGAATCAGGGGAAGAGGCGGCGGGTGAAGCTGCTTTGAAAAATACGCTGCAGGAGCTCAAAATCCAAGCCGGTTTAACCGAAGTAAAAGGAGAAGGGCTCGCGCTTCACCTGAAACCACTGTTTAATGAAGAGCTTATTGGGGAAAATACTCTATCTGTCTCACCGGACCTGCTGAGAAGACTGTTAAATGAACTGAATACGTACGATGCAAAGTATATTTCCATCAATGGCATAAGGGTTACCGGCACAACCGTAATCCGTGACATAAATGGAGTGACGAAAATGGACGGCTACTCATTAAATTCGCTTCCCATTGAAATCAGAATCATTGCGGAGGATGCAGAAAAGCTGTCTGACAGGGTTAAAGCATCCGGTACTCATGACTTGTTCGCCATCGATAATATTAAGCTTGAAGCAGAGGATCCCTCATCTGATATCGTGATTCCGGGAAGCGATAAGAAAATCCCCAGCGGCAAGCTTTCATATGATGAAGGCGTTAAAGGGGGAACTAACTAATGTGGCTGCCAGTGCTTGGGCTGATCCTCGGGATTGCTCTTGGTTTTACCACTGAAATTAAAATCCCTGCAGAGTACTCAAATTACCTGTCCATTGCGATCCTGGCTGCCTTGGATACCCTGCTTGGGGGAATACGCGCCCAGCTTCAAAACATATACGATGAGCTTGTGTTCGTGTCCGGCTTCTTTTTTAACATTTTATTGGCAGCGGCTTTAGCTTTTCTGGGTGTACATCTTGGTGTAGACTTATATCTGGTGGCGGTCTTTGCCTTTGGTGTAAGGCTGTTTCAAAACATTGCGGTTATCAGGAGAATTCTGATTGCTAAATGGAGTGAAGCCAGGAAAAATGTAAAAAAAGTTGAGTAAACTAGAGGGAAAAATGCTTCTTTTGCCGAATAAATTCCTATAGCGGAATTTCTGGCCTAACCGAAAAGGAGCGATTCTGCTGTTTTTGGCATGAAAAGGCAGATTACACACGTAAATCGTGCCCTAATCCAAGATCCAGATTGTAATCCAGCTTATCAAATAATAGAATAGAAATGTAGAGAGAGAAGGAGGTGCCATAGAATGAACAACAGTGAAATCTTCGTGAGTCTCGACATCGGTACATCCAGTGTTAAAGTAATCATCGGAGAAATGGCCGATGATGCTCTTAACGTAATAGGTGTTGGGAACGTCAAGTCAGAAGGATTAAAAAAGGGTTCGATCGTAGATATAGACGAAACCGTTCATTCTATTAAGAAAGCCGTTGAACAAGCGGAGCGCATGGTAGGAATTCCACTTAAAAGAGTTGTAGTAGGGGTTGCCGGAAACCATGTACATCTTCAGGAATGTCATGGAGTGGTTGCGGTTTCCAGTGAAAACAGGGAAATCGCCAATGAAGATGTCCGCCGCGTTATAGAAGCGGCACAGGTTATGTCGATTCCTCCTGAAAGAGAAATTATTGATGTCATACCCCGTCAGTTTATTGTCGACGGTCTGGATGAAATAAATGATCCCCGCGGAATGCTTGGGGTAAGGCTTGAAATGGAAGGGACAATCATTACCGGTTCCAAAACAATCTTACATAATTTGCTTCGCTGTGTGGAACGTGCGGGGCTTGAAATTACAGACATTTGTCTCCAGCCGCTGGCTGCCGGTTCTGTAGCACTTTCCCGGGATGAGAAAAATCTCGGAGTTGCCATGATAGATATAGGCGGCGGCTCCACAACGATCGCTCTTTTTGAGCAGGGTCATCTCCGGTCATCTTCCGTCCTTCCAATAGGGGGAGAGCATCTTACTAAGGATTTGTCCATTGGCTTACGGACCGCTACTGAAGAGGCGGAGAGAATCAAGGTAAAGCATGGGCATGCATTTTATGATCATGCTTCACCGGACGAGGTTTTTGAAGTATCGATAATTGGTACGGATCAAAAACAGCAATTTAACCAGCTGGAAATCTCTGATATCATTGAAGCAAGACTCGAGGAGCTATTTGAAATGGTGCAGCATGAGCTTGCACGTCTCGGAGTCAGAGATATGCCGGGCGGTTTCGTGCTTACCGGCGGCACAGTCAGCATGCCTGGAGTGCTTGAGCTTGCACAGGATATGCTACAGAGCAGTGTGAGAATTGCAAGCCCTGATTATATAGGGGTCAGAGAGCCGCGGTATATGACAGGTGTAGGGCTTATCCAATTTGCTTACAAAAATGCTAAAATTCAGGGAAGAAGAATTGGTTCCAACGTATCCCAGGAAGCTTACACTGAACAGGCGGCAGCTGTAAGAGAAGAACAGCCTCAGCGGACAAGCAAGCCTAAACAGCCAAATGAAGATAAGAAGCAAAGCAAAGTGAAAAAGTTTTTCGGCTACTTCTTTGATTAAAACGATCAACCAGAAGTGATTGATGGATTAGGAGGATTATGCATGTTGGAGTTTGAAACGAATATTGACGGTTTAGCAACAATAAAAGTAATAGGTGTAGGCGGAGGCGGGAACAACGCAGTAAACCGCATGATCGAGCATGGAGTTCAAGGGGTGGAATTCATTGCCGTCAACACGGATGCACAGGCACTGAATCTATCAAAAGCAGAAGTAAAAATGCAAATAGGCTCTAAGCTTACGAGAGGTCTTGGCGCAGGTGCCAACCCTGAAGTCGGGAAAAAGGCAGCGGAAGAAAGCAAAGAGCAGATTGAAGAAGCGCTTCGAGGCGCTGACATGGTATTTGTGACAGCCGGAATGGGCGGAGGAACAGGTACAGGTGCAGCCCCTGTCATAGCTCAAATTGCAAAAGATTTAGGTGCATTAACTGTTGGAGTTGTAACACGTCCGTTCACTTTTGAAGGAAGAAAGCGTGCGATGCAGGCTTCAGGCGGAATTTCATCTATGAAAGAATCCGTTGATACGCTGATTGTCATTCCAAATGACCGTCTTCTCGAAATTGTTGATAAAAATACACCGATGCTTGAAGCCTTCAGAGAGGCAGACAACGTACTGCGTCAAGGTGTACAAGGTATTTCGGATTTAATCGCAGTACCCGGTCTGATCAACCTTGACTTTGCTGATGTTAAAACCATCATGTCCAACCGTGGATCTGCCCTGATGGGAATTGGTGTTGCCACTGGAGAAAGCAGAGCGGCTGAAGCTGCTAAAAAAGCTATCTCAAGTCCGCTTCTTGAAACATCCATAGATGGAGCTCAAGGTGTCTTGATGAACATTACGGGCGGTGCCAACTTAAGTCTTTATGAAGTTCAGGAAGCCGCGGATATCGTTGCTTCTGCTTCCGATCAGGAAGTGAATATGATTTTCGGTTCTGTAATTAATGAAAACCTTAAGGATGAGATCGTAGTTACTGTCATTGCGACCGGCTTCAGCGAGCAGGAGATTAACCCTCCTAAACAGCCTCGCTTCGGAGGAACGGCTCAGCCTGCTCCTAACAAGCCTGCTATGCCTCAGAAACGCGAGCGTGATCGTGAGGTAAAGCGCGAGGAACCTGCACCATACAATGAAACTCCCCGCCAGCAGCAGCCGGACGATGCACTGGATATACCTACCTTCCTGCGCAACCGCAACAGAAGAAGATAAATAGAGTTTAAGCCTGGCACATCGATGATGCCAGGCTTTTTTTTATGCTCCGGTTAAGAGAAACTCTCCGGATAGAAGGGGTTTTGTTCCGACAAAACCCCTGAAAAAAACACGGGTTTCCCCTTCATGAATTGACAGACTTTACAGGACGATCTCTATATACTTATGGCTATATCCTGCATATAAGACAATCATTAGCCTGTTAAGGAAGTAGGTTGAACATTGTCCGTTTATCTAGATGTCATATGGATGCTGAATTTTTTATTTGACTTGTTTTTGCTGCTGCTTACCTCAGTGTTTTTGAAAAGGCCGAAAGTGTGGTATCGGCTTTTGCTGGGAAGCTTGATTGGTTCATCGATCATCTTATTCATGTTTACCCCAGTGAGCCCGTTTTTCAGCAGCCCCGGAGGAAAAGTTCTCATTTCTGCTGCTATGGTCTATACAGCTTATGGTTTTGTCCGCATCAGCTATTTTCTGCAAAATATGCTTATGTTTTATTTTGTCACGTTTGCTATTGGTGGAGGCCTGATCGGGACGCACTATTTTCTTCAGCAGGACAGCTATCTTGCAAACGGTGTACTTGTTACACAGACGACAGGATTTGGAGACCCGGTATCCTGGATTTTGGTTATCTGCGGTTTCCCGCTGCTGTGGCTGTTTTCATCCGGACGCGGAAAGGATGTTCAGGTGAAAAAGCTTCAATATCATGAAATTGTGAATGTTACAGCGGTATTTGGCGACTCCGTTCTATCGATGAAAGGTTTAATTGACAGCGGGAACCAGCTGTTTGATCCCATCACCCGGACTCCTGTCATGATTGCAGATACGGCCCTGCTGAGAGATGAGATTCCGGTAGAGCTGGCAGATCATGTGATGTCCGGACACATTCTTGAAAATCTGCCGGAGCTAGACGAGCACTGGGGTTTAAGAATGCGGATTATCCCCTACAGAGGCGTAGGGCAGCAAAATCAATTCTTAATCGGTCTGAAGCCGGATTCGATCACAATTCATACAGAAAAAGAAGAAATCAGCGTGAAAAAAGCCATTATCGGGCTGAGTTCATCCAAACTTTCGGCCGATGGGGACTTTAGCTGCATTGTTCATCCGCAAATGCTTCAGGGGGCAGCCTCGGCACATGTGTCCTAATATAACCAAATTATTATTAATTTACCCGCATCCTTTAAAATTAGAAGGGGGAGAAAAATGAAAAACTTAAGGCTCAAAGTGACATACTGGTGGTATAAAATCCTAACCAAGCTCGGCTTAAAGACGGATGAAATCTATTATATCGGAGGCAGTGAGGCACTGCCGCCCCCGCTTAATAAAGATGAAGAAGAGATTCTTTTGAAAAAACTGCCGAAAGGGGATCAGGCGGCAAGAGCTATTTTAATTGAACGGAATCTCAGGCTTGTTGTCTACATTGCCAGAAAATTTGAAAATACTGGAATAAATATTGAAGACTTGATCAGCATAGGAACAATCGGGCTGATTAAAGCGGTCAATACGTTTAATCCAGAAAAAAAAATAAAGCTGGCTACATATGCTTCCAGGTGTATTGAAAATGAAATACTAATGTATTTGAGAAGAAACAACAAAATACGGTCTGAAGTTTCATTTGATGAACCTTTGAATATTGATTGGGACGGCAATGAGCTTCTTTTGTCTGATGTGCTTGGAACGGATGATGATATTATTACTAAGGACCTGGAAGCAAACGTTGACAAAAAATTGCTGTTGAAGGCTCTTCAGCAGCTGAATGAAAGAGAAAAACAAATTATGGAGCTCCGTTTCGGACTGCAGGGCGGAGAGGAGAAAACGCAAAAAGATGTAGCGGACATGCTCGGAATTTCGCAATCATACATTTCACGGCTCGAGAAAAGGATTATTAAGCGATTAAGGAAGGAATTCAACAAAATGGTATGATTTTCTAATATGCCATCCTGTATTCAAGCAGGGTGATGACTATTGCAGCACCTGCTGATCGGAGCAGAAGCTGCTGGGGCAGGCCGGGCGAGGCGAAGAGACAGGTATAGAGCCGCCCTTGGATAACCAGCCGGCTGCCGGCAGGCGAATAGAACAGAAAAAATAAAAGGGGAGACAAACCCTTTTTTTATTTGGACCAAAGCAAAAAGTGCAGTCATGAGCTGTTTCCAATGTGCATATTTTTCCAACTGCAGGAAATACTGTTTTTTGTACAGCAGCTCCTGACTGGAGGGAAAGATGTGACACGAAATAAAGTAGAAATTTGCGGAGTAGACACCTCAAAACTTCCCGTGCTGAAAAATGAAGAAATGAGAATTCTCTTCAGAGAAATGCAGAGCGGGAACAACTCAGCAAGAGAAAAACTCGTAAATGGAAATCTCAGATTGGTTCTGAGTGTCATCCAGCGTTTCAACAACCGTGGGGAGTTTGTCGATGATTTATTTCAAGTCGGCTGCATCGGGCTTATGAAATCCATCGATAACTTCGACCTGGGACAAAATGTTAAATTTTCAACATACGCTGTACCTATGATCATCGGGGAGATTAGAAGGTATTTGAGGGATAATAATCCGATAAGGGTTTCCCGTTCCTTAAGAGACATCGCGTATAAAGCCCTTCAAGTAAGGGAAAAGCTGATGACTCAGACATCAAGAGAACCTTCTGCAGAAGAAATTGCAAAAGTCCTTGAAGTTCCTCATGAAGAGATCGTATTTGCCCTGGATGCCATACAGGATCCTGTATCCCTGTTTGAGCCGATCTACAATGATGGCGGAGACCCGATTTACGTTATGGATCAGCTCAGCGATGAACGCAACAGAGATATTCAGTGGATTGAAGAGCTTGCTTTAAAAGAAGGAATGAGACGGCTGAATGACAGGGAAAAGCTTATCCTCAGGAAGCGTTTCTTTCAAGGAAAGACCCAGATGGAAGTGGCAGACGAAATTGGAATATCACAGGCCCAGGTATCAAGGCTTGAGAAGGCTGCTATAAAGCAAATGAACAAGAACATCCAGCAATAGGGACAAGCCATAGGAACTGAGCCGGAAACGGCGAGGTTCCTTTTTTGCTGAAGATATTTTACGGGCCAGGGTTTTGCTGAGGAAATTGGCGCCGCGCGTACCGGTATTTAGAATACTGAACCAAACCGGTCATACATTGGTTAATAAGAGATTTGTTAAGGAGAGATGGAGTGCATGATGAATATTTCCGAGTTCCAGACTAAGGATATTGTCAACGTTTCTGATGGAAAAAAGCTTGGAAGCATCGGGGATTTCGACATTAATGTGACGACAGGAAAAATCCAGGCGATCATCATCTCAGGCCCGGGGAAAATGCTTGGATTTTTCGGGCGGGAAGAGGAATTTGTCATCCCGTGGCGAAACATAGTAAAGATTGGAGAAGACGTCATTTTGGTCCGCGTAGCTTCAAAAGAAGCTTCCCAGGATTAGAAAGAATCAGAGGCTTATAAATGATTAAATTTGCCCTTTATTTATGAACATCAAGGGAAAGATGTGGTAAAATAAAGGCATTCATCATAGGATTTTTGTCGAAAAGGAGATCGGTATGAGTTCTGAGCTGTTTTCAAGTGACCGGGATACATTTTTGAGCCTGAACCGTTTTACAGGAGTGGACTCCTCCATCCTGGCAGGTTTTACGGTGAAAGATGGAGGGACCAGCAAGGATCCATATGCATCTTTAAATATGGGCCTCCATGTCCAGGATGTTCGGGAGGACGTCGTGGCGAACCGGAGGTTATGCGCCGCTGAGGCAGGCATATCTCTGGAAAACTGGGTGTTTGCAGACCAGGTTCATGGAAAAAGAATAGTCAAAGCCGGTCAAAAGGAAAGAGGAAGCGGTGCCTTTCATTACGATCAGGCGATACTGGAAGCAGATGGACTTTACACAAATCAGACTGGTCTTGTCCTAGCCCTTGCATATGCAGACTGTGTACCAATCTTTTTTTATGAAAAAAAGGCGAAACTCATCGGAATTGCCCATGCAGGATGGAAAGGAAGCGTGTTAAATATTGGCGGTGAAATGATTGCTGCCTGGCTTGAAGCAGAGGGTGCTTCTCTTGAAAATATTCATGCCGCGATTGGTCCTTCAATCGGCCCATGCTGCTATAAAGTCGACGACAGTGTCATTTCAAAAGTGAACAAACTGTTTAATCACCATGAAGAGCTTCCCTGGGTAGAAACAGAGCCGGGTCAATACCGTCTGGATTTAAAAAAACTAAATGCAGCTTTGCTGAAAAAAGCAGGTCTTTCCGATAACCAGATTTCCGTCTCCGGACTGTGCACCTGCTGCGAAAAGGATTTATTCTTCTCCCATAGAAGAGATGCCGGCCGAACGGGCCGAATGATCGGTTTTATAGGTTTAAAAGAGGAGGATTCCTGATTGGAAGTAAAACAAAATCTGACTGCAATCATTGGGAATATTGAAGCAGCCTGCAGGCGGTCAGGCAGGAACCGTAAAGATGTCCATGTAGTGGCAGTAACCAAGTATGTGACAGCAGACCGGGCAGAGGAAGCGGTTGAAGCGGGAATTCTTCATCTCGGAGAGAACAGGGATGAAGGTCTCTCCGGCAAATTTGACCGTATTGGGGACCGGGCGGTTTGGCATTTTATCGGCTCTCTTCAAACGAGAAAAGTGAAAAATGTTATTGATAAGATCGATTACATACATTCACTGGACAGGCTCTCACTTGCAAAAGAAATTGATAAACGGGCAGACGCTCCCGTTAAATGCTTTGTGCAGGTAAACACTTCTGGCGAGGAATCCAAACATGGATTGTCTCCGGACGAAACCATCCCCTTCATCGAGGCGTGCAGGGAATATCCGAATATCCTGATTTCAGGACTCATGACCATGGCGCCAAACACGGATGACAAAGGGCTCATCCGGCAGACCTTCCAATCTTTAAGGCAGCTTAGGGACAAAGTGAAGGCTATGGAATTGAGCCACGCCCCTTGTGATGATCTTTCAATGGGGATGTCAAATGATTATACAGTTGCGATCGAAGAGGGAGCTACGTTTATTCGAATCGGCTCTTCCCTTGTAGGATAAACCAGGAGGTGTAAACATGAGTATTAAAAACCGCTTTAAGAATTTTTTTGTGCTGGATGAAGAGGATTACGAGTACCAGGAAGAACAAACATTTGAAGAGGAATATGGATCTGCCGAGCAGCCGGCAGCAAAAAAAGAAGGCAAACAAAATGTCGTTAGTTTGCAAAGTGTGCAAAAATCCTCTAAAGTAGTTTTATGCGAGCCCCGCGCTTATTCGGAAGCTCAGGATATTGCAGATCAGCTGAAAAACCGCCGGGCAATCGTCGTGAATCTTCAGCGCATCCAGCATGATCAGGCGAAACGAATCGTCGATTTTCTGAGTGGAACAGTTTATGCGATAGGCGGAGATATACAGAAGGTAGGGCTGAATATCTTCCTTTGTACGCCTGATAACGTAGATGTATCGGGCACAATCTCTGAACTGGCAGTTGAAGATGAACCTCAAAGGTGGTAATGGACAATGAGCATTGTTTTTACAGTATTAGGGTATTTGCTGCGGTTTTATTCGTACGCCATCATCATTTACATTCTGATGTCCTGGTTTCCGAACGCGAGAGAAACTAAATTTGGAGAAATTCTCGCTTCAATCTGCGAACCGTTTTTAGAGCCTTTCCGTAGAATCATTCCATCTTTCGGAATGATCGACTTTTCTCCAATTGTAGCCATCCTTGTTCTGAATCTTGCACAAGGCGGTCTATGGTCTTTATACAATATGATCAGCTGATTTAAAGGGACGAAAAAGTCCCTTTTTCTATGTGTGCAGAGAAAACACGGCACCAGTTTAAGTGAATGCACTTGATAGCTGAGTATCCGTGTTTTTACTTTTACGCCTTAGGTAAAACGTGAACGAAGCACCCATTATATAGAAACGGTGATAACATGACAGATTTATTTCAGCATTTCAGAGAAGATGAGCGGGATTTTGTTGAAAAAGTAATGGGCTGGAAGGATTTCGTCCAAAGCTCTTACAGTGCGAAACTTACGGACTTTTTGGACCCCAGGGAGCAGGAAATCGTACAGTCAATTGTAGGCGATCAAATGGAGACTAAAGCAGCTTTCGACGGCGGCGCCCCTGGAGCAGAGAGAAAAAGAGCTCTTATTCATCCTGATTACATGAAACCCGGGAAAGAAGACTTTGATCTGATCCTATACGAAATCAGCTACCCTGCAAAATTTGTAGCCCTTGAACACCCTCAAGTGCTTGGAGCGTTAATGTCCATTGGACTTAAGCGTTCCAAATACGGAGATATATTGATGGAAAACGAAGTCATTCAGCTTGTGGCGGCAAAGGAAATGGATGATTTCCTGAGGCTTCAGCTAACTGAAATTGGGAAATCTAAAGTGGAGCTGAAAAAAATCAGCTTCTCTAATGCCATTGCCGTGACGGAGAGCTGGAATGAGGCATCGGCGACTGTCAGTTCTCTCCGCCTTGATGCAGTAGCCGCTGCGATTTATGGACTTTCGCGGCAAAAGGTTCAGCCCCTTTTGCAGGCAGGGCATATTAAGGTAAACTGGCGCACAGCAGAGCAGGGGGCAATGGAGTGTCAGGAAGGGGACACAATTTCTGTAAGAGGGTATGGCAGAAGCAAAATCACAGAAATTCTTGGCCGGACGAAAAAAGACAAGATCAGAATGCACTATGGGCGGCAAAAATAATCGTGAAATTTGGAGGTTTTGCCCCAAAATTCACGAATAATGAATTATAATGGTATGCAGGGACGTATACCGATACATATGGAGGTGGCCTATAGTGCCTTTAACACCGCTTGATATTCATAATAAGGAATTTAATAAAGGGTTCCGCGGTTATGATGAAGACGAAGTAAATGAGTTTCTGGATCAGATTATTAAAGATTATGAAATGGTCATCCGTGACAAGAAAGAGTCTGAAGCACGCGTTGCAGATATGGAAGAAAAGCTGAGCCACTATACGGTCATTGAGGAAACCTTGAATAAATCCATTCTGATTGCACAGGAAACGGCTGAAGAAGTAAAGCGCAATGCTCAAAAGGAAGCTAAGCTGATCATAAAGGAAGCCGAAAAAAATGCCGACCGCATCATTAATGAATCCCTTTCGAAATCCCGCAGAATTGCCATGGATATCGAAGAGCTTAAAAAACAGTCTAAAGTATTCCGCACCCGTTTCCAGATGCTGATTGAAGCACAGCTTGATCTTTTAAAGAATGATGATTGGGATCATCTGCTCGAATACGAAGTGGAAGCTGTTTATGCCGGCGAGGATGAAGAAGCAAAATACCGTCCTTGACTTTTTGCCGGATATTCGCATATAATTTGAGCACAATCGAAATATGAACCGACGATGACAGGGATAGTAATCTGAATGGAGCCTTTATTCAGCGAACCGGGGGCGGTGGGAGCCCGGGTAAAGTTTTCAGACGAACATCACCCTTGAGTTCCTTCCTGAAAAACTGAGTAGGGAAGGCGCATCATTCCCGATACGAATGCTTAAGCGGATGCGTTTTTTGCGTGTCTATAAGGGTGGTACCGCGTGAAGCAAGCCTTCTCGTCCCTTTCCACAGGGATGAGAAGGCTTTTTTGTATTTTATTTTAGGAGGAAACGGAATGGATTATAAAAATACGCTGCTTATGCCAAAAACGGAGTTCCCTATGCGCGGCAATCTGCCAAAGCGAGAACCGGAAATGCAGGAAAAATGGGAAGAAATGAACATCTACAAAATGGTTCAGGAGCATACGAAGGACCGTCCTCTATTTATTCTGCATGATGGCCCTCCCTATGCCAACGGTGATATCCATATGGGTCATGCACTTAATAAAATTCTAAAGGATTTTATCGTCCGCTACAAATCGATGAGCGGCTATAACGCCCCTTATGTCCCGGGCTGGGATACACATGGTCTTCCGATAGAAACGGCTTTGACTAAAAACAAAAAAGTGAACCGCAAGGAAATGTCTGTAGCAGATTTCCGAAAGCTTTGCGAAGAATACGCCTGGACTCAAATTGAAAGCCAGCGCGAGCAGTTTAAACGTCTGGGGGTAAGAGGAGACTGGGATCACCCTTATGTCACGATGAAACCTGAATATGAAGCGCAGCAAATTCTTGTTTTCGGAGAAATGGCTAAAAAGGGGTATATTTATAAAGGTTTAAAGCCTGTTTACTGGTCTCCTTCAAGTGAGTCAGCCCTTGCAGAAGCTGAAATTGAGTATCAGGATAAAAAATCTCCCTCTATTTACGTTGCGTTTGACGTAGCAGATGGAAAAGGTGTTTTGGAGGAGGATGAAAAAATTGTCATCTGGACCACAACTCCATGGACCATTCCAGCGAACCTTGGAATTGCTGTGCATCCAGATCTTGAATACACCGTCGTGCGGGCAAATGACGCGAAATATGTAGTTGCCACAGAGCTGCTTGCCTCCGTAGCGAAAGAGCTTGAATGGCAGGACTTCGAAACCGTCAGAACCCTGAAAGGGAAGGAAATGGACCGGATAGCTGCGAAACATCCGCTCTATGAAAGAGAATCACTCGTCGTCCTTGGCGGGCATGTTACGACAGATGCCGGTACTGGCTGCGTTCACACGGCGCCTGGCCACGGGGAAGATGACTTTTTAGTCGGGAAAGAGTATGGCCTTGATGTGCTTTGCCCAGTCAATGAAAAAGGAGTAATGACCGAGGAAGCTCCCGGGTTTGAAGGGCTTTTTTACGATGAAGCGAACAAACCCATCACCGAAAAGCTTCAGGAAAACGGGGCGCTTTTGAAGCTTTCCTTTATCACCCACTCCTATCCGCATGACTGGAGAACAAAGAAGCCAACCATCTTCAGAGCAACGGCCCAATGGTTTGCATCCATTAAAGATTTCCGGTCTGAATTGCTGGAAGCTGTTAAAGAAACAAAATGGGTCCCTGCTTGGGGAGAAACCAGGCTGTTTAATATGGTTAGAGACCGCGGAGACTGGTGTATTTCCAGACAGCGCGCCTGGGGAGTTCCGATTCCTGTTTTTTATGCAGAGAATGGCGAGCCGATCATTACAGATGAAACAATCAGCCACGTATCCGGTCTATTCCGGAAACACGGCTCCAACGTGTGGTTTGAGCGTGAAACAAAAAATCTTCTGCCTGAGGGATTCACACATAAAGGAAGCCCGAACGGCACGTTCTCCCGCGAGATGGATATAATGGACGTCTGGTTTGATTCGGGTTCTTCCCACCAGGCAGTTCTTCATGAGCGTGAAGATCTCAAGCGGCCGGCTGATCTTTATCTGGAGGGCTCGGATCAGTATAGAGGCTGGTTTAACTCCTCCTTGTCCACATCTGTAGCTGTAACAGGCAAAGCGCCTTATAAAGGGGTGCTTAGCCATGGGTTTGCACTGGACGGCCAGGGCAGAAAAATGAGTAAATCGATCGGAAACGTTGTCTTGCCTTCCAAAGTAATGAACCAGCTCGGTGGGGACATTCTCCGCTTATGGGTCGCTTCCGTGGACTATCAGGCAGATGTACGGGTATCCGACGCTATTCTTAAGCAGGTCGCTGAAGTATACCGGAAAATCCGGAACACGTTCCGCTTCCTTCTTGGAAACCTTGCCGATTTTACTCCGGCAGACGCAGCAGACTGGGAAAATCTGCGGGATGTTGACCGCTACATGCTCGTAAAGCTTAACAAGCTCATTGATAAAGTGAAAAAAGCGTATGAAGAGTATGAATTTGCCGTGATCTATCATGCAGTTCATAACTTCTTTACGATTGAATTGAGCTCCTTTTACCTTGATTTTGCAAAGGATGTTCTATACATTGAAGGGAAAGATCACCCGGACCGCCGTGCCATCCAAACGGTCCTTCATCAAACTCTGCTCGCACTTACAAAGCTTACGGCGCCTATCCTCCCTCACACAGCAGATGAAGTCTGGGAGCATATTGACTCCGAAGCGGCAAAGAGTGTACAGCTGACGGATATGCCGGAAAGCATGGAGATCGAAAATGCTGAAGTGCTTGAGGAAAAATGGGATGCCTTTATGACGCTTCGCGACGATGTTCTAAAAGCTCTTGAAAACGCCAGAAGTGAGAAGGTCATTGGCAAGTCACTGACTGCGAAGATCACACTTTATCCAGACCATAAAACGGCAGCGCTTCTTGGGTCAGTCGAAGAGGATTTAAAGCAGCTCTTCATTGTCTCGGGCTTTGAAATTGGCGGAGATCTGAATTCGGCTCCGGCTCATGCGCAGCACTTCAGCAACATGAAGATTACTGTTGAGGCGGCCGAGGGCGGAACATGTGAGCGCTGCTGGATTGTAACGCCTGAAACAGGAAAGGACCTTGAACATCCAGGTCTGTGCGCCCGCTGTGCAAGCATAGTAAAAGAAGAATATACATCTTAACCAATGGAAGGGGCTGTCTAAAAAGTCCTTTCAATGGAAAATATAGAAACAAAAAACCCCCGGGTCATTCCGGGGGCTTATTTGTGAAAATCGCTTTGATCCAAACCGGCCGGTGTGGCTGTTTGAAGCGCAAGGTGCTTACCTCCAAGTTTCCCAAGAGGTTACCACCCGCTACGCCCGCTGCTGAGCGGCCTGAAGTGAAAATCAGTCAGGTCAACAGCTCTTTTCATTAGGCTTTGTTAAAGCATCGTGTTGATTTTTCACACCTGTTGATTGGAGCGGAAGGCGTGAGACTCCGAGCTAAAAGCTAAGCGAGGAGGAGGCTCACCGCCCAGTCCTTGGATAAGCGAGCGCCTGCTAGCTGCAATCAACAGCCAAGTTTAACAGAGCTTTTCATTAAAATTCAAAAGGAATTACTCGGCAGCCCCTTTTTAAACACAGTTAACTCCCTTATTTGATTGAAACAGCTCCTCGTTTCCCGGCAATAGTCATCTGTGGAAAAAAATGAACAGGGTTAGACTCCGCTGAACGGATAAACTATTTTTACAAACCTTACAGCAGGAGTTGAGCCGCATTGAGCAATGATTTTTTTTCGATCCGAAAGGAGCTTGAATTAATGCGGAAGGAGCTTCAGGAGCGGTTGTTCCACCACTCTATGTTTGAATCAGACCATGATGGAGCGCACAATGGAACGATTTTGCATCATGTTAAAGAAGAGCTGAGGGATGTCGAACACGCGCTAAGCAAAATGGATACCGGCTCTTACGGGTTCTGTGAAAAAACTGGCCTGTCCCTGCCAATTTCCAGTCTGAAATATTTGCCGACGGCAAGAAACGTTCATGATTTTTCCTACCTGGATCAGTATGAGAAAAAGTCACTTCCCTATTCACCAAACGGCAATTCAGATTATGCGGGAGAAATGGTTTACTATAGCCGTTCACACAGTTGAACGGTTTTTTTCTCTATTCCTTACTCTTTTCAAATTTTTATGATAAAATTCATTGTATCTAATTTGAATGCCTGGGGGAACGTACGTGCGTTTAGTAAGCTACATAATAGCAGTTGCGGTAATCATTCTTGATCAGCTCACAAAGTGGCTGATTGTCCAAAACCTGGAAATCGGGGAAAGCATTCCTGTTATTGAAGATTTTTTCTATATTACTTCCCATCGCAATCAAGGTGCCGCATGGGGAATTCTTCAGGGGCAAATGTGGTTTTTCTACATTGTTACGATTGTGGTGACCGCAGCAATCGTGTACTATATTCAAAAGTTTGTTCTGAAAGCGGGACTTTTAGGAGCTTCATTAGGTTTGATGCTTGGGGGAGCCATCGGAAATTTTATCGACCGGGTCCGTTACCAGGAGGTCGTCGATTTTATACAAACCTTTATTTTCTCCTATAATTTTCCAATATTTAACATAGCAGACTCTGCCTTATGCATTGGGGTGGCACTTTTATTTATTCAAATGCTAATCGACAGTAAAAATGAGAAAAAAGAGGGGCAAGCACAGTAATGGACATCCATGAGTATACAATTGATAAAGAGCAGGCTGGAGACAGGCTCGATAAAATCCTTTCTGCCATAAATGAAAACTGGTCAAGAACACAAATTCAGTCTCTTATGAAAAGCGGGCTGGTGCTGGTTAATGGCCAGGCAGTAAAGAACAATTATAAAGGGGCAGAAGGAGATCAGGTCTCAGTCGAGATCCCGGAGCCCGAAGAATTGAATGTTGAAGCAGAGGAAATGAATTTGGACGTTTACTATGAGGACAGTGACGTTCTGGTGGTGAATAAGCCGAAGGGTATGGTGGTTCATCCTGCACCCGGACACGTGACAGGCACTCTTGTAAATGGCCTGATGGCGCACTGCAATGACCTTTCAGGTATAAACGGGGTGATGCGTCCCGGGATTGTCCACCGCATTGATAAAGATACATCCGGGCTGCTGATGGTGGCAAAGAATGATCTTGCTCATGAATCGCTGGTAGACCAGCTCGTTGAAAAAAGTGTTACCCGGCGCTATAAAGCGCTCGTGCATGGAAATATATCGCATGATCAAGGTACGGTCAACGCACCGATCGGCCGGGATAAGCAAGACCGCCAAAGCATGACGGTTACGAGAGAAAACAGCCGGGATGCTGTCACTCACTTTAAAGTGCTGGACCGTTATAAAGATTTTACTTATATTGAATGCCAGCTGGAGACGGGAAGAACCCACCAGATTCGTGTACACATGAAATACATTGGCTATCCGCTCGCGGGAGATCCGAAATACGGACCGCGAAAAACGCTTTCGCTTGAAGGACAGGCGCTGCACGCAGGCGTCCTGGGATTCAATCACCCCCGGACCGGCGAGTACATGGAGTTCGAAGCACCGCTGCCTGAGTATTTCAGCAAGCTTTTAACACAGCTTGAGAAATAACCGTTGACAGGCAGGAATGATTTTGACATAATAACTTTAGTTGAATAGAACCTTTAATTTCAGTCCTGTGAGGCTGGGAAGGGTACGGTTAATGATTAAACAATGGTACTCCCATGCCCTCTTTTCCCAACAGGATGAGAGGGCATTTTTTATTTGAAGGGAGGCAGACGTTATGTCCAAAAAAGCGGTTGTGCTGGACGAACAGGCGATTCGCAGAGCTCTAACCCGAATTGCACATGAAATCATTGAACGAAACAAAGGCATAGATGATTGTCTCCTGATCGGAATTAAAACACGGGGGATTTATCTCGCAAACAGGCTGCAGGAGAAAATCCGCCAGATTGAGGGAAAAGACATTCCAATCGGGGAGCTTGATATTACCCTGTACCGCGATGACTTGACTAAGAAGACGGGCAATCAGGAACCGCTCGTAAAAGGTTCGGATGTCCCGGAGCCGATCCTGGATAAAAAAGTGATTCTCGTTGATGATGTGCTCTACACAGGAAGAACGGTCAGGGCAGCAATGGATGCTCTTGTAGACATGGGCAGGCCGGCTGCCATCCAGCTCGCCGTCCTGGTTGACAGGGGGCACAGGGAGCTGCCGATCAGGGCAGATTTTGTAGGGAAAAACATCCCGACCTCAAGCTCTGAAAAGATAGTGGTTGAAATGGAAGAAGTCGATGAAAGCGACTCTGTATCCATCTATGAAAAAAATAGCTAGTTCTTTTTAAAGCAGTCCCGTGAGACGGCAAAGAGAACCGGAATCAGCATCTGTTTTTAAGATGCGTGTATTTCTGTGTACCTCTTTGCTGAATCCGGCAAAGAGGTTTTTTTAGGAGGAGAGAGATAGATGAAAAATGAAAAAATCGTTTTAGACATTCATGAAAAACCAAAAGCTCCCGTTTGGCTCACTTTAAGCTTCCAGCACCTTTTCGCTATGTTTGGCGCCACAATTCTGGTTCCGTTTCTCGTGAAGATGGATCCCGCTGTTGCACTTATCTCAAGCGGTGTCGGGACTCTCATATTTCTGCTGATCACCAAGTTCCAGGTGCCGGCTTATCTCGGCTCGTCCTTTGCATTTATTGCCCCGCTCGTGGCGGCTCAGACCGGAGGAGGCCCGGGTGCGGCTATGGTCGGAAGCATGCTTGCAGGTGCTGTATATGCTGCGGTAGCGCTCATAATTAAGGCGACTGGCCACAATTGGATTCTCAGAATGCTTCCGCCGGTTGTAGTTGGACCTGTCATCATCGTCATCGGGCTTGGACTGGCCGGAACCGCAGTCGATATGGCAACCAACAACCCTGCGGGTGATTACAGTCTGCTTTACTTTTCTGCAGCACTGGTGACACTTGCCGTAACCGTTATCTGTTCTATCTTCTTTAAAGGATTTTTCAGCCTGATTCCGGTTCTGATTGGTATTTTCACCGGTTATCTTTACTCCCTTGCAATCGGAATCGTGGATTTCAGCAAAGTCATCAAAGCAGGATTTATTCAGGTGCCCGATTTCACCATCCCGTTTGTGGATTATCAGCCGCAATTTACCTGGCAGATCCTCCTGCTGATGGCTCCGGTAGCCCTTGTAACGCTCTCAGAGCATATTGGACACCAAATGGTTTTAAGCAATGTCATTGGCAAAGATTTAGTAGAAAAACCTGGCCTGCACCGCTCGATTTTAGGAGACGGACTTGCGACGATGGCTGCGGCCCTGCTGGGGGGGCCTCCGAATACAACCTATGGTGAAAACATTGGAGTACTCGCGATTACCCGGGTTTACAGTGTATATGTTCTTGGCGGTGCTGCCGTCCTTGCCATTACGTTCGGTTTTATCGGGAAGATCTCGGCTTTAATCAGTTCCATTCCCACTCCAGTGATGGGAGGGGTCTCCATCCTTCTTTTCGGAATCATCGCATCCTCCGGTCTCAGAATGATGATTGACAGCAAAATGGATTTGGGCGATAAAAGGAACCTGATCATCTCCTCGGTCATTCTGGTGATCGGAATCGGAGGAGCGGTCATCAAAGTCGGCGAAAGCTTCGAACTGCATGGCATGGCGCTCGCGGCAATCATCGGCATTATCCTGAATGCTGTGCTCCCCGGCAAGGCGGGAGCGGATACGCTTCATCTTGAAAAGGAAACAGATCATAAAAAATCTGCTGTTTCCTAAATACTCATACCTTTTAAAAAAGTCCGGAGAGGCTTGCAAGGGTGTAAAGAATGGCCGGCTGGCCCTTCTGCTTTCGTGCACCCTGAACCGGTATGTTCAGGGTGTTTTTTTATAAAAACTGAAGGAGGAAGAAGATGAAGCATTTGTTAACCATGTCGGAACTTTCCCTGGAAGAGATCAACTGGATTGTTGAACTGGCCTGTAGGATGAAAGCAGGGAACCTTCCTTCTCTCAGGGCTGAACCGGTTTTTGCTGCCAATCTGTTTTTTGAGCCGAGTACGAGAACACGCTTCAGCTTTGAAGTGGCTGAAAAAAAACTGGGTCTCCATGTTTTGAATTTTCAGGCGGAGAGCTCGAGCGTCCAAAAAGGGGAAACCCTTTATGATACAGTCCGGACGATGGAGGCGATTGGGGCCCACGCCGTTATTATTCGCCATCCTCTTGACCGGTATTTTGATTCTTTAAGGGAACGGGTCAGCATTCCTATCCTAAATGCTGGTGACGGCTGCGGAAATCACCCCACTCAATCTCTGCTGGACCTAATGACCATTCATGAGGAATTTAAATGCTTTAAAGGCCTGACTGTAAGCATCCACGGGGATATCAGACACAGCCGCGTAGCAAAATCCAACGCAGAAACCCTGGCAAGACTCGGGGCTGAGGTGTTGTTTGCGGGACCGCCTGAGTGGCAGGACCCGGCCAATCCTTTTGGAAGGATCACAAGCACGGATGAAGCGATCGAGCAGTCGGATGCTGTCATGCTGCTCCGCATTCAGCATGAAAGGCATACAGCTGCGATAAAGAGCCCGGATGCTTATCTTGCTTCATATGGCTTAACGAAAGAGCGGGAAAGAAGAATGAAGTCGGGGGCAATAATCATGCATCCCGCCCCGGTCAATAGAGGGGTGGAAATCGATGACTTCCTTGTTGAGTGCAGCCGTTCCAGAATTTTCAGGCAAATGGAAAACGGAGTGTATGTCCGAATGGCCTGCTTAGCACGCTCACTTGCTTCTAAAATGCTGAATAAAGGAGAGAATCACCATGTCTTATATTCTTAAAAACGCAAAAGTTTTAGACGACGGAGGGAATTTTCTAAAGCAGGATTTTCTGATCGAAGACGGAAAAATAGCTAAAGCCGCGCCACAGCTTGAGGCAGGGGACCATCAAGTCATCGATGCATCCGGTCATCTCGTTTCCGCAGGCTTTGTGGATGTACATGTCCATTTAAGGGAACCGGGAGGCGAGCACAAAGAAACCATTGAAACCGGAACGAAGGCAGCAGCCAGGGGCGGATTCACAACCATTGCAGCCATGCCGAACACCCGCCCTGTCCCGGATCATCAAGAGCAAATGGAAAAGCTGATCAGGAGGATCAGTCAGAAGGCATCAGTAAGAGTTCTGCCATACGCATCCATCACTGTCAGACAGGCTGGAAAGGAGCTCACAGACTTTACCGCTTTAAAAACAGCAGGAGCCTTTGCCCTTACAGATGATGGGGTGGGGGTTCAGGAAGCGGGAATGATGTTTGAGGCGATGAAAAGAGCGGCAGCAGCAAATCTGAGCATCGCAGCACATTGTGAGGACAACTCCTTAATCAACAGAGGAGCCGTGCATGCAGGGGAATTTGCTGAAAAACATCAGCTGAATGGAATTCCCTCTGTTTGTGAGTCTGTACATATTGCCAGGGATATCCTGCTTGCTGAAGCAGCGGGGTGTCATTATCACGTTTGCCACATCAGTACGAAAGAATCCGTCAGAACGGTGAGAGATGCAAAAAGGGCGGGAATCAATGTCACAGCGGAAGTAACGCCCCACCACCTGCTGCTGTGTGACGAGGATATCCCCGGGCTTGACCCGAATTTTAAAATGAATCCCCCGCTTAGAGGAAAAGAGGACCGTGACGCCCTGCTTGAAGGCTTGCTCGATGGAACAATCGATCTGATCGCAACAGATCATGCGCCTCACACTGCTGAAGAAAAATCGGAAGGAATAAAACTCGCTCCTTTCGGAATCACAGGACTTGAAACGGCCTTCCCGCTCTTATATACCCATCTTGTTTTACCAGGGAAAGCGACGTTAGGCCAGCTGTTGAAATGGATGACGATCCGTCCTGCCGAAACATTTGGACTGCCGTATGGAACCCTTTCAGAAGGGGCGCCAGCAGACCTTGTGATGATTGATCTGGCAGAAGAAAGAACAATTGATCCCGCCGGATTTCTTTCAAAAGGAAAAAATACTCCATTTGCAGGCTGGAGCTGCAGCGGATGGCCTGTAGTAACGATAGCAGAAGGAAACATTGTTTTTGATGAAAGGGGAGTCCGGACATGAAGCGTTTGCTTGTACTGGAAGATGGGACCGTTTTTGAAGGAAACGGATTTGGAAGTGAAAGAGACTCGATTGGAGAAATTGTTTTTAATACAGGAATGACCGGATATCAGGAGATCCTTTCAGATCCTTCCTACTGCGGACAGATTGTGACCTTAACGTATCCGCTGATTGGAAATTACGGCATCAACCGGGATGATTTTGAATCCATAACCCCCTTTACAGGCGGTCTGATTGTAAAAGAGCATTCCCTTTTTCCCTCTAATTGGAGGAGCGGTTATTCGCTTGATGAATACTTGAAAATGAAAGACATCCCGGGCTTATCCGGAATTGATACAAGGAAGCTTACGAGAATCATCCGCAGCCACGGAACGCTCAAGGGTGCCCTCATCTCTGGAAATGCGGACCCGGCAGAAGTACTGGAAAAGCTGAAAGCCGTCCGTCTCCCGGTCAATCAAGTGGAGAGAGTATCAGCGAAAACTCCCTACGCAAGTCCAGGTCGGGGGCGGCGGGTTGTGCTCGTGGACTTTGGAATGAAGCACGGGATTTTGAGAGAGCTGAACAAGAGACATTGTGATGTTGTGGTTGTGCCGCACAATACTTCAGCAGAAGCGGTTCTTCAGCTGAATCCGGATGGCATTATGCTATCGAATGGCCCCGGGGATCCAAAGGATGTCCCGGAAGGAATTGAGATGATAAAAGGCGTCTTGGGGAAGGTCCCGCTCTTTGGTATCTGTCTTGGGCATCAGCTCTTTGCTCTCGCCTGCGGGGCAGACACAGAGAAAATGAAGTTTGGACACCGCGGCTCCAACCACCCTGTAAAGGATCTGCAGTCGGGAAAAGTCGCCATCACCTCGCAAAATCACGGGTACACAGTCAGGGAAGCGTCCTTGCTTCATACAGATCTTGAAGTTACACATCTTGCTCTCAATGACCGGACAATTGAAGGGCTAAAACATAACAGCCTGGCAGCTTTCACTGTGCAGTATCATCCGGAGGCCTCACCTGGTCCGGAGGATGCCAACGGGCTGTTTGATGAATTCATGGAACTGATTGAAACGAAACGGAAGGTAGGGAATCGATAATGCCGAAGCGCACAGACATTCAAAAGATCCTTGTAATTGGTTCTGGCCCCATCGTTATAGGCCAGGCAGCTGAATTTGATTATGCAGGCACACAGGCTTGTATTGCTCTTAAAGAAGAAGGATATGAGGTCGTTCTTGTCAATTCCAATCCGGCTACCATAATGACAGACACGGAAATTGCAGATCATGTGTACATTGAACCGCTTACTGCAGAATTTGTCAGCAATATCATCAGGAAGGAGCAGCCGGATGCCCTTGTTCCCACATTAGGAGGACAGACCGGTCTTAATCTGGCTGTCGAGCTTGCGGAATCTGGTGTTCTGGAAGAGTGCGGGGTTGAGATTCTTGGAACCAGCCTTGAAGCCATCCAAAAAGCGGAGGACCGGGACCTGTTCCGCAGACTCATGAATGAGCTCGGTGAACCTGTACCGGACAGCGAAATCGTTCATACAGTGGAAGAAGCCTTTGTTTTTGCCGGCCAGATTGGCTACCCCATCATTGTAAGGCCCGCCTTTACGCTCGGAGGAACAGGGGGAGGGATCTGCAGCAATGAGGAGGAGCTTGCGGAAATCGTGGCCTACGGTCTTAAAGTGAGTCCGGCTACCCAATGCCTTCTGGAAAAAAGCATAGCTGGATTTAAAGAAATTGAGTACGAAGTGATGAGAGACAGTGGCGATCATGCGATTGTCGTATGCAACATGGAAAACTTTGATCCGGTTGGCATCCATACCGGTGACAGCATTGTCGTTGCCCCGTCCCAGACCTTAAGCGATAGGGAATATCAGATGCTCCGCAATGTATCCCTTAAAATCATAAGAGCGCTCGGCATAGAGGGAGGCTGCAACGTCCAGCTTGCGCTTGACCCGGACAGCTTTCAGTATTACATCATCGAGGTAAACCCGAGGGTCAGCCGTTCATCTGCACTGGCATCAAAAGCTACCGGCTATCCGATCGCTAAGCTTGCTGCCAAAATTGCCGTCGGCCTCACACTGGATGAAATGATGAACCCTGTCACTGGAAAAACGTATGCATGCTTTGAACCGGCGCTGGATTATATCGTGACGAAAATTCCGCGCTGGCCATTTGATAAGTTTGAATCCGCCAACAGATGGCTCGGTACGCAAATGAAGGCGACAGGGGAAGTGATGGCGATCGGGCGGACGTTCGAGGAGTCTTTGCTTAAGGCCATCCGTTCCCTTGAAGCCGATGTGAATCATATAGAGCTCAAGGCTGCGGCAGAACTGGACGATCCCCACATTGAAAAACGGATACGAAAAGCCGGGGATGAGCGGCTTTTTTACCTTGCTGAAGCATTAAGAAGAGGAATCACACCGGTGACGCTTCATGAATGGAGCAAAATCGATTTATTCTTTCTTTCAAAGCTTAACGGAATCATTGAGCTTGAAAAGCAAATTGGACACTCCCCCTTTGACTTAGAAGTTTTAAAGCAGGCTAAGAGCAATGGCTTTTCGGATGAGGCAGTTGCGAAGCTCTGGTCTTCAAATGAGAGGGAAATTTACGAGCTCAGAAAACAGACAGGCCTAATGCCCGTCTACAAAATGGTTGACACGTGCGCTGCGGAATTCGAGTCTTCAACACCCTACTTTTACGGAACGTATGAGGATGAAAACGAATCGGCCGTCACCTCACGCGGTAGCGTTTTGGTGCTAGGCTCCGGTCCGATCAGAATCGGACAGGGAGTGGAATTTGATTATGCCACTGTTCATTCAGTATGGGCAATCAAGGAAGCCGGTTATGAAGCCATTATTATCAATAACAATCCTGAGACCGTTTCAACTGATTTCAGCATCTCCGATAAGCTTTATTTTGAACCACTAACCGCTGAAGATGTAATGCATGTAATCGAACTGGAAAAGCCGATTGGGGTAGTGGTTCAATTTGGCGGGCAGACGGCGATCAATCTGGCAGATGAGCTTTCTGCAAGAGGAGTGAAAATTCTTGGAACGTCACTGGAGGATTTGGACCGGGCTGAAAACCGGGATAAGTTTGAACAAACGCTGCAAGACCTGGACATCCCGCAGCCGCAAGGAAAGACTGCTGTATCTTCTAAAGAGGCTGCTCATATCGCCGGCGAAATCGGCTATCCGGTTCTTGTGCGCCCCTCCTATGTGCTCGGGGGCAGGGCGATGGAAATCGTCTACAGGGAGGATGAACTGCTGCATTACATGAATAATGCCGTTAAGGTCAATCCGGCGCACCCTGTCCTGATTGATAAATACTTAACCGGAAAAGAAATTGAGGTGGATGCCATTGCGGATGGTGAGACGGTTGTGATCCCCGGCATTATGGAGCACATCGAGAGGGCTGGCGTGCATTCGGGGGATTCAATCGCGGTTTATCCTCCTCAAACATTGACTGCAAGCTGTAAAACCAAAATCATTGAGCATACCATCGCGCTGGCAAAGGGCTTGAACATCTCAGGGCTTCTGAACATTCAATTCGTTATTTACCAAGACGATGTATTCGTGCTGGAAGTCAACCCAAGGTCAAGCCGTACTGTGCCGTTTTTAAGCAAGATTACCGGTATTCCAATGGCCAATCTGGCTGCCAAAGTCGTGCTTGGACAAAAGCTCAAGGATATGGGATATGAAACAGGGCTTGCAGAGGAAAAATCCGGCGTATTTGTAAAAGTACCTGTTTTCTCTTTCGCGAAGCTGAGAATGGTCGATATTACGCTCGGCCCGGAAATGAAGTCGACAGGTGAAGTGATGGGCAAGGATGCAACGCTTGAAAAAGCTCTGTACAAGGGCCTGGTTGCTTCAGGAATCCAAATCCATAAATATGGATCAGTTCTGCTTACCGTCGCCGATAAAGATAAAACAGAAGGACTTGAAATCGCGAAACGCTTTAACCGGATCGGCTATCAGATTCTTGCAACGAGCGGAACGGCTGATTATTTAAGGGAGGCTGGCATTCCAGCTAAAATCGTGAATAAAGTCAGTGAACAGCAGCCGAATCTTTTGGATGTCATCAGAAATGGCGAAGCCCAATTTGTGATCAATACGCTGACAAGAGGGAAGCAGCCGGAAAGAGACGGCTTTAAAATCCGCAGGGAATCTGTTGAAAATGGAGTGCCTTGCCTGACCTCCCTTGATACGGCTAAGGCCATTCTCAGGGTGCTCGAGTCCATGAGCTTTTCCACTGAAGCGATGCAGCAGCTGAATCCGAAGCGGGAGGTAATCCATTCATGATCGTAAAGGAGAACATGCTCGTTTTGGCAAACCGTGAAATGGCTAAGGACGTATTTGAGCTTGTTTTAAAAGGGAAGATGACGGAACAGATGAATACTCCGGGGCAGTTTGTCCATGTGAAGGTATCAGAAACCGTAGTTCCGCTCCTGAGAAGACCGATCAGCATAGCAAAGATTGAGAAAAAAGAACAAACGCTAACGCTCCTATACAGAAAAGGAGGAGAAGGCACCGTCCTTCTTTCAAAAAGATCCCCTGGAGACCTGCTTGATGTAATCGGTCCCCTGGGGAATGGATTTCCGGTGGACTCTTCTCTTTCCGGTAAGAGAATGCTGCTGATCGGAGGAGGGATCGGCGTCCCGCCTCTTTACGAACTGTCCCGCCGATTGAAGGCTTTTGGTGCAGAACCTGTCCACGTGCTCGGCTTTGAAAGCAAAGATCATGCATTTTATGAAACGGACTTTGAGAGACTTGGTGATACGTATATTACAACGGTGGACGGCAGCTTGGGTTTGAAAGGTTTTGTGACGGATGCGATCAGCCTGTATGATCTCCGCTTTGAACGGGTCTATGCCTGCGGTCCGACACCAATGCTGAAGGCGATTGAAACCCTTTTTCACGACAGGGAGGTTTACCTTTCCCTCGAAGAGAGAATGGGCTGCGGAATCGGTGCCTGCTTTGCCTGTGTGTGCCATGTGCCGGATTCCCCTCACGGCTATAAGAAAGTTTGTTCGGACGGTCCGGTCTTTAGAGCGGGAGAGGTGGTGCTGCCGTCATGTTAGAAGTGAAATTACCGGGGCTGGAGCTTAAAAACCCAATCATGCCGGCTTCAGGCTGCTTCGGTTTCGGCAAAGAATTCGCCAATCTTTATGATCTGAACAAGCTTGGCGCCATCATGATAAAGGCGGCTACTCCTGAAGCAAGATTCGGCAATGAGACACCTCGGGTAGCAGAAACACCAGGCGGCATGCTAAACGCTATCGGCCTTCAAAATCCCGGTCTTTACGGAGTGATAGGAGAAGAGCTTCCCAGACTGGAGGCTTATGATGTTCCGATCATTGCCAATGTGGCAGGTTCAAGTGTCGAAGATTATGTGGCGGTAGCGGAGAAAATCAGTGCCTGCCCGAATGTAGCGGCACTGGAGCTGAATATTTCCTGTCCGAATGTGAAGACAGGAGGAATCGCTTTTGGAACGGACCCAAACATGGCGGCGGATTTAACGAAAGCTGTTAAAAAGGTATCCAGTGTTCCCGTATATGTCAAGCTTTCCCCTAATGTAACCCATATTTCTGAAATAGCCGCAGCTGCTGAGCAGGCTGGTGCAGACGGGCTGACGATGATCAACACGCTTCTTGGGATGAGGCTCGATTTAAAAACCGGCAAACCGGTTTTAGCCAACAAAACGGGCGGGCTCTCCGGACCGGCCATTAAGCCTGTAGCAATCCGGATGGTCCATGAAGTCAGCCGGGCTGTATCCATCCCGATTATTGGAATGGGGGGGATCCAGTCAGCAGAGGATGTCCTGGAGTTTCTGTATGCCGGAGCGAGTGCGGTTGCAGTAGGAACCGCCAACTTCGTCAATCCATTCATCTGTTCGGAAATCATTGATGCATTACCGGAAGTACTTGCCCGTTACGGATTCAGTCACATTAAAGAATGTATTGGAAGGAGCCATGACTATGCAGCCGGTTATCATCGCGCTTGATTTTGAGAACAAACTGGAAACAGACCGCTTTTTAAGCAGAATGGATCCGCAATCTTTTTATTTAAAAGCTGGAATGGAGCTGTTTTACAAGGAAGGCCCCGCAATAGTGGAGTGGCTGAAATCAAAAGGACATCAAGTCTTTCTTGATTTAAAGCTTCACGATATCCCAAACACTGTAAAAAAAGCAATGAAAGCTTTAGCCTCATTAGAGATTGATATGGTGAATGTCCATGCTGCCGGCGGTGTGAACATGATGGAAGCCGCCCTGGAAGGACTTGATTCAGGAACATCTTCCGGCCAAAAGCGGCCGATCCTCATTGGTGTAACACAGCTGACAAGCACATCCCAAAGAGTATTAAATAATGAGCTTCTCATCCATAGGGAAATGGATGAGACTGTTATTCATTACGCGGGCCTTGTAAAACAGGCAGGATTGGACGGGGTGGTTTGCAGTGTGTGGGAATCTGCGCAGGTGAAGGCATCGCTTGGGGAAGAATTTATAACCGTTACACCCGGTATTCGATTTGCCGGTGAGGCTCCTGCAGATCAAACCAGAATTGCCACTCCCGAAATTGCTCGCAGGAAGAACGTTACCAGTATGGTCGCCGGCAGAAGCATCACTGCAAAAAGTGAACCGATGCAAGCCTATAATCAGATGCTGAAAGAATGGGAGGGTGTTGTACAATGAAACACACGATAGCAAAATCTCTTCTGGACATTGGAGCTGTCACACTTAAGCCGAACGAACCGTTCGTATGGGCAAGCGGCATTGAATCTCCGATCTATTGTGATAACCGGCTTACATTATCCTATCCGCAAATAAGGAAAAGCATTGCAGAAGGCCTGGCTAATGTGATTCAGGAGCACTACCCGGATGCAACACTGATTGCCGGCACTGCGACAGCCGGCATCCCACATGCTGCACTTGTGAGTGATCTCCTCGGACTGCCGATGTGCTACGTCCGCGGGAGTGCCAAGGGGCACGGGAAGGGGAATCTGATTGAAGGACGGACCGGCAGCCATGACCGTGCGGTTGTTATCGAAGATCTGATCTCTACAGGAGGAAGCGCCATTCACGCGGTAAAAGCCCTTCGGGAAGCAGGAGCTGAAGTATTGGGTGTGGCAGCCATTTTCACCTATGGGTTTGATACCGCTGACAGCCATTTCAGTCATGACGGGATTTCTTATCAAACGTTAACGGATTACTCCACACTCATTCAAATTGCGGGGAGAGAAAACCTTATTCAAAAAGAAGATTTGGATAAGCTTGAAAAATGGCGGAAAAATCCGGCTGCTTCTGATTGGAGATCCTGAGCGCGTTTCTGAATATATTGATTTGTCTTGCTGTTTTTTGAGAGCCAGCTGAACGGAAAACCCCCATCACAAGGGGGTTTCTTTGTAAGTAAAACAAACCATATGCAATAGGGGAGAGAGCCTGGAATACGGACTAACTAGATAACCCCTTTTTCCTATATTTAAGGAAAAACCAGAACGCTGCAATATTACAAAAACCAGACAGAAAAGGTTAAAATCAGGCCGATCAGGCCGGCAGCTGTGAAGCTAAGGCGGAACCAGACCGGGATGCGGTGTTCAGGGATTGCTTTTGCGAGGGTGGACCAATACCATAAACCCGCGGCAGCGAATAACCGGAGTCCGCCTTCAGATGTGAACTTCATTTCGTTCAGCTCTGCCCGGCTCGACATCGATGAAAAAGCATAGGCGAATCCTAATGCGGAGAAAATATACCCGATTATAGAGAGGAGCGCTTTCCATGCCATTCTTCTTCAATCCCTTTCTTCAATCAGCATGGTCAGAAAAGATCCTAACCTATTTTCCGTTCTGCCGATAACATACGGAATGTTTGTTTTGAACAGCGGCCCCCCATATACAAACGAATGAAATTCCCCATTCTCACCGCACGGGTCTGCCCGTCCTTCCAGATCTTTTACAAAGGCTCTTTTCGTAAAGATTGTTGCTTATCAATTAAATAAGGAATAATTTACTTTTTATGGTATTATATTATCAAGGGCTTGTTCAGCTAAAACGGAGCTGGTTAACTCAATAATAAGTCTATTTGAGGTATATTACGTTGATCAGGGGGGATTGAAATGGATAAATCACAATTATCTTTGAGATTTACTAATTTCGCTAATATTGAATGTAAAGGTTCTAGTCAATTGTATGAACATTTATCTTTTAAGATTTCTGAAGATGATGAAATACTTGAATTATGTTCCAACTCAAAAGTTGGACAACCAGTACCAAATTTATTGTTTGGATCGATTCATTATTTATTATTAAAGGGGAAAGACCATTCGTTAAAAGAGTATTATCCAAGCCTGACTACACATCCAAGAAAAATTGATGACGAGCTTTTCCTGTATTTTAAAGACTTTTGTAATGTTAATAGAGAAGAAATTATTCCACTTCTAAAAAGTAAATTGGTTCAGACTAATGAGGTTAGGCGTTGTGCATATCTCTATCCACTGTTCTCTATGATATATAAAAAAGTGAAAAAACCTTTATCACTTATTGAAATTGGTACAAGTGCGGGTCTTCAGCTTTTATGGGACAAATATAGTTATTCGTATGGAGATAATGAAATTTACGGAAATAAAAATTCCACCGTTCATATAACTTCTGAAATTAAAGGGTTGAATTCTCCTTCATTTCTTCTTGAAAGTCCCCCTGTTGTATCAAAAGTTGGTATCGATCTACATATAAGTGATCTCAGAGAAGATGAGGATTATCTTTGGTTGAAATCCCTTATTTGGACGGAACACGAGGAAAGGTTGGAGTTATTTGAAGGTGCAGCAAGTTATTTAAAGGAGAATCCAGTAGAGCTCATAGAAGGAGACGGAATAGCCCTGCTAACCGACATTGCGGAAGAACTTCCTAAAGACACAGTAATTTGTATATTCCATACTCACGTTGCAAATCAGATACCAGAAGATTTGAAACACGAACTTTTAGATAAGGTAAGTAAAATTGGTGAGAAGAGAGATGTTTTCCATCTCTATAATAATATTTGGGACAGGAATCTCCACCTTGATTATATTGTTGATGGAGTGGAATACAATCAAACTATCGGTGCTACTGATGGTCACGGAAAATGGTTTGAATGGAATATTGAACAAATATAAGTAACACTCATAATTTCTCGTTGGTTATTCCATTTAATATTAGTGCAGCCGTTCCGTATAGGAATGGCTTTTTTATACTTCACGCAAGAATCTCACTGTTATACTATTTGAGTTTTGACAAGAACTAAGAAGCATTTGATTTATCTGCTCTTTTTCAGCCAACTTCTTACACTGCTGAAGGAAGCTGAACCAATAAAGATAGTTATCCAAATACTTTGTAGCCACTCCTTGGAACCTGTCCATCCATCCTTTTAAACGTTTATGATAGTTATTGACGTTTTGCAGATGGTAGATGCCCTTTTTGACGTACCCCTCTTTGCTTAGGTTTATTGGCTCGTGTTTAAGTGCCTTGATTTGGGCAAATTTCTTGTAGTTAGTGGCTGTATCCGTGCACAATAAAGAAGACGGATCAATATAGCTTCCGATAACCGCGTCTATCTCTTCTGCTTTTACACGACCAGTTCCAGCCTTCTGAGCAATGACTTGACCGCCTCGGTCCTGGGCAACCACAACTGCAATTTTCAGATTACTAATCCCTCTCTTCTTATCTCTTTCGCCTCGTTTCTTTGGCTCCCTATCTAAAGTCTTTCTTCCTTTGAGTGACTCTCTGAAGAAGGTCTCATCACTTTCGACAATCCCTTTTAGCATTTGAAATCCCATTGTACGAAGAGAAAAAAGAACCTTGTGCCGCCAGTAAAAGGCGGTAGATATGTGTATTCTTAACCGTTTTGCGATTTTCGGTAAAGTGTATCCTTCGACCATCATTTGAAAGTATTTAGCCCACTTACCGAGATAACGTGTCCCCGAAATCGGTGTATTGGAGAGGTCATTGAAAGACTTTCCGCAGTCACGACAGAGATACCTTTGTCTACCTCTGTATTTGCCATTTCGTTTTACCTTCACGCTTCCACAATGAACACAACCTAACCCTTCTTTAAAACGTGCTTCTCTAATGGTTGTGTACGCATCTTTCATATCACCTTCTACATTATCGATGAAGTTTTCTTTTAAAAGTTTAAACAGCTTAATTTGATCTTCTTTAGATAAGTCTGAGAATTTGGCATAGATGTCGTTAAACATAGAAAAACCCCCTCCTGAAAGAGTATATTATCACATCTCTCGATAGGGTGGTCAAAATAGCAACAATCTATGCGAAAAGAGCGTTTACAAAAGACTCATCATAGTGCCTTCCGAGAAAATCATAAGGGAGCCTGGCTCCATCTAAGCCAGAAATAACCGCCAAAAACCCATCCGATTGAAATTTTTTGGATAATCTGTCCGGCCGCTCTCCCCATAATGGAAAAATAGCCTTCATCCCATGCCGAGCTGTCAATTCTTCTCTGTATTTTTTTATATCTGCAAGAAAAAGGTCACCATAGGCTGCATGCAGGATTTTCTGATCTCTGCAAGTTTTAAGAAATTCTCCCATGCTTTTATCATATTCCTTATTAGAGGCGGCGGGGGGAATTTCAATGATGTGAAGCGGCAAATCCAGCTCCTCTGCCTGCTTTGCAATCAGACCTTTCGTAACTCCGTGAAAAGGTACTTGACCTGTAATAGAGTCCACTGCCGTAAATAATCCGCAAACTTGAATTTCTTGATTTTCAAGGAGTACTTGAAGCATCATGGCACTGTCTTTGCCGCCGCTCCAGGATACAATGGTTTTTTTCACACGAATCACCTCATATCCATAGTTTATCGTATCGTAAAGTTTTTTTTAACTTAAAAAAACCAGTCAATTCAAGCTTTGATTTAGTTTTGATAAAACCTACCCGAAAACTCGGGTTGACAATCGTTCGAATTGTGCTAAAATTTGAAATCAATACACATCATACTTATCCAGAGCGGTGGAGGGACCTGGCCCTGTGAAGCCCGGCAACCTGCTGAAAAGCAAGGTGCTAAATCCAGCAAAATGGAACCCATTTTGAGAGATAAGGGGAAAAACCTCACTAGTCTTTCTAAAATGGAAGGCTTTTTGCTGTTGATTTTAGGCGGTCCGGCTGCTGTCCGGTTACATGCCGTTTAATCAGCTTGAATGCTGTCAGAGCCTATTTTGTTAAAGGGAGTGCTGTCCGTGGGGGAGCAAGATCAGCTTGATCAAGTAATGGGAAAGCTAAAGGAAATGCTTCAAGCTATGAAATATGGATCGATTACCCTGATCATTCAAGATGGGAAGATCATTCAGCTTGAAAAAAATGAAAAAGTGAGATTGAAATAGAATAGGGATCACGATCGCTGACCAGACAAACTGGAGGCGGGACCTGCGCTGTGGCATAAATGTTTTATTGTGCTTTGGTGCTGTCCCGCTTTTATTTTTTTACAAGAGACCTGCTTGTCCCGGGTGCTTACATGAGTACCCGGCCGGGCCATTGCGGCAGAAGCTGTTGGCTATAAAACCATTGTGTTTAGATTAAGAGAGGTGCAAACATGCTTACTTATGAGAACTGGACCGGCAGCTATCCGGATTTTGAAAATGAAGATCATTTGAAAGAAGCGCTGCACGTGCTGAGCTGGGCATACGGCCATTATGCGGACGAACTGGTGTATGCCTGCAGCTTTGGAATCGAAGGAATCGTCCTGATTGAACTAATATCCAGAATCAAAAAGAATGCAAGAATTGTTTTCCTGGATACAGAGGTACATTTCAAAGAAACGTATGAGCTAATTGACCGGATAAAGGCAAGGTATCCTGATTTAAACATTACGATGAAAAAACCTCCGTTAACGGTTGCGGAGCAGGCAGCAAAGCATGGAGATGAGCTTTGGAAAACCAATCCGAATGAATGCTGCAAAATCAGAAAAGTGCTCCCGCTAAGAGAAGTAATGAGCACCGAAAAAGCGTGGATTTCCGGCTTGAGAAGAGAGCAGTCTCCTTCCAGAAAAGATACAGAGTTTTTAAACAGGGACGGCAAATTTGAGAACATAAAAATATGTCCTCTCATCCATTGGACGTGGAAGGATGTCTGGCGTTTCGCCCATAAGAATGATCTGGATTACAATATGCTTCACGATCAGGGGTACCCGAGCATAGGCTGCAAGCCTTGTACACAGCCTGCTATTGATGTAAGTGACGGCAGGTCAGGACGATGGAATGGCACACAGAAAACCGAATGCGGCCTTCACGGGTGAGGAGTAAATGATAATGGAAGCTGCAGCAATTTTTTTAAGCTTATTTTTCGCCATGAATATCGGTGCGAGCGGAGCGGCTGCATCGATGGGAGTGGCTTATGGAACAGGGGCCATTCCCCGCAGGTTGGCAGCCCTTATTCTTTGCGGAATAGGTGTGATCCTCGGTGCTGTATTGGGCGGCGGAGAAGTAGTGAAGACGATCAGTTCAGGACTAATCCCCAAATCCGTGATTTCCATAGAAATTGTTCTTGTTATTATCGGAGCGGCAGCCATCTCTTTGTTCATGGCGAATTTAATGGGCATCCCGTTATCCACCAGTGAAGTTACGGTCGGAGCAGTAGTCGGGGTGGGGGTAGCCTTCCAGGCCCTTTATGTTCAATCCATCCTTGTTATCATGGCGTTTTGGGTCATTATTCCGGCGGCAGCTTTTTTTATCACCTATGCTGTTTGCAAAATGGCCAAACCGCTTTTCGCAAAGCTTGAGGCAAAGAGGGGGAGCTTGCTGATCTATCTCCTGATTGCGGCAGGATTCTTTGAAGCCTTTTCAGCTGGCATGAATAATGTAGCCAACGCTGTAGGACCGCTGGTCGCTGCTAATCTCATGTCAGTTGGGCAGGGCGTCTGGCTTGGAGGGCTTTTTGTAGCTGCAGGCGCCATCCTTTTAGGAGGAAGAGTACTTGAAACGAACGGGAAAAAAATAACGAATTTATCCAAATCAGAAGGAATCGTTATTTCCACGACCGGCGCTTTACTTGTAGTCATCAGTTCACTTTTTGGACTGCCCGTTCCCTTAACACAGGTTACCTCCACTTCAATCATGGCTTCAGGCGCTGCGAAGAGCGGAGCGCTTGTTTTTCAAAAAGGGATCGTGAAAAAAATTGTAAAAGTATGGCTTGTTTCTCCGCTCGTCAGTTTGGCCATCTCTTACGTACTCGTCAAACTTTTTATAAAATCAGACTTTTACTCCACGTTTTCTGCGATTGCAGTCATGACAGCTACCCTTGGGGTTCTGTCTCTCATGAGGGCTATTAAAAAAGAAAAAAGTTCCGTGCATGAACAAGGCGGGGGAATCTAACGATAAAACCCACTTTTTTAATATGAATAGGAGGATTATAATGAGCTTAACACCGCATGGAGGAACCTTAATTCAGCGAACAGAAATTGGAAAAGATATAGGATTCATCAAAAAAACGATAGAAATAGATGCGATGGCATTGAGCGATCTGGAGCTTCTGGCTAATGGAGGTTTTAGTCCGCTTACAGGATTCATGCCAGAAGAGGAGTATTTGAGTGTAGTAGATAAAACGAGACTTACAAATGGAACGGTGTGGTCGATCCCGATCACTCTGCCTGTTTCTGCCCAAGCAGCGAAGACATTATCAGCTGGAGATCAGGCAAAGCTTAGCTTTGAAGATACCGTTTACGGATTGATAGAGGTCAGCGGGATTTATAAACCGGATAAAGAAAAGGAAGCAGTGAATGTATTCCGGACATCTGACCGGAATCATCCCGGGGTCAAAAAGCTTTTTTCAAGAGGGGATTTTTATGTCAGCGGTGAAATTATCATGACAAAACGAACAAATCCTCCTTTTCCGGACCACTATTATGATCCAATCGAAACACGCTCCGCTTTTGCGTCCAAAGGCTGGAAAACGATTGTAGGATTTCAGACGCGCAATCCTGTTCACAGGGCGCATGAGTATATTCAAAAAACTGCACTTGAAACCGTTGACGGCCTGTTTTTAAATCCGCTTGTAGGGGAAACAAAGTCCGATGATATTTCAGCGGAAATCCGTATGAAAAGCTATGGGGTTCTGCTAAGCGAATATTATCCGAAAGAACGGGTTTTTCTTGGAGTGTTTCCTGCGGCAATGAGGTATGCAGGGCCCAGAGAGGCCATTTTCCATGCCATTGTCCGCAAAAATTACGGCTGCACACACTTTATTGTAGGCAGAGATCATGCGGGGGTCGGTGACTATTACGGCACATACGACGCCCAGCATATATTTGATGAGTTCGCGCCCGAAGAGATCGGAATTACTCCTCTCCGTTTTGAACATAGCTTTTATTGCAATAAATGCGAGGGGATGGCTACGACAAAATCATGCCCTCATAACGCAGAGCACAGAGTCATCCTCTCCGGCACAAAGGTAAGGGAAATGCTCCGCAATGGCGAAGTGCCTCCAAGCACCTTCAGCAGACCTGAGGTCATTAAAGTGCTGATCGAAGGGTTAAAAGAGAAGAAACCGGAAACGGAGGAAGTGCAATGAGCCAGTCAAAAAATGTTACGTGGCACGAGCACTCCATAACAAAACAGGAGCGGAGAGAGAAAAACGGGCATCATAGCTTCGTTATCTGGTTTACCGGACTTTCTGGATCAGGGAAATCCACAATAGCCAATGAACTGGCCCGCATGCTCCATAAAAGCGGGGTTCAGGTTTACGTTCTTGATGGCGACAATGTTCGTCAAGGGCTTAACGGGGACCTTGGCTTTTCAGATGAAGACCGCCGTGAAAACATCCGAAGAATCGGAGAGGTATCCAAGCTTTTTACAGATGCGGGCAGTGTTGTCATTACAGCTTTCATTTCTCCCTTCAAAGAGGACCGAAGTCATGTACGCAAGATAATGGAGCCGGATGAATTCATCGAAGTATTTGCAGAGTGTTCCCTTGAGCAATGTGAAGCAAGAGATCCGAAAGGACTATACAAGAAAGCAAGAAAAGGGGAGATTAAAGGTTTTACAGGGATTGATTCTCCCTACGAAAAACCGGATCATCCTGAAATCACTTTGCAGAGCGGGAAGTATAATCCTGCGGAATGTGCTGAACAGGTTATCAGCTTTCTCAAGGACAAAAAATTCATTCAAGATTAAGCTGACGGATTACCTGCAGTCACATGTGCGGTATAATGGAATTAAGGAGGGATGCGTATGTCTAAGGTGTATCTCGTAGGAGCAGGACCGGGAGATCCGGACCTCATCACGGTGAAAGGCTTGAGATGCATTCAGAAAGCAGATACAATCCTTTATGACCGGCTAGTTAACAAAGAATTGCTGGAGCACGCAAAGGAAGGCGCTGACCTTATTTATTGCGGCAAGCTACCCGATTACCATACGATGAAACAGGAAACGATTAACCGTTTCCTGATTAAATTTGCTAAAAAAGGCTATACCGTCACCAGGCTGAAAGGCGGCGACCCTTTCGTCTTCGGCCGGGGCGGGGAAGAGGCTGAGGCCTTGGCTATGAATGGAATAGATTTTGAAATCGTTCCCGGAGTCACATCCGGCATAGCGGCCGCCGCATATGCCGGGATTCCTGTTACTCATCGGGAAGTGAGCGGCAGTGTCGCATTTGTTGCCGGTCATTATAAAAATGAGGCAGAGGACAAAGAGCGCTGGAAAGGTCTTGTTAATGGTGTGGACACATTAGCGGTGTATATGGGAGTAAGCCAGCTCCCCTACATACAGGAACAGCTGCTGTATCATGGAAAATCCCCTGCTACACCTGCGGCCGTCATTCACTGGGGAACTACCGATGTTCAGAAAACCGTGACGGGAACACTCGAGAATATAAATAAGGCTGTTGATCAGCACGGCATTACCAATCCAAGCATGATCATAATCGGTGACGTGGTCCGATATAGGGATCAGCTGAAATGGTTCGGCAAAGACAAATTCCAGAACGCTGTAAGCGAGGCGCTGTAATATGAAACAAGCTGTACTGTATATATGCCATGGCAGCCGGGTAGAGAAAGCAAGGGCAGAAGCTGTATCATTCATCTCCAAATGCATGGAATCCGTTGATGCCCCCATTCAGGAAATCTGTTTTTTAGAGCTGTCAGAGCCTGATATTCTGTCAGGCTTTGAAGCCTGCATCAAAAAAGGAGCGGAAAGCATAGCTGCGGTTCCTGTGCTCCTGCTGACTGCCGCTCATGCAAAGCTTGATATTCCTGAAGAGCTGGAAAAGGCTGGAGCCTTATATCCTGAAATACCGGTTACATATGGGAAACCGATCGGCGTTCAGGGAGATATGGCGGAGGCAGTTCTGGAGCAGCTGCGTCCGCTCCCTAAAGATGAGGATGTTCGGGTACTTCTCACCGGAAGAGGAAGCTCGGATCCTGACGTTAAAAGAGATTTGGGCATAATCGCAAAGGGGATTGCTGAAAGGGCAGAAGGTGTGAACATAAGCCCGTGCTATTTAACGGCTGCAGAACCGTCTTTCTCAGATATGCTCTCAAGAATTGATGATTTTCCGGAAAAGAACATTTACATTGTTCCGTACTTGCTATTTACCGGACTGTTAATGAAAGGAATCGAGAAAGAAGCGAGTCAGCTTACAACCCGTAAAAACATGACGGTTTGTTCATATGTTGGGTTCTCCATGTATGCGGAAAAAGCATTTTTAAGAAGGGTTAATGAGACACTGTCGGCTCTTTCTGAAAAACCGGAAGCGGAGGCAAAATGATTCCTTTCATGATTGACTTAACAGACAAACCGGTTTTGATTGCCGGAGGCGGAGCAGTAGCCGTGAGAAGATTAAAGCTTTTTTTGCGGGAGAATGCGCGCATCACGGTAATCAGCCCGGAAGCAGACGGAGAAATTCAGGAGCTTCATGCAAAAGGATTGCTTGAATGGAAGCAGCGTCCTTTTGCTCTTGATGATCTAACCGGTTATCTTCTCGTGGTGGCTGCCACAGATGACAGGGAAGTCAACAAAAGCATCGCTGTGAATGCGAACCCTTTGCAGCTTGTAAACATTGCAGATGAGGCGATGGAAGGCAATACTCAGGTTCCGAGCCACGCTTCCAAAGGAAGGCTGACGCTTGCTGTGCATACCGGGGGTGCGAGCCCTGCCAGAGCCAGAGAAATCTGTATTGCTCTCTTGAATGAAATTGAGGAAGGCACAATTGATGAACTGGACACATTATATGAGGAACGTCGGGAAAAAAAACGGAGCAAGCGAAAATACGAAGACCTGTAACGGGTCTTTTTTCTTGTTGAAATAATCACAGGTAACGGGAAGAGCTGCTTAAGAAGGATGTGCCAGGAAGAGCTGAGACCCAGGAGGCTGCCAGCCGCATGAAGAAGTGCAGGCAAGGGAAGCCGATCCTCTGCAGTCTATAAACCACTAAAAGCAATCAATCTTCTGTCCGCATGAAAAAGACCAGTCCGCTCGTTACGGCAGTTTGCTCGCCAATACAAGACACGCAGGTTTCATAATCTTATGTATGGTGAACTTCGCAGGTCTATTGCTTGCTGTTTATCTCATCGGGAACTAGTGTGCTTCCTTCCTTTTTCATTTATTCCCCCTTTACGAGCGCAATTCCGCAAAAAGGAGCATGGCTCAGCCTATGCTCCTTTTTGCTTTCATTCTTTCAGCTTTTTGACCAAATCCGGATCCGGCGTAACAAATACCGTCTGCTGGCGGTCATATATAACAAAACCCGGCTTTGAACCGTTTGGCTTTTTGACATGCCGCACGAGTGTGTAATCTACAGGAACGGAACCCGAACTTCTTGCCTTGCTGAAGTAGGCGGCGATGTTCGCTGCTTCCCGGATTGTAGCATCCTCCGGGTTCCTGGATTTAATGACCACATGTGAGCCGGGGATGTCTTTTGTGTGAAGCCATGTGTCATCCCGGGCAGCCACCCGGCTGGTCAAATATTCATTTTGCTTGTTGTTTTTCCCGACCAGTATGACTGTCCCGCTCGTGGATCGGTACTGTTCGAGTACAGGATTAACAGCCTTCGGTTTTTTCCCCTTTCGATCGGGCTTTTTCTTCATATACCCCTCATCCTGGAGCTCTTCCCGGATTTCTGCCAAATCTTTTGGAGAGGCGGTCTCAATCTGCTGAAGCAGATTATCGAGATATTCAATCTCTTGTTCAGCGAGTTTCACCTGTTCGTGGATGTGAGAGACTGATTTTTTTGCCTTTTGATACTTGTTGAAGTAGCTTTGCGCATTCTCAGATGGCGTTTTTTGAGGGTTCAGGGCTATCTTGACTGAACTGCCAGTTTCATCATAATAATTGATCACCTCAGCGCTCTTATCGCCGCGCTGGATCGAATACATATTGGCAGTGAGCAGTTCTCCGTATAGCTGGAATTTTTCTGCATCCTCAGCATCAAGTAATGATTTTTGCAGCTTTTTAATTTTTGACTTATTTTTTTTCAACTCATTTTGCAGAAATCGTTCAAGATCGTTTCCCTGCTGCTTTACCCGGTCCCGGTCGGCTTTTCCGAAATAGTACCGGTCAAGAAGCTCACTTAATGATCCGTATACTTTTCGATCCCCGCTCATGTGCGTAAGGTCAATTAAATAAAAGGCCTCCTTATCTTCGCCTGTTATCATAACAGGCTTCCAATTTCCTTTTTCAAGGGTATCCATCGTTTCTGTAAACGCCTTTGGGAGGGTTATCCTGTTAACCATTCCGGACCGTTTCGTTATTTCTTTAGCAAGAAGGGGGGAAACGCCGGCAAAATGCTGGACAAGCTGCCGATCGAGATTGCCCGCAAAAAAATCAAGTTTTTTAACAACGTCCTCTTCCGTTATCCCGAATGGAGCCATCTTATTCTGTGAAGGGGGAAAGATGTATTCATGCCCCGGAAGCACAGTCCTGTAGCTGTTTACGGCAGGAGGCAGATGCTTAATGCTGTCAATGATCGTCCTTTGCCCAGAATCAACTAGAATCATATTGCTGTGGCGCCCCATTATTTCAACAATCAGTTCCTTATAAGTCATGTCACCAAGTTCATTTCTGCCTTTGACATGGAAAATGATAATCCGTTCCATATCCTTTTGTTCGATCCGTTCAATGACGCTGCCCTCGAGATGCTTTCGCAAAAGCATACAGAACATTGGCGGCGTACTCGGATTGTCATATGTCTCCTTGGTCAAATGCATCCGGGCATAGCTGGGATGCGCTGATATAAGCAATTTATAATTTGCCCCGCCGGAACGAATCTGCAGGACCAGCTCATTTTTATAAGGCTGATAAATTTTAGAGATTCGCCCGCTCTCAAGCTTTCCTTGAAGCTCTTTTGTTATTGCATATGTGAAAATTCCATCAAATGACATGTCCTTCACCCGCTCTGTTTTTCAAAATTTAGTGGAAAAAGCTCTAATATTCTATTCTCTCACAATTATAGCGCGAAGGGCCAGGAACTTTCACTAAAAACACCCGATTTGTCTGGTATTGAAAGGACTGGGCAAGCTGTCATGCTAATTAGTCATGAACCCGTGCTTGTCTGAATAGGATGGAGGTAGAGCAGAGCTTGACCAACATTTCAGAGCAAGGGGTGGATAGGCTGATCATGAAATGGCATGAGATGGAGATTCAAGATGTGGCGGAGTCCGTCAGCACAGACCGGGAATCGGGGCTCTCCGGCAATGAGGTTGAAGCCCGTTATGCTAAGTTTGGCTACAATGAGCTGCAGGAGGCGGAAAAAACTTCGGCGCTTTTGTTGTTTTTAGGGCAATTCAAGGATTTTATGGTGCTCGTTCTTCTTGGAGCAACGGTTATTTCCGCTTTCCTAGGCGAGTACATTGATGCTGTCGCAATCGTAGCTATAGTGCTTATGAACGGAATTTTGGGTTTTTTTCAAGAAAGAAGAGCAGAAAAATCATTAGAGGCTCTAAAGCAGCTATCAGCCCCACAGGTCAGCTGCCTAAGAGAGGGAGACTGGGTGAGGATCCCTTCACGGGAAGTTGTTCCGGGAGATATTATAAAATTCACGGCCGGTGACAGGATCGGGGCGGACCTTCGGCTGCTCTCCGTTAAAAGCCTGGAAATTGAGGAGTCGGCTCTAACAGGAGAATCGATTCCTGTGCAAAAATCCAGTGAAGCGCTAAAGCTAAAAGATCCAGGACTAGGCGATCTCTCAAACATGGCGTTCATGGGAACTCTTGTTACCCGGGGGAGCGGGATAGGCCTCACAGTTGGAACCGGCATGAAAACAGCGATGGGACAGATTGCGGATCTCCTGCAGTCTGCTGAATCGATGGACACCCCCCTGCAAAAGCGCCTCGAGCAGCTTGGGAAGATCCTCATTGTCACGGCGCTATTCTTAACAGCCCTTGTAGTGGGAGCAGGGGTCCTTCAAGGCCACAGTCTTTATGCGATGTTTCTGGCGGGTGTATCGCTTGCGGTGGCTGCCATTCCGGAGGGGCTTCCTGCCATTGTTACCGTCGCCTTATCCCTTGGCGTTCAAAGAATGATTAAGCAAAAATCGATTGTCCGCAAGCTGCCGGCAGTAGAAACGCTTGGCTGTGCATCCGTCATCTGCTCAGACAAAACCGGAACCATGACGCAAAATAAAATGACTGTAACCGATATATGGTCCGGAGGAAAACATTGGAAGGTGTCCGGAACCGGATTTGAGACTAGCGGGGCATTTACTTTTAAAGACCGGACAATCAGCCCGAAAGAGGAAAAGGCACTCCATCAAATATTAACGTTTGGGATGCTCTGCAATACGGCTGAATTAAAGGATGAGGAGAACGAAAGCCGGATTGACGGTGACCCGACGGAAGGCGCCATGCTGATCGCGGGGATGAAAGCGGGACTCACACGGCCATCCTTAAGGAATTCCTTTAAGATTATTGAGGAATTTCCGTTCGATTCTGCAAGGAAGATGATGAGTGTCATTGCAGAGGACTCGGCCGGAAACAGATTTGTCGTCACGAAGGGAGCACCGGATGTTTTACTTGGCCTTTCCGGACAGGTTTTATGGGAAGACCGGCAGGAGTATATGTCCACTAAATACGCGCAGCGCATAAAAGAATCGATTGAAAGCATGGCATCTAAGGCGCTTCGGACGATCGCTGTTGCTTATAAACCCGTCAATCCGGGCCGGGAATTGAATCAGGAGGAAGCCGAGAAGGATTTGGTCTTTGTCGGACTTCAGGGAATGATTGATCCCCCAAGGCCTGAAGTGAAGCAGGCCATCAAAGAATGCAGGGCAGCCGGCATCAAAACGGTCATGATTACCGGAGATCACGTGATTACAGCACGTGCTATAGCCAACCAGCTGGATCTCCTGCCGCCGGGGGGCAAAGTGATGGAAGGTTCAGCCCTTAACAAGCTTTCTGAAGAGGAGCTTGAGAAGACGGCGGAAAACGTCTACGTGTTTGCAAGAGTGTCTCCTGAGCATAAGCTGAAAATAGTCAAAGCGCTGCAAAACAGGGGTCACATTGTTGCCATGACAGGTGACGGCGTAAACGATGCGCCTGCCATTAAAGCAGCGGATATCGGCATATCCATGGGAATTACGGGAACGGATGTAGCTAAGGAAGCGTCCTCGCTCATTCTGGCAGATGACAATTTTGCCACAATCAAATCGGCTATTCGCGAAGGACGCAATATTTATGAAAACATTCGAAAGTTTATCCGTTATCTTCTCGCTTCCAATGTAGGGGAAATTCTCGTGATGCTCTTTGCCATGCTCCTTGCATTGCCCCTGCCGCTGGTTCCAATTCAAATTTTATGGGTAAATCTTGTGACGGACGGACTTCCGGCCATGGCTCTCGGCCTTGATCAGCCAGAAGGAAATTTGATGAGCCGGAAACCCCGTCATCCGAAAGAGGGTGTTTTTTCAAGAGGGCTTGGCTGGAAAGTGCTATCTCGAGGGTTCTTAATAGGAGCAGCGACCCTGGCTGCCTTTATGTTTATCTATTACAAAGATCCTGAGAACCTCGCTTATGCCCAGACAATTGCTTTTGCCACCCTTGTGATGGCCCAGCTTATCCATGTTTTTGATTGCAGGAGCGAGAAATCAATCTTTGACCGCAATCCTTTTGAGAATCTTTATCTGCTCGGTGCCGTGGCTTCTTCCATTCTGCTCATGCTGGCCGTAATCTACTATCCTCCCTTGCAGCCGATTTTCAAGACGGTCGCGATTGAACCAAGAGACTGGATTCTGGTTATGGGAATGGCCGCACTTCCGACATTTTTGCTGGCAGGTTCACTTTTAACAAGAAAATCCTGAGCTGGTATGGTATAATTCACAAGGTAATAGCGAGTCTATTACCTTTTTGTTTTTCATCTTTTGCTAGAGCGGATTATTGACGGATTAGCAACGGATGATTGAAGCGGTCTCCGGGCATGTAAACGGATAGCTGGAGCGGCGGATATCAGCATCATTGTTTAATAAAGCCTTATTTTATTGGCTTAGCAGGAACAGAATGTGCAAGAGAACCAGCCTTTGAGAAAATCTGCACAAAACGGCTTCTTCTCAAGTGCCAGGAATAAGGAATGAATCAAACCAACTCCCGCACACTGGAAGTGATGAAGATGATTGCCAGCATGACAGGGTTTGGAAGGGCAGTACGCGAAAAAGATGGAAGAAGGATCACTGTCGAAATGAAGTCCGTTAACCATCGTTTCTGCGAGATTAGTATAAAAATGCCTAGACAACTTATGTCCGTTGAGGATAAAATCAAAAAAGTAATCTCGGCCCGCATTCGGAGAGGCCGGTTAGAAGCATACATAACGATAGACGGAGAACCGATCACCAAGCAAACCGTCAAAGCGAACTGGAATCTATTGGATCAGCTGGCCGGTGCAGCGGAACAGATGAAGCTGAGATACGGGCTTGCAGATCAGCTGACTATTGATAGTCTTCTGCGGATGGAACATGCTTATGATGTTCAGGAAGAGGATTCAGACGATCAAGCCGGATTGCTGGAAGCGGTATTGCTGGCTGCAGAAGACGCAGTCGGTGCGCTATTTCAAATGAGGCTTGCGGAAGGAAACCATTTATTGCAGGATATTCAGAAACGGCTTGAGGAAGTACAGGCCGCAGCCGATGAAATTGGGGAATTGGCGCCGGGAGTACAGAGAGTGTACAGGGAAAAGCTTGCGGCCAGACTGAAGGAGATGCTTCAAGCGGATGCAGATGAATCGAGAATCCTGACGGAAGCTGCTCTTTTTGCTGAAAAAGCGGATATTACCGAAGAAGTGACCCGGATTTACGGGCATATAATGCAATTCAGAGAAGCGCTTTCTTCAAAGGATTCGATAGGGCGGAAGCTTGATTTTATCGTTCAGGAGCTTAACAGGGAAGCGAATACGATCGGGGCTAAATCAAGTGACGGCAGGATTTCCGCAAAAGCGGTGGAGTTAAAAAGCATGATTGAAAAAATTAAGGAACAGGTTCAGAACGTGGAGTAGTCGCCTGTTTAGACCGCGGTTTTTCAGGCTAAACTAGAGCTGGTATCCTATAGGGGGAGCAAACGTTGAACATTAAACTTATTAATATCGGTTTTGGGAATATTGTATCAGCCAATAGAATCATCTCAATTGTTAGTCCTGAATCCGCGCCGATCAAACGGATTATCCAAGACGCCAGAGACCGCGGCATGCTGATTGATGCGACTTATGGACGCCGGACGAGAGCCGTAGTCGTTATGGACAGCGATCACATTATTCTCTCGGCAGTCCAGCCTGAAACAGTCGCCCACAGGCTTTCAAATAAAGAAGATTTACCAGATGAAGGGTAGGAGTTGTAAGAAGCTATGAAAGAAAGAGGACTGCTCATTGTCCTTTCTGGTCCCTCGGGAGTTGGCAAAGGCACAGTTAGAAAAGAGATCTTTTCACAGGATGATACAAAATTCCATTATTCCATTTCCGTCACGACACGAAAGCCTAGAAACGGTGAGGTGGACGGCATTGATTATTTCTTTAAATCCCGCGGGGAATTTGAAGATATGATTAAAAACGAAAAGCTGCTGGAATGGGCGGAGTTCGTTGGCAATTATTATGGAACGCCGGTGGATTATGTAGAGAAAACGCTAAGCGAAGGAAAAGATGTATTTTTGGAAATAGAGGTTCAGGGGGCCCTGCAGGTCAGAAAAGCGTTCCCTGAAGGTCTGTTCATATTCCTGATGCCCCCTTCCCTAAGCGAGCTCAAAAACCGGATCGTAACACGCGGAACGGAGTCTGACGAAATCATTGAAAACCGCCTTCTGGCTGCCAAGGAAGAAATCCTGCTGATGGATGCTTATGATTATGTCGTTGAAAATGACCAGGTTAATCTTGCATGTGACCGCATTAAAGCAATTGTCACAGCTGAGCATTGCCGCAGGGAGCGGGTTGCCCCGCGTTACAAAAAGAAAATTTCGGAGGTAGAATAATACGATGCTAAACCCTTCTATAGACTCGCTTATGAACAAATTGGATTCTAAGTACACACTTGTTACGGTAGCTTCAAAGCGTGCAAGAGAAATGCAGATCTACAAGGACCAGCAGATTCAAAAGCCGGTTTCCCATAAATACGTAGGAAAAGCACTGGAAGAGATTGATGCAGGACTGCTTTTTTACGACAAAGAAGAAAATTGATTTTTCATGCTGGCTAAAGCTGACTCCGCAAGCGGGGACTTTTACGAAGCCATGTTAGCAAAGGCTGTTCCGGGCTTCCCCGTCAAACCGGGGCGGCCTCTTTTTAATGGTCAGAAAAAACGGGTCCCTCATGCTCTGAAACAGGGGGGACCTCGTCCAATGCAGGGGCTTAAGAGGACGCAGGCCCAGGCAGGTTGCCACTTGTTATGACAAAGCGGAGTTTCCTTTCGGGCATCAGCACGTTTGTCCCCAGCAGATTTTTAGCCTTCTGCTTTGGGATTGGGCGAAAACTTGGTAAGATAGAAGAAGAATTTATGAAGATTGCGGGGGTTTGCAATGGGAGACAGAAAAAGAATTCTACTTGGAGTAAGCGGCGGCATTGCGGTATATAAGGCAGCCGCCCTAACAAGCAAACTGACTCAGGCAGGCTTTGAGGTTAAAGTCATTATGACGGCTTCTGCCTGTGAATTTGTATCGCCGCTCACCTTTCAGGCACTTTCAAGGAACGATGTCTATACAGATACATTTGATGAAAAAGACTCCAGAGTTATCGCTCATATAGATCTGGCTGATTGGGCGGATCTCGTCATGGTTGCACCTGCGACTGCCAATGTGATCGGGAAGATTGCCAATGGTCTGGCTGATGATATGCTGACCACTGTCCTTCTGGCCGCCACTGCCCCTGTCTGGATTGCACCCGCAATGAATGTACACATGTATGAGCATCCGGCTGTAAAGCGAAACATACAAACCCTTTATGAGGATGGATACCGCTTCGTAGAGCCAAGCGAAGGCTATTTGGCTTGCGGCTATGTAGGACGGGGCAGGCTTGAAGAGCCAGATAAAATCACAAACCTGGTTAAGAGTCATTTTCAACCCGCTGAATCCGGACCTTTATCTGGAAAGAAATTGCTTGTCACAGCAGGTCCGACAGTCGAACCGATTGATCCGGTGCGCTTTTTTTCAAATCGCTCTTCAGGTAAAATGGGCTTTGCCATTGCTGAAAAAGCAGCGGAGTTCGGCGCGGAAGTCACCCTCGTATCCGGTCCATCCAGCCTTGAAGACCCGGCTGGCGTAACGGTGATACGAGTTCAGACAGCTGAGGAGATGCTGCATGAGGTCACCGGGCGCTTCGCTAGTCAGGATGCAGTGATAAAATCAGCGGCGGTGGCTGATTACCGTCCGGCCCACCCTCAAAATCATAAAATGAAAAAACAGGATGGGATGCTTTCCATTCAAATGGAGCGGACCCCTGATATTTTAAAAGCTCTGGGAGAAACAAAAAAGCATCAATTATTAATCGGCTTTGCTGCCGAAACAGATCATGTCCATGAGTATGCGATGCAAAAGCTAAAAAGGAAAAATCTTGATCTGATTATATCAAATAACGTAAATCAGGATGGGGCAGGCTTTGCCGCCGATACGAATGTCGCAGCCATTCACCGTAAGGACGGAACCGTTACAGAATTGCCTCTTATGTCCAAGAAAAAAGTAGCGGAAGCCATTCTTCTGGAGGCAGCCGGAATGCTAGCCGGCAAGCAGACGGAATGAAAATTGCCCGTATTATTGTAGATGTGCCTGCTATGCAGACAGACAGACCGTTTGATTATCTTGTTCCTGAAAAATGGCAAAGTGTAATTGTACCCGGGCTAAGGGTAATTGTTCCCTTCGGACCGAGGAAGGTTCAGGGGTTCGTGACAGAAGTCGCTGCCGCCTCAGATGTCAGCAAGCTGAAAAGCGTTGCAGGCCTGTTTGATTTAACCCCGGCTCTTACAGGAGAGCTTTTGGAGCTTGGGAAATGGCTGACGGAGAAGACGCTGTGTTTTCAAATATCCGCATTTCAAGTGATGCTTCCGGCTGCAATGAAAGCAAAATATGAGAAAAAGATCTGCCTCACCGGATCTTCGGAAGAGCTTGCTCCAGACCTGCGGCCGCTTTTCCATAAGCAGGCTGAGATGGACTGGAAAGAAGCTGAAGCCCATGGTTTATTCGCTTCCCTTCAAAAAGAAATAAAAAATGGAACACTTGAAGTGGTCTATCAGGTTACCCAAAAAGGAAAACAAAAAAAGGTAAGACAGCTCACGATCGCCGAAGATGCTGAATTCATTAAAAGGACAGCTGATGCCATGCCTGCCCAGGCCGCTAAGCAAAAGGCGATTCTAGAGTATTTTATCAAATCAGAAAAGACGGCTGCAGGAGCGTTCGAACTGAAAGAGAAAGCGGATGCCTCCGATGCATCGGTCAAAGCTCTGGTGAAAAAAGGAATCCTGATCGAGACTTGGGAAGAAATTTACCGCGATCCATTTGAAAACAGAACTTTTCAGCCGACCGAGAATATGCCATTGACAGACGAACAGCAAAAAGCTATTGCTCCAGTGCTGGAATCGATTGATTCTCACCGCCACGACGTATTTATGATGTACGGAGTGACGGGAAGCGGAAAAACAGAAGTGTATTTACAAGCAATCGACCGCGTAATAAAAGAGGGCAGGGAGGCCATAGTACTTGTACCCGAAATTTCGCTGACTCCTCAGATGGTGGATCGATTTAAAGGACGTTTCGGTTCAAAAGTAGCTGTATTGCACAGCGGATTGTCCACAGGGGAAAAGTATGATGAATGGAGGAAGATCCAGCGCAAGGAAGTGCAGCTGGCGGTAGGGGCGCGTTCTGCCATCTTCGCACCTTTTGAAAATATTGGAATCATCGTTATCGACGAAGAGCATGAATCAAGCTATAAGCAGGAAGAAAATCCGAGGTATCATGCCCGGGATGTGGCGATTCGGAGAGCAGAAACCTATCACTGCCCCGTCGTTCTCGGCAGTGCAACACCTTCGCTCGAATCCTTCGCAAGAGCAAGCAAGGGCGTTTATCACCTCCTGCCTCTCAGAGAAAGGGTAAACCGGCGGGAGATGCCCGAAGTGAGCGTCGTTGATATGCGGGAAGAGCTTCGGTCCGGCAACCGTTCAATGTTTTCTGCGTCCCTTTTGGAACAGCTGCGCCTGAGACTTGAGAAGAAGGAGCAGTCCGTCCTCTTTTTAAATAGAAGGGGATTCTCATCCTTCGTTATGTGCCGCGACTGCGGGTACGTCATTCAATGCCCGAATTGTGATATATCTTTGACCTATCACCGGCAAGGCCATAAGCTGAAATGCCATTATTGTGCGCACGAAACGCCTATGCCTGCTGATTGTCCGGAATGCAGCAGCGAACATATCCGCTTTTTCGGGACAGGGACCCAAAAGGTAGAGGAAGAGCTGGCAAAAGTTCTCCCTGAGGCACGCGTAATCCGCATGGATGTCGACACGACCTCCAAAAAAGGCGCCCACGCGCGTCTGCTTGGACAATTTGGAGAAGGAAAAGCTGATATTCTTCTGGGCACTCAAATGATTGCGAAAGGTCTTGATTTTCCAAATGTCACGCTGGTTGGTGTGCTTGCAGCCGACACCATGCTCCATCTCCCTGACTTCAGGGCAGCAGAAAAAACGTTTCAGCTCCTGACTCAGGTTAGCGGGAGGGCCGGACGGCATGAACTGACCGGTGAGGTGGTCATCCAGTCTTATACGCCAGAACATTACAGCATCCAGCTCGCTAAAAACCATTATTTCGACGGGTTTTATGAAAGGGAAATGACCGAGAGAAAGCAGCATGCTTATCCTCCGTTTTTTTTCCTTGCAGTTGTGAATGTTTCCCATCCGGATTTGCTGAAAACAGCTGATGTTATGGAGAGTATTGCACAATTTCTCAAGCAAAATCTTGACCGGGACACAAAAGTGCTCGGGCCTGTTGCTTCTCCAATCCCCAGGATCAAAAATAGATATCGCTATCAATGCATGTTAAAATACAAACGGGATGAAAAATTGATTCCGGTCCTGAGGAAAATCATGGATCGCTATCAGCAGGAAATGGCGAGAGACGATTTGGCCATCTCCATTGATTTAAATCCCTCAACACTCATGTAACGCATTTATCTATAGATAAATCGTGCGAAAAGAGCCGGTGTTTCAGGTTTACTTGTGAAGCGGACGAAAAACAGCCAGAAACAGCACGTTGAGCCAAATGTTTAAAATGACCGGCATTCGCCGGTTTTCTATATATTTCACCCTTTTTTCAAAGCAGCTTGGAGGAATGAAAATGACCATACTGAAAATATACGAGCATCCCGATCCGGTACTCGAACAGCCCGCCGGGAAAGTGACAGTTTTTGACCGGGAGCTGGCAAGGCTTCTGAAAGATATGCATGAGACCATGATCGCTTCTGACGGAGTCGGTCTTGCAGCCCCTCAAGTAGGGATTTCCAAAAGAATTGCTATTGTAGATATTGGAGACGAGTCGGGCAAAATTGAACTGGTTAATCCTAAGATCATAGAGAGCCGGGGAGAGCAAACAGGTCCTGAAGGGTGTCTGAGCTTCCCCGGACTTTTCGGTGATGTAAAGCGGGCCGATTATATAAAGGTTCATGCCTGTAACCGGAAAGGAAAACCATATACGATTGAAGCGGATGGCTTTCTGGCAAGAGCGCTGCAGCATGAGATTGACCACCTGGATGGAATTTTATTTACCAGCAAAGTGCTGCGTTATTATAAAGATGACGAGCTTGAGGAAATGGAAGGATGAACTCAATGACAAGAATTGTTTTTATGGGAACACCGGATTTTTCGGTGCCGGTTTTAAGAAAACTAATCGATGAAGGCTACAATGTAGTGGGAGCAGTGACTCAGCCTGACCGGCCTAAAGGGCGGAGAAAAGAACTGACGGCGCCACCTGTAAAAACTGAAGCACTGAAAAACGGCATAAAAGTGCTTCAGCCTGAAAAAATCCGCAATCCGAAGGAACTGGATGAAGTCCTGTCGCTGCAGCCGGACTTGATCATTACAGCAGCCTTCGGCCAAATACTTCCGAAAGAACTGCTGGAAGCACCGAAGCATGGCTGCATCAACGTACATGCATCGCTGCTCCCTGAATTGCGCGGTGGGGCTCCGATACACTATTCGATTCTTCAGGGAAAAGAGAAAACGGGCATTACCATTATGTACATGGCAGAAAAACTGGACGCAGGCGATATCCTTACTCAAAAAGAAGTCATGATAACCGAAGAGGACAACGTCGGCACGCTTCATGATAAATTGAGCAAAGCTGGCACTGAACTTCTTTCTGAAACGCTTCCGCTGCTCTTGGCTGGTAAGCTTAAACCAATAAAACAGGATGATTCGAAAGCAACCTTTGCTTCTAACATAAAAAGGGAGCAGGAAAAAATTGATTGGAGCAAGACGGGAGAAGAAATTTATAATCATATCCGCGGTCTGAATCCCTGGCCGGTTGCATTTACAACATTGAACGGCGAAACCATAAAAATCTGGCAAGGGGAGAAAGTGAGCAGCACCCACCCGGCAGATCCCGGCACTGTGATTGGGATTGACTCAAACGGCTTTGCCGTGGCGACAGGCAATACAACTGCAATTAAAATTACAGAACTGCAGCCTGCAGGCAGGAAAAAAATGAGCGGGGAAGATTATCTGCGCGGATCCCAGTTAGCCCCGGGATTGAGATTGGGTGAATAAATGAAAAAGAGCAATGCGAGAGAGCTCGCTGTTGAAACGTTGACTGCGATTGAGAAGAATCAGGCATATAGCAACCTGCTTCTGAACTCAACGATTCAAAAAAGCACTATGCCTCCCAAAGATGTAGCCTTATATACAGAACTCGTGTACGGGACCCTTCAAAGGAAACTGACCCTTGATTATTTTTTAAAGCCTTTTACAGTAAAAGCGAAAAAAATGGAGCTTTGGGTAAAAGTTCTGCTTAGATTATCCCTGTACCAGATGATCTATCTGGACCGTATTCCGGAGCGGGCTATTTTCTTTGAAGCGGTCGAACTATCAAAAAGAAAAGGCCATAAAGGAATAGCAGGTTTTGTAAATGGTGTCCTTCGTGCCATTCAAAGGGAGGGGGTGCCTTCTTTTGGGGAAATCAAAGATCCAGTCGAAAGACTTGCCGTGGAAACGAGTCATCCGCTATGGCTTGTTAGAAAATGGGTTTCCCAGTTTGGTATAGAAGAAACCAGGAAAATGTGTGAAGTCCACCTTAAGGCTCCTTCTGCTTCAGCAAGGGTTAACCGTATGCGAATGACTCCTGCAGAAGCAATCAGCAGCCTTCAGGAAGAATCAATTGAGGCGGACAAAGGCTTGCTTGCAGAGGATGCAGTAGCCTTTACAAAAGGAAATATTTCAAAAAGCAGGCTTTTCAAGGAAGGTCTTCTCTCCATTCAGGATGAAAGCTCCATGCTTACAGCAAGAGCGCTGCAGCCGCTGGAAAACGAGATTGTTCTAGATGCATGTGCTGCTCCCGGAGGGAAATCAACCCACCTTGCAGAGCTGATGAATGGTACGGGAAAAGTGATTTCGCTTGATTTGCATCCTCATAAAGTGCAATTAATTGCCGATCAGGCAGAACGGATAGGTCTTAATAATATCGTCCCGGAAGTCATGGATGCACGAGAGGCCGGGGAGAAGCTGCAGAAACGCGAATTTGACAAAATTCTTGTAGATGCCCCGTGTTCAGGCTTTGGCGTAATTCGGAGAAAACCTGATATAAAATATGCCAAAAATGCCGAAGATGTAAAAAAGCTCTCCAGGATCCAGCGGGAGATCTTAGAATCGGTTTCGCGTTTGCTTAAAAAAGGTGGTACACTTGTTTATAGCACGTGCACTGTTGACAAAGAGGAAAATGAAGAAGTGATTGCGGATTTCCTCGCCGCCCATCCGGAATTTGAAGAAGACACAGATTTGAACTTGTACCTACCTGAAAAGGTTCACCCATATATCAAAGGCGGAAAACTGCAAATTCTGCCGCACTACTTCGAGACGGACGGATTTTTCATCACGAGATTAAAAAAGAAGGTGTAAACATTGAATAAAACAGAAAAAGCAAAAGAAAAGAAAGCTATCGAGGCAGCAAAGCCATCGATCTACTCACTTGAGCTTCAAGATATTAAAGACTGGGTGGAAAAGAATGGGGAGAAAGCATTCAGAGCACAGCAGATTTTTGACTGGCTTTATATTAAGCGGGCTGCGTCATTTGAACAGATGTCAAACCTGTCGAAAGAACTCCGGGAGAAGCTCGAAAACGAGTTTACGCTTACGACGTTAAAAACGCTGATCCAGCAAACTTCAGGTGATGGAACCATGAAGTTTCTGTTTGAGCTGCATGACGGCTATTCCATTGAAACAGTTTTAATGAAACATGAGTATGGTAATTCCATCTGTGTTACGACACAGGTCGGCTGCAGAATCGGCTGCTCCTTTTGCGCTTCCACTCTTGGTGGATTAAAAAGAAATCTGGAAGCAGGAGAAATAGTTGCTCAGGTCGTAAAAGTACAGAAGGCTCTTGACGAACTTGGCGAACGGGTCAGCTCTGTTGTTATCATGGGGATCGGCGAGCCTTTCGACAATTACGATGAAATGATGTCCTTCCTGAAAATTATCAACCATGATAAAGGGCTGAATATCGGGGCACGTCACATTACAGTTTCGACAAGCGGGATTATACCTAAAATCTACAAGTTTGCCGATGAGCAGCTGCAAATTAACTTTGCTTTATCCCTCCATGCTCCAAATACAGAAATCAGAACCCGTCTGATGCCGATCAACAAGGCATATAAACTGCCGGATCTTATGGATTCTATCCGGTATTACGTTAACAAAACAGGCCGCAGAGTCTCCTTTGAGTACGGTTTGTTTGGCGGGGTGAATGACCAGGTGGAACATGCGGAAGAGCTGGCAGAGTTAATTAAAGGCATAAAATGCCACGTGAATCTGATTCCGGTTAACTATGTTCCGGAAAGGGATTATGTGCGCACACCGAAAGATCAAATATTTGCTTTTGAGAAAACACTTAAAGAACGCGGAGTTAATGTAACAATACGCCGTGAGCAGGGCTCTGATATTGACGCAGCATGCGGACAGCTAAGAGCGAAGGAGCGGAAAGAAGAGACGAGGTGACCTTTTTGGAGACTGCTTTTCAATCGGACGTCGGAAAAGTCCGTTCTCATAATGAGGATTGTACAGGTGTTTTTTTCAACAAGGAACAGGCGGCTTTTGCCGTCGTTGCAGACGGAATGGGAGGCCATCTGGCGGGCGATGTTGCAAGCTCGATGGCCGTTTCCGCTTTCCGTAAGCTATGGGAGGAATCTGAGGGCATTCGGACACCTGAGGATGCGGAGAATTGGCTTAAAGCGAAAATAGCAGAAGTCAACCGCGTTTTATTTGAGCATGCCCTTCAGAATCCTGAATGCAGCGGAATGGGGACAACGTTCGTGGGAGCGATTTGCACCCGTACGTTTGCTACTGTCGGCCATATCGGAGACAGTCGCTGCTACTTGTTGAATGTGAGCGGCTTTAAGCAAATTACGGAGGATCATTCCCTCGTAAATGAACTTGTGCGGTCAGGAGAAATAACAAAGGAAGACGCTGAACATCATCCGCGCAAAAACGTACTGATGAGGGCAATGGGGACAGAGCTTACCGTACAGGTTGAGATCAAATCTTTTTGTACGGAAGAAGGCGATGCTTTGCTGCTATGCTCGGACGGGCTGTCCAATAAGGTGAGCGAAGAGGAAATGCAGCGGATCCTGACAAATGGAACAGGCCTTCAGAATTCAGCTGAAGAGCTTATTCAGCTTGCGAACCTTAATGGCGGGGAAGATAATATTTCAGTTGCCATGGTCCTTATGCCTTCCGGGGATGAGGAAGGTGATTCTGTTTGCTAATAGGTAAGCGTATCAGCGGACGCTATCGCATACTCGAAGTCATTGGCGGAGGGGGAATGGCCAACGTATACCTTGCCCAGGACGTAATCCTTGAGAGGAAAGTGGCCGTAAAGGTGCTTCGTTTTGACTTTGCCAACGATGAAGACTTTATCCGAAGATTCCGGCGCGAGGCGCAATCTACTACAAGTCTTGACCATCCGAACATTGTCAGCATCTACGATGTAGGAGAAGAAAAAGGAATCTATTATATTGTAATGGAATACGTGGCAGGCACCACTTTAAAACAATACATACAAAACCGTGCACCCCTTCATCCTTCAGAAGCTCTTGATATTATGAAGCAGATTCTGTCAGCGATTGCTCATGCACATGATAACCTGATCGTCCACAGGGATATTAAGCCCCATAATATACTGATCGACCATGATGGAAGGGTAAAAGTCACGGATTTTGGAATTGCCATGGCGCTAAGCTCGGCAACGATCACCCATACGAATTCCGTTTTAGGGTCCGTGCATTACTTATCACCCGAGCAAGCGCGGGGCGGTCTTGCAACAAAAAAATCCGATCTGTATTCACTCGGCATTGTCCTTTACGAGATGCTGACAGGAAGGGTTCCATACGACGGTGAGTCCGCCGTTTCCATTGCGTTGAAGCATCTTCAGTCAGAAACGCCGTCACCTGAACGCTGGAACCCGTCCATTCCTCAAAGTATGACAAACATCATTTTAAAGGCGATGGCTAAAGATCCGTTTCACCGGTATGATTCAGCAGAGGAAATGGAAGAGGATTTACATACCGCTTTAGATGCAGCCAGATTGAATGAAAAACGTTATGTTGTTCCTGTGGATGACGATGCGACAAAAGCAATCCCGGTCATTAAGGATGAGTACCTTTCAGGAAACGGCGAAACCATTAACCACTCCCCATCTTCAGGAAAACCGGAGGCAAAGGCGGAAAAAGAGGTTAAGCCTAAAAAGAAAAAAAGCAAATTTGCGGTTTTTATCATTACCCTTTTTCTCATACTGGTGGCTGCAGGAGTCAGCGCCGTAACTTTCGTACCATCCCTGCTGCTTCCTGAGGATGTTTCAGTGCCTGATGTGACCGGTGAAGAATACCCAGAAGCGGTTAATACTCTTAGTAAAGCAGGCTTCCAGGTGACCGAGAAATCGATGGCAAGCGACGAGGTGCCTGAAAATTATGTTGTAAAAACAGATCCTGAGAACGGGAAGATGGCCAAGGAAGGATCCCTCGTAACGGTTTATCAAAGCACCGGCAAAAAAACAGCCGAAGTGGAGGATTTAACAGGGCGGGACGTTGAAACTGCCCGGAATTTTCTTGAGAGGAAAGGGTTCAGTAACGTTGTAACTGAAGAGGTTTACGATGATGAAGAAGAGGCGGGAGTAGTCATTGATCAAAGTCCATCCGCAGGAACAGATGTTATCCCTTCCGAGGATGAAATAACCTTAACGGTAAGCAAAGGCCCGGAAGAAGTTGCCGTGCAGGATTTAAAGGATTACACAAGGAACTCAGTCATTAGCTATACCCAGCAAAGCAATATCCTGCTGAAGGAAAAGGAAGAGTACTCAGATACGGTTCCAGAAGGACAGGTCATCTCCCAGAGTCCTGCTCCCGGAGAGAGCATTAAGCCGGGTGAAACCCTTGAAGTGGTCTTTTCTCTTGGAAAAGAACAGCAGGAGGTAGCTGCGGTTTCAAAAGAGATTGATATTCCTTATGAGCCTGCAACTCCCGATGAAGAGCAAGAGGTTCAAATTCTGATTAATGATGCTGAACGTTCCTTCTCAGAACCGGCCCAGACCTTTAAGATCAAAGGTCCTGAAAAACGGACAATAGAGTTTAAGATTGCACCGGGCCAAAACGCATATTATCAAGTGACCATTAACAGCAGGATCGTCAAAAACGAAACGATCCCCTATCCAGAATAAAGGAGGGAATGTATGCCGGAAGGAAAGATTGTAAAAGCATTAGCGGGGTTTTATTATGTGTTAGATGGTGAGAGGTTCGTCCAATGCAGGGGGCGGGGACTGTTTAGAAAAAACAAAATCACCCCCCTCGTCGGGGATGAAGTGGTGTATCAGGCGGAAAACGATAAGGAAGGAACGATTATCGAAGTCCTGCCCCGAAAAAATGAGCTGGTCAGACCGCCCATATCAAATGTGGACCAGGCTATCCTTGTTTTTTCAGCTATTGAACCTGCCTTCAGCACCCTGCTGCTTGACCGCTTCCTTGTCCTTGTAGAGGCCAATGGCATAGAACCGGTTATCTGCATCAGTAAAACGGACTTGATTGAAAGCGCTGAGCTTAAAGAGAACATCCTTTCTTTTGCCAGCGATTACCAAGAGGCAGGGTACCGCGTATTTCAAACATCTGCAGAAAATATGGAAGGGATTTCTTCACTTGGGCCCTTGTTCGAAGATAAAATCTCTGTGTTTGCAGGTCAGTCAGGAGTCGGTAAATCCTCGCTGCTCAATGCCATTAAGCCCGATCTGGCATTAAAAACTGATGATATCTCAAGCCACCTGGGGCGCGGGAAGCATACGACGAGGCATGTAGAGCTCATAGCGATCGACAGTGGCCTGATTGCAGACACACCGGGATTCAGTTCCTTGGACTTTACGGGTATTGAAGTGCAGGATCTTGGTGATTGCTTCCCTGAGATAAGGGAACGGGCAGGAGATTGCAAGTTCAGAGGATGCACCCACGTATCTGAGCCTAAATGTGCCGTAAAGGAAGCTGTTCAAAAAGGAGAAATTAAGGAATACCGATACACCCACTATTTAAGTTTCTTAGAAGAAATTAAAGACAGAAAGCCGAGGTATTAATGTTGGTATACATTGCCCCTTCTATATTATCAGCTGATTTTTCAAAATTAAAAGAAGAGATAGAAGATGTTGATCGCGGTGGAGCCGACTGGATCCATATTGATGTAATGGATGGCCACTTTGTACCGAACATTACAATCGGTCCTCTTATCGTTAAGGCCGTGCGCCCTGTAACCTCATTGCCTTTAGATGTGCATTTGATGATCGATAATCCTGATCTGTACATTTCCGAATTTGCTGCAGCAGGAGCTGACATGATCTCTGTTCATGCTGAAGCTTGTACCCATTTGCACAGAACCATTCAGCTCATCAAATCAAAAGGGGTAAGGGCTGGAGTGGTTCTCAATCCGCATACCCCTTTGAGTGTACTGGACTATGTTCTTAAAGACGTGGATTATGTTTTGCTTATGACTGTGAATCCCGGATTCGGAGGGCAGGCTTTTATCCCTGAAATGCTCGGCAAAATCAGAGCGCTTTCCTCAAGGATTCAAGAGGAAGGTTTGAATGTACTCATTCAGATTGACGGGGGAGTTAACGGTGAAAATGCCGGAGCATGCATCGATGCGGGAGCACAGGTGATAGTAGCAGGGTCGGCCATATACGGGAAAGCAGACCGTAAAAAAGCGATACAAAGCATCCGTGGAGAAAGCTGAAGGGAATCACCTGTTGGTGGTTCTTTTTTAAAAAGCATTATTGGAACGATGCGCCCCGCTGCAGTCTATAATCTAAAGCGGGACGGGCAGTTGATGTACCCGGCCGTCTCACATTCTCTGCTTTGAAGCAGCTTCCTGCCTGATTACAGCCTTCCGCATCAATGTGCAGATAGCCGGGACATATCGTTCCTGCAGCGGGATTTTCTGTATTCCGTAAAGCAATGCGATTTTGCAGAACGAATAAAGAAAATTAATAAAAGGAGAGAATGGGTTGAAACTTATACATATCGTGGCTGGAGGTCCTGAGCGGCTGATACCGGATCTGCATGCAGAAAACCATAAAGACGTTTCCTGGGCCGGTGTGGACCGGGGAGTCATTTATTTATTTAATCGAAAACTTCCAATGGCAGAGGCTATAGGGGACTTCGACTCGATCTCGGATCTGGAAAGGGAAGAATTGCAATTACGGCACGAAAGGCTGAATATTTATCCCTCTGAAAAAGATAAAACCGACACGGAACTGGCCGTTGATTGGGCCATAAGCAAGAAGCCGGAAAGAATCAGAATTTTCGGAGCTACGGGGGGCAGGCTCGATCATTTTTTCGCCAATATCTATTTGCTGATGAAGGAATTTGAATCTTCTATCCCGATCGAACTCGTCGATCGCTTCAACTTTATCCGCCTGTTGCGTGCCGGCAGTCATACGATCCAAACCGAAAAAACCTATCCGTACATATCTTTTATCCCCACCGGTTCTGATGCTGAAGGACTAACCCTGGAAGGATTTAAATATCCTCTCGAAAATCGGCATATTCCATTTGGTTCCACACTATGTATTAGTAATGAACTGATTCATCACACCGGTACTGTTTCATTTAAAAGCGGCATATTAATGATGGTGAGAAGCCGGGATGAAACAAATATGAAGTGATGGGTGAATAATTCAAAAGGCCATGAGCGTGCGTGGCTATTTTAAAGGATGATTGAAAGGGCTGAGGAGGGAAATTATGAAGTTCTATACGATCAAACTGCCAAAGTTTCTGGGAGGAATTATTCGGGCAATGCTTGGTTCTTTTAAGAAGGACTCATAAACATACAGGCGAATCAGCTTGTTTTCTCTGCCGTGAAAACGAAAAGCAGCGCGATGCTCTGATAAGGGCATCTTTTTTCAGTTAGTGTTTGAAAAAAGACGGTTAATGAAAAATATCACCAAAAAAGAGGAAATGCAGGCTCCCCCTGTTCATTTCCTCTTTGGCGAGCCTTATGCAGGCTTATTTTTTGGCGATCTAATTATACGCGTTCCACTTTACCGGATTTAAGAGCGCGAGCTGAAACGTATACACGTTTTGGCTTCCCGTTAACCAGGATACGCACTTTTTGAACGTTGGCTCCCCATGTACGCTTGTTCGCGTTCATTGCGTGGGAACGTGTATTGCCAGAGCGGGTTTTTCTGCCTGTAACTACACATTTACGTGCCATATGATTCCCTCCTCACCTTGCAAAACCTCATTGAAGCAAGCGATCGATTCATTTCGGTTTGCCTGTTCCGCAGAAAGGCGCACTTCCCTGATGATTGCTTTAACGGTTAAAAATGTCTGTATTCACGAGATACCTTAATAATTTACCATAACCTTCTTTAGTATTGCAACTATTCTTTGTCAAGTTTTTTTCCTTTGCGCCTTATTTCAATTAAGGTTACAATTCGGTTTGTTAGGGGAAGGTATCATTTATAGAATCGCTTACAGCGAGAAGAAAACAGAAGCGTTCAAGAAAAATACCTTGACATACGCAATTAAGCTATGCTGTATAATAATAGAAGCCTGCAAACATGGCATGAATTCAGCCAAGCTTTCAAAATGGTGAAGCCTATAGTAAAATAGCTTTATCATGCGTGCGGCCTTCAAGACTGAGAACACGCCATCTTAAGGCTTGAGGTATATTCATTGAGCGAAAAAAGGGAGGAAATAGCATGTCCATCGAACTTACCACAAAATACGGACAAATCGACATCTCCAATGAAGTTATTGCAACGGTAGCCGGCGGTGCAGCCATTGATTGCTACGGAATTGTAGGAATGGCTACCAAAAATCAGATTAAAGATGGAATTACAGACATCCTCCGCAAGGAAAATTTCAGCAGAGGTGTCATCGTGCGTCAGGCAGAAGACAGCATTCACATCGATATGTATATCATTGTTAGCTACGGAACGAAAATTTCAGAGGTAGCACATAACGTACAGACCAAAGTGAAATATACGCTTGATCACACGGTTGGATTAGCTGTAGACTCAGTAAATATTTTCGTTCAGGGAGTTCGTGTAACGAACCCGTAGTAAGGAGGAAAAATCGTGTCAATCAAAACTTTGGACGGCAACCACTTTGCTGAAATGATTATGCAGGGTGCGAACCATCTATCCAATAATGCCAAAATGGTGGACGCCTTAAACGTCTTTCCTGTGCCTGATGGCGATACAGGAACAAATATGAACTTATCGATGTCATCAGGGGCTAAGGAAGTACAAAAAAATGTGCAGGCCCATATTGGCAAAGTCGGTATGGCTCTTTCCAGAGGGCTGCTAATGGGAGCCCGCGGCAATTCCGGCGTCATCCTTTCCCAGCTGTTCAGAGGGTTTTCCAAGTCGATTGAAGGCAAAAGCTCTATATCGGCCAGGGATTTTGCCCAGGCTTTTCAGACTGGAGTGGATACGGCTTATAAAGCTGTGATGAAACCGGTTGAGGGAACCATTCTCACTGTAGCAAAAGATGCTGCCAAAAAGGCCGTATCTGCCGCAAAAAATGAGGACGATCTTATTAAGCTGATGGAAGCCATTCTTAAGGAAGCAAAAGCTTCGCTTGAGAGGACTCCCGATCTTCTCCCTGTTTTAAAGGAAGTAGGAGTGGTTGACAGCGGAGGCCAGGGGCTGGTTCTGGTGTATGAGGGGTTTCTGGCGGAATTGAAGGGCGAAAAAGTACCGGGCACTCCAATGGCGCTGCCTTCCATGAACGACATGGTCAATGCTGAACACCACAAGAATGTTCATGCCCACATTAATACAGAAGATATCGAATTTGGGTATTGCACAGAATTTATGGTCCGCTTTGAAGAAGGGAAAAAATCGTTTTCTGAAGATCAGTTCCGTAAAGAATTAAGTGAATTCGGAGATTCTCTTCTTGTTATTTCCGATGATGAGGTAGCGAAAATACATATTCATGCAGAACACCCGGGTGAGGTGCTCTCATATGGACAAAAGTATGGAAGCTTAATCAGCATGAAAATTGAAAACATGCGCGAGCAGCACAGCAATCTTGTCAGCGAGCCGGCAAAAGCTGCACCCCAGCCTGAAAAGAAAAAGGAGAAATACGGGATCATTACCGTTTCCATGGGATCCGGGATTGCAGATTTGTTTAGAAGCATTGGTGCCTCCGAAGTCATTGAAGGCGGCCAGACTATGAATCCGAGCACAGAAGATATTGTCTCAGCCATTGAAAAAGTGAATGCGGAGAACATTATCATTCTTCCCAATAATTCTAATATCGTCATGGCGGCACGGCAGGCTGCATCAGTTGTAGAAGAGAACGTGCTGGTTATTCCTTCTAAAACGGTTCCGCAGGGGCTAACGGCGCTATTATCCTTTAATCCAAGCGGTTCACTTGAGGATAATGAGAGTGGAATGACCGAGGCACTGGGCAGTGTAAAATCAGGACAAGTTACGTATGCAGTCCGTGACACTCAAATCGACGGATTGGATATTTCTAAAAATGATTTTATGGGAATCATGAACGGAAAAATTGTAACGAAGGATAAAGTACAGGTTCAGGCCGCCATTAATCTTCTTAATGAAATGATTGGGGACGGCGATGAAATTCTGACTGTTCTTTACGGTTCTGAGACAAACGCTCAAGAGGTTGACCAGCTTATCAAGCATATTGAAACAGCTTTCAGCGACATTGAAGTTGAAGTTCATAACGGTAAACAGCCTCTTTATTCCTTCATTTTTTCTGTAGAATAAAGATCCCGTTTGCTGAGAGACCGTCTATTTCCATGACGGTCTTTTTTTTGTTAAACGGACCTTAGGACAGATCTCATGAGAAGGTCCAAACATGTTTAGCCCTTCGTTTTTTCAAGAGGCATGTACACAATTTATGCAAATCTGGTAAACTGTAAGCAAACTGAAAGTTATGATGTCTGCTAACTAGAGAGGGGTACCATTCATGAAATATCGAAGTGTTTTTGATATTATCGGTCCTGTCATGATCGGCCCTTCCAGTTCACATACAGCGGGAGCTGCGAGGATTGGAAGAGTTGCGAGAAGTCTGTTTGGAAGAGAGCCGAAATGGGCTGCTGTTTCTTTCTACGGGTCCTTTGCCAAAACATACCGCGGTCATGGCACGGATGTTGCCATTATTGGGGGAATACTGGATTTTGATACGTTTGATGAGCGGATTAAGACCTCCCTTCAACTGGCTGATGCTGCTGGGATGAAGGTTACGATTACTGAAGAGGATGCGGTTATGGACCATCCGAATACTGCACGGGTCATTATTGGAGACGACCAGGGACAGCTTGAGCTCGTAGGTATTTCCATAGGGGGAGGAAAAATTGAAATTACCGAGCTTAACGGCTTCCTTCTTCAGCTCTCAGGGAACCATCCTGCCATTCTGGTCATGCATAATGACCGGTACGGAGCGATTGCAGGGGTAGCAAACGTTCTGGCTAAGCATGCCATTAATATTGGACATATGAATGTATCCCGTAAAGAAAAGGGCCAGCTAGCCCTTATGACAATAGAAGTGGACCAGAATATTGACATAGAGGTTATAGAGGAATTGAAAACGCTCCCAAATATTTTGCAAGTGACAAAAATTGCAGAATAGCAAGTTCTGGGTTAAGAGAATGGAGGAATTGGCATGTTTCGTAATGTAGCAGAGCTTGTTGAATTGGCTTATAGCCGGAATTGCAAAATTTCTGAAGTCATGATTCAGCAGGAGATGGAGATAACTGGAAAAAGCAGGGAAGATCTCATTTCAATGATGGACCGCAATCTTCAGGTAATGGAACAGGCAGTGGAGAAAGGCTTATCAGGGGTAAAGTCCCATTCCGGGTTAACCGGCGGTGATGCGGTTCTGATGCAGGCCTATATAGAAAAAGGAAACTTCCTGTCAGGAGAAACCATTCTCGATGCGGTAAGCAAAGCGGTGGCCACGAATGAAGTCAACGCTGCTATGGGTACGATTTGCGCGACTCCTACAGCAGGCTCCGCAGGTGTGGTCCCCGGTACTCTTTTTGCTGTTAAGGAAAAGCTAAAGCCAACGAGAGAAGAAATGATTGAATTTCTTTTTACGTCAGGAGCATTTGGGTTCGTCGTAGCCAATAATGCTTCAATTTCCGGTGCCGCTGGAGGGTGCCAGGCGGAGGTCGGTTCTGCAGCAGGAATGGCGGCTGCAGCCATTACAGAAATGGCCGGCGGTTCTCCTGCTCAGGCAGCCGAGGCAATGGCCATTACCTTGAAAAACATGCTCGGTCTTGTCTGCGATCCGGTAGCAGGACTTGTGGAAGTTCCGTGTGTTAAAAGGAATGCAATGGGAGCGGCGAATGCAATGGTCGCTGCAGACATGGCACTCGCCGGTATCACAAGCAGGATTCCGTGCGATGAGGTCATTGATGCGATGTACAAAATTGGGCAAACCATGCCTGTTGCCTTAAGGGAAACAGCACAGGGCGGACTTGCGGCAACACCTACAGGGCGGGAGCTTGAAGCCAAAATCTTCGGAATCTCCCTCGATCGCCGTGACACCTGATCTTTTGCAGCCTGTTTCCGTGTTGAAAGGGGTAGGGGATGAGACTGCCTCTGTACTCACGGAGATGGGGATCCGGACCATTGAAGACCTGCTTGAATATTTTCCTTACAGGTACGAAGACTACCGCCTGCGGGACCTGGCTGAAGTACAGCACGATGAGAGAGTTACGGTAGAGGGGAAGGTTCACAGCGAGCCTTCTCTTGCTTATTACGGGAAAAAGAAGTCAAGATTAACGTTCAGGCTGCTGGTTGGCCGTTATCTCATTAGTGTCATTTGCTTTAACCGGCCTTATTACAAAAAACAGCTTTCAATCAATCAAATCGTTACGGTTAGCGGAAAATGGGATAAAAACCGGCAGACGATTACTCTTCAGGATCTTTCCTTTTCTACTCATGAGTCCAAACAGGATTTAGAGCCTGTTTATACCGTTAAGGGTTCCCTTACAATGAAGCAGCTCAGAAAGCATATGGTGAATGCCTTGAGGGAATTTGGCAGTCAAGTACCTGAAAACCTGCCTGAACAAATTCGTCATACATATAAGCTGATGCAAAAGGCGGAAGCTGTCAAAACCGTGCATCTTCCTCTAAGCCATGAAGAACTGAAGCATGCAAGGAGAAGGTTTGTTTATGAGGAATTTCTGCTTTTTCAGCTGAAAATGCAGGCCCTTCGCAAAGTGCAAAGAGAGCTCTCGAAAGGAATCACCCATGAGTTTTCCGAAGAAGCTCTTAATGGTTTTATCCAAACCCTTCCTTTTACACTAACTGATGCCCAAAGCAAGGTGCTGGAAGAAATCATAGCCGATATGAAATCCCCTTACCGGATGAATCGTCTGCTGCAAGGGGATGTTGGCTCCGGAAAAACCGTTGTAGCCGCTATTTCGATGTATGCCGCCATTGTGTCAGGATATCAAAGTGCGCTTATGGTTCCCACCGAAATTCTTGCAGAACAGCATGCGAATTCTTTATCATCACTTTTTGAGCCTCTCCATCTTAAAGTGGCCCTGCTGACAAGCTCTGTGAAGGGGAAGCGGAGACGAGAGCTTCTTGAGAGGCTGTCAAAAGGGGATATTCATATAATGGTCGGGACGCATGCTCTTATACAGGATGAAGTGAACTTCCAAAGACTCGGTCTCGTCATTACAGATGAACAGCATCGGTTTGGAGTCGGCCAGAGGAGGGTGCTGAGAGAAAAAGGGGAGTCACCTGATGTTTTATTTATGACCGCAACTCCGATTCCGAGGACTCTCGCCATTACAGCATTTGGGGAAATGGATGTTTCTGTAATCGATCAGCTTCCCGCGGGCAGAAAAACGATTGAGACGTATTGGGTTAAGCATAATTTGCTCGACAGAATACTTGGCTTTGTAGATAAAGAAGTTAAAAAAGGAAGACAGGCCTATGTGATTTGCCCATTGATTGAAGAATCGGAAAAACTGGATGTTCAGAATGCTATAGACGTCCACGCGATGCTCGTTCATTCTTTTTCCCCTGCGTGGAATGTAGGACTGATGCACGGCAGATTGCATCCAAACGAAAAAGAAGCAGTAATGAGAGAATTCAGTGAAAACAAAACACAAATACTTGTTTCCACAACAGTCGTGGAAGTCGGGGTTAATGTGCCGAACGCAACGATTATGGTCATCTATGACGCAGAACGGTTCGGGCTCTCCCAGCTCCACCAGCTAAGAGGCAGGGTCGGGAGAGGAAGCGAGCAGTCATACTGCATCCTGCTGGCAGATCCGAAATCTGAGACGGGCAAAGAGCGTATGAAAATCATGACAGAAACAAATGACGGGTTTGTTCTTTCTGAAAAGGATCTTGAACTAAGAGGGCCCGGTGACTTTTTCGGGAAAAAGCAAAGCGGGCTTCCTGAATTCAGGGTGGCCGATATGGTTCACGATTACCGGGCATTGGAAACAGCCAGAGCCGACGCGGCAAAGCTTATTTATTCCGGCGCTTTTTGGAAGGATCCTGAATATGAAAGGCTGAGAAAGTATCTTGAATCCACTGGGGTTCTTGAAGGGGAGAAGCTCGATTAAATCACGCTTGCATTCCGATAATTAAGATTATATACTACTATTAGTACCTAGTCATAATAGCGCGGATGGGGTAATTTAACATGAAAAGATCGAAAAAAGAAAGACAGCAGCAATTGCTGAAAACGATAAACGGCACCCCTTTTATAACGGATGAAGAACTTTCTGAAGCATTTCAAGTCAGCATTCAAACAATCAGGCTTGACCGAATGGAGCTCAGCATCCCGGAACTTCGGGAGCGGATTCGTTCTGTGGCCCAGGCATCGATGGAGGATGAAGTGAAATCCCTTCCTCCAGAAGAAATAATCGGGGATATTATCGACCTCGAATTGGACCAGAAAGCGATTTCTATTTTTGAGGTGAAAGCAGAACATGTTTTCAGCCGTAATCAGATTGCAAGAGGCCACCACTTATTTGCACAGGCTAACTCACTTGCCGTAGCTGTAATTGACGATGAGCTGGCATTAACAGCAAAGGCCGGGATCCGCTTCACCCGGCAAGTGAAAGAAGGGGAACGTGTCATAGCGAAAGCGAAAGTAGAAAGTGTAAACGAAAACGGCCGCACGAAGGTGACCGTGAACAGCTATGCAGGAAGTGAACTCGTATTTTCAGGCGAATTTGAAATGTACCGCTCCAATCAACCAACAGAAAAAGGGATGAATCACACATGAGAATTGCTATGGACGCAATGGGCGGTGACAATGCCCCTAAAACGATTTGCGAAGGAGCAGTAAAGGCTGTTGAAGCATTTACAGACATCCATGTCACTTTAGTTGGCGATGAAACTGAAATCAGCAAATACGCTTCTGCTCACGAGCGGATTAAAATTATTCATACAACCGAAGTCATTGGCGCTGAGGATGAGCCTGTGAGAGCTGTGCGGCGGAAGAAAAATGCTTCCATGGTGCTGATGGCAGAAGAAGTGAAAGAAGGCAGAGCGGATGCTTGTATATCTGCCGGAAATACCGGTGCACTAATGACAGCCGGCCTTTTTATCGTTGGCAGAATTAAAGGGATTGACCGGCCTGCGCTCGCACCTACTCTTCCGACCTTGGACGGTCAGGGGTTTCTTTTCCTTGATGCAGGGGCAAATGTTGAGGCAAAGCCGGAGCATTTGCTTCAGTATGCCGTGATGGGTTCCATTTATGCAGAGAAAGTGCGCGGGGTGGAAAATCCAACCGTTGGCCTGCTGAATGTAGGGACAGAAGATAAAAAAGGGAATGAACTGACCAAACAGGCCTTTCTGAATCTGAAAGACTCTGGATTAAATTTTAAAGGCAATGTTGAGGCGAGGGATCTTCTGGAAGGAGCAGCTGATGTTGTCGTAACGGATGGTTTTACCGGAAACGTAACATTAAAAACGATAGAAGGGACTGCGATGTCTGTATTCTCAATGCTTAAAGCAGCATTAACGAGCAATTTCACCTCAAAACTCGCAGCAGCCGTATTAAAGCCAAAACTAAGAGAAATCCGCTCACAAATGGATTACTCTGAATATGGCGGAGCTGCGCTTTTCGGTCTCAATGCTCCGGTTGTCAAGGCGCACGGTTCATCTGATGGGAATGCCATTTATAATGCCATCCGGCAAACGCGGGATATGATATTAAATGATGTGTCCGGCACCATTCGCACAGCCATTGCTGAGCGTCAAACCGACTAAGAACGGAGGAAGTAAAATGTCCAAAATCGCATTTGTTTTCCCCGGACAGGGTTCACAGACAGTAGGCATGGGGGAGGATTTTGCCGCACAGACCCCTGAAGGGAAAGAAATTTTTGACAAAGCGGACGAAATCCTGGAGGATCAGCTGATAAAAATCATGCTCCAGGGCCCTAAAGAAGAATTAACTCTTACATATAATGCCCAGCCAGCCCTTGTCACAGCGAGCATTGCAGCCTGGAAGCTGCTTGATAAGGATGGGATAAAGCCGGATTTCACAGCCGGCCACAGCCTGGGCGAATACTCTGCTCTCGTTGCCTCAGGAGTCTTGACTTTTGAAGATGCGGTTCTTGCCGTCCGCAGGCGCGGAGAATTTATGAATGACGCGGTGCCTTCCGGCAAGGGAGCGATGGCAGCAATTATGGGTATGGAATCTGAGCCGCTCCGTGAAATAACGGAGAGCACTACAGCGGATGGTGATTCAGTTCAGATCGCTAACCTGAACTGCCCGGGCCAGATTGTCATCTCCGGAACAGCAAAGGGAGTGGAGCTTGCTTCAGCCAAAGCGAAGGAAGCCGGTGCTAAAAGAGCCATTACGCTAGACGTCAGCGGTCCTTTTCATTCTGAGCTAATGAAGCCTGCTGCAGATAAACTGAAAGCGGTCCTTGATGAAATGACATTAAAGGATGCAACGATCCCAGTGATTCCGAATGTGACGGCTCAGCCGGAAACAGAAAGCAGCCGGATCCGTGAACTGCTGATCAGGCAGCTTTACTCCCCGGTAAGGTGGGAGGAAACCGTAAAAGCTTTGATTGAAAATGGAACTACTGTTTTTGTCGAAATCGGTCCGGGAAAGGTCCTTTCAGGGTTGATTAAAAAAATTGACAGAAGTGTGAAAATCCTGTCAGTTTCAGACATGGACTCACTGAAAGCTGCTGTAGAAGCCTTAAAGGAGGAAGTATGATGCTGGAAGGAAAAGCTGCACTCGTTACAGGGGCTTCTAGAGGAATTGGCCGTGTTATAGCGCTTGATCTGGCAAGGAACGGTGCTGACGTTGCGGTAAACTTTGCAGGAAATGAAGCAAAAGCCGAAGAAACGGTCAAGGAAATTCAGGCACTGGGAAGAAAAGCCATTGCCATCAAAGCGGATGTATCCAATTCAGAAGCAGTTAAAGAGATGATTAAAGATACGATCAGTGAATTCGGAACGCTTGATATTCTCGTTAATAATGCAGGCATTACGAGAGACAATCTGCTGATGAGAATGAAAGAAGACGAATGGGATGATGTTGTCAATACAAACTTAAAGGGTGTTTTTCTTTGCACGAAAGCTGCCACAAGACAAATGATGAAGCAGCGAAGCGGGCGCATCATCAACATCACATCAGTTGTCGGTGAAACCGGTAACCCGGGCCAGGCTAACTATACTGCAGCAAAGGCCGGTGTGATTGGTTTAACAAAAACATCAGCAAAAGAGCTGGCATCCAGAAGCATTACGGTTAATGCCGTTGCTCCCGGCTTTATTTCTACCGACATGACAGAAAAATTGGGTGACGATGTCAAAGAAGCAATGCTAACGCAGATCCCGCTTGCAAAATTCGGAGAAGGGGAGGATATCGCTAATCTGGTCACCTTCCTGGCAAGCGGCAAAAGCGGCTATATAACCGGGCAGACGTTCCACGTAAACGGCGGAATGTTTATGTAGGGATATTTCCAAAATCAAACTGGTCTTTTGACCGCGGATTGACTATAATACTTTGAGGGGAGGTGAATGCAATGGCAGACGTTTTGGATCGCGTAACGAAGATCATCGTCGACCGCCTTGGTGTCGATGCTTCTGAAGTTAAAATGGAGTCTTCTTTTAAAGATGACTTGGGAGCAGATTCCCTGGATGTAGTTGAGCTTGTAATGGAACTTGAAGATGAGTTCGATATGGAGATTTCTGATGAAGATGCAGAGAAAATCGCTACAGTGGGTGACGCAGTTAATTACATACAGAGCCAGGCGTAAAGTATGTTGAAGTCCCGCTATGCGGGGCTTTCTCCCGTTCATACAGGGGGAAAGCCGCCCAATTGTTTTGGTGATGATGGAGGTAGTTATGCAAAAGCATACACATTATAAAGAGAGAAGAAATTTTGCTAAGAAAGCAGCGGAGTTCAAGCAGTTCCAGGAGAGAATCGGCCAGGTTTTCTCTAATGAAAAGCTGCTGTACCAAGCGTTTACCCATTCATCGTATGTGAATGAGCATCGAAAAAAACCTTATGAAGATAACGAGCGTCTGGAGTTTTTAGGAGATGCTGTTCTTGAACTGACAGTTTCCCGATTTTTATACATGAAGTATCCGACCATGACGGAAGGTGACTTAACGAAGCTTCGGGCAGCAATCGTTTGTGAACCCTCACTCGTCTCTTTTGCCGGCGACTTGTCATTCGGCAATCTGATCCTTCTTGGTAAAGGCGAGGAAATGACAGGCGGAAGAGCAAGACCTGCGCTTCTTGCTGATGTTTTTGAAGCCTTCATAGGAGCGTTATACCTGGACAAAGGTCTGGATCCGGTCGTTGCTTTTCTTGAAAAATATGTATTTCCTAAGGTGAACGAAGGTGCTTTTTCTCATGTGATGGATTTCAAAAGCCAGCTTCAGGAACTGGTGCAAAGAGATGGCAGAGGGCCGCTGGAATACAAAATTCAAACGGAAAAAGGACCTGCACACAGCAGGGAATTTGAAGCCGTCGTAGCACTTGAAGGAACAGTGCTTGGAACAGGCATGGGCCGTTCGAAAAAAGAAGCTGAGCAGCATGCCGCCCAGCAGGCTCTTGGAAAAATGCAAACCAAAACTTGATTTTATATAGGCTGACCCAGCTTGAAAACTCTGCCTGCCGGCCAAGATGGATGCAGACAGAGCCGCAAAGCCGGTCAGTCTTTTTTTGCAGTCCGCGTCAATGGCTGCACGGCCGGCATGTTGCCTGCGGCTGTGAAGAGCCTCCTGATACGGAAAGCTCCTGCTGATGACCGCGTCTTTCATGACGGACGGCTGTCCTCAGCTTTTCTATTTTTACATAAAGGATTGTGTTAAAATATGTTTGAATTTAATAAGTGTAAGGAGGAATCTGAATGTTCCTCAAACGATTGGATATAGCAGGGTTTAAATCCTTTGCTGACCGCGCAAGCGTAGATTTTGTCAAAGGTGTAACAGCCGTAGTTGGACCAAACGGAAGCGGAAAAAGCAATATTACCGATGCGGTGCGGTGGGTGCTCGGCGAACAATCTGCTAAATCACTGCGGGGCGGCAAAATGGAAGATATCATTTTTGCCGGAAGTGATACGAGAAGAGGTCTGAACCTCGCCGAAGTTACGCTGACCCTTGATAATGAGGATCAGTTTCTGCCGATTGATTATCATGAAGTAAGCATTACAAGGAAGGTTTTCCGCTCTGGTGACAGCGAATATTTTATTAATAAACAACCATGCCGGCTGAAGGACATCATCGACCTGTTTATGGACTCAGGACTGGGGAAAGAAGCCTTTTCGATTATCAGCCAAGGGAAAGTTGAAGAGATCCTGAGCAGCAAAGCAGAAGAACGCCGCAGTATTTTTGAAGAGGCGGCAGGGGTATTAAAATATAAAACGAGAAAAAAGAAAGCAGAGCATAAATTAGCTGAGACCCAGGACAATCTGAACCGTGTCCAGGATATTCTGCATGAGCTGGAAGGACAGGTGGAGCCGCTTAAAGTACAGGCCTCCATCGCAAAAGATTACCTGGATAAAAAAGAAGAACTTGAACAAATTGAAGTGGCTCTGACTGTCCATGATATTGAAGAGCTTCACCGGAAATGGACCAATCTATCCGAGGCAGCAGAAAGCGGGAAAGAGAAAGAAGCCGCTCTGGCGGAAGAGGTTCTCCGTAAAGAGCAAGCCATCAGTGAATCAAGGAGCAGCCTTTCTAAGCTTGACGATACAATTGACAGCCTTCAGCAAGTGCTTCTTCAGACGAGTGAAGAGCTTGAAAAGCTTGAAGGAAAAAAAGAAGTCCTGAAGGAAAGAAGGCGGAATGCACAGCAAAACCGGGGTCAGCTTGAGCAGCTGATTCAGGAGCTCAGCGGTAAGATAGAGCACCTTAAAAAAGAACGAAAAACCGAAGAAGAAAAAGAAGCACGGCTCGCTGCCGAGATGAAGCAGTCTCAGGCACTTGTGAGAGAAAAGCAAGCCCTGCTGGATGCTCAAAGCGGAAATTTAGATCAGGAGATCGAACAGCTCAAAAGCGATTATTTTGATATCTTAAATCAGCAGACATCTGCCCGCAATGAATCGGCATACATAACCGAACAGCAAAGACTACAGTCGATAAAAAACGAGCGTGCCTGTGACAGCAACAGCAAGTATCTGGAGGAGAGACTTGCGCTTGCGGAGGAAAAAGACAACCTTAAAGCACAGTTTGCAAATATAGAAGCCAAAATGGATGAACAGATCCGGACATTCCGCCATGCCCAGAAAAAGCTCGAGGCAGACAGGGAGACTTACAGCAAAAGAGAATCAGCATTATACAAAGCCTATCAATTTCTCCAGCAGATCCGTTCCAGGAAAGAAATGCTTGAAGCGATGCAGGAGGATTATTCCGGATTCTATCAGGGCGTTAAAGAGATATTAAAGGCAAGGGAGCAATTCGAGGGGGTTCATGGTGCGGTTGCTGAGCTTCTTAAAACAAAAAAGGAGTATGAAACGGCAATTGAAATTGCACTTGGGGCTGCATCCCAGCACATTATCACAGCAGATGAAATAGTTGCCAGAAAAGCAATCAGCTACTTAAAGCAGCATTCATTTGGCCGTGCAACTTTTCTTCCCTTATCTGTGATGAAAAGCAGAAAAATCGGCACAGCTGATAAATTGAAGCTGAAAGAGCATTCTTCTTTTATAGGAATTGCATCAGAGCTTGCTGAATATGACCCCCGCTTCGGAGCAGTCATGGAAAACCTCCTCGGGTCTGCAGTGGTTGCAAAGGACTTAAAGGGGGCGAACGAGCTCTCAAAGCTCCTCCAATTCCGCTACCGGATCGTGACGCTAGATGGAGACGTAGTAAACCCGGGCGGGTCTATGACCGGGGGAGCCGTCAAACAAAAATCCGGCTCACTTTTAAGCCGCAACAGGGAAACGGAAGCGATTGCCGGGCAGCTCGCTGAAATGGAAGAAAAAACAGCGAAGCTTGAACACGAAGTGAAAAGTCTTAAATCCGGAATTCTCGGCCAGGAGCAGCAGGTAGAGTATCTGAGGGTCAAAGGTGAAAAACTGCGGCAGGAGCTTAACTCCGCTCAGACATCATTAAAAGAGGCGGAGTGGAAGGAGAAAAACGTCAACGACCACCTTTCCATATATGACGCTGAGAAGGAGTCGTTTGAATCAGAACGGGAAAAAAACCGTTCACGGTTAGAAGAATTAACCTCACTCATTGAAACATCTGCAGAAAAGCTAAAAGAATTGGATCAGGAAATCGGGCGCCTGTCTTCGCTGAAAAACACTCAGCAGGAATCAAGGGCCGGCCTTCAGGATGAAGTAACAGAACTAAAAGTCATTCTTGCCGGAAAACAGCAGGCATACGAGAATGTATCTGAAAAAACAAGCCGCCTTAAAGCGGAACTGGCAGATCGCTCGAAGCGGCTGAAGGAAGCGGAAGAAGATTTTTCGCTATTGGCGACAGAGGTCAGCTCAAACACGAGCGGAGAGCAAATTCTTTCAAATGCATCTGAGGAAAAATTAAACGAAAAAAACAGAACCATCCAGATGATTGCTGAGCGAAGAACCGAACGGACGAATCTGCAGGAGCAGGTCGAGTCCATGGAAGCGGAACTGAAGGAAAGTTCCCGGATCTATAAGCAAATGGCTGACTGGCTTAAGGACGAACAAGTGAAAATTACCCGTCTTGATGTCGAGCTGGACACGAAACTGAATCATCTTCGCGAGGAATACCTGCTCACGTTCGAAAGGGCGAAAGAAAAACATGTGCTCTCTATGGAGCCTGATGAAGCAAGAAAAAAAGTCAGACTCATTAAACGCGGCATAGAAGAACTCGGAACCGTAAATCTCGGAGCCATTGATGAGTATGAGAGGGTATCAGAACGGTATCAGTTTCTTCACGATCAGCGTGAAGATCTGCTAGAAGCTAAAGACACCCTTCATCAGGTTATTGATGAAATGGATGACGAAATGAAAAGGAAGTTTTCCGGAACGTTTGAACAGATCCGTTCCCACTTCGAATCGGTTTTTCAAGCATTGTTCGGAGGCGGACGGGCTGAACTAAGGCTTTCCAATCCGGAAGACCTCCTGAATACCGGAGTGGACATTGTGGCACAGCCGCCGGGTAAAAAGCTGCAGCATCTAAGTTTGCTTTCCGGGGGGGAGAGAGCACTCACAGCCATTGCCCTGCTGTTCTCGATTCTTAAAGTAAGGCCAGTCCCGTTTTGCATTCTCGATGAAGTGGAAGCGGCGCTTGATGAAGCCAATGTGTACCGGTTTGCCCAGTATTTAAAACAATTCAGCCACGAAACCCAGTTTATCGTCATTACACACCGCAAGGGCACCATGGAAGAGTGTGACGTGCTGTACGGGGTTACGATGCAGGAATCCGGAGTATCCAAACTCGTATCGGTCCGGCTGGAAGATACGAAGGAATTTTCTACAACAAAGTGAAGGGACGCTGAGGGATGAGCTTTTTAAAAAGATTGAAGGAAAGTATTACGAAACAGTCAGATTCCGTAACAAACAAATTCAGAGACGGAATGACGAAAACCAGATCTAATTTTTCCACGAGAGTAAATGATCTTGTCTCCCGCTTCCGAAAGGTGGATGAAGAATTTTTCGAGGAGCTGGAAGAAATCCTGATCGGAGCAGATGTGGGTGTTGCAACGGTTATGGATTTGATTGATGAACTGAAGCTGGAAGTCAAACGGCGGAATATCCAGGATCCCCTTGAAGTAAGGGATGTCATTTCGGAAAAACTCGTGGAAATTTACGATAACGGCAAGCAGTCTTCTGCAGAGCTGAACCTGAAAGAAGACCGTCTGAACGTCATTTTAGTTGTAGGAGTAAACGGGGTCGGCAAAACGACGACGATTGGAAAGCTTGCAAATAAATTTAAATCGGAAGGAAAAACCGTCGTTCTTGCGGCCGGGGATACGTTCAGAGCTGGAGCGATCGAACAGCTTGAAGTGTGGGGACAGCGTACCGGGACCGCCGTGATTAAACAATCGGCAGGCTCGGATCCCGCAGCCGTCATGTTCGATGCGGTGCAGGCAGCCAAAGCCAGAAAAGCGGATGTGCTGATCTGTGATACGGCCGGCCGGCTCCAAAACAAAGTCAACCTGATGAATGAACTCGAAAAAGTAAAACGAGTCATCGAGCGGGAGGTTCCAGGCGCACCGCATGAAGTCCTGCTGGTCCTTGATGCAACAACCGGCCAAAACGCCATGAGCCAGGCTAAACAATTCTCACAATCTACCGATGTAACGGGCATTGTTTTAACAAAGCTTGACGGGACAGCAAAAGGCGGTATCGTTCTGGCGATCCGGAGTGAGCTTGATATACCCGTTAAATTTGTAGGACTTGGAGAAAAAATAGATGACCTCCAGGAATTCAATGCCCAGCAATATGTGTACGGCTTATTTGCCGACCTGGTTGAGGAAGCATAGAATGGACAGGAACCCCTAAAATGGGGTTCTTTTATTTTAGATAAGCGGGGCATGGAACTCCAGAGTCCGGGTGCATCGGAATCTGGCTGTGTTTGTCTCCGCACAACCATTTGACAGCATCCCGCTCATAAACGACAAAAACTCGCTCATAAACGACAAAAACCCGCTCGCAATCGACAGCATCCCGCTCATAAACGACAAAAATTCACTCGCTAATCGACAACGTCGCTGGGCAAGCGCCCTCCGCTTTTCTTTTTGTCCAGCTCCGGGCGCTATGCCGCAGGGCCATTTCACCCCCTCGGTCGAGGCAAAGAGCGCCTCTCGGTCGGGGGCTCCAATGTCCCAGTCGGCATGGGCAAGCGCCCTCCGCTTTTCTTTTTGTCCAGCTCCGGGCGCTAGCGCTTCGGCCGCTTCGCTCTCTCGGTCAAGGCAAAGAGCGCCTTTCGGTCGAGAGCTCCACCGACTCTCAGCGCTGGGCAAGCGCCCTCCGCTTTTCTTTTCGTCAAGAAAAAAACTTGACGCGGGTTGGGAAAATAGGTAGAATGTAAATGTTGTAAAGGCATTTCACTTAACAAAAGGGGAGAGAGCCGTGATTTTAGAAAAAACGACGCGGATGAATTACCTCTTTGATTTTTATCAGTCACTGCTGACATCGAAGCAGAAGAGCTACATGTCTCTTTATTATCTCGATGATTATTCCCTCGGTGAAATTGCCGAAGAATACAGTGTAAGCAGACAAGCCGTTTACGATAACATTAAACGGACGGAAGCGATGCTTGAACAATACGAAGAAAAGCTGCTGCTGCTTCATAAGTTTCAGAAGCGCAACGCAATTATGAAACAGCTCAAGGAACTTGCTTCTGGGACGGAACGCGAAGACCAGCTGCTGGATCTATTCGAAGCGCTGGATCATTTGGAATAAGGAGGCGGTACTGATGGCTTTCGAAGGATTGGCCGACCGGCTTCAGCAGACCATTACGAAGATTCGCGGCAAGGGGAAAGTTTCCGAGGCCGATGTAAAAGAAATGATGCGGGAAGTCCGTTTAGCTTTGCTGGAAGCGGATGTAAATTTCAAGGTTGTTAAAGATTTTGTCAAACGAGTCAGCGAACGCGCTGTAGGCCAGGAGGTTATGCAGAGTCTTACTCCGGGCCAGCAGGTCATCAAGGTCGTTAAGGAAGAACTGACAGCTTTGATGGGCGGAGAGCAAAGCAAAATAGCTGTCGCTAAAAAGCCTCCGACTGTCATTATGATGGTTGGGCTTCAAGGTGCAGGTAAAACAACAACTACTGGAAAGCTCGCTAACCTGCTTCGGAAAAAACATAACCGGACGCCGCTTTTGGTTGCTGCAGATATTTACCGTCCGGCCGCCATTAAACAGCTCGAGACGCTGGGAAAACAGCTTAATATGGATGTTTTCTCCATGGGAGACCAGGTGAGTCCGGTTGAAATTGCCGAACAGGCAATCGCTCATGCGAAGAAGGAGCATCATGATTATGTGCTGATTGATACGGCTGGCCGGCTTCATGTTGACGAGAATTTAATGGACGAATTGACTCAGGTTAAAGAACTGGCAGCTCCTGATGAAATTTTTCTCGTTGTTGATTCTATGACCGGACAGGATGCTGTGAATGTTGCCCAAAGCTTCAATGAGCGTCTCGGTCTGACCGGTGTAGTGCTGACAAAGCTTGACGGTGACACCCGTGGCGGGGCAGCCCTTTCGATTCGGGCGGTAACAGAGACCCCAATTAAATATGTGGGTCTAGGCGAAAAGCTCGATGCGATTGAAGCTTTTCATCCTGAACGCATGGCCTCGCGGATTTTAGGCATGGGGGACGTTCTTACCCTCATAGAAAAAGCCCAGGCAAATGTGGATGAATCAAAAGCAAAAGAGCTTGAGCAAAAAATGAGGACAGCAAACTTTACGTTCGATGATTTCCTTGAGCAGCTGGGACAGGTCAGAAGTATGGGGCCGCTCGATGAATTGCTCGGGATGATTCCGGGTGCCGGCAAAATGAAGGGCCTGAAAAACGTGCAGGTCGATGAAAAGCAAATTGGTCATGTAGAAGCGATTATCCGGTCCATGACGAAGGAAGAAAAACAAAATCCTGACGTCATTAATGCCGGGCGCAGAAGGCGGATCGCCAAAGGCAGCGGTACATCCGTGCCCGAGGTCAACCGTCTGCTGAAGCAATTTGAAGACATGAAAAAGATGATGAAGCAAATGACAAGTATGTCTAAAGGCAAGAAAAAAGGCGGCATGAAGTTTCCGTTCATGTAAATTTCAGGTCTGTTAAGAAAAAACACTTTACAAACCAACACAACATTGATAATATACTATCTTGTGAACTATTTTCGGAGGTGCTTTAATAATGGCAGTAAAAATTCGTTTGAAACGCATGGGAGCAAAAAAATCTCCTTTTTATCGTATCGTAGTAGCAGATTCCCGTTCTCCTCGTGATGGACGTTTCATTGAAACAGTTGGAACTTACAATCCTGTAGCTCAGCCTGCAGAAGTTAAAATTGATGAAGCTTTGGCTCTTCAATGGATGCACAACGGTGCAAAACCATCTGATACAGTGCGTAACCTGTTCTCTACTCAAGGAATCATGGAAAAATTCCACAATTCCAAACTGAACAAGTAAGATGAATCAGATGATCGGGTTAATCGAAACAATTGTGAAGCCGCTTGTAGACGAACCCGATTTGGTTTCGGTGGAAGAAGATGTGCAGGATAAGGTTATTGTGTACCGCCTCACTGTCAGCCGGAGCGACGTCGGGAAGGTCATCGGCAAGCAAGGCAGAATTGCAAAAGCAGTGCGGACTGTGGTTTATGCTGCAGGGACACGCTCTTCTAAACGGATTCAGCTTGAAATAAACGATTAACTTCGAAGGACGGGGCTCTCAGAGCCCCGTCCTTTTTAGTGACTGCGGAGTGTGGGAAAAAGCCAGCTGTAACACTGGCCGATATGAGCCTGATGCCTCTTAACACCCTCAACCATGCCATTGCCAGTCTTTTAGGAAGAGTGCAAGGCAATCTTTTTTATTTAATGGAAAAAATGATAAAATAAAGAGAATGAGTTTGAAGGGTGGATGACGAGTGAAAATCTTGCAGACGGTGTCAGTTATGCAGGTGCTTACAGAAGGCAGCAAAACAAAACTTCTGGACGGTTTCAGCTCGACGATGGAGCAGCTGAACAGAGAATGCGACCAGCTATATTTTCAGCTCAAAAAACTTGAGAAAACCAATATCAGCAATGAAATGCGCCAGCAATATAAAAAAGAAATCGAAAAACGCAAGGATAAAATCAAAATGGTCGAATTTCAAATCGACCAGCTTCACACTCTGCCACTGGGCAGTGAGCTAAAGGAAAAAGAGGTTCAGGCGCTGGTCGAGCTTGGTATAGGAGATTCATGGACAAGCTCTTCTGCTGAACGGAGCATCATTATTACAGATGGTATCATTACCGAAATTCGCTGAGGTGACAGGATGGAAGAGAAATGGTTTAATGTTGGAAAAATTGTGAATACACATGGGATTCGCGGAGAAGTCAGGGTGGTATCTGTAACAGATTTCGCTGATGAACGCTATAAGCCCGGCAAAAAGATTTTTATTTTTGGAGAAAAAAATCCAAAGCCTCTGGAAGTTGAAATTGAGAGCCATCGAAAGCACAAAAGCTTTGATCTGCTTACCTTTAAAGGCTATCCGAATATTAATGATGTAGAACCGCTCAAAGGAATGGCGATCAGGATTCCGGAGTCTGAATTATCAGAGCTTGATGAGAACGAATTTTATTTTCATGAAATTATCGGCTGCACTGTTTATACAGACGAAGGAAAAGAAATTGGCACGGTTAGAGAAATTCTGACTCCTGGTGCAAATGACGTTTGGGTGATTAAACGTCCGCGCCGAAAGGACGTGCTGATTCCTTATATTCAGGAAATAGTAAAGGAAATCAATCCGTCTGAGAAAAGAATTATCATCACACCGATGGAAGGCTTGATCGAAGATGAGGATTGACTTTCTCTCCATCTTTCCTGAAATGTTTGAAGGGGTTCTCCATCACTCAATCATGAAGAAAGCACAGGAAAAATCGGCTGTCGAGTTTAACGTAATCAACTTCAGGGATTATGCTGACAACAAGCATCAGACGGTCGATGACTATCCGTACGGCGGAGGGGCAGGGATGGTGCTGAAGCCCCAGCCGATTTTTGATGCGGTTGAGGCTGTCAGAAATTCCTCTCCCGCGAATCCCCGTGTCATCCTTGTTTGTCCCCAGGGTGAGCGATTTAACCAGATGAAGGCTGAGGAGCTCGCGAAGGCCAATCATCTCGTTTTCATTTGCGGACATTATGAGGGCTACGACGAGCGCATCAGAGAGCATCTCGTAACGGACGAAATTTCCATTGGGGATTTTGTTCTGACGGGAGGGGAGCTGCCGTCAATGACGATTGCAGACAGCGTTGTGAGGCTGCTGCCGGGAGTACTGGGAAATGAAGATTCACCGGTGCTTGATTCCTTCAGCTCCGGGCTGCTTGAGCACCCCCACTATACGAGGCCGGCAGATTTTAGGGGAATGAAGGTTCCTGACACGTTAGTATCCGGCAATCACAAGCTGATTGATGAGTGGCGGGAAGAAGAATCACTGAGAAGGACCTTTGAAAGAAGGCCTGATTTGCTCGAGAACTACAGTCTTACAGATAAACAAAAGAAATACATCGAAAATCTTAAAAAGCTTTGAGATACCAGTTGCATGCTGCTATAAGAATATGGTAAGATATTTTTTGTGGTTTGCAGAGATTTATTTTCTGCATACCTTATTAAGATGTTCCGCTGCAATAGTAAGATTGGAATGAGCATCTGTTGGAAGGAGTTGAATACGATGCAAAAACTAATTGAAGAAATCACAAAAGAACAGCTTAAAACTGATCTTCCTGCGTTCCGTCCCGGTGACACTGTACGTGTACACGTTAAGGTTGTTGAGGGAACACGTGAAAGGATCCAGCTTTTTGAAGGTGTTGTGATTAAGCGTCGTGGCGGTGGAATCAGCGAAACATTTACGGTCCGTAAAGTATCTTACGGTGTCGGTGTTGAGCGTACGTTCCCGGTACACACGCCAAAAATCGCTAATCTTGAAATTGTACGCCGCGGTAAAGTACGCCGTGCGAAGCTTTACTACTTGCGTGAATTGCGCGGTAAGAAAGCCCGTATTAAAGAAATCCGATAAATTAGAGAAAGAGCTTGTTAAAGCAACAAGCTCTTTTTTTATAGTCTGTAATTATCCATAAAATAGCAACAGGGTCACAGCCCTCAAATTCCCCATCAAAGATCCAGGTTTTAACTTACCCAAACTGTGTAAAAATAGAATTAGCTGAAGATTGGGATGGTGAGCTGTTTGACAAAGGAAAGAAAAGAGTTTTTTGAGTGGCTCAAAGCAATTGCACTGGCCGTTATTATTGCAGTCATCATCCGCCAGTTTTTATTTTCAACAGTAGTTGTAGATGGTGAATCCATGCTTCCGGCACTTAATCCATTCGACCGGATGATCGTCAATAAGGCGGGGTTTTCTTTGTCAGGCCCAGAGCGTTTTCAGATTGTTGTTTTCCATGCATCCCAGGATGAAGATTACATTAAAAGGATCATCGGACTGCCGGGTGATTCAATTGAATATAAGCGGGACCAGCTATACATAAATGGCAGGCCCGCTGCGGAGCCGTACCTTGAAGAATACAAGAAACGGCTCATAGATCCTCCGCTCACTGAAAACTTTTCTCTGGAAGAAGTGACTGGAAGAAAGAGAGTTCCTGAAGGGCATGTATTTGTAATGGGAGATAACCGGCGGATCAGCAAAGACAGCCGGCATATAGGAACAGTGCCTGTTGCAGAGATTTTGGGGGAAGCCAAAATTGTTTATTGGCCGCTTCCGGATATGCGTATTGTGAAGTAAAAGGAAGGTGTAAGTATGGCGATACAGTGGTTTCCCGGCCATATGGCTAAAGCCAGAAGGCAGGTAACGGAAAAGCTGAAGCTGATTGATATAGTGTATGAACTGGTAGACGCAAGGCTCCCTTTGTCATCGAGAAACCCGATGATTGATGAAATCATTTCATCTAAACCACGGATTATTCTCCTGAATAAAGCGGACATGGCAGATGCCAGAGTTACAAAGGAATGGCTCGCTTATTTTAAAGATAAAGGAATGCATGCGCTGCCGCTTGATGCCCAGTCCGGAAAAGGATTAAAGGATATTCTGCCTTTATCCAAAGCTGTTCTGAAGGACAAGCTTGAGCGCCTTGAAGCGAAGGGGGTCCGGCAGAGAGCAATCAGAGCACTTATTATTGGGATTCCGAACGTCGGAAAGTCAACGCTCATCAACAGGCTCGCCAAGAAAAATATGGCGAAGACAGGCGACCGGCCAGGTGTGACGACGGCCCAGCAGTGGGTAAAGGTCGGGAAGGAAATTGAACTGCTTGATACCCCGGGTATCCTTTGGCCAAAATTTGAAGATCAGCTCGTTGGATACAAATTAGCTGTAACAGGAGCGATTAAAGATACCATATTAAACTTGCAGGATATAACTGTCTATGCTTTGCAATTTTTAAAAGAACATTATCCGGAACGTCTCAAGGAACGCTATGGGCTTGAGAGTATACCGGAAGAAATCGTTCCTCTCTTTGATGAGATCGCGGTTAAAAGGGGCTGCATGATGAGCGGAGGAATGATTGATTACGATAAAACCTCAGAGCTGGTCCTGAGAGAAATCCGTTCTGAAAAAATGGGCCCCCTATCATTTGAAAGACCTGGGGAAGAAATCGGATAAAATTTTTCGCCATGCCTAAAAAATGCTTTAAAATGAAAACTCAAGAACGCTGCCATATTATGCAGTCTTGGGTTTTTATTTTGGGCTGAGAAAGGGAGAAGGACAGCCGGGCTGTGTGCTAAAAAGAGAAATAAGCCGGCCGGCAGTCTTTTCTCCTGCTTTTTTGCATAACTCTTTATTTTTGATGAGCACTCCCGATAATACATATGAAGGAAGATCAATATGAAAACGATAAAGGAAATAGAATCCATCATTACGGGGATCGACTGTCTTCACGATCCTTCGCTCAGCAGGCTGCTTCAGGATAGCAGGGTTTCAGTAAGAAGACTGGCAGAACGGCACAGACGTAAGCTGCAAAAAAAGCAGGAACTGAGACTCGTTTTTGAAGAACTGAAAGGATTTGAGAATGCAGCCCGGTCCAAAGGTTTTACATCCATAGCCGGTATTGATGAAGCAGGACGCGGACCGCTTGCAGGACCTGTTGTTGCAGGAGCCGTTATTTTACCTGAGGATTTTTATCTGGAAGGGCTCAATGATTCGAAAAAGCTGTCAGAAACAAAGAGGGATTTCTTTTTCGAGGTCATTGAAAGAGAAGCACTTGCCATCGGAGTCGGGATTGTGCACGCAGAAGAAATTGACAGGATCAATATCTACCAGGCTGCTAAGAAAGCGATGAAGCTTGCTGTTGAAGACATGCAGATGGGTCCTGATTATTTGCTGATAGATGCAATGGAAATTGAGTTGGATATTCCGCAGGAAAAGATCATTAAGGGGGATGCGAGGAGCATTTCCATCGCTGCCGGGTCAATCGTCGCGAAGGTGACGCGGGACCGTTTAATGAAAAAATTGTCGCATTCCTATCCCGGCTACGGTTTTGACCGGAATATGGGCTACGGAACAGCGGTGCATCTACAGGCTCTAAGGCAGCACGGAGCTACTCCTCATCACCGGAAAACCTTTAGCCCTGTAAAAGAAATTCTTTAATGGGAGGGAAAGATGTTGGATCGGATACTCTCAAGTCTTCCTTCATTTTCAGGCAGCGGACCGCATGCCCGCATGCCGCTGCAGCCTGGACAGATCGCTTCAGGAAAAATAGTGGAATTATATCCTAATCAGCGGGCATTAGTCCAGATTGGAGACCGCAAACTGCTCGCCCACGCGGATGTTCCGCTTACAAAAGGCGCTGTCTATATTTTTCAGGCTTCAGGGAGGGAACAATCTGTTTTGGCTTTGAAAGTCTTAGAAAAACTCGAGTACTCGGAGCAGGCTTCAAATACCGGTCTCCTGAATTCTGCAGGAACCAGCAGCCGCCTTTCCCAAGTGCTGCAAAGGCACTCAGAATTGACACAGCACCTTCTAAGAGGAAATATCCCCTTTTCAGCAGAGGAATTGCGCAAAGCCGGAGAATGGCTTATAAGCCTGCCAGAGAGCTTAAAACCTCATGGGCTGTCAGCAGCTGCGGCTGTATTTGAAAAACAGCTGCCTGTCACAGAAGAAATTTTGTCCGCAATGCTTGAGACAAGGTCAGGCGGCTCAATAAAAGACAGCCTGCAGACTTTATCCGCAGCATTGGGGAAGCAGCCTAACCCTTCACAAGCGGAATTGGGATTAAAGCAAATGACCGAGAACGTCTTATCGTTGACCAATCAGAGAAAGGCTGTGCATTTGCTGGATATGGTCCGTCAGGCAAGCCTTCTCAGGAAGCCCGATCATGTGGCTGATGGAATTTTGAGAAAAGCGGAAGGGAATCCTCCTCCGGAAGAGCAGATCCGCCTTGCTCTGGCACCCGGCTCAAAAGAGGTTTTATTCTCCACGGAAGAACAATCCTGGCTTAGAGAAAAAGCTAAAGAGCTGGCTGTCTTATCCCAGCCTAAAGAGTGGATCCGGCTGTTTTCTGCTTTAAGAGAGACGTTGGGGTTAGGGGAAGCATCCGGTGAAACATTCAGAACGCTGCTTGAGCAGGCGGTTAACGGCAAAGGGCCCGCTGCTGAAGCATCAGAAAGGCTTGCAGCAAGACTGAATGGCTACCAGCTGGCACAGAGTGATCAGCCCGGATTCGCTGCCGTATGGCACCATTACCCTATTCAGGATGAACGGATCGGTTCTGATGTTTCAATAAGCTTTCAATTAAGAAAAAACCCGGACAATTCGATAGATCCTGCTTTTTGCCGTCTTGTCTTTTATCTCGAACTATCCAGTCTCGGACCGGTTATGGCGGATGTCCACATCCAAAACCGGATTGTCTCAGCAACGGTGAGCACCGAACCGGATATGTCCTTTGTGACTCCCGCTGCAAATGCCTTGCTTAAAACCAGGTTTGAGAACCTTCCCTATACGTTTTCCGGTATTGCTTTTAAGAAATTAATAAAAGAAGGGCTGGATGAGGCAGCACCTCATCATTCTGCCCGAAAAGGATACGATTGGACGATATGAGTGATTCCAGAAAGAGAAAGGCAGCTGCTCTTAAGTACGAAAACGGAAGCCAGAAAGCGCCCAGGGTAACGGCAAAGGGACAGGGCCTGATTGCGGATGAAATAATCAGCCGTGCCACCAAGGCTGGTGTACCTGTCAAAGAAGACCCATCTCTTGCCACCCTTCTGCATATGCTTGAGATCCAGCAGGAAATTCCAGAAGAGCTGTATACCGTAGTTGCTGAAATATTTGCTTATTTATATGAACTGGACAGAAGTGCCGGCGACAGCAAAGCAAAGCATTCCAAAGAAACCTAATCCTACATTTTTTATATTTTCACAAAAATAATTTTCACTTCAAAATTACGAATCTTTTGAAGGATTTAAAGATTTTGAGTGGAATGGTAGACAACCAATCAACTATTTTATAAAATGAAAGCGCAGTCTAATTTAGCTGATACATAGGTTAGGAGGATGGGAAATGAATATCCATGAGTACCAGGGAAAAGAAATCCTCAGAAAATATGGGGTCGCAGTACCAAATGGAAAAGTGGCTTTCACTGTTGAAGAGGCAGTTGAAGCAGCAAAAGAGCTGGGAACACAGGTAACTGTGGTAAAAGCACAGATTCATGCAGGCGGCCGCGGTAAAGCAGGCGGGGTAAAGGTTGCGAAAAATCTGGATGAGGTAAAAGAATACGCAAGTGATATTTTAGGAAAAACGCTGATTACTCATCAGACGGGTCCTGAAGGAAAAGAAGTCAAGCGTTTACTTATTGAGGAAGGCTGCGACATTAAAAAGGAATATTATGTGGGTCTTGTGCTGGACCGTGATTCTTCAAGAGTCGTACTGATGGCTTCAGAAGAAGGCGGAACAGAAATTGAAGAAGTAGCAGAAAAAACACCTGAGAAAATTTTTAAAGAATCCGTTGATCCGGCAGTCGGTCTGCAAATGTACCAGGCGCGCCGCATCGCATTCAACATTAACATCCCGCGTGAGCTTGTGGGCCAGGCGGCTAAATTTATGATGAGCTTATACAAAGCGTTCACTGAGAAAGACTGTTCAATTGCAGAAATCAACCCATTGGTTGTTACAGGCGACGGCAAAGTAATGGCGCTTGATGCAAAGCTGAATTTCGATGCGAATTCTTTATACCGTCAAAAAGATGTTCTCGAGTACAGAGATTTGGATGAAGAGGATGCGAAGGAGATTGAAGCATCGAAATACGATCTGAGCTACATCTCATTAGATGGAAAAATCGGCTGCATGGTTAATGGAGCCGGACTTGCGATGGCTACAATGGATATTATCAACTACTATGGCGGAGAACCCGCAAACTTCCTTGATGTTGGGGGCGGTGCGACGGCTGAGAAAGTAACCGAAGCGTTCAAGATTATTTTGTCCGACCGGAATGTTAAAGGAATCTTCGTCAACATTTTCGGCGGTATCATGAAGTGCGACATCATTGCAGAGGGCGTAGTGGAAGCTACAAAGCAAGTTGGCCTTGAAATTCCATTGGTTGTCCGCCTTGAAGGAACAAACGTTGACCTGGGCAAGCAGATTCTAAAAGATTCAGGATTGAATATTACAGCAGCTGAGTCCATGGCGGATGGAGCTCAAAAAATCGTTTCTTTAGTAGGCTAAGAAAGGCGGGGGAGAAAATGAGTGTTTTCGTTAATAAAGATACAAAAGTAATCGTTCAGGGTATTACCGGATCAACAGCTCTGTTCCACACGAAGCAGATGCTTGAGTACGGCACGAAAATTGTGGGCGGAGTTACGCCTGGTAAAGGCGGCACAGAGGTTGAAGGAGTGCCGGTATTTAATACAGTGATTGACGCAAAAAATCAAACAGGTGCAAATGCATCCGTCATTTACGTTCCAGCGCCTTTTGCAGCTGACTCCATCATGGAAGCAGTAGACGCAGAGCTTGACCTTGTTATTTGTATTACAGAGCATATCCCGGTCATGGATATGGTCAAGGTTAAGCGCTACATGGAAGGCAAAAAGACGCGTTTGGTCGGTCCTAACTGCCCGGGTGTCATCACACCGGATGAGTGTAAAATCGGGATTATGCCGGGATATATCCATACGAAAGGCCATGTGGGAGTTGTTTCCCGTTCAGGAACACTTACATATGAAGCTGTTCATCAGCTTTCACAGGCTGGAATCGGCCAGTCCACTGCTGTTGGAATCGGAGGAGACCCGGTGAACGGCACCAACTTTATCGATGTGCTAAAAGCCTTTAACGATGATCCTGAGACTTATGCTGTCATCATGATCGGAGAAATTGGCGGAACAGCGGAAGAAGAAGCCGCAGAGTGGGTAAAAGCCAATATGACAAAGCCGGTAGTAGGGTTCATCGGCGGGCAGACAGCTCCTCCAGGAAAGCGGATGGGGCATGCCGGCGCGATTATCTCCGGCGGCAAAGGAACAGCAGAAGAAAAGATTAAAACCATGAATGCTTGCGGCATCCAAGTAGCGGACACGCCTTCAGTCATGGGAGAAACGCTCATATCTGTTCTAAAAGAAAAAGGAATATATGAGAGCTGCAGAACACATTCATAATTAAATAGTAGAAACGGGTGCAGCGCACCCGTTTTTATTCGTATTTCATGCAGAAAGGGTGCTCGTGTGAACGCGGTTACAGAAAAACTCCTCCTTCTTTCTCATTGCCGGGGACTGAGTCCTGCAAACTTGAGAAAGCTATACTTGATTGATCCTTCCAAAAGCCTTCTCCTTAGCCTAAAGCCTTCGGATTACCTATCACTGGGACTGGTTTCCCAAAATTCCTCAAGCGCATTTACTGCAGATTTTCGATCGCTGGAGCCCGCTTACATTCAGAAAAACTTAGAAAAAGAAGGGGTCTCCTTTCTGACGATGAATGATTCATATTACCCTCGCGGATTAAAAGAAATACCAGATCCCCCAGTCCTGCTTTTTTATAAAGGAGATGTCTCCTTGCTGCTACAGAAGCACTCCCTGGGAGTCGCAGGATCCAGAGCATGCACAGCATACGGACTCGACTCCCTTACAAAAGTTCTCGTTCCCTTAATTAAAAAAAAATTCGTCATTATCAGCGGCCTTGCAGAAGGGATTGATGCTGCTGCCCACCGTCTTGCAATTAATAACGGAGGGAAAACAATAGCAGTCCTCGGTGGGGGATTCCAGCATATCTATCCCCGCTCCAACATAAAACTTGCGCAGGATATCAGTAAAAATCATCTGCTGCTGTCTGAATATCCGCCAGCTATGAAGCCGCAAAAATGGCATTTTCCCGAAAGGAACAGGCTGATCAGCGGTTTGTCATCAGGACTGCTCATTCCGGAAGCCAAGCATCGCAGCGGCTCTTTGATAACAGCGCAATTTGCACTGGAACAGGGGAAAGAAGTGTTTGCTATCCCGGGGAAAATTTCAGATAGCACCTCGGACGGAACGAATGAATTGATTAAGGATGGTGCAAAGCTTGTAATGAATTACCGGGACATTCTTGAAGAGTTTGCAGGTGTTAATAATGAGACAATCCATCCGAATTAAGGAATAAAATACCAGAGGACCGGAAATTACTGTTTGACAAACGCATGATATATATTTAATAATAGTGGGGATTTAACTTCAAATAATAAAAATGCTTACATTAAGCTTTTATAAACGCTTATTTCAAGAAACAGACAATAATTCGCTTTTTTAAGTCCGAGGAAAGCAGGGGCAGCCCTGCAAGCGTCAGTGAAAAACAGCTATATGCAGGGCAGGGCCCCGCGGGAATTTCAAAGGCGTGTATTTTGCATTTATGAGCCAGTGGAATCAGCGGGCGGAAATCTAATCGCATCCCGCTGCATGTAACATACAAAGAGAGAGATTACCTCTTGAGGGGGACATAAGTATGTCAGATTACCTTGTAATTGTAGAATCACCTGCAAAAGCAAAAACAATTGAAAAGTATTTAGGGAAAAAATTTAAAGTGAAAGCCTCTATGGGACATGTCCGTGATTTGCCGAAAAGCCAAATCGGGGTTGATGTAACACAGAACTTTACTCCAAAGTACATTACAATCCGCGGAAAAGGCGATGTATTAAAAGAACTGAAATCCGCGGCAAAAAAAGCAAAGAAAGTATATCTCGCAGCCGATCCGGATCGTGAAGGTGAAGCGATTGCATGGCATCTTGCCCACAGCCTTGACCTTGACGTCCATTCAGATTGCCGTGTTGTTTTTAACGAAATCACAAAAGATGCCATCAAAGAATCATTTAAACATCCAAGAGCCATTAATATGGACCTTGTTGATGCCCAGCAGGCCAGACGAATTCTTGACAGACTCGTCGGCTATAAAATCAGTCCGATTCTCTGGAAGAAGGTCAAGAAAGGGTTAAGCGCAGGCCGTGTTCAATCTGTTGCTGTCCGGCTGATTATTGACAGGGAAAAAGAAATCGGCGCGTTTACTCCAGAAGAGTACTGGAGCATCGAGGGCCAGTTTTTTAAGGGGAAAGACCAGTTTGAAGGGTCTTTTTACGGCATAGACGGGAAAAAACGGGAGCTCAAAACTGAAGATGATGTAAAAGAAGTGACCGCACGTCTAAAAGGCCATTCGTTTGAAGTGGCCAATGTGACGAAGAAAGAGAGAAAGCGGAATCCTGCTGTCCCGTTTACCACATCCACCCTGCAGCAGGAAGCAGCCAGGAAATTAAATTTCAGAGCGAAGAAAACGATGATGATTGCCCAGCAATTATATGAAGGAATCGATCTTGGCAAGGAAGGAACTGTCGGGCTGATCACTTATATGAGAACGGATTCCACAAGGATTTCAGAAACGGCCCAGACTGAAGCTTCTGGATATATCGAGCAGCAATACGGAAAAGAGTATCTTGGCATGAAAAAAACAGCTAAGAAAAACTCCAATGCTCAGGATGCTCATGAAGCGATTCGTCCGACATCTACATTAAGAGATCCATCCTCTATGAAGGAGTATTTAAGCCGCGATCAGCTCCGTCTGTATAAGCTGATATGGGAACGCTTTGTATCAAGCCAAATGTCATCTGCTGTGCTTGACACAATGAGCGTTGACCTGGATAATAACGGAGTTATCTTTAGAGCGACCGGTTCAAAGGTTAAGTTCCCGGGCTTTATGAAAGTGTATGTAGAAGGGAATGACGATCAGGTTGAAGAGAAGGACCGCTACCTGCCTGATCTGAAGGAAGGCAATGAAGTATTTTCCAAAGATATTGAACCTGCGCAGCACTTTACACAGCCGCCACCAAGGTACACAGAGGCGAGGCTTGTTAAAACGCTGGAAGAGCTTGGAATCGGCCGTCCATCTACATATGCTCCAACTCTTGATACCATTCAGAAAAGGGGCTATGTATCACTTGATAACAAACGGTTTATCCCAACCGAACTCGGTGAAATCGTTCTGGAGCTGATTGTAGAGTTTTTCCCTGAAATCATTGACGTTGAATTTACCGCGAGAATGGAGAACAGTCTCGATGAAGTGGAAGACGGGCATATCCAATGGGTAAAAATCATTGATGATTTTTATAAGGACTTCGAAAAACGGATCACCATCGCAGAAACGGAAATGGAAGAGGTCGAGATCAAGCCTGAATATGCCGGGATCGACTGTGAAGAATGCGGGAATCCGATGGTTATAAAAATGGGACGCTACGGCAAGTTTATGGCATGCTCCAACTTCCCGGATTGCCGGAACACAAAACCAATCGTTAAAGATATCGGAGTCCCTTGCCCAAAATGTGAGAAGGGCAATGTGGTGGAACGAAAATCCAAGAAAAAAAGAATTTTTTACGGCTGTGACCGGTATCCTGAATGCGATTTCCTTTCCTGGGATAAACCGATTGCAAGAAATTGTCCGCGCTGTGAAGCGATGCTTGTTGAGAAAAAGCTTAAAAAGGGTGTTCAAGTCCAGTGTACGGCCTGTGACTACAAAGAAGAGCAGCAAAAGTAACGGTGAGCCCTCTTGCTCACCTTCTTTTTGTTTGCATCTGCAGGGAGGAAAAACGAAAATGAATCAGACTACTGTTGTTAATGTAATTGGAGCCGGCCTGGCCGGAAGTGAAGCGGCCTGGCAGCTGGCAGAAAGAGGCGTTCACGTTCATTTATTTGAAATGAGACCCGTTAAGCAAACTCCGGCCCATCATACAGATAAGTTTGCAGAGCTTGTCTGCAGCAACTCTCTGAGAGGAAATGCGCTGACCAATGCGGTGGGTGTGTTAAAAGAAGAAATGAGGCATTTGAACTCTGTCATTATAAAATCTGCTGACGACTGTGCGGTTCCGGCTGGCGGAGCACTGGCTGTAGACAGGCATGAATTTGCAGGTCTTGTGACAGAGCGGGTGAAAAACCACCCGAATGTGACAGTCAGAAATGAAGAAGTGACGAGCATACCGGAAGGGCCAACCATCATCGCAACAGGCCCCCTCACTTCAAAAGCCCTGTCGGATGAACTGCAGAAGCTGACTGGAGAAGATTATTTCTATTTCTATGATGCCGCAGCTCCGATTATTGAAAAAGAGAGCATTGATTTGGAAAAGGTATATCTTAAATCACGCTATGATAAAGGGGAAGCAGCCTATTTAAATTGTCCGATGAATGAAGAGGAATTTGACAGGTTCTACGAAGCGCTTATAGAAGCTGAAACCGTTCCTTTAAAAGAATTTGAGAAGGAAATTTTCTTTGAAGGCTGCATGCCGATTGAAGTTATGGCAAAACGAGGCAAGAAGACGATGCTTTTCGGACCGATGAAGCCGGTAGGACTCGAAGATCCCAAAACAGGGAAGCGGCCCTACGCTGTTGTCCAGCTTCGGCAGGATGATGCCGCAGGCACCCTCTATAATATTGTCGGTTTTCAGACACATTTAAAATGGGGCCCTCAAAAAGAGGTGCTTAAGCTGATCCCGGGACTTGAAAATGCTGAAATCGTCCGTTACGGGGTAATGCACCGCAACACCTTTATCAATTCTCCGAACCTCTTAAAGCCAACCTATCAGTCCAAGCACCGGGATGACCTGTTCTTTGCAGGGCAAATGACCGGAGTCGAGGGGTATGTAGAATCTGCTGCGTCAGGCCTTTTGGCCGGTATTAATGCGGCAAATCTCGTTCTTGGCAAGGAGCTCGTCGTTCTCCCGGCAGAAACAGCGCTCGGGAGCATGGCAAATTATATTACAAATGCCAACCCAGATAACTTTCAGCCAATGAACGCCAACTTTGGCATTCTCCCGGAGCTTCCTAAACGGATAAAAGTTAAAAAAGACCGGTATGAAGCGTACGCAGAAAGAGCGTTGGAAACAATTCAAAAAATTTCGAAAACAATTTAATATTCATTGCAAGGGCGGTTACAATGTGATAACATTTAATCGCCCTTGTGAGGTGATGAAATGGAAAATGTTAAGAAATGTTTAATTTTGTTCGTAGAATATTTACAAATTGAGAAAAACTATTCACAATATACAATTGTGAATTATACTGCAAATATTGATGAATTCTCTGTTTTTATGCAGGAAGAGGGGATTGCTGGTCTAGATCTTGTCACCTACCAGGATATTAGGCTCTATCTAACTAGACTTCATCAAAGTAAACTGGCAAGAAAAACCATCTCCAAAAAGATTTCAAGTCTCAGAAGTTTCTATAAGTTTCTCAACCGTGAAAAGCTGCTGACGGAAAATCCGTTTGCTCTCGTATCTCTGCCGAAGAAAGAAGGGAGAATTCCAAACTTTCTTTACGAACAGGAACTGGAGCTCCTGTTTTCGGTTTCAGATCTGAACACCCCCCTGGGCCAGCGCAATCAGGCCCTGCTGGAAATGCTTTACGCAACAGGGATAAGGGTAAGCGAATGTGCGGGCATGAAAATCCGGGATGCAGATTTGTTTATGGGAACGATTTTAGTAACAGGCAAAGGGAGCAAGCAGAGATATGTCCCATTCGGAAGCTTTGCACAGGATGCATTAGAGCTGTACTTGAATGACGGCAGAAAAAAGCTTGTTCAAAACACGGCTGATAGTGAGTCCATCTTTGTCAACAGCCGAGGCAATCCGCTGAAACCCGGCGGAATCAGGCATATTTTAAACGAATTGGTTAAGAAATCATCTGCAAACCTACATATTCATCCGCACATGTTTCGTCATACGTTTGCTACCCATCTTTTAAATGAAGGCGCAGACTTGCGAAGTGTTCAGGAGCTGCTGGGGCATTCCCATCTATCCTCCACACAAATTTATACACATGTTTCTAAGGACCAGCTGAAGAAGACGTATATGTCTCATCATCCTAGAGCATAACCTGTTTATTAGAGGAGGAATTGAATATGGGCGAATTCCATGCAACCACAATTTTTGCGATCCACCATAATGACGGCTGGGCGATGGCTGGAGACGGTCAGGTCACATTCGGCAATGCTGTTGTAATGAAGCATACGGCAAGAAAAGTACGCAGATTATTTAACGGGAAAGTTGTCGCGGGATTTGCAGGTTCAGTTGCCGATGCTTTCACTTTATTCGAGATGTTTGAAGGCCGTCTGGAGGAGTATAATGGAAATCTTCAGCGGGCAGCAGTGGAACTGGCTAAGGAGTGGCGGAGCGATAAAGTGCTCAGACGCCTGGAGGCAATGCTGATTGTTATGAACAAAGAAGATCTGCTTCTCATATCCGGAACCGGAGAAGTCATTGAACCTGACGATGGGATCCTGGCTATCGGTTCTGGAGGAAATTACGCTCTATCGGCCGGCAGAGCTTTGAAACGCTATAGCGGCGAGACTTTGACTGCAAGGGAAATTGCTGAAGGAGCACTCCGGATTGCTGGAGAAATCTGTGTGTATACAAATGGCAATGTGATTGTAGAAGAGCTGTAGGAAGGGATTGGTAAAGATGAAAAGCCAATTAACACCCCGTCAAATTGTTGAACGCCTGGATCAATACATTGTTGGACAAAATGATGCAAAACGGGCAGTAGCAGTTGCCCTCCGAAACCGTTACAGAAGAAGTCTGTTAACCGATTCCCTAAAGGATGAAGTCGTTCCTAAAAACATTTTAATGATCGGACCTACCGGAGTCGGAAAAACGGAAATCGCGAGACGGATCGCTAAGCTTGTCGGAGCACCTTTTATTAAAGTCGAAGCGACAAAATTCACAGAAGTAGGCTATGTAGGACGAGACGTTGAAAGCATGGTCAGAGATCTAATGGAAAGTTCCATCCGCATCGTGAAGGAAGAAAAAATGAGTGAAGTGAAAGGTTCAGCGGAAGAAAATGCCAATCGGCGCCTTGTTGAACTTCTCGTCCCATCCAAGAAGAAAAACCAGCAAAACAAAAATCCTTTCGAAATGCTTTTTGGAGGCACCCAGACCCAGGAGCAGCAAACATCCTACGATGATGACTCGGATTTGGCTGAACGGAGAAAGAAAATGGATCACCAGCTCAGAATGGGTGAGCTGGAAGATCGGTATGTAACGGTCGAGGTGGAAGAGCAGCAGCCGTCCATGTTTGATATGCTGCAGGGCTCGGGTATGGAACAGATGGGCATGAACATGCAGGATGCACTCAGCGGTTTTATGCCTAAAAAAACTAAAAAGCGGAAGCTTACGGTTAAAGAAGCCAGAAAAGTTCTACAGAATGAAGAAGCACAAAAGCTGATTGATATGGAAGAAGCGACTCAGGAAGCCGTTTCGAGAGCAGAACAGTCCGGAATTATTTTCATTGATGAAATAGACAAAATTGCCAAAAAGAACAGCGGCGGCGGCTCTGCTGATGTGTCAAGGGAAGGAGTACAGCGTGATATCCTTCCTATTGTTGAGGGCTCAACGGTCGTAACCAAATACGGTCCGGTCAAGACAGATCATGTTTTGTTTATCGCAGCAGGAGCATTCCATATGGCCAAACCATCTGATTTAATCCCTGAGCTTCAAGGGAGATTTCCAATCCGGGTGGAATTGACGAAGCTGACTGCAGAGGATTTCGTAAGGATTCTTGTCGAACCGGATAATGCTCTTCTTAAACAATATAAGGCTTTACTGGAAACAGAAGGTATAAAACTTGAATTTTCTGACGATGCTATTCGTAAGATTGCAGATGTTGCATACCATGTCAATCAGGATACAGATAATATTGGAGCAAGAAGACTACATACCATTCTGGAGCGGCTGCTCGAAGATCTTTCATTCGAAGCTCCGGACGTTACGATGGATCAAATATCGATTACCCCGCAATATGTTGAAGAAAAACTGGGGAAAATCGCAAACAATAAAGATTTAAGCCAATTTATCTTATAGAGATTGATTATTTTTAGGAGGAAACCCAATCATGGCTTTACTAGAGAAAACGAGAACGATTAATGCAATGCTGCAAAAAGCGGCCGGAAAACCGGTTAACTTTAAAGAAATGTCAGAAATACTAAGTGAAGTAATTGAAGCAAACATATTTATTGTCAGCAGAAGAGGCAAGCTCCTCGGATTTGCCATTAATCAGCAAATTGAACATGAGCGGATGAAACAGATGCTTGAAGACAGACAGTTCCCTGAGGAATATACAAAAAACTTATTTAAGGTATCAGAAACTTCATCAAATTTGGATGTATACAGTGAATATACGGCTTTCCCTGTTGAAAACCGCGACCTGTTCAAAAACGGGCTAACGACAATTGTCCCAATCATCGGCGGAGGAGAAAGGCTCGGTACGCTGATCCTTGCCCGCTTAGAAGCTCAGTTTGAGGATGATGACCTGATTATGGGTGAATATGGGGCAACCGTTGTCGGAATGGAGATTTTAAGGGAAAAAGCCGAGGAGATTGAAGTGGAGGCAAGAAGCAAGGCTGTCGTGCAAATGGCTATAAGCTCTCTTTCTTACAGTGAACTTGAAGCAATCGAGCATATCTTTGAAGAACTGAACGGCAGTGAAGGACTCCTGGTAGCAAGTAAAATTGCTGACCGTGTTGGAATTACCCGTTCAGTAATTGTAAATGCACTGCGCAAGCTGGAAAGTGCAGGTGTGATTGAATCGCGTTCTCTTGGTATGAAAGGGACGTATATAAAAGTGCTTAATGACAAATTTCTCATGGAATTGGAACGTTTAAAATCAAATTAACGAAAAAAGACACTCCATAATGGAGTGTCTTTTTATTTATGTGAGCATAAATACTTATGTTTTATAGGACTAAAGTCCCGTTCAAAAAATAGAACAATATAAGCACGAAAATTTACAAGAACTTCATAGACTTTAAGCCCATATATCACTACAATAACAGTATAGATTTAACATTTTTCGACATGAACAACATACGAATGTCTTAGAACTATTGTGGGGGTTAGGTTATTGCTTTTTTCGAATACAGTGACAACTCTTGAAAATGCACTCAAAACAACCAATATACAGCAAAAAGTTATATCAAATAACATTGCAAATGCAGATACTCCAGGCTTTAAAGCTAAGAAAGTCTCCTTCGGCAGCCTTTTAACCAGGGAAATTTCCAACATACAGGCGAACAAAACAGATGTGAGACATATCGATTTTTCCAAAACCTCTACTGGAGGAGCCGTCATAAAAAACAAGGACAGCGCCTATCACGCAAACGGCAACGGAGTAGACATTGACTCGGAAATGGCGGATTTGGCAAAAAATCAAATTCAATACAATGCCCTGGTCGACAGGCTTAATGGAAAGTTCAAATCATTGCAGACCGTTTTAACAGGAGGCAGGTAAACATATGACGATTTTTAACACATTAAACACTGCCGCATCTGCCCTTACAGCCCAAAGGCTTAGAATGGATGTCGTATCATCCAATATCGCCAATGCGGAGACCGCAAGAGGAAAGCTTGTGGATGGAGAATGGCAGCCGTATCAGCGGAAAATGGTTGAAGTCAAGGAAAAAAACAGCTTTTCGTCCATGCTTTCAAGAGCCGGAAACGGAATGGCTGGCAGCGGAGTGGAAGTGACTAGAATCAGCGAAGATGAATCGCCATTTAAACTGGTTTACGACCCTGCTCACCCTGATGCAGATGATCAGGGCTACGTGCGGATGCCGAACGTAGACCCGCTGAAAGAAATGACCGACTTAATCAGCAGCACCCGCTCCTATGAAGCAAATGTGACCGTCTTTAACGCTTCCAAGAGCATGCTTCTCAAAGCATTGGAAATCGGAAAGTGAGGATGAACAAGGATGATCAACGGAATTAGCCCCGCATCTCTTCAGGCAATCGCGCCATCAGGCCCTTCAGCTCAGTCTGCAGGGGGAACACAGCCTGGCCAGTTTGGAGAGATGCTGAAGAATGCCTTGAATGAAGTAAACCGGACACAATTGGAATCAGATAGCATGACAAACGCACTTGCGAACGGCCAGAATGTTGAACTGCAGGATGTCATGATTGCAGCAGAAAAAGCCAGCGTGACCCTGTTATCTGCTGTAGAAATGAGAAATAAAGCGATAGAAGCATATCAGGAAATCATGCGTATGCAAATGTAAGATGACTATTGCCGCCTTTTAACGAGTCGTCATCAGAACCGGGGGAACAGTAAGAATGAATCAAAAGATAAGAAATGCGGGTGAGAAAATCCTCCAATACTGGAGGAGCAAGTCAAAAGGGCAAAAAGGGATGATCATTGGGGGGTTTCTGGGAGCGGTCATAGCAATCGCTGTGCTGGGCTTCTTTTTATCAAGGCCGAACCTGGTTCCGCTCTACAATGAATTGACACTTGAAGAAGCAGGTCAGATTAAGGAAACACTCGATGGAAGAGGCGTGCAGTCTGAAATTGCCGATAATGGCACTTCAATTCTCGTGCCAGCTGAAATGGTCAACAGCCTTAAAGTTGATCTGGCAGCAGAAGGGCTTCCTGAAAGCGGATCGATTGATTATTCCTTTTTCGGTCAAAATGTAGGGTTTGGAATGACAGATAATGAGTTTGATGTGTTAAAGCTGAAGGCTACTCAAACGGAGCTATCCAACCTTATTAAAGGAATTGAGGGAGTCCGTGATGCGAGTGTCATGATTAATCTTCCTCAGGAAACGGTGTTTGTAGGGGAGGAAGCAGAACAGGCATCTGCTTCCATAGTGGTGACTATGAAGCCGGGTACCAATCTGGACCAGACGAGAGTGGACTCTCTTTATCATCTCGTATCCAAGAGTGTACCGAACCTTCCTGCTGATAATATCGTCATAATGGACAACAACTTTAATTACTTTGACAAAAATAAAGACAGCGACCCGGCGGTAAGCAATTTTGCCACACAATATGACATTAAGAACGGCATAGAGCGTGATTTGCAGCAGCAGGTTCAAAAAATGCTTGGAACCATGATCGGCCAGGATAAGGTTGTCGTTTCCGTTACAACAGACCTGGATTTCACTCAGGAAAACCGGGAAGAAAATCTCGTAGAGCCTGTAGATGAAGAAAACATGGAGGGCATTCAGGTCAGCGCCGAAAGGATTACTGAAGCCTATACCGGAAATGGGGCTGAGGCAGCCGGCGGTACAGCAGGCACAAATGAAGGCGATATTCCGAACTATGAAGAATCTGCCCGGAATGGAGAGGGCGATTACGAGCGGACTGAAGAGCGGATAAACAATGAAGTAAACCGCATTAAAAAACAAATTACAGAGAGTCCTTATAAAATAAGGGATTTGGGAATACAAGTGATGGTCGAGCCGCCTAACCCTGAAAATCCGGAATCTATTCCGGAGGAGCGGGTTGAGGATATCAGACAAATGCTCTCAGCGATCGTGCGGACTTCCATAAATAAGGAAGAAAATGCTGAACCCATCTCAGACGAGGATATTGAAAGTAAAATTGTCGTATCCGTTCAGCCCTTTGAAGGAAAGCTTCAGCCGCTTGAAAGTACGGAATCTGCCGGCATTCCAATCTGGGTGTATGTCGCAGGCGGCATTTTGCTGGCGGTTATCATTCTTCTGATCATCCTCTTATTCAGAAAAAGAAAAACGAATGATGAAGAGTATTACGAGGAGATTGTAACGACTGCGCCGCTTCATGTGCCTGATGTAAATAACGACAGTGAAACTGAAGGCGATGTAAGACGGAAACAGCTCGAAAAACTAGCAAAAGAAAAGCCGGAAGATTTTGCGAAGCTGCTCAGAACCTGGCTCTCTGAGGATTAAGGAGGAACGGACGTGGCAAGAAGAGATCAAACAAAGTTATCCGGAAAGCAAAAAGCGGCCATACTCCTTATTTCCATGGGACCGGACGTTTCAGCTTCTGTTTATAAACATCTTTCCGAGGAGGAAATTGAGAGACTCACGCTTGAGATTTCCGGAGTCCGGACAGTGGATTCTTCAAAAAAGGAAGATATCGTAGAAGAATTTCATGAAATCGCAATGGCTCAGGATTTTATCTCATCCGGCGGCATTGCCTATGCAAAAGAAGTGCTTCAAAAGGCATTGGGCGAGGAACGGGCAGTATCAATAATCAGCCGGTTAACCTCTACGCTGCAGGTAAAGCCATTTGATTTTGCCAGAAAAGCAGAACCAACGCAAATACTGAACTTTATCCAAAACGAGCATCCGCAAACGATTTCTCTGATTCTATCTTATCTGGATCCGGTGCAGGCGGGTCAGATTCTGTCTGAGCTTCCCCAGGAAGTCCAGGCAGATATTGCAAGGCGGATTGCCGTTATGGACAGAACCTCCCCTGAAATCATCAATGAGGTCGAACAGGTTCTTGAGAAGAAACTCTCCTCTGCATTTACGCAGGATTATACTCAGACCGGCGGGGTGGAAGCAGTAGTGGAAGTGTTGAACGGCGTGGACCGCAGTACAGAGCGAACCATTCTCGATGCTCTGGAAATACAGGACCCGGAACTGGCTGAAGAAATTAAGAAGAGAATGTTCGTCTTTGAAGACATTGTGACTCTTGATAACCGGGCGATTCAGCGCGTAATCCGGGATGTGGACAATGAAGATCTGAAACTGTCTCTTAAAGTGGCGAGTGAAGAAGTAAGAGACATTGTTTTCAAAAATATGTCTACCAGAATGGCCGAAACATTCAAAGAAGAAATGGAGTATATGGGGCCGGTCCGATTACGGGATGTTGAAGAATCCCAATCGAGGATTGTCGGTGTGATCAGACGTCTTGAGGAGAACGGTGAAATTGTAATTGCCAGAGGCGGAGGAGACGATATCATTGTCTAAGCTGATCAAGTCCCGATATTCTTTGAAACAAGCGGTTTCTCCTGAACTGGTGCCCATCATTAAAATGGACGAAAGACTATTCTTCCAGGAAAAGAGTGAAGAGCCTGAATTCCTTCAAAACGCAAGATTGATGAGCGAAAAACTGATCTGCCGGGCAAGAGAAGAAGCAGATGAAATGCGACTGGCTCTGGAAGCTGAAAAGAGCAGCTGGGAGCAGGAACGGCTCGTTCTGGAGGAAAAAGCAAGAGAAGAAGGCTATAAGGAAGGGCTGAATTACGGCAGGCAAGATGGACTGGAACAAATGGGAGGACTCATTCAGGAAGCGAATCGGCTAGTATCCTTATCCAGAGAGGACTACCTGGAAAGAATCGCTTCTTCGGAGGAAACCATCGTCTCCCTTGCTGCAAGAATGGCTGAAAAAGTGATTGGATCGATCCTGGAAGACAACCCCGATAAGATGAAAGAGATGGTTAAGCAGCTTTTAAAGGAAGTCAAAGATTACGATGAAATCAAAATATTTGTTCATCCAGACCGCTATGAATATGTGCGTTCCCAGAAAGAAGAGCTAAAACAGCTTCTCACAACTGAACAGGAATTATTTCTTTATATGGATGACAGCCTTTCTTCTTTTGACTGTTACGTTGAAAGTTCATTCGGACGGATTGATGCTTCTGTCGAAACCCAGCTGAGTCAGCTGGAGCAGCAGCTTCTTGAAAGACTAGGTGAAGGAGGATCCTCATGAAAGCAGCGGACCTGCTGAATACAATTGATATGCTTGATTCCTATAAGCGTTACGGCAAGGTGAAAAGGGTAGTCGGCTTAATGATTGAATCCAGAGGCCCCGCCAGCTCCATAGGGGATTTATGCTACATCCACACCGGGTCAGGAAAAATTAAAAAAATACCGGCCGAGGTAGTCGGGTTTAAAGAAGAAAATATCCTGCTCATGCCCTTTTCCCCCGTTTCAGATATTTCACCGGGAAGCATAGTCGAGGCGACGAAAGAGCCTCTTAGAATTAGAGCCGGTGTTCCGCTGATCGGAACCGTTCTTGATGCACTCGGTATGCCGCTCGATGATGCCGCGCTTCCAAAAGGGCTGTCGTATGTTCCATCGGACCAGGCTCCTCCGAATCCTATGAAGCGGCCTCCGATCAATGAACCGATGGAGGTCGGGGTGAAGGTAATCGATTCTTTGCTCACAGTCGGAAAAGGTCAGCGGGTAGGAATTTTTGCGGGAAGCGGCGTCGGGAAAAGCACGCTGATGGGAATGATTGCGAGAAATACGAAGGCGGATCTTAATGTCATCGCACTGGTGGGGGAACGAGGAAGAGAAGTTAGGGAGTTCATCGAGCGCGATTTAGGGCCCGAGGGCCTAAAGAGATCAATCGTTGTTGTGGCTACTTCAGATCAGCCAGCTTTGATGAGGATGAAGGCTGCCTATACTGCAACGGCAATTGCCGAGTACTTCCGTGATACGGGCAGGAATGTCATGCTGATGATGGATTCGGTAACGAGGGTCGCCATGGCCCAAAGGGAAATCGGTCTTGCCATCGGAGAGCCTCCCACGACGAAAGGCTATACGCCTTCGGTCTTTGCAATCCTTCCGAAGCTCCTTGAACGGGCCGGTACAAACGAGAATGGTTCCATTACGGCTTTTTATACCGTCCTTGTGGATGGAGACGATATGAATGAACCGATTGCAGACACGGTAAGGGGAATATTGGACGGACACTTTGTTTTGGATCGCGAGCTTGCCAACAAAGGGCAGTTTCCGGCCATTAATGTACTGAAAAGCATCAGCCGGGTCATGAATCAGCTCGTTCCTTCAGAGCATAAGCAAGCTGCCGGCAAGCTCCGGGAATCCCTCTCTACTTATCTCAATTCAGAGGATTTGATTAACATTGGCGCCTACAAAAAAGGTTCTTCCTTTCAAATAGATGAATCCATTAGACTCTACCCTGAGATTCTGGGCTTTTTAAAGCAGGAAGTACATGAAAATGTCACACTGGCAGAAAGTGTTACCCAATTATTTATGAAAATGGAGCTGAATCACAACTGATGGAATACGCGTTTCGTTTCCAGAAGATTCTGGAACTAAGGGAAAATGAAAAGGAGCAGCGTCTTTCGGAATACAACCGGTCTGTACAGGACTTTGAGTCAGCCGCAGAAAAACTATACGATTCCATGAAGAAAAAAGAAGTTCTTGAGGAAAATACGAAGGTAAAGCTCGAGAGCGGGATGCAAATCCAGGAAATCCGCCATTATCAGCAATTTGTAACCAATTTAGAAAAAGCGATTGATTATCATCAGAAGCTTGTATTTATCAGCAGAAAAAGAATGCAGGATAAACAGGAAGTACTGATGGAAAGCAATGCTGAGGTTAGAAAGTTTGAGAAAATGAAAGAACGCGATTTTGAAAAAATTAAAGTTCTGGAAAAAAACAATGAGACGAAGAACATGGATGATCTCTCCATTCGATCGTACATGTATCGGGAAATATAGGTGGAGGAAATATGGAAGAAAGCAAAAAGGAATATGGGTGGATGCAATGGTTCATATTCGTCATTTCGATCCCGCTTGCTTTTACGATTGCCCTGATTGCGGTCATCCTTTCAGTGGCAGGATATGATATTGGCGGATCTGTCATGCAGCTTGCTGGAAAAAGTGAAGAAACCGAAATGGATGTACCAGAAAAAAGCACCGGCCAAAAGAATCAGCAAAAATCTGATGCTGCTCCCAATAAGGACCTAACAGATGAAATCAGCAAGCAAAAGCAGGAAATAAAAGCGATGGAAAATGATGTCCTTTTAAAAGATAAAAAGATTGCAAGTTTAACTAAAGAAGTGGAAGACCTCAAAATTCAGATCGAAGAAGCCAAAAACAGCAAAACCGCCCAAAAGGATATTTCGAAGCTATATGAGGGAATGTCTGCCGGCAAAGCAGCGGAAATCCTTCCCCTGCTGAGCGAAAAAGATGCAAAAACCATACTCAGCTCTATGAAGGATGAGCAGATCACCGGCATCCTTGAAAAAATGACTCCGGAAAATGCAGCACTGTATACAGAAATGATGGCCAGTTTTGAAGGAGGTGAATAAACATGATCCGTGCTGTTATGCAGCTGCAGCAAGCAGTTCAACCGAACAGCCTTTCACTATCAAAACCTGCTGAATCTGCATTCGGTGCCTATCTGGGGATTACCATCAAAGGATCCGCCATTAGCCAGGAAAAAAGCCCGGAGTATCCTTCCTCGGGAACTGAAAAACACTCGATTCACTTGAGCGAATCAGAAGCGCTCGAACTCATTCATCTCCTTCAAGGAGAACTAGCTTCACAGTCTGAAGATCAGGCTGCAGTTCCAGATCAAAGCATCATGGAAAGCATTCTATCCGACATCGTGGACACGCTTTACACTGCTGCTGAAAAGAGTCCTGAACCTGCTGTTCTAACACTGAATGGGAACGCAAGCAATATCCATGCACTGGCTGAAAGGCTGTCGAAGGGAAGGAAGGAAAACCAGATTCCTTCCGGGGAAGAACCGCTTCAGAACCTGTTAAAAGCGATAGAAGGGCCAGAAATGAATCCAAAAGATTCAATGGGGACCATTATAGAGAACCATAGCCCTGCAGACATGCCGGGAATCTCCTCGCATCCTTCCGGAGAAGAACCGCTTCAGAACCTGTTAAAAGTGATAGAAGGGCCAGAAATGAATCCCAAAGATTCAATGCGGGCCATTATAGAGAACTATAGCCCTGCAGACATGCCGGGAATCTCCTCGCATCCTTCTGGGGAAGAACCGTTTCAGAACCCATCAAGAGGGGCAAACGGGCCAAGTACTAGTCACCAGTACTTAGATATTGGTGTACTTATGGAAAGCCAAGTTCAAAAGCCAGTGCTGTTGAACGGTGCGGAACCACAGAGTGAACTTCAAGCAGTACAGGAGCCGGCTGGATCAAAGCATAACCCGCTTCAATCATATTCAGTGCCTGTTCTGCTTAAGGGAAGCCAGATGAATCAAAATGATGGGGAAGCAACATTAAGAAAACGAATGTCAGCTGTCGAAGCGAATCCCGCATATCCTTCAGCCATTAAGATGCTGGCAGCCCAGACCAGCATGGAGAATATGCAAGCTGGTTTAAGTATGAATCGCATAGACGAAGAAAGAATACCCGCTGATTACAGCAAAGTTCTTTCTAATCTGGGGTTAAATGAAGAAACCGGCATCACCAAAAATCCAAATACAACGAACGTTTTTGCTGACGGTGTGATTGAGCTTCCTTACCCTTTGACTGAAGCAAACAGCGAAGACGTAGGAAGAGCTTTAACCTCTCAAGTCAGCCAGCGCATAACACGATTGCCTTTTCAGCCTTTAGAAGCTCATAAAACCTTCGTTTTTCAGCTATTTCCTGAGCATCTTGGTGAACTGAAGGTAGAACTGGTTAAAACCGGATCCCAGTGGAAAGGGACATTTCTTACAGAAAATACGGGACTGCAGTCACTGTTGAACAAGCTGCCGGAAGGACTGGCCGGTGTGCTGGAACCCCTGCGCATCAGGACCCTTCAGCAGCATCCTCTTACTTTGCAGCCGATACAGCATTCCAGTCAGCCTGTACAAACGGATTTAAGACAGCAAGATGGTCAAACGGCTGAGCAAATAAGATATAGAAAGGAAGGCATTAGCTTTCCTGCTGAAGCAAACAGATTTGGCACTCCACCTTATAAAGCACAAGGCCTGAATCCATCTGCCCTTTCCGGATTTAGTCAATCAGATCAAGTTCAGCTGAAAGACACCATAGAAGCCGGGGGTAAGGTGACAGATTCCGATAAATCACCCTTTATCCCACAAAGCGCTTTACCGAAAGTGGAGCAGTTCTCACTATTTGTTAAAACCGATGGACCTGCAGGGAATGTAAACCAGCAAGACCTGATTCAGCAAATTCAAAAACTGCTGTCTAACAGCAGATTCTCAACGTTTCAGTCTTCTGAAAAGCTGTTTCTTAAGCTTTATCCAGAGAGGCTTGGAGAGCTGAGGATTGAAATTATGCAGTCGGACGGAAAATGGTCAGCCAAGTTCACTGCCGCAAGCCTTCTCGTTAAAGAAGCAATCGAAACCCATATTCACCAATTAAAGCAAGGGCTATCCGGTCAGCAGATTCAAATGGAAAAAATTGAAGTTGTTCAATCATTTGCCTCTTCGCAGAAACAAGATGACCATCAGCAGTCTTCAGGAGAACGGCAAAGAGAACCATCCCAGCGCCAAAGACAGCAGGAAGATCCAGATGAACGTTCATTTGAAGATTCCCTTCTAGAGCAGCTGGCGAATGAAATGTAAAAGGAGGCCGCTATGGAAACGAAAATTGATTCATCCTATATGTTCTCAAACTTAAAAACAGAAGAAAGAAAGCCTAACGATCAGTTAGGGAAGGATGAATTCCTTGAAATCCTGATGACCCAGCTTCAAAATCAAGACCCGCTAAACCCGATGGAGGATAAAGAATTCATTGCGCAAATGGCATCCTTTTCTTCACTGGAGCAAATGACCAACATGAACAACACCATGCAGGACTTTTTGAAACACCAGTCAGGAAGCAAGATTCTTCAATACAGTTCTCTCATTGGAAAGGAAATTTCCTATTCCTATAGAGAAAAAGATGATCAAGGAAATGAAGTATCAAAAGAAGGTGTACAGCAGGTAAAGGCGGTTAGCCAGAAAAATAATGAAGTGGCGCTTGAGCTGATGGATGGAACGATAATCTACTCGGATGAAATCGTGAGGGTGTCAGATAAAGGCGGTGAATGAAATGCCTAAACGCATTGATCACCTTCAGCAGCACCCGCTCTCACTGCTGGTGAAAACAAAACCCAAGCCAGCTGATCAATCCTTTCAATCTCTTCTGGAAAAAGAAATTACGATCAGTAAGCATGCACAGCTCCGGCTTGAGGAACGCAGCATCACCATGCCGGATGAAACATGGGTGAAAATGAAAGAAAAAATGGAAGACGCGAAGCAAAAGGGAATAAACGATGCACTCGTTCTCTCCAAGGAAGCAGCCTTTATCGTCAGTGTCAAAAATTCAACGGTGATTACAGCCATGAACCGCAAAGAAGCAGTTTCACAGATTTTCACGAACATAAATGGAACAATTATACTGGATTAAAACGGCCGGACCCGCTAAAGGGAAGCCGGGCTGCGGATGGAATGAAGCAGCCAGCCAAAAAAATGGGGGAATAAACAATGTTAAGATCACTATACTCAGGCGTAAGCGGAATGAAAAACTTTCAAACAAAGCTGGATGTTATCGGGAACAATATCGCAAACGTAAACACATACGGATTCAAAAAAGGACGTACTGTATTCCAGGATTTGTACAGCCAGTCAGTTTCTGCAGCAACTCAGCCTGCCAATGGGCTCGGGGGAACGAACCCGAGCCAGGTAGGTCTTGGGTCACAGATTGCTACAATCGATACCATTCATACGAGCGGAAGCTTACAGTCTACCGGGAGAAACCTGGATCTTGCTATTGCCGGAGATGGATTTTTCCAAGTGAAATCGTCTACTGATCCTAATACGTCTTACACAAGATCAGGAAATTTCTATTTGGACAACACTGGTAACGTCGTAAACTCGGAAGGGCTTTACCTCCAGGGTGATGGCGGTATAATCAATATCCCTACAGATGCTAAAAGCATGAGCGTTGGGCAGGATGGAAGTGTGTCCTTTGTAGATGTGAATGGGAACCTTCAGGAAGCCGGCACGATACAGATTGCAAAATTCCCTAACCCGGGCGGTTTGGAGAAAACAGGTGCTAATCTGTATAGCCCTACGAACAACTCCGGTGCAGCGACTGCGGGAGACCCAGGAGAAAATGGAACCGGTCTGATCCAATCCGGAATGCTCGAAATGTCAAACGTTGACCTTTCAGAGGAATTTACTGAAATGATCGTCGCTCAAAGGGGTTTCCAGTCCAATACAAAAATCATTACCACTTCTGATGAAATTCTGCAGGAGCTTATGAATCTCAAACGATAGATGGGGGGCAGGGAACAGCCTGAAGCTGTTCCCGAACTTATGATTAAAGTGACCCGGTTAAACGGACAGCCTTTCTATTTAAATGCCCTGCAGATAGAGCAGGTTGAGTCCTTTCCTGATACCGCCATCACTCTTACGAATGGCAGGAAATTTATCGTAATGGAAAAGGAAGAGGAAGTTGTGCGGCACATAACGGTCTTTTACAGTCAAATCGGCCTTTTAGCCTCAGCAAATAAGCTAAGGGAGCATGAAAATGAATAAAAAGCTATTATCGATCATGTTTATCATCATAACCTCGATCACTCTTATTGGAGTAGCCGCGCTGGCGGTTGTTACGAACGTTTTTGAAAAAGAAGCGAGCGGTGCTCCATCAATCGATGAAATTGTGGAGGCTACTGTGGAAGTACCTGAACTGACAACAAATCTGGCTAGCGGAAACATTGTGAGGATTTCACTTAAACTTGAAACAGATTCAAAAGAAGCTAAAGAGGAATTGGAAAAAAGAGAGTTTCAGGTGAAGGACGTAATCATCTCGGAGCTCAGCACCATGAAAGCTGAGGAGCTATCGGGCAAAGCCGGAAAAGAATCACTAAAGAAAAAATTTATGGCCAGCATTAATAAGCTGATGCACGAAGGAAAAGTTGAGAAGGTCTATACTACCTCCTTTATACTCCAATAATTCAATTTCCGCGTTTACAGGAGGTGAAGAATATGTCTGGGGAAATATTATCCCAAAGTGAAATCGATGCCCTGCTGTCTGCCATCACGACAGGAGAAATGGATGCCGAAGAGCTAAAGAGAGAAGATGCCGAAAAGAAAATCAAAACGTATGATTTTAAGAGAGCTCTTCGTTTTTCAAAAGATCAGATCCGAAGTCTGACACGAATTCACGAAAACTTTGCCCGTCTTCTCACAACTTATTTTTCTGCACAGCTGAGAACCTACATCCAAATATCGGTTGCTTCGGTGGACCAGGTGCCTTATGAAGAATTCGTCCGCTCGATGCCCAAAATGACCATCCTGAACATTTTTGAGGTTCAGCCCTTAGAGGGGCGCATTGTGATGGAGGTTAACCCGAATATTGCCTATGCCATGATGGACCGGGTAATGGGAGGAGCGGGCTCTGGCTTTAATAAAATTGATACGTTAACAGAAATTGAGACGAGGATCATGTCCAGTCTTTTTGAAAAATCATTGGACAATTACCGGGAAGCGTGGAGCTCAATTGCTGAAATGGAACCTGATATGCAGGAATTCGAGGTTAATCCGCAATTCATCCAGATGGTGTCTCCAAACGAAACCGTGATCGTCATTTCTTTAACCGCCCAGGTAGGGGACACGAGCGGAATGATTAACTTATGTATTCCGCATGTTGTTCTTGAGCCGATCATCCCAAAACTGTCTGTGCATTACTGGATGCAGTCGGATCGTAAAGAGCCGAACGCATTGGAAACAGAAGCACTTCAAAAACGGGTTGAATTGACAGAAATCACCCTATCGGCGGAGCTGGGCTCCTCAGAAATTACCATTCATGAGTTTATGGAGCTGCAGGCAGGCGACATTATCCAAATGGATCAGCCAATCGGCAAGCCGCTCCTTATTAAAGTAGGAGACAAGCCTAAATTTACAGGTCAGCCTGGAAAATTAAACCGCAAATTAGCTGTGCAAGTCATTGACCACTATTTTGGGGGTAACGAAGATGGGGAGTAATGAAATGCTATCACAAGATGAAATTGATGCTTTGCTTAAAGGTACTGGATTAGAAGAGGGCGTGCCAGAAAACGGCGGGACGAACAATTATCTGGATGAAATGGAAGCAGACGCCCTCGGTGAAATAGGCAACATTTCATTTGGAAGTTCAGCAACTGCACTTTCTGCGCTATTGAACCAAAAGGTAGAGATTACAACACCTGCTGTCTCCATAATCGAGAAAAAGGAGCTTGCAAGTGAATTCCCGCAGCCTTATGTAGCCATTGAAGTAAATTATACGGAAGGGTTTAAAGGCAGCAATTTGCTGGTAATTGAGCAAAGTGATGCAGCGATTATCGCAGACTTGATGATTGGAGGAGACGGCACAAACCCGGATCCTTCACTTGGGGAAATTCATTTGAGTGCCGTTCAGGAAGCCATGAATCAGATGATGGGTTCTGCAGCAACAAGCATGTCAACCGTGTTTAATAAAAAAGTAGATATCAGCCCCCCAAGACTGGATCTGCTGAATATTCATGCGGGTGAAGGAACGGACACGATTCCGGATGCTGAGATGATCATCAAGGTTTCGTTCCGGCTGAAAGTGGGCAATCTGATTGACTCTAAAATTATGCAGGTGCTCCCGCTTCAATTTGCTAAGGACCTGATTCATGAGCTAATGAACCCTCCGGCAGCAGCTCCGGAGCCGGCCGTAACAATGAAAATGCCTGAACATCAACAGAGCACTCATCATCAGAAGCAGGCGCCGGCCGCTCAAAGCAATCCGCATTCACAGCAGCCTGCCCGGCAGCAGGAGGATAGCTACTCACCTCCTCAGCCTGAATATGACGTGAAGACTGCTGAATTTGCACCCTTTGAACCAATGCAGTCAGCCGGCACAGAAAACCGGAATCTTAATCTGCTTATGGATATTCCGCTGCAGGTAACCGTTGAACTCGGCCGGACTAAACGGTCGATTAAGGAGATATTAGAGCTTTCTTCAGGCTCCATCATAGAGCTTGACAAGCTGGCCGGAGAGCCGGTTGATATTCTCATAAACCGCAAGATTGTAGCCAAAGGGGAAGTCGTAGTCATTGATGAAAATTTTGGAGTGCGGGTAACAGATATCATTAGTCAGCAGGATCGATTAAACAAACTTAAATAATGGGAGTGGCAAACATGGCTAAACGAATTTTAATAGTAGATGATGCAGCATTTATGAGAATGATGATCAAGGATATTCTTTCTAAAAATGGTTTTGATGTAGTTGCAGAAGCGGCAGATGGTTTACAGGCTGTTGAAAAATACAAAGAGCATCAGCCTGATCTCGTCACAATGGATATTACCATGCCTGAGATGGATGGAATTACCGCTCTTAAAGAAATTAAAAAGCTAAACCCGAACGCTAAAGTGATCATGTGTTCCGCTATGGGGCAGCAGGCTATGGTTATTGATGCCATCCAGGCAGGGGCGAAAGACTTTATTGTTAAGCCATTCCAGGCAGACCGCGTAATTGAAGCGATTCAAAAATCGCTTAGCTAGGCTGGTGTACATGGTGAACAAAGCTGTACACTGGATTTCGATCCTGCTGATCACACTTACATTCATGAACACGGCCTTTCAGTCTGTACCGGTTCAGGCTGCCGGCAGCGGAGGGACGGTAGAGGATTACCTGAAGCAGGAGCAAAAGGAAAACCAGGAAAAAAGCGAAAATCCACCAGCTGAACCCCGGGAAGCATCAACGCCTGGGGTAACGGTATGGGACTTTTTGAAAATGATTGCTGCCACTCTATTCGTAGCCGGTTTGATTTATCTTCTTTTCCGATTGCTCCAATCCAAAAATAAATGGATAAAGCCGATGGGCTATCTTCAGAATCTCGGAGGAACATCACTCGGTCAAAACCGGTCCATTCAAATCGTCAGAGCCGGTGATGAAATTCTTTTAGTCGGTGTAGGAGACTCCGTTCAGCTCTTGAAAGTAATCAGCGAGGAAGAGGAAATAGAGAAAATAGTTCAACAGTATGAGGATAAAGGGCCTGATTTAAGTGGAGCGAAACTGTTTTTATCTAAGGCAGCTCAAACAGTCGGAAACAAACAGCCTGATAAAAACCATTCCTCATTTAAAGATTCTCTTCAAAAGCAGCTTAATGAGCTTGGAGCCGAAAGAAAGCAAAAAACCGAAGAATGGCTAAAGAGAGGGAATCGAGAATGAACGAATTGATGGGGATCCTGGGTTCCGGGGAAGCACAAAATGTGAGCACATCCGTGCAGCTGCTGCTCTTGCTTACCGTCCTGTCTCTCGCTCCAAGCATCTTAATCCTTTTTACATGCTTTACACGCATTGTGATTGTGCTTTCTTTTGTGAGGACGTCGCTGGCAACCCAGCAAATGCCTCCCAATCAGGTGCTGATCGGGCTTTCGCTTTTCCTGACCTTTTTTATCATGGGGCCGGTATTATCGGAGGCGAACGAGCAGGCACTGACTCCTTTATTAGAGGAAAAAATTACTCTTGAGGAAGCCTATACTAGAGCAGAAAAGCCATTTAAGGAATTTATGAGCAAACATACGAGGCAGAAGGACCTTGAACTTTTTTTAAACTACGCCAATATAGAGAAGCCGGAAACAGTCGCGGATATACCGATTACAGCGCTCGTTCCCGCCTTCGCCATCAGTGAAATCAAAACAGCTTTTCAAATCGGATTCATGATTTTTATTCCTTTTCTGGTGATTGATATGGTGGTCGCAAGTATTCTCATGTCAATGGGGATGATGATGCTTCCGCCGGTCATGATATCCCTTCCTTTTAAAATTCTGCTGTTTGTTCTCGTGGATGGATGGTATTTAGTCATTAAATCATTGCTTCAGAGCTTTTAGGGGAGGAAGGAAAATGAGTTCGGAAATGGTAATCTCCATTGCGGAGAAGGCGGTTTATACCACTTTATTGATCTGCGGGCCGCTTCTGGCGGTAGCACTCGTCATTGGACTGGCGGTAAGCATTTTTCAGGCAACAACACAAATTCAGGAGCAGACGCTGGCCTTCATTCCTAAAATCGTTGCGGTAATGGTAGGATTGATTTTTTTCGGGCCGTGGATGCTCACAACTCTCGTATCCTATGCCTCAGACATTTTTGGCAATCTGGACCGGTTTGTAGGATGAAATGTCACTTTTAAACAACTACCCTTTTTTCTTATTAATCTTTGCCCGGATTACTGCATTTATGATTACTATGCCTCTCTTTTCTTATCGGACGATCCCGGCCTTTCATAAAGCGGGTTTCTCATTTTTTCTCGCTTTGATCATGTTCGAGACACTTAACCCTGCAGATATGGCCATAGACGGAACTTATTTTCTCCTGCTAATGAAAGAGGTTTTCACGGGGCTGCTGATTGGATTTATAGCGTATATGATTTATACAGCGATTATGATAGCCGGCAGTTTTATAGATTTTCAGGTTGGATTTGCCATTGCCAATATTATTGATCCGCAAACCGGGGCACAGAGCCCTTTGATCGGACAGCTGCTCAATACGCTTGCCCTGCTGCTTATGCTGAGCTTGAATGCCCATCATATGCTTCTGGACGGTATGTTTTACAGTTTCACATATATCCCAGCCGAAGCTTTTTCCTTTACGCTTACCAGTGAAGGAATTCCGGAATTTATCATCAAATCATTCTCAGCTATGTTCCTGATCGCCTTCCAAATGTCGCTGCCGCTCGTCGGATCTTTATTCATTGTGGATATTGCATTGGGGATTGTCGCCAAAACGGTACCGCAGATGAATATTTTTGTTGTAGGGCTTCCTGTTAAAATGCTGACGGCTTTTGTATTGATGATCATTGTAATGAGTGCACTGTTCTTTGCAATGGAGGGCTTATTTGACATGATGGCAGAGACGATCAGAGACCTGATGCAGGGAATGGGAGGAGACGGCAGGAATGAAGCAGCTTAAACTGAACATTCAATACTTTTCAGGAGAAAAAACAGAAAAAGCCACCCCTAAAAAAAGGCAGGATTCCAGGAAAAAAGGACAGGTCGCAAAAAGCGCAGATGTTAACATGGCCGTAAATCTGCTTGCTGTATTTTTTGCTTTACTGGTCACAGGCGCCTTCTACAGGGACCGGCTCATCGCGTTTGTCCGCCAGAGCATTACAGAATATATGATGCTTGAAGTGACAGAAGAAAGCATTAAAGCATTAATGACCTCGGTTACCCTTGAAGCAGCCTATCTTCTTGCTCCGGTCATGGCCGCCGCCCTTGCCGCCGGAATTTTCAGCAACTACCTTCAGGTCGGATTTATGTTCTCAACTGAAAGCATTCAGCCTAAGCTTGAGAAAATCGACCCGATCAAGGGCTTTAAGCGGATCTATTCTATACGCGCACTGGTGGAGTTTCTAAAATCCATTCTGAAAATCCTGTTTACTGGAGGGGTTACTGCGGCGGTGATCTGGTTTCAGCTCGGCGATATTTTAAGACTCCCGTACTTAACGGTCGAGCAGTCTCTCCAGTTTTTAGGGGGGCTTACCGTTCAAATGGGCTTAGCGGCAGGAGCTGCTCTTTTATTCCTATCGCTGCTGGATTATCTGTATCAAAAATACGATTTTGAAAAAAATATCCGGATGTCTAAACAGGATGTAAAAGATGAATACAAGAAATCTGAAGGTGATCCGCTTATTAAATCTAAAATCAAACAGCGGCAGCGGGAAATGGCAATGCGGAGAATGATGCAGGATGTCCCGGATGCGGATGTCATTATTACAAATCCGACCCACTTTGCTGTGGCCCTGAAATATGATGAGTCAAAAATGGATGCCCCTTATGTTATCGCCAAGGGAGCAGATCTCGTTGCCCTTAAAATTAAAGAAATTGCAAAAGAACATGACATTGCAGCGATTGAAAATAAACCGCTTGCAAGATCCTTGTTTGCGCAGGTTGAGATTGGCCAGGCTGTGCCGGAAGAATTTTTTAAAGCGATTGCTGAAATTCTTGCGTATATCTACCGCCTGAAACACAAGGTGTAGCTTAAGATTGAAAGCGAGGAAGGAACATGTCAACAAGAGATTTAACTGTATTATCAAGTGTTGTGCTCATCGTCGCCATGCTGATCATTCCATTCCCAACATGGCTTTTGAGCCTTCTGATTATTTGCAATATCGCTCTCGCCCTGCTGGTGCTTCTTACATCGATGAACATGCACGAGCCGCTTGAATTTTCCATCTTTCCTTCTTTGCTTTTGCTCTTAACGCTCTTTCGGCTTGGACTGAATGTTTCTACGACAAGAGCGATTCTTTCCAACGGAGAAGGCGGAAAGGTGGTTGAAACCTTTGGAACCTTTGTTGTTGGAGGTAATGTTCTTGTAGGATTTGTGGTATTTATCATCCTCGTTATTATTCAATTTGTTGTTATTACGAAAGGTTCAGAGAGGGTATCTGAAGTTGCTGCGCGCTTTACGCTCGACGCGATGCCTGGTAAACAGATGAGCATAGATGCCGATCTTAATGCCGGCATGATTTCAGAACAGGAAGCAAAAATCCGCCGTGAAAAAGTCGGAAATGAAGCCGACTTTTATGGAGCAATGGATGGGGCGAGCAAATTCGTAAAAGGAGATGCCATTGCAGGGATCATCATTGTTATGATCAACCTGATTTTCGGGATGATTGTTGGAGTGGTGCAGCAAGGGATGCCATTCGCTGAAGCGGCAGGCCATTTTACCATGCTTTCAGTAGGGGACGGGATCGTCAGCCAGATTCCTGCTCTTCTTATTTCAACTGCGACCGGTATTGTCGTCACTAGAGCCGCATCGGAAGGCAATCTCGGTTCCGATATCAGCAAACAGCTTTTTGCCTACCCGCAAATGATGTATGTAGCGGCTGCATCTATGCTGCTGCTCGGATTATTTACTCCCATTGGTCTTCTTGTCACCGGGCCGATCGGAGGGGCTCTGGCAGTGGGAGCTTATATGATGCAGCAAAGCCAGAAGAAAGTGAAAGAGATTCCAGAGCTGGATACTGACTTGCAGCCTGATCCAGAGGAAATGAAAAGCCCGGAGAGCATCGTTCAGCTCCTGAGCATGGATCCTATTGAATTCGAGTTCGGTTATGGCTTGATTCCGCTCGCTGACAGCTCACAGGGCGGCGATCTGCTTGATCGGATTGTCATGATCAGACGGCAGCTAGCCATAGAGCTCGGGATCGTCATCCCGGTCGTCCGAATCAGGGATAATATTCAGCTTCAGCCTAATGAATACAGGCTGAAGATTAAGGGAAACGAGGCAGCAAGAGGCGATTTGCTGCTCGAGCATTACTTAGCGATGGCACCCGGAGCCGATGATGAGTCAATTGAAGGAATTGATACAATTGAGCCCTCCTTCGGTCTTCCCGCAAAATGGATCTCAGAGGGGATGAAGGATCAGGCAGAGCTTTTCGGTTACACAGTTGTGGATCCTCCATCCGTTGTTTCCACCCATATCACGGAAACGATCAAAAAGCATGCATCTGAATTGCTGGGCAGACAGGAGACGAAACAGCTTGTCGATCACTTGAAGGAAGCCTATCCGATTCTCGTAGAAGAAGTGACCCCGGCTCCGCTTTCCATCGGGGATATCCAAAAGGTTTTATCGAAACTGTTGAAGGAAAACGTCTCAGTCCGCAATCTGCCAATCATTTTTGAGACATTGGCGGATTACGGGAAAATGACTTCTGACAGTGACATCTTAACAGAGTACGTCCGCCAGTCATTGGCGAAACAAATCACGATGCAATTCTCGGGTGAAGGCCAGGTGCTGAAGGTTGTCACACTCTCAGGCAGGGTGGAAAAACTTGTGGCGGACGGGGTGCAGCAAACAGAGCATGGCAATTACTTGTCATTGGATCCATCTGTATCACAAGCCATTATCGAATCCATTGCAAAAGAAATAGAACTTTTGTCTATACAGGAACACTCTCCGGTCCTTTTATGTTCTCCAGCAGTCAGAATGTACGTAAAACAATTGCTGGAACGTTATTTCCCAGCTGTACCGGTGCTTTCTTATAATGAACTTGAGTCAAATGTTGAAGTGCAAAGCGTGGGAGTGGTGAACGTAGCATGAGAGTGAAAAAATACACTGCAGTCAATATGCAGGAAGCTATGAAAAAAGTGAAAGATGACTTAGGAAATGATGCGGTTATCCTCAATTCGAAGGCGACTATGACAGGCGGGTTTTTCGGTCTTTTTTCAAAAAAACAAATTGAAGTGCTTGCTGCAGCGGATCCCGATCCTTCAGGGGGCATGAAGCCGGTGCAGGAAGAATGGAAAGAGCCGGAACGGAAAGAGCCCGCACGGATTTATGCAGATTCGGCGGATAACCTGTATCTGAATGAACTGGAAAGCTTAAAATCAGAATACCGGCAGCTTGCTTCCAGCCGGACTTCCTACACCCTTCCCCAGCCAATTGAAACAGTCCGCCAAACGTTAGTGGGCCAGGAAGCCGGACCGGAGCAAATTGACTCCATTGTTCAAAGACTCCTTGCAGGCTGGTATAAACAAGATCAGCCTGGAACGGAGGGATCCAGCTTAATCAACGCAAAACGTCTTTTAATGGAAGATTTGGAAACGATCCCGTTTTCCGGACTTGATCATGCAAACCGCTGCATTGCCATTGCCGGCCAGACTGGTGTGGGGAAAACGACGACGATTGCCAAACTCGCTGCAGATTTTGTGATCCATAAAAAGAAATCCGTTGCATTTATAACAACTGACACTTACCGGATATCTGCAATAGACCAGCTAAAAACGTACGCTAAGATTCTGGATGTTCCAATAGAGGTATGCTACAGCGAAGAAGATTTTGAACAGGCTAAACAGAAATTCTCCCATATTGATCATATTTTTATAGATACCGCTGGCAGAAATTATAAAAACGGAGAATACATTCAGGAGTTAACCTCTCTATTGAAATTTGGACAGGATATCGACTTGTATTTAACACTGTCCGCAGCTTCCAAAAAAAAGGACATGCTGGCCATCATTAAACGGTTTGAAGCTCTGCCGGTTAAGCAGTTTATTTTTACTAAGCTGGATGAAACAGATACGTTCGGAGCAATTTATGAAGCTGTAATCACTGCACAAATAGGGATCGCTTGCTTTACAGCGGGCCAGAATGTCCCGGATGATGTAATGCCTGCCTCTGCTGAAGCACTTGTTGGAATGCTGATGGGGGAAACGAAGTGATGGATCAGGCCCAGGTGTTAAGGCAGATGCTCGCCCATTCTAATAAAGATTCTGACAGCCGTGCCGTTACGATTGGAATTGCCAGCGGTAAAGGCGGGACCGGAAAAACAAGCTTTACCGTTAACTTTTCGCTTGAGCTCGTCAGGTCTGGGAAAAAGGTTCTATTATTTGATCTCGATATCGGAATGGGAAATGTGGATATCCTGCTCGGGGAAACAGCGGAATATTCCATATATGATTATTGGGTCAAAAGCATCCCGATGAGCAAGGTAATCGAAAGAAGTCCTGCGGGAATTGATTATATAGGCGGAGGAAGATCCTTCAAAGATTTTTTTCAGCTTAAAGGAAGGGAACTGGAAACCTTTCTCGCAGAGCTTGACCGGCTCACAAAGGAATATGACTTCATCTTTTTTGATATGGGTGCTGGAATGACTATGGAGAGCCTGCAGTTCCTTCTGGCGGCTGATGAGATTTTTTTGATCGTGACTCCGGAACCTACCTCTCTAATGGATGCTTACTCTGCGGCTAAGCACATTTTGTTAAGGAAGTCTGAAGCACGTCTCTCAATAATGATCAACAAAGCGCGAACAAGAAAAGACGGGCAGTTCGCTTATGAAAGGATATCCTCGGTAATCAGTAAATTTTTGTCCTCTGCCCCCGGTCTGCTTGGAATTCTTCCCGACGATCCGGCAGTTATGGAAGCAGTTCTGAAAAGGAAACCGGTTACGAGGCTGTATCCTAAGTCGAAGTATTCCCAGGGAATGAATCAAGCCGTATCCTCCTTTCTTAAACAAGAATCTGATAATCAGCCAACTGGCAGTTCTGATACATTCATGAGCCGCTTAAAAACACTATTTAAAAACACAGCTGGAAAAGGTGGATGATATGAAGGTTCTTATCGTTGATGATTCTGCATTTATGAGAAAGATGATCACGGACTTCCTCAGCGGATATGAGGGAATCGAAGTGGTCGGAACAGCGAAAAACGGAAAAGAAGCTTTGATTCAAATTGAGAAACATCGCCCTGATGCAGTCACGATGGATGTGGAAATGCCCGTGATGGACGGGATATCCGCTTTAAAGGAGATTATGGATAAATTTTCAATTCCGGTCATCATGCTTTCTTCTACCACTCAGACCGGGGCAGAATCTACTATAAAAGCACTGGAAGCGGGAGCGGTGGATTTTGTAGCCAAACCATCGGGCTCTATTTCATTGGATTTGCACAAGATCAGGGATGAATTAAGAGAAAAAATTCTGAATGCGAAAAATGTAAAAAATATTATGCCGTTAGTCCCTGAAAAAGAGAAAGAAAGCTCCCATAATCTTCATAAATATAGTAAAATATCCACAGTAAGAGAAAAATATCCTAGATTAGACATCATAATTCGACAAAAACAACCGATTATCTGCATTGGCACTTCGACCGGCGGACCCAGGGCGCTTCAGCGTGTTCTTCCGTTCCTGCCGGCAGCCATAAAGGCTCCGATCTTTATTGTGCAGCATATGCCAAAAGGGTTTACCGCCTCTCTTGCGGACAGATTGGATAAATTAAGCCAGATCCGGGTTATGGAAGCCCGTCATGGCAGCAAAGCAGAAGCAGGAACAGCTTACATTGCCCCGGGGGGCTTTCACCTCACAGTGGTCCAGCAAGGCAGTGAACTGTATATGAGCGTAAAAGATACACCTGTCAGAAATGGGCATCGTCCTTCCGTTGATGTTTTATTCGAATCAATCAGTCTGTTAAGCAATTGCAGCAATGTTGCGGTCATCATGACCGGGATGGGGACTGACGGCACAAAAGGGCTGTCACGGATGAAGGAGCAGGGAAATACGGTCTCTATAGCAGAAGGGGAACAGTCCTCAGTTGTTTTCGGAATGCCGAAAAGTGCAATAGCTGCAAATGTAATCGATTCAGTTGACCATGTAGATCATATAGCAGAAAAAATCATGCAATATATTCAATCGTAAGGGGCGAATCCAGATGGAAATGAGTCAATATTTGGAAATATTTATTGAAGAAAGCAAGGAACATTTGCAAGCGTGCAATGAAAAGCTTTTAGAACTTGAAAAAAGCCCCGGGGATTTGTCGATTGTCAATGATATTTTCAGATCCGCTCATACGCTGAAGGGCATGAGCGCCACGATGGGGTATGAAGATCTCGCCAATCTGACTCATCAGATGGAAAATGTTCTCGATGCGATAAGGAATGGAAAAAACTCAGTGACTCCGGAACTTTTGGATACTGTTTTCGCTGCTGTGGACCATTTGGAAGAAATGGTATTTTCCATTGCAGAAGGCGGGGATGGCAAAAAAGATGTAGCCCTTGTGGTCAGCAGGCTAAAAGCCATTGAGGACGGAAAAACGCCTGAAATGCCTGAAGAGCATGAGAAAACGGCTGCATCAGTCAGCAGCCTTGGTCCTTACGATGACTTCCAGCAGACCATTATTCAGCAATCAAAAGAACAAGGCTACAATGCCTTTGAATTATCAGTCGAGCTGCGAACTGGCTGTTTGCTGAAGGCAGTCAGAGCATTTATGGTCTTTGAAATCCTGGACCAGGCCGGCGAAATCGTGAAAAGCGTCCCATCTGTTGATCAGCTGGAGGAGGAGAAGTTTGATCACTCTTTCTCTGTTGCCCTATTAACACAGCTGAGCAAAGAAGAAATCGAAAACAGAATTTTAAAAGTTTCTGAGATTGAGAAAGTGGAAGCGACAGAGCTTTCCCTCGGGAATATGGCTGCCAGCAAAGAAATAAATGAGGCAGCGGCTCAAACGTCAACTGCACTGGCGGCTGCAGATCCTGTACCTCCCGCAGCTGAGGCCTCGCCAAAAACAAAGCCCGGCTCAAAAACCATCCGGGTGAATATCGACCGCCTGGACATTCTGATGAATTTATTTGAAGAATTGGTAATTGACCGGGGCAGGCTCGAAACCATCTCTAAAAGCCTTAAGAATCCTGAACTGCAGGAAACAGTAGAAAGAATGACCAGGATCTCAGGAGATTTGCAAAGCATTATTTTAAATATGAGAATGGTTCCGATTGAGACGGTCTTTAACCGTTTCCCGAGAATGGTAAGGCAGCTTGCCAAGGATTTGAATAAGAAAATTGACCTGCACATTTCCGGTGCTGAAACAGAGCTGGATCGAACGGTAATAGATGAAATAGGAGATCCGCTTGTCCATTTAATACGAAATTCGATGGACCATGGAATTGAATCTCCTGAATCCAGAACCGCAAAAGGAAAAGCTGAAACAGGTCAAGTTGAACTGAAGGCTTACCATAGCGGGAATCACGTTTTTATCGAAGTATCGGATGACGGAGCAGGCATTAACAGGGAAAGAGTCCTTAAAAGAGCGATTGAACGGAGCATTGTTACGGAGCAGGAGTCTTCAGAATTAACAGAACGCCAGATTAATGAATTGATTTTTGCTCCGGGATTTTCTACTGCTGAACAAATTTCCGATATTTCCGGCAGGGGTGTCGGACTGGATGTTGTTAAAAGCGCCATAGAATCACTTGGGGGAGCTGTAACGGTAGATTCCGAGGAAGGAAAAGGATCTGTGTTCTCTGTCCAGCTTCCTCTAACACTGAGCATTATTTCTGTCCTGTTAGTAGATCTTCAAAAAGAGAAATATGCCATTCCGATTTCTTCCATTATTGAAACAGCTGTTATCCGAAAAGAAGACATTATGCACGCCCATAATCAGAAGGTAGTCGATTTCAGAGGGAAAATTGTACCGCTCGTATTTTTAGAGCAAATCTTCTCTGTGCCTCATTCCGAGGAACCTGAGGCGGAATACTTATCAATGGTTGTGGTAAAAAAAGGCGACCGGTTTGCAGGCCTGGTCGTGGATTCATTCATTGGACAGCTTGAAGTCGTATTGAAGCCCTTAGGCAGCTATTTAAATGAAGTGTTTGCTATTTCGGGTGCCACGATTTTAGGAGACGGTGAAGTGGCTTTAATTGTAGACTGCAACGCACTGATAAAGTAAGAGGAGGCTTGAGCATGCAGAATAGTCAATCAGAGACGAAAATTATCATCTTCCGCCTTGGTGAAGAGGAATTCGGCATTCCGGTAAATCAGGTAAAATCGATCGAAAAGATTCAATCCATTACAAGGGTTCCGGGTACAGATCCTTATATTAAAGGGGTAATCAATCTGCGGGGAGTCGTAACACCAGTCATTGATCTGCGGAAGCGGTTTGAGCTCTCCGATGCAGAATACACAGAGCATTCCAGAATGATCGTAGTGGCGGTGCATGGCATAGAAGCGGGTTTGGCTGCGGATGCTGCGAATGACGTTACAGACATATCTTTTGAACAAATCGAGCCTTCCCCTGAGGTGGCGGGGATGATCAAGACCGACTATATCAGCGGAGTGGTAAAGCTTGGCAAGCGGCTGATCATTATGCTTGATCTGGCGGAGGTTCTCGAAGCATCCCCGGCTGCAGCAGCCGATGGAGTAAAGTAAGGATGCTGACACAGAATCAAGTCGATGCATTAAGACAAATGACGAATATGGGGGCGGCAAATGCGGCTGCATCGCTGTCCCGAATGCTTGGCAGAAGGATGGAAATGGATGTGCCGGACGTTCAGGCTGTCTCTTTTACAGAGCTGGCAGAAGCACTGGGCGGGGCTGACAAAGAGGTCGCTTGCATTTTTCTGAGGATAGCCGGTGAAATTTCAGGCTCCATGTATTTTATTATGGAAGTGGGTCCGGCAGAAAAGTTTGTAAGAGAGCTTACAGGGATCGGCTCCCTCCAATTAAGCAAGCCGCCTTATGATGAATACGGTGTATCGGCTGTCAAAGAACTCGGCAACATCCTGATCGGATCCTATTTAACTTCATTGTCTGACTTTACCGGGCTTGCCTTTATTCCTGAAGTGCCGCAATTATCGGTGGATATGTTTGGTGCTGTAATCTCTGAAGGCCTGATTGAACTTTCAAAAGCATCAGACTTCGCCGTGCTCTTGCGCACCGTTATCCGGGATAGAGGAGATGTGGGGAACCGAACGCTTGAAGGGCACCTGTTCCTTCTGCCGGATTATGAATCGATCGGCCATTATTATAAGGCGCTTGGAGTCAGCAATGCTTGAAACTCCTGAAATAATTAAAGTCGGGATAGCGGATCTTCATACAGCGTCCTCACCGAGCAGGCTTCGCACCTCAGGTCTTGGCTCATGCGTAGGACTGGTGCTGTATGATAAAGACTTAATGACTGCAGGAATGGCGCATATTATGCTGCCGACATCGACTCTTGCAAAACAATGTGATTTCAACCGCTATAAATATGCTGATACAGCGTTTTTGGATTTGATCCGGAGCCTCGAGGCAATGGGGTCGCCAATTAGAAGGTTAAAAGCAAAAATGGCTGGCGGTGCTCAAATGTTCTCGTTTAAATCCGAAAACGAATTAATGAGGATTGGGCCGCGGAATGTTGAGGCAGTAAAAGCTCTTCTGCATCGCTATTCAGTGCCTCTTATCTCTTCAGATACAGGTGGATCAAGCGGAAGAACGATTGAATTTGATCCTGGTACGGCTCAGCTGGCCATTCGCACAGTGAATCTCGGAACATCCATAATATAGCCTTACAAAATAGGCAGCAGGCACTAGGGGGAAAGGCAATGACTCAAATGACAGGCAAAGAGGAACAGCAGATATGGAACCGATGGGTTACTGAGAGGGATCCTGCAGCCGGAGATGACCTGATTAGAAGGTACAGGCCGCTCGTGACATTCCATGTCCAGAGAATATCCGTAGGCCTTCCGAAAACTGTGAGCAGAGACGATTTAATGAGCCTTGGCTTGTACGGACTGTATGACGCGCTTGAAAAATTTGATCCGGGCAGAGATCTTAAATTTGATACGTACGCATCCTTCAGAATTAGGGGAGCGATCATTGATGGCCTGAGAAAAGAAGACTGGCTCCCGAGGAGTTCACGGGAAAAAGCGAAGCGGGTCGAGTCGATGATTGAAAAACTGGAGCAAAAATACTTGAGAAATGTAACACCGGGTGAGATTGCCAACGAGATGGGAATTTCAGAGGATGAAGTTCTTGCGGCAGTCAATGAAGGTTTTTTTGCTAACGTGCTCTCCATTGACGAACACTCTGCAGATCACGATGACGGGGATTTTACAGGTATGGTAATAAAGGATGAAAGAACCGAGACCCCTGAAGAAAAAGTTCTTAAACAGGAATTGATCGGACAGCTTTCAGAAGTCATCACCGAATTATCTGAAAAAGAACAGATCGTTGTCTCGCTGTTTTATAAGGAAGAATTAACATTGACCGAAATTGGTCAAGTGATGGATTTGTCTACATCAAGAATCTCTCAGATCCACTCTAAAGCGCTCTTTAAGCTCAGAAGAATCATGGAGAAATTCTTAAATTAAAACCCGGGGGCGAAACTGGCATAGGGCGGACAAGCCTGCCGGAAACGCCTTTTTTAGTTTTTGGCTTCAGAAGCCTGCAGGGCGCAGCTTGCTTTTTCTGAAGGCAGCTGGCCGGACAGCAGAAGGGAGGATTACCCATGAACACATTTTTCATCATTACGAGCGTACTCCTGCACATCGTTTCCTTATATTTAATTTTATTGCTTTTCACCAAGTTGGCCTTCCATACCGATACAAAAAAAGAGCAGCAGTCGATTCTTGAAGATACCGAACAGCTGCTTGCCGCCTTCATGCTCGAACAAAGGGAAGAGCATGACCGCTTAATGAGAGCGCTGGAGCATGCTGCAGGACCAGAGCAGGAAACCGAATCCGAGTCCGCGAACAGGATTGAAAACCGCAAAATTGGAAACACCCATATTGAAGAGGAACCAGAAATGGCCGAACAGCTGCCGGATCATCTTCTCCATGCTGAGGAAATGGAAGATTCTGTAGAGTGGAGCCATTCCGATCCGGTCCCTGAAGAAGCAGTCAGGCTTTATGAAGAAGGCCGCTCCATCGAGGAAATCGCCAGGAAGACGGGCAAAGGAAAAACAGAAATTGAGCTTCTATTAAAATTCCGTCGAAAATAGAGAGATAAACCTTGATTACGCTGTTTGACTGTGGTATATTTTTTCTTGGTGTTAATACACACGCTTACAGATCCGGGCATTGGTGCTGTTCAGTCAGTTATGCTAGGAAATGATGTAAAGCGGAGGAGAAAAACCATTAGGAGGAAAATTAACATGTCAGTAATTTCAATGAAGCAATTGCTTGAAGCTGGTGTTCACTTCGGTCACCAAACACGCCGCTGGAACCCAAAAATGAAACGTTACATCTTCACAGAGCGTAACGGCATCTACATCATCGACCTTCAAAAGACAGTTAAAAAGGTTGAAGAAGCATACAACGTAACAAAAGAATTGGCTGCTAACGGCGGTAAAATTCTTTTCGTTGGTACAAAGAAACAAGCTCAGGATTCTGTAAAAGAAGAAGCTCAACGTTCAGGCATGTACTACGTAAACCAACGCTGGCTGGGTGGAACGCTAACAAACTTCGAAACAATCCAAAAGCGTATTAAGCGTCTAAAAGACATTGAAAAAATGCAGGAAGACGGAACTTTCGAAGTTCTGCCTAAAAAAGAAGTTGTTCAGCTTAAAAAAGAGCTTGAGCGCCTTGAAAAATTCCTGGGCGGAATTAAAGATATGAAATCCCTTCCGGATGCTCTGTTCATCATCGATCCACGCAAAGAGCGCATCGCTGTTGCAGAAGCACACAAATTGAACATTCCGATCATTGGCATCGTTGACACGAACTGCGATCCGGACGAGATTGACCACGTGATCCCTGCAAATGATGACGCAATCCGTGCGGTTAAACTTCTTACAGGCAAAATGGCTGATGCGATCCTTGAAGCGAAACAAGGCAACGAAGGCGAAGAAGCTGCTGAAGAAGAAACAACTACTGCTTAATGAGCAAACCAAAAGGTGATAAGAGGGTCAGGCCTTTTATCGCCTTTTTTTAAAAAGAAATGAATTGCCTTACATAACTTTAAATTCTAAGGAGGAATTCCCCATGGCAGTTACTGCTCAAATGGTTAAGGAACTTCGTGAAAAAACTGGCGCAGGCATGATGGATTGCAAAAAAGCGCTGACAGAAACGAACGGTGATTTGGACAAAGCGATTGATTACCTTCGTGAAAAAGGCATTGCGAAAGCTGCAAAAAAATCTGACCGCATCGCGGCAGAAGGTCTTGCTGCTGTTAAAACAGAAGGTAATGAAGCTGTTATTCTTGAAGTAAACTCTGAAACAGACTTTGTTGCGAAAAACGAAGGCTTTAAAACACTTATCAGCGAGCTTGCGTCACACCTTCTGACGGCTAAACCAGCTACTCTTGAAGAAGCTCTTGTTTCCAAAATGGACAACGGTTCATCTGTAGAAGAGCGCATTCACTCTGCAGTAGCGACAATCGGTGAAAGAATTTCTCTTCGCCGCTTTGAAATTGTCACAAAAACAGACAGCGATGCTTTCGGAGCATACCTTCACATGGGCGGCCGTATTGCGGTTCTGACTGTTCTTGAAGGAACAACTGACGAGAGCGCTGCAAAGGATATCGCCATGCACGTTGCAGCTGTAAACCCTAAATACATCAGCCGTGACCAGGTTTCCCAGGAAGAAGCGGATCACGAGCGCGAAGTATTGACTCAGCAGGCTCTAAACGAAGGAAAACCTGAAAACATCGTTGCAAAAATGGTCGAAGGCCGTCTTGGGAAATATTTCGAAGACATTTGCCTATTGGATCAAAGCTTCGTTAAAAATCCAGATCAGAAAGTTAAGCAATTTGCCGCTTCACACAACGCAGAAGTGAAAACTTTCATCCGTTTTGAAGTAGGGGAAGGCATCGAGAAGCGCCAGGATAACTTTGCGGAAGAGGTTATGAACCAGGTACGCAAGTAATTCGAAGTTCTACTAATCTGAACAAGCATTGAAAATGGGAACACAACCGTGTTCCCGTTTTTTCAAGACAGGACCTCTTTGTCCGCGAGCACCGAAATCAGGGCTTCCCGTACAATACAGCATCTTGTCTTATTTAATGGAATTTTAATGAAAAGATTTGGAGGCTATTATGATTAATCCAAAATATAAACGCATTGTCTTAAAGTTAAGCGGAGAAGCTTTAGCAGGCCCTCAAGGGTTCGGCATCAATCCGAGCGTCATTAAATCCATCGCCCAGCAGGTGAAGGAAATAGCAGAGATGGATGTGGAGGTTGCTGTAGTTGTCGGCGGTGGAAACATATGGCGCGGCAAAGTTGGCAGCGAAATGGGCATGGACCGCGCGACAGCGGATTATATGGGAATGCTTGCAACAGTTATGAATTCACTTGCTCTGCAGGACAGCCTTGAAAATCATGGCATTCAGACAAGAGTGCAAACCTCCATTGAAATGAGACAGGTAGCAGAACCTTACATCAGAAGAAAAGCAATCCGCCACCTCGAGAAAAAACGTGTGGTTATATTTGCTGCCGGTACAGGTAACCCATACTTTTCAACAGACACGACCGCTGCGCTCCGTGCTGCTGAAATAGAAGCGGATGTAATCCTGATGGCTAAAAACAATGTGGATGGTGTTTACAACGCAGATCCGCTAAAAGACGCAAACGCAGTAAAATACGAAGAATTATCTTATTTGGATGTTCTTAAAGACGGACTTGCCGTTATGGACTCTACAGCTTCCTCTTTATGCATGGACAATGACATCGCATTGATCGTTTTCTCGATCATGGAAGAGGGAAACATTAAAAGAGCAGTTCTAGGTGAAAATATCGGAACCATCGTGAGGGGGAAATAAAATGGCAAACCAGCATATTAACCAGGCAAAAGACAGAATGGAAAAAGCCGTTTCAGCTTTTCAGCGTGAGCTTGCTACCGTCCGTGCAGGCCGCGCAAGCGCTTCGCTTCTTGACAAAGTAACAGTGGATTATTACGGAGCTCCGACACCGGTCAATCAGCTCGCCTCCATCAGTGTCCCGGAAGCGCGCATGCTCATCATTACTCCTTATGATAAGTCCGCATTGGGAGACATTGAAAAAGCCATTCAAAAAGCAGATCTTGGTTTGAATCCGACTAACGACGGAACAATTGTACGTATTGCCATTCCGGCTCTTACGGAAGAAAGACGCCGTGAGCTTGGCAAACTGGTTAAAAAGTATGCGGAGGAAGCGAAAGTTGGAATCCGCAATATCCGCCGTGATGCTAATGATGATTTGAAAAAAGCAGAGAAAAACGGTGACATGACAGAAGATGAATTGCGCGGCCTTTCTGATGAAGTTCAAAAGCTGACAGACAGCTATATCAGCAAGCTGGAGCAGATTGCGAAAGACAAAGATAAAGAAATCATGGAAGTTTAACGTTTTTCTATGTAAAATAGAAGTGTGCAAAAGACCCTCTAACGTTTACAGGGGGTTTTTTTGTTAATACTGTTAACACAGCTAGGGGTCATAGCGCATCATTAGCTGCAGGGTGATGGAGGAATCACATGCTTAATTTTTTCAGAAAGGGCAGAAGGCCAGTATCACCTTCAGCCACTCATACATACACAAAAGAGGATTTAAGGGACGGACCCATTCCTCCTCATATTGCCATTATAATGGATGGAAACGGAAGATGGGCGAAGAATAGGGCATTGCCGAGAATGGCAGGCCATCATGAAGGAATGAAAGTAGTAAGGAAAATAACGAAGCTCGCAAGTGGCTTAGGGGTAAGTGCTTTGACGCTTTATGCGTTTTCAACAGAAAACTGGAAAAGGCCAAAAATAGAAGTAGATTACTTGATGAAGCTCCCTGAAGAATTTTTGACAACCTTTTTGCCGGAGCTGATTGAAGAAAATGTCCGGGTTAAGATTATGGGAGAAACAGAAAGACTCCCTGCTCACACACTGCGGGCAGTTGAAAAAGCCATACGGGAAACCTCTCATAATACAGGATTAACCCTGAATTTTGCTTTGAATTACGGAAGCCGGACAGAGATTGTAAAAGGCATTCAAAATCTTGTGGAGGATTCCAAAAAAGGCCTCGTGCGCACCGAGGACATCAATGAAGAGCTTTTCTCCGGCTATCTCATGTCAGAGTTTCTTCCGGACCCGGATTTGCTGATTCGCACGAGCGGGGAAATCCGGCTGAGCAACTTTATGCTATGGCAGCTGGCTTATACAGAATTTTGGTTTACAGAAGTTCTCTGGCCTGACTTCAAAGAAGCGGATTTTATAAAAGCAATCGCTGAATATCAGCAAAGGGGCCGCAGATTTGGCGGAGTATAGAAGGTGATGACAAATGATACAGCGAATAATTACAGCAGTACTGGCACTTGCGTTATTTCTGCCCTTTGTTATTCTCGGAGGAATCCCGTTTAGCTTTGCCATTTACGTATTGAGTACCATCAGTCTTTACGAGCTGCTAAAAATGAAAAATATCAGGCTTGCAAGCATACCCGGACTGGTAAGTGTTTTGCTTTTATGGGTATTGCTGATCCCGGCAAGCCATATAATTGTATTGGGACGCATTGATATTTCCAAATTAGAGGTTGCCTTGCTCGGAGTCCTGCTCTTTTTAACGTACACAGTAATTACTAAAAACCGCTTCTCCTTTGATGATGTAGGTTTCTCACTTTTATCTGTCATGTACATTGGCATCGGTTTTTACTATTTTATTGAAACGAGAGCATTAGGTCTGGAATTTATTGTGTTTGCCCTGCTGGTCATATGGGCCACTGATTCGGGTGCTTATTTTATCGGAAAGGCGATTGGCAAGCACAAGCTATGGCCGGAAATCAGTCCGAATAAAACAATTGAAGGCTTTTTCGGAGGGATTCTTTGCGCGCTGATCATCTCGATCCTGTTTGAGGCGGTTATGCCAATCGTAGATTCCTATGTGATTATAGCGCTTATAACCGTGTTTTTGTCTGTTTTTGGACAAGTGGGAGACTTGGTTGAATCTGCATTAAAAAGGCATTACCACGTCAAGGACTCCGGTCAGATTCTGCCTGGTCATGGCGGTATTCTGGACCGGTTTGACAGCCTTTTATTTGTATTGCCTCTCCTTCATTTCATGCTTGTCCTATTTTAACAAGGGCAGGCTCCATGGAATGCTGCGTGGATGGAAGCAGCAGGCTCTGCCGGAGACTGATAGCGCAGCTCAGGCAAGCGCCTGTTTATAGATAAGAAAAGCTTTTTGGGAGAGTGAAATCCATGAAAAGAATCAGCTTATTGGGAGCAACAGGTTCAATCGGCAGGCAAACTTTGGAGGTTATCCGGGAACACCCTGATGAATTTGAATTAACGGCTATGACATTCGGCTCCAACCTGGAAGCAGGCAGGGAAGCGGTTAAAGAGTTCAGACCTAAATTTGTCTCGGTAAAATCCAAAGACCATTACCTCCTCCTAAAAGAAGAATTCAGCGGAGAACCGATCTCTTTCTCCTTCGGCGAAGAAGGAAACATCGAGGCTGCTGTTCATTCTGAAGCGGATGTGACCGTAAATGCGCTGCTGGGAAGCATAGGTTTGATCCCCACTTTGAAAGCCATTGAATCTGGAAAAGCGGTAGCGATCGCCAATAAGGAAACACTTGTTACAGCTGGACACATTGTAATGGAGGCAGCACGGAAGCATAACTCCATTCTCCTGCCTGTTGACAGCGAGCATTCTGCCATATTCCAATGCCTGCAGGGGGAAAAGCACGATGACGTCTCCAGGCTGATCTTAACGGCATCCGGCGGGAGTTTCCGTGACAGGACAAGGGATGAACTTAAAGGGGTAACGGTTGAAGAAGCGTTAAACCATCCAAACTGGTCAATGGGAGCTAAAATCACAATCGATTCAGCTACTATGATGAATAAAGGGCTAGAAGTGATCGAGGCATTCTGGCTTTTTGGAATTCCATATGAGAGCATCGACGTTCTCCTTCATAAAGAGAGCATTATCCATTCGATGGTTGAGTTTTCAGACGGAAGTGTGAAAGCACAGCTTGGTACGCCAGATATGAAAGTCCCTATTCAGTACGCTCTTACTTATCCCGAACGGATGCCTTTAAAAAATACCGGCAGGCTGAACCTCTGGGAACAGGGCAAGCTCCATTTTTCAAAGCCTGACTTCACACGCTTCAAATGCTTACATTTTGCTTATGAATCAGGTAAAATGGGAGGGACAATGCCCACTGTACTAAATGCTGCGAATGAAGAGGCAGTTGCTCAATTTCTCGCAGGCAGGATTGAATTTTTGGATATTGAAAACCGGATTGAACGTGCATTGGAATCCCATGATATCATCCGCAATCCGGATATCCAGGCGATCCAGCATGCGGACCGGGAAGCCAGGGCTTTTGTCCGGTCCTTATTAAACTAAAGGTGGTATGCAGGTGAATACGGTTATTGCGTTTATTCTGATTTTTGGGGCCCTAGTATTTTTCCATGAGCTGGGACATTTGGTTTTAGCGAAGCGTGCAGGGATACTGTGCCGTGAATTTGCCATCGGATTCGGGCCGAAAATCTTTTCCTACAAGAAGAATGAGACCGTCTATACCATTCGCCTATTGCCGATCGGCGGCTATGTCAGAATGGCCGGGGAAGATCCGGAAATGGTGGAGGTAAAACCAGGTCACCATATAGGGCTCCTGTTCAATCAGCAGGATGAAATTGAAAAAATCATCTTAAACAATAAAGAAAAATACCCAAAAGCAAGAATCATTGAAGTTGAGCACGCTGATATTGAGAAGAAAATGGTAATCAGCGGGTATGAGCATGGAGAAGAAGATCAGCTCAAGCAGTTTAACGTCGCTAAACGTTCCTTTTTTGTTGCAGATGGCCAGGAAACTCAGATTGCCCCATATGACCGGCAGTTTGGTTCAAAAACACTTGGTCAGAGAACCGCCGCAATCATTGCCGGACCGATGATGAACTTTGTGCTCGCATTCGTTGTTCTTTTCGGACTTGGACTGATTCAGGGAACACCGATGGACAAACCGATTTTCGGTGAACTGACTGAAGACGGTGCAGCCATCGAATCGGGCATTAAAGAAGGCGATGTAATCAAAACAATCAACGGCAGGGAAGTAAATACATGGACGGATGTCACAAAAATCATCAGCACAAGTCCTGAAAAGGAACTGACATTCGCCGTGGTAAGAAACGGGGAGCCTCAGAGCATCAAGGTCGTTCCTAAAGCAGAAAAGGCCGGAGACCAGACGATTGGACGTGTAGGATCCTATGCTCCTATGGAAAAAGGCTTTTTTACAGCGCTTGAGCATGGAGCTACTCAAACCGTCTTTTATACGAAAGAAATATTGGTCAGCCTTGGAAAGCTGATTACAGGCCAATTTTCCATTGATATGCTTTCCGGACCCGTAGGAATTTATGATGTAACCGGACAGGTGGCGCAGTCAGGATTTGAGAACCTGCTCAGATGGACCGCTCTATTAAGCATTAATCTGGGGATAATGAATCTTCTTCCGATTCCGGCGCTTGACGGCGGGAGGCTCATGTTCTTTGCCGTTGAGGCCGTAAGAGGAAAGCCGATCGACCGTCAGAAAGAAGGGGTGGTCCATTTTATCGGCTTTGCTCTGCTTATGCTTCTGATGCTTGTAGTAACCTGGAATGATATCCAGCGATTCTTCTTATAAAACCGGCAAGGTTAGAGGGGTGTACTGATTTCCTCCATCGTTGCCATCGGAACGGGAGTGCGGGGCTCCTGCAGGGAAACAGGCTGCAGGAGCCTCCTCCGGTGCGGAAATCAGCTGGCCCGTAACAGAGCCGTAAAATTCAGCCGATTGAACGGGGTGCAGAAATGAAACAGAGTTTAACGTTTATACCTACATTAAGAGAAGTCCCTGCAGATGCAGAAATAAAAAGCCATCAGCTTCTGCTGAGAGCCGGCTATATCCGCCAGAATACGAGCGGGATATACAGCTATCTCCCGCTCGCCCAGAAAGTGCTTCAAAACATTCAGGGCATTGTGAGGGCAGAGATGAACAATGCCGGAGCATCTGAGCTGTTTATGCCAGCTATGCAGCAATCCGAGCTGTGGCAGGAATCAGGAAGATGGTATTCTTACGGTCCTGAGCTCATGAGGCTTAAAGACCGGCATGGAAGAGAATTTGCACTTGGAGCGACTCATGAAGAAGTTATTACGAGCCTGGTACGAGATGAAGTCAAATCGTATAAACGGCTTCCGCTTGCTCTTTATCAGATCCAAACCAAATTCAGAGATGAAAAGCGTCCTAGATTCGGCATTCTAAGAGGGCGGGAATTCATTATGAAGGACGCCTACTCATTCCACTCCTCTTTTGATAGTCTTGATGAGATGTATAGCAAAATGTTCAGGGCGTATTCCAACATTTTTGAAAGATGCGGCTTGAATTTCCGCGCAGTCATTGCGGACTCCGGAGCTATGGGAGGAAAAGACACGCACGAATTCATGGTGCTTTCTGATGTAGGTGAGGATACAATCGCCTACTCTGATCATTCAGGCTATGCAGCAAACATTGAGATGGCCCCCGTCACAGCAGAGTACTCCCGGCAAGAAGAACCGGCAGGAGAATTAGAGAAAAAAGAAACGCCTTCGCAGAGGACCATTGAAGAAGTAGCCGGATTTCTCCAAATTGAAAAAGAAAAATGCATCAAATCGCTTCTGTTCAAAGTCGATGACCGGTTCGTGCTTGTTCTTTCAAGAGGTGATCATGAGATCAACGACATTAAAGTGAAGAATCTCTTTGGAGCACGCATTGTTGAACTTGCTACTCAGGAAGAAACAAAGCAGGCAATGGGATGTGCAGCAGGCTTCCTTGGACCGATAGGGGTTCCCGAGAAAATAGAAATAGCAGCCGACCATGCTGTCCGCTCCATTGTAAACGGGGTTTGCGGAGCTAATGAAGAAGGGCTGCATTTCATAAATGTGGACGCTGAAAGAGACATAAAAGCGATTCAATATGCAGATCTTCGTTTTATCCGGGAGGGCGACCCTTCTCCTGATGGTGAAGGAACGATTAAGTTTGCCAGGGGAATAGAAGTAGGTCATGTTTTCAAATTGGGAACCAGATACTCAGTGGATATGGGGGCTTCCTACCTTGATGAGAACGGGAGATCCCAGCCAATGATCATGGGCTGCTATGGAATAGGGGTCTCCAGAACGCTTGCTGCCATTGTCGAGCAGTTCCATGATGAAAAAGGCATTGTATGGCCCCAGCAGGTTGCACCTTTTGATTTGCATGTTATTCCAGCCAATATGAAATCAGAAGCACAAACAGCATTAGCTGAAAAAGTCTATCAAGAGCTTGGCCAAGCCTATGAAATTCTGTTTGATGACCGGCCTGAAAGAGCAGGGGTGAAATTTGCGGATTCCGATTTGATTGGACTGCCTCTGCGCATAACTGCAGGTAAGCGGGCTGATGAAGATATGGTTGAGCTGAAGGTGCGCAAAACGGGTGAAATGATGGATGTGCATATCAGCGAACTGGCAGAAACCGTTCGCCGTATACTTGACTGAGCGTGAAATTGAGAGCCAGGCAAGAACGAATAAGAAATAGATAACGGAGGGTTTGGCTGCAAAGCGGCCAGACCCTTCCATTTTACATGGGGAGGAGAGAGGCAATCTTGGAAGAAAGTCTAACGGAACAGCGAAAAAGGTTTCAGCTTCTGCTTCAGCAGCTTGAGCTGACAGATGACCGCATTGTGCCTTATTTTGAGCATGCAGCTATCGCAAAGCTTACCGTTCATAAGAAACAGAAAAGATGGCATTTCGATTTTGAATTATCATCCATCCTGCCATTTGAGGTCTATCAGCTTTTTCAGGCGGGTCTCACAAAAGCATTTGCACATATCGCATCCATTTCCTTCTCAATAAAAACACAGCACGCTGAAGCCCGGGAATCACTTCTGCAGGATTACTGGATGGCGTCACTTGAGGATATTGATGGAATATCCCCTCCTGTTTTGTCGCTGCTGTCAGAACAGGTGCCTAAGCTGCAGGGGAATAAGCTGATCATCAGCACGCGGAATGATACAGAAGCTGCGACAATTAAAAGAAAGTATACTTCTATGATTCAAGAGAGTCTTCAGGCATTTGGTTTTCCATTGCTTCAGCTGGATGCCGAAGTAACATTTTCAGAAGCGGATCTGAAGAAATTTAATGAGCAGAAGCTTCAGGAAGACCAGGAACGGGCAATGCTTGCCCTTACGGAAATGCAGAAGAAAGAAGAGGAGGAGGCTGACCAGGTTCCTTCCGGCCCGGTAGTGATCGGATATCAGATTAAAGACGACGAAGAAATCCGCCCGATGGACACGATCGAGGATGAAGAACGCAGAACCGTCATTCAAGGATATGTGTTTGATGCTGAAACGAAGGAACTCAGAAGCGGAAGAACGCTTGCCACAATAAAGATCACCGACTATACAAGCTCGATGCTCGTAAAAATGTTTGCAAGAGATAAAGAAGATGCCGCTCTCTTAAATGCCATTAAAAAAGGCATGTGGGTCAAAGCAAGGGGAAGCGTTCAGAACGATACGTTTGTCAGGGATCTTGTGATGATTGCCAATGATATAAATGAAGTAAAGCCGAAGGTTAGATTGGATACTTCTCCGGAAGATGAAAAGAGAGTCGAGCTTCACCTGCACTCCCCTATGAGCCAGATGGATGCTGTTACATCTTTCAGCAGGCTTGCCGAACAAGCAAAAAAATGGGGGCATAAAGCGATTGCCATAACGGATCATGCAGTTGCGCAATCCTTTCCGGAGGCTTACTCAGCAGGAAAAAAGCATGGTCTTAAAATCCTTTATGGAATAGAAGCAAATCTCGTTGATGACGGAGTGCCGATTGCCTACAATGATGCCCGCAGGCATCTGGAGGAAGCGGTTTATGTCGTTTTTGATGTGGAGACAACCGGTCTTTCAGCAGTCTACGATACAATCATTGAATTAGCTGCCGTAAAAATAAAAAACGGTGAAATTGTGGACCGGTTTGAATCATTTGCAAATCCCCACCATCCGCTGTCCGCTACCACCATAGATTTAACCGGTATTACAGATGATATGGTAAAAAATGCTCCGGAAGTTAAAGAAGTAATTGCCCGTTTTAAAGACTGGATCGGCGATGATGTATTGGTCGCTCATAACGCAAGCTTTGATATGGGGTTTCTAAACGCCGGGTATACCCGCTTGCTCGGAGAAGAAAAAGCGGCTAATCCTGTCATTGATACCCTTGAGCTGGGAAGATTCTTATACCCTGATCTGAAAAGCCACCGGCTGAATACACTGTGTAAAAAATTCGATATCGAACTGACCCAGCATCACCGGGCCATCTATGACGCGGAAGCCACTGGCTACCTGCTGCTGAAGATGCTCAAAGATTCTTTTGAAAAAGGGATTCAGTATCATGACGAGCTAAACAACAATATGGGGCAGGGAAATGCGTTCCAAAGATCCAGACCCTATCATGCCACTTTGCTTGCGGCAAATGATACTGGGCTGAAAAATCTATTTAAGCTCGTTTCTTTATCTCATATTCAATATTTTTACCGCGTTCCGCGTATTCCAAGGTCTGTCCTTCAGAAGCACCGCGAAGGGCTGATTATCGGTTCAGGCTGCGATAAAGGGGAAGTTTTTGAAGGGATGATGCAAAAGTCGCCCGAGGAAGTAGAAGAAACAGCCAAATTCTATGATTACCTCGAAATTCAGCCACCTGAAGTTTATCAGCATTTAATCCAGCTTGAATATGTTAAAGACCGGGATGCCCTTTTCGAAATCATGACAAATATAGCGGATCTCGGCAAAAAACTGGGAAAGCCGGTTGCTGCTACAGGAAACGTGCATTATTTGAATCCGGAAGACAGGATATACAGAAAGATCCTGGTCAGCTCTCAAGGAGGGGCGAATCCTCTCAACCGGTATGAGCATCCGAATGTTCATTTCCGCACCACAAACGAGATGCTGGATTGCTTTTCCTTTCTGGGAGAGGAGAGAGCTAAAGAAATTGTCATTGAAAACACGAATGCGGTAGCCGATATGATTGGTGAAGTAAAACCGATCAAAGACGATCTTTTTACGCCTAAAATTGAAGGTGCCGATGAGGAAGTCCGCCAGATGAGCTACGAAATGGCCGAAAGCATTTATGGAGCGCCGTTGCCGGAGATCGTAGAAGCAAGGCTTGAGAAAGAGTTGAAAAGCATCATCGGCCACGGTTTCGCTGTCATTTATTTAATTTCTCATAAACTCGTTAAAAAGTCTCTGGATGACGGCTATCTGGTGGGGTCAAGGGGATCTGTCGGATCATCGCTTGTTGCAACGATGACAGAGATAACTGAGGTTAATCCTCTTCCGCCTCATTACGTGTGTCCGGAATGCAAGCATGCAGAATTCTTTAATGACGGCTCAGTCGGCTCCGGATTCGATTTGCCGGATAAAGACTGTGAAAAATGCGCTATCCCCTATAGAAAAGATGGCCATGATATACCGTTTGAAACGTTCCTCGGATTTAAAGGGGACAAGGTACCTGATATTGATTTGAATTTCTCGGGAGAATATCAGCCGAGGGCTCATAACTATACAAAAGCTCTTTTCGGGGAAGATAATGTGTTTAGAGCGGGAACGATTGGTACTGTTGCGGAAAAAACAGCCTATGGCTATGTGAAAGGCTATGCCGGTGACCATAACCTGAACTTCAGAGCGGCTGAAGTGGACCGTCTTGTTCAAGGCTGTACGGGAGTAAAGAGGACAACAGGCCAGCATCCGGGCGGCATTATCGTTGTACCTGATTATATGGATATTTTCGACTTTTCTCCAATCCAGTTTCCGGCTGATGCAGCGGGTTCTGAATGGAAAACCACTCACTTTGACTTCCATTCCATTCATGATAACCTGCTGAAGCTTGATATTCTTGGGCACGATGATCCTACAGTGATCCGGATGCTGCAGGACTTAAGCGGTATTGATCCGAAGACCATTCCTACAGATGATCCGGAAGTGATGAAAATATTCAGCGGAACTTCTTCTCTCGGTGTGACGGAAGAAGAAATTATGTGCAAGACCGGTACGCTGGGCATTCCGGAATTCGGAACAAAGTTTGTAAGGCAGATGCTTGAAGATACGAAGCCGACTACCTTCTCTGAACTTGTCCAAATCTCCGGTCTGTCGCACGGAACAGATGTGTGGCTCGGAAACGCCCAGGAGCTGATCCATAACAGCATTTGTACCTTGAGCGAGGTAATCGGGTGCCGGGATGATATCATGGTTTATTTGATTTACCAGGGGCTTGAACCATCCTTCGCCTTCAAGATCATGGAGTCCGTTCGTAAAGGCAAGGGACTGACTCCTGAGATGGAAGAAGAAATGAGAAAAAACAATGTACCGAAATGGTATATTGAATCCTGCTTAAAGATCAAATATATGTTTCCGAAAGCGCATGCTGCAGCCTATGTTTTGATGGCGGTAAGAATTGCTTACTTTAAAGTGCATCATGCTCTCCTTTATTATGCAGCCTACTTTACTGTAAGAGCGGATGATTTCGATGTGGATGCAATGGTGAGAGGGAACACGGCTATTAAAGCCCGCCTTGAAGAAATCAGCTCCAAAGGACTGGAAGCAAGTCCGAAGGAGAAAAACTTGATGACCGTACTGGAGCTTTGCCTTGAGATGTGTGCCCGGGGCTATTCTTTTCAAAGGGTCGATCTGTACCGTTCCCATGCCAGTGAATTTATTATTGATGGAGAAACGCTTATTCCTCCGTTCAATGCCATTCCGGGATTGGGGACAAATGCAGCGCTTAATATCGTAAAAGCGAGACAAGAAGGCGAATTTTTATCTAAAGAGGATTTGCAGCAAAGAGGAAGAGTTTCCAAAACGATTATAGAGTATTTGGATAATCACGGGTGCCTGGAAGCCCTGCCTGATCAAAATCAGCTTTCGTTGTTCTAATGTTTCCTCTTTCGCTTTTGGATAGAGGAAGAGGGATTCACCCATTCCCATTTCATCTCATTCATTAGGATCAAAAAGCTGATGTTTTCGCCCTTTATTTGCATTAACCTTGTGATTATGGTATATTTTTATTGGAAATGCTGCGATAGCAGAGGCAAAGAGAGTGGGGCAACCCACTCTTTCGTTTTGGGTACGGGATTTTGGAGGCAGAACTGCCTGCCCATTTTGCCCGCTTTGCAGCAAACGTGTTTGCTTAATGGTAGCTTTACTCGATTCCCTGCTGTTACGGCAGGGTTTTTCAACAGCCGCTGAAGCTTATACGGCTGACATTTGCAAACGGGATTCAGAAGCAGAATTATGCATTTATTGTGCAATCGCATCGTTCGGCGGAGAATCCTGCTTCAGGCAAGGTCTCCGCTTTTCTTGACGTTTTTAGAATGAGATGAAATCAGCCCCGCAGGCCGAGGAGCTGAGAAGGTATTTTCATCCGGCTCCAGCGCCTGTCTTACGGGGGGATGCTGATTCCCTGCTACTCGCGGTGACCGCATTCCCGCTCCTGATGCCGGAACCCCGGCAAAGCTTGAGCCGTAACGGGCGCTTGCGCTTTTATTCCGTTAATGTGAACTTTCCTGTATATACAAGGAGGAAGAGAATGAGTAAAAAAGTAACCGATACAGTAAGCGAATTAGCCGTTCCGATCCTTGAAGAACTGGATTTGGAATTAGTCGATGTCGAGTACGTCAAAGAAGGGAAAAATTGGTTCCTGCGCGTATATATAGATTCAGAAGGCGGAGTGGATATTGAAGAATGCGGGCTGGTGAGTGAACGTTTGGGAGAAAAACTCGACGAAGTGGATCCCATCACCCATAATTACTTTCTTGAGGTTTCGTCACCCGGTGCAGAACGGCCGCTGAAGAAAACCACTGATTTTCATAAGGCAGCCGGAAAGAACGTCCACATCAAAACGTATGAACCTATCGATGGGGAAAAAGTTTTTGAAGGAATTCTCCAATCTTTTGACGGACATAGTCTAACTGTATTAATTACCGTGAAAACAAGGAAAAAAGAAATGGTCATTCCGTTCGATAAAGTTGCCAGCGCCAGATTGGCCGTATCGTTCAATTTTTAATGGCCCGCAGAATGAGAATATAACCGGACTCAGAGCCTGCCGGTGAAGATTAAAGGGGGAAGTTGGAATAATGAGCAGTGAACTTTTAGATGCCCTTACGATACTTGAAAGAGAAAAAGGGATTAGTAAAGAAATTATTATAGAAGCGATTGAAGCTGCTTTAATTTCTGCATACAAGCGGAACTTTAACCAAGCTCAAAACGTCCGTGTGGATCTAAACCGTGATACAGGTACCATGAGGGTTTTTGCCCGAAAAGATGTAGTGGACCAGGTTTTTGATCCCCGTCTGGAGATATCTGAAGGCGAAGCGCAGTCGATTCATCCGAATTACATAGTTGGAGACGTAGTGGAGATGGAAGTTACACCTAAAGATTTCGGCAGAATCGCTGCCCAGACGGCTAAGCAGGTTGTAACCCAGCGTGTCCGTGAGGCTGAACGCGGCGTCATCTATTCTGAATTTATTGACCGCGAAGAAGATATTATGACAGGTATTGTCCAGCGTATTGATTCAAAGTTTATTTATGTGAGTCTTGGAAAAATAGAAGCTCTTCTCCCGGTTAACGAACAAATGCCGAATGAACAGTATAAGCCTCATGACCGGATTAAAGTTTTTATTACAAAGGTAGAAAAGACAACAAAAGGTCCTCAGATCTTTGTTTCCAGAACACATCCGGGACTTCTCAAGCGCCTTTTTGAAATTGAGGTTCCTGAAATCTATGATGGTACAGTCGAAATTAAATCGGTAGCACGGGAAGCGGGGGACCGCTCCAAGATCTCTGTTCACTCCGACAATCCTGAAGTGGATCCGGTTGGCTCATGTGTAGGACCTAAAGGGCAGCGGGTTCAGGCCATCGTAAACGAGCTGAAGGGCGAGAAGATTGACATTGTCCGCTGGTCCAGCGATCCCGTAGAATTTGTCGCAAATGCATTAAGTCCTTCCAAAGTGGTTGAAGTGAAGGTTAATGAAGAAGATAAAGCGACAACCGTCATCGTTCCTGATTATCAGCTATCTCTTGCGATCGGCAAGAGAGGTCAGAATGCAAGGCTTGCCGCTAAACTTACGAACTGGAAAATCGATATTAAAAGTGAATCTGATGCAGCAAAGCTCGGTTTGCTGAATGAGAATGCTGATAAACCGGATGAAGCTGAATATGAGCTTCAGGATGATTTTCAAGACGAGTAAGAGGTGAACCGGATGAATCCAGGAAGAAAAATCCCTTTGCGCAAATGCGTTGCAACCGGTGAAATGAAGCCGAAAAAAGAAATGGTCCGCGTAGTCCGCTCCTCGGAAGGCGAAGTATCAGTTGATCCAACCGGGAGAAAAAACGGCCGCGGTGCTTATATAACGTTGGATAAAGAATCTATTTTACTGGCCCAAAAGAAGAATATCTTATCCAATCAGCTGAAAACAAAAGTAGAGGATTCTGTTTATGAAGAACTGATTTCACTCGCTGAGAGCAAAAAGCGATGAATCAGCCGAAATGGAAATCTCTGCTTGGATTGGCCAATCGAGCACGCAAAGTCATTTCCGGCGAGGAACTCGTTATTAAAGAGGTTCGTCACAGCCGGGCAAAACTAGTTCTGCTCTCCAAAGATGCATCCGATAACACAAGGAAAAAAGTGATGGATAAATGCCGCACATACAACACTCCAGTCGTGCATGTTGAAAGCAGATATGAGCTTGGACATGCAATTGGCAAGGATGCAAGAGTAGTAGCAGCTGTTTTAGAACAGGGATTTGCTGCGAAGCTGAAGGACTTGCTCGATTAAATTTTTTGGGGGTGAACACATGACAAAAGTGAGAGTATATGAATACGCAAAACAGCATAATGTGTCAAGCAAAGAAGTCATTTCAGCTTTAAAAGAAATCAACGTGGAAGTGTCCAACCACATGGCAATGCTCGAAGATGCACATGTGGGGAAATTAAATCAAAAATTTTCTGCCGGCAGCACGCCGAAAAATCAAGGATCGGCACCTAAACCTGCCGGAAAGGGGAATGCAGCCATTAATTCTCAAGGAAGCGGTGGACAATCCGCATCAATGAAAAAAACATCATCCAATAATCAAAGCCGTCCTTCTTCCGATCAACGGAAAAACACCCAGCAGCGCCCTGGTGATAAAAAGGGACCGCAGAGCGGAAGGAATAACAGCATGAATCAAAACAATAACAGAAGAAATACCAGCGGCGGCCAGAAAAAAGGCGGCAGCCGAAACAGCAATCAGCGCCCGCAGACTCACCATCAGCCGGAAAAACCGAAAAAAGAGCTGCCAAGCAAAATTACCTTTACAGGTTCACTCACAGTCGGTGAGCTTGCATCCAAGCTGTACAAAGAGCCATCTGAAATTATTAAAAAGCTCTTGATGCTTGGTGTTATGGCAACCATTAATCAGGATCTTGATAAAGATACAATTGAGTTAATCGCAGGGGAATACGGGGTAGAAGTCGAAGAAGAGATTCTTTTTGATGTTACCGAGTTTGAAGGGTATGATCAAACGGATAATGAAGCTGACCACACAATCCGTCCGCCTGTAGTTACAATTATGGGTCACGTTGACCACGGTAAAACGACTCTTCTTGATTCCATCCGGAACACGAAAGTGACAGAAGGTGAAGCTGGCGGTATTACCCAGCATATCGGTGCCTACCAGGTAGAAGTCAACGATCGCAAAATTACTTTCCTTGATACTCCGGGACATGCCGCATTCACAACGATGCGTGCGCGGGGAGCGCAGGTAACAGACATTACCATTCTTGTTGTTGCAGCAGATGACGGCGTTATGCCGCAGACTGTAGAAGCCATCAACCACGCTAAAGCTGCAGAGGTCCCAATCATTGTCGCCGTTAATAAAATGGATAAACCGAGTGCGAATCCGGACCGGGTGATGCAGGAGCTGACAGAGCATAATCTTGTTCCGGAAAGCTGGGGAGGCGAAACGATCTTTGTTCCGGTTTCTGCTTTAAAAGGAGACGGCATTGATGAACTGCTTGAAATGATTCTTCTTGTCAGTGAAGTCGAAGAGCTGAAAGCAAATCCGAAGCTGCGTGCAACGGGTACGGTTATAGAAGCTCAGCTTGATAAAGGGCGCGGATCGGTAGCCACTCTTTTAGTTCAAAATGGATCTTTAAAAGTTGGGGACCCTATAGTTGTCGGAAATACTTTTGGCCGTGTTCGCGCCATGGTTAACGACATCGGTCGCCGTGTAAAAGAAGTCGGCCCTTCTGCCCCTGTCGAGATAACAGGACTGAACGATGTTCCTCAAGCAGGAGATCAGTTCATGGTTTTCGCTGACGAGAAGAAAGCGCGCCAGGTTGGGGAAGCACGAGCTCAAAAACAGCAGGTTGAACAGCGCGGCGAAAAATCCAAACTGAGTCTTGATGATTTGTTCGAACAGATCAAACAAGGCGATGTGAAGGACATCAATTTGATTGTAAAAGCAGACGTTCAAGGTTCTGTCGAAGCACTTGCTTCTGCCCTGCAGAAGATTGAAGTTGAAGGTGTAAAAGTTAAAATCATCCATACAGGCGTTGGAGCCATCACGGAATATGATATTATGCTTGCATCTGCTTCAAACGGAATCGTCATCGGATTTAACGTCCGTCCCGACTCAAACGCGAAGAGAGCAGCCGATGCAGAAAAGGTAGACATTCGCCTTCACCGCATCATCTACAAAGTTATAGAAGAGATTGAGTCCGCTATGAAGGGGATGCTTGATCCTGAATTTGAAGAAAAAATCATCGGTCAGGTTGAAGTGCGCCAGACGTTTAAAGTATCAAAAATTGGAACCATTGCAGGAGGCTACGTTACAGACGGAAAAATCACCCGCGAGAGCGGAATGCGTCTGATCCGTGAGGGAATTGTGATTTTCGAAGGGGATGTCGATGTTCTCAAACGATTCAAGGATGATGTGAAAGAAGTCTCACAAGGCTACGAATGCGGGATTACAATTAAAAATTTCAATGATATTAAAGAAGGCGACATTATTGAAGCCTATGTTATGCAGGAAATCGAGCGCAAGTGATTGGCCGCGTCCACTGTGAATGGATGATTTATGACTCCTTTTCCCTTAAGGACAAACGATCTGTTATGAAACGGATCATAACCAGAGTGAAGCAGCAATATAACGTTGCTGTCTCCGAGCTTGATTATCAGGATTCATGGCAAAGAGCAGGAATTGGCATTGTCACGATTTCTTCTGATAAATCACAGGCTGAGAAAGAGCTGAACAGGGTTCTTGCGTTTATCGACTCCTTTCCGGAAATAGAAAGAACTTTAACCGAATTTGAATGGTTATAAGGATGGAGTGAAATTATGAGCATCAGATCAACTCGTGTCGGTGAGCAGATGAAAAAGGAATTAAGTGAAATCATCGGCAGAAAAATAAAAGATCCGAGAATTGGATTTGTAACGGTTACGGATGTCCGCGTTTCCGGAGATTTGCAAATTGCCAAGGTTTACATCTCTGTACTGGGAGATGAAGAGCAGCGCGAAAGCACACTCAAAGGCCTCGCGAAAGCAAAAGGCTTTATCCGCTCAGAAATCGGACAGCGGATCCGTCTTAGAAAAACACCGGAAATTCAGTTTGAATTCGATGAATCCATCGATTATGGAAACCGGATTGAAACGCTAATACACGAAATCAATCATTCCGATACCGACCGGGAGGATTGACCGGAAAAGGATGGCCTGCACGGATTTTTCTCCTCTCTTACCTGCGGGGGCACATGATGTGCTCTCCAAGAGGGGGCAAAAGAATCTTCCTGCATAAGCCATCCTTTTTTTGCTGAATGAAACCGCGGCCGGAAAAGCCCGCCCTGTTCTTAATTCTGTCCAGCAGCCTTATAGGAAAGCGGCATTCACCCTCTACTAATAAGTTCAAATCATTATCCGAAAGCAGGTGCTCGTATGGAAGGCGTATTGCTTGTAAACAAGCCGGCGGGAATGACCTCCCATGATTGTGTATTCAAGACCAGGAAGCTATTTAAAACAAAAAAAGCGGGGCATACAGGAACACTTGATCCCGATGTCACCGGCGTTCTCCCGATTTGTCTTGGACGGGCTACGAAAATTGTGGAATACTTAACTGCGTCCAGCAAAACGTATGAAGCCGAAGTAACACTCGGAATATCCACAGCAACTGAAGATGCTTCCGGAGAGATCATTGATCAGCAGGAGCTTTCAGAGAAACCGGATGAATCAATCATTGATGAGCTGCTTGCTGGAATGGAGGGGGAGCTCACCCAAACCCCGCCTATGTATTCAGCGGTAAAGGTAAACGGGAAAAAGCTCTATGAATACGCAAGAAAAGGCATGGAAATAGAACGTCCTTCCCGGACCGTCAAAATTCATTCAATCGAAAGAATTTCCAGCGTTGTGATGAGAGAAACATCGGCTTCGTTCAAGTTCAGGGTACATTGTTCAAAGGGAACGTATGTGAGGACACTTGCTGTTATGATTGGAGAAAAGCTTGGCCTCCCTGCACATATGTCCTATCTCATCAGAACCCAATCCGGGCAGTTTTCTCTTTCGCAATGCATGACATTTGAGCAAATCGAGCAGCGGCTCGCAGATGAAACGCTTCGTCTGATCCCGATATCTGAGGCGCTCAATCATTTGCCGAAATGGGTAATAAATGATACATTAGCAGAGAAAGTGAAAAATGGTGCGGTACTTCCAGTGCCGGAGCCATTTAAGGATGCAGACCCGGACGCAAGAATTACCGTTTATGATGAACAGGGTACTTGCCTTGCGATTTATCAAAAGCATCCATCTAAACCATCCTTTAAGCCTGCAAAGGTTTTATTTATTGACTAATCATTCGCGGCCGGCTACTGGCGGCTATAAGAAAAGGTGAAGGATTTCGTGCAAACGTATAAGATCTCGCATCCGCATCAGCTAAAGAAAGCAGATTTGAATAAGATGGTGCTCGCTCTCGGTTATTTTGACGGAGTACATAAAGGGCATCAGGCTGTGATGAAAACAGCTGCCGATGCAGCTGCGGAAATGGGAATCTCCTGGGGTGTCATGACCTTTCATCCGCATCCATCCGTCGTACTCAGAAAACAAAAGGTTTCTGAGGCGATTACTCCGCTTGAGGATAAAATCGAGATGATTGAAAAGCTGGGGGCCGATTATCTGTTTGTTGTGGAATTTACAGAAGCGTTTGCGGCATTAGAGCCGCAGGAATTCGTGGACGAATACATAATCGGCCTTCATGTCCAGCACGTGGTGGCTGGCTTTGATTTCAGCTACGGAAAGCTTGGCAAAGGGACAATGGAGACCCTTCCATTTCACTCAAGGGGGCAATTCAGCCAGACAACCGTGCCTAAGCAGAAGCATTCTGACCGGAAGATCAGTTCCACGCTTATCCGGGAAGTGATCCGGAATGGAAATGTTGAATATGCCGCGATGCTTTTAGGAAGGCCATACTCGGGCAGAGGGACGGTCATACATGGGGATAAAAGAGGCAGGACAATCGGGTTCCCGACCGCTAATATCCTCTTGCACGATTATTACATTTCCCCTCCGACCGGCGTGTATGCTGTAGCGGTTAAAATTGGCGGGCAGCTCTATAACGGGGTATGCAATATTGGCTATAAGCCGACTTTTCATAAAGACAAGGCCCCGAAACCGAGTGTCGAAGTCCACATCTTTGATTTTAATCGGGAAATCTACGGGGTAAATGCAGAAGTTTACTGGTATAATAGGATAAGAAGCGAGCAAAAATTTAATTCTGCTGAAGAATTAATCGAACAAATTGCAAAAGACAAGCAGGCAGCGGAAGAATATTTTCGAACCTGCTGACAATTCCCTTGCTTTTTATCTTAAATCATAGTATTCTTATGCTTGTAACTTTAAAACCATTGCGTGGCAAGTCGAGTCACCGACGCTTGCTGGGTAATCGGGGATTATAAGAAATTAGGAGGTGAACAGGATGGCTATCACTCAAGAACGCAAAAACGATCTGATCAATGAGTACAGAACTCATGATACGGATACTGGATCTCCAGAGGTCCAAATTGCTATCCTTACTGAACAGATTAACACATTGAACGATCACTTACGCACACACAAAAAAGACCACCACTCACGTCGCGGTCTATTGAAAATGGTAGGTAAACGCCGTAACTTGCTTACTTACCTGCGTAATAAAGATGTAACTCGTTACCGCGAGTTGATCACGAAGCTGGGATTACGCCGTTAATCTCAAAAAAGCGGGAGCATTCCCGCTTTTTTAATGCAAAAGAAAGAAAAGGATCCACATAACAGGATCTTCGGAAAAACGGTGTCCAGCCATGGGCCGGAGGAATCTGTCTCTAGCAGGCGCCGCTTTCCGATTCTTTTTGAATACAGCTATTTACATATAGACGTATCATTGATATGTTCATATTAATTAGTCCATACTAATAAATAATGGTTCATTATTACATATGAAGAGTTAGAGAGGAGCACACGCATTTATGGGTCAAGATAAGCATGTCTTTTCCATTGATTGGGCAGGCAGAACGCTGACTGTTGAAGCCGGCCAGCTGGCTAAGCAAGCAAACGGGGCAGTTCTGATTCGCTACGGCGATACAGCTGTATTAAGCACGGCAACGGCTTCCAAGGAACCGAAAGCGGTCGATTTCTTTCCGCTGACTGTTAACTATGAAGAGCGTTTATATGCAGTAGGTAAAATCCCGGGAGGATTTATTAAAAGGGAAGGAAGACCCAGTGAAAAAGCAATCCTGGCCAGCCGGCTGATTGACCGTCCGATTCGTCCGCTGTTTGCTGACGGATTCAGAAATGATGTGCAAGTCATCAGCATCGTGATGAGTGTGGATCAGAATTGTTCTTCTGAGATGGCAGCAATGTTTGGTTCTTCCCTCGCTTTGACGATTTCCGATATTCCGTTCGAAGGCCCGATTGCCGGTGTTACAGTTGGAAGAATCAATAATGAATTTGTTGTAAATCCAACGGTCGAGCAGATGGAAAAGAGCGATATCAATCTCGTAGTAGCCGGAACAAAAGACGCCATCAACATGGTAGAAGCAGGAGCTGACGAAGTGCCTGAAGAAACCATGCTTGAAGCAATCATGTTCGGACACGAAGAAATTAAGCGCCTGATTGCATTTCAAGAAGAAATCGCCTCTCAAATTGCCAAAGAAAAGATTGAAATCAAACTTTTCTCTCTTAATGAAGAAATAGAGCAAAATATCCGGAACGCTGCTGGAGCAGACTTGAACCAGGCGATTCAGGTTCAGGAGAAGCATGCGCGCGAAGATGCCATTCAAGCTGTTAAAAAGCGTGTAATGGAAAGCTATGAAGAGCAGGAAGCGGATGAAGAGACACTTAAACAGGTCAAAGAAATTCTTTCCAAGATGGTTAAGGGTGAAGTGCGCCGTTTGATTACCGAGGAAAAAATCCGTCCTGATGGACGGAAACCGGACGAGATCCGTCCTCTTTCTTCTAGTGTAGGACTGCTTTCGAGAACGCACGGTTCCGGCCTGTTTACCCGGGGGCAAACTCAGGCACTCAGCATTTGTACGCTTGGGGCACTTGGTGATGTTCAAATCCTGGATGGTTTAGGAATCGAAGAATCCAAGCGCTTTATGCATCATTATAACTTCCCGTCCTTCTCCGTTGGAGAAACAGGGCCGCTCAGAGGACCTGGACGCCGGGAAATTGGGCATGGAGCACTGGGGGAACGCGCACTTGAACCAATCATTCCTTCTGAAAAGGATTTCCCTTATACAGTCCGCCTTGTTTCTGAAGTTCTTGAATCCAACGGTTCAACTTCCCAAGCCAGTATTTGTGCAAGCACCCTCGCTATGATGGATGCAGGTGTTCCGATAAAAGCTCCTGTAGCAGGAATTGCAATGGGACTTGTTAAAACGGGTGAACACTACTCTGTCCTGACAGATATTCAAGGAATGGAAGATCACCTTGGAGACATGGACTTTAAAGTAGCGGGTACATCAAAAGGTGTAACAGCTCTTCAAATGGATATTAAAATCGAAGGTTTATCTCGTGAAATTCTTGAAGAAGCACTCCTTCAGGCGAAACGCGGCCGTATGGAAATTCTTGATTCTATGCTTGCTACTATCAGCGAACCTAGAAACGAGCTGTCCCCATACGCTCCTAAAATTATGATGATGTCGATCAATCCGGATAAAATCCGCGACGTAATTGGACCAAGCGGAAAGCAAATCAACAAAATCATTGAAGAAACTGGCGTAAAAATTGATATTGAGCAAGACGGTACAGTCTTTATTTCATCTGTTGACGAGGCAATGAATCAAAAAGCGAAGAGCATTATTGAGGATCTTGTCCGCGAAGTTGAAGTTGGACAAATGTACCTTGGTAAAGTTAAGCGCATTGAAAAATTCGGTGCATTCGTAGAAATATTCAGTGGAAAAGACGGGCTTGTTCATATTTCCGAGCTCGCTGAAGAGCGAATCGGCAAAGTAGAAGACGTGGTTTCCATTGGAGATGAGATTATGGTCAAGGTCACTGAAATTGACAAGCAGGGCCGAGTCAATCTTTCGCGAAAAGCTGTCCTCAAAGAGCAAAAAGAGGAACAAAATTCGTAAAACCATTGAAGCCAGGGCAACCCGGCTTCTTTGTTTTTTACACGCTTTAGCCTTTTAAAGTGAGCATCAGCAGATACCCGGTGCAGGATTTCAAGGATTGTCCGCATTCGTTGAAGACATCGTTCTACCTTGTCCCCTTATTACATATTTTGATACAAAAGGGGGAAAGGTAAATGCGAGGAATCAGAATGAAATTTGCTGTGACCATTTTGCTCATGATCATCACCGCCGGAGTGATGCAAAATTCTTATATATCTACCTATGTGCTGGAGTTAAAATCGGCGGATGTAGAAGCAGTTAAACCTGCCGGAGGGATTTGCGAGGAAATAAAAACGAAATCAATTGAATACAGCGTGCCGGCTAAAGACGCTGAGGTACATACAATCTGGAAGGCTACACCCGGATACAATGGCCGGGAAGTGGATCTTGAAGCATCCTGCACAAAAATGAACAAAATCGGCATGTTCAAGAAGGAGCTTCTCGTTTTCAGAGAAACAAAACCAAAGGTGCATCTATCCGATCTGCCGCCAGCCCCTATTTACAGGGGGAACCCTGAAAAGCCAATGGTTTCTTTGGCGGTGAATGTGGCATGGGGAAATGAGTATTTGCCAAAGATGCTGGATGTGCTTGAAAAACATCATGCAAAGGCTACTTTTTTCCTGGAAGGCAGATGGGCAAAAGAGAATCCCAAGCTTGCAAAAATGATTGCGGAAGCAGGACATGAAATCGGAAACCATTCTTATACTCATCCGGATATGAAAAAGCTCTCGAATGAACGGGCAGCCATACAGATGAAACAGACCAATGAAGTGATTAAAGCGGTCACAGACCGCAATGTCCGTTGGTTTGCACCGCCGAGCGGAAGCTTTTCGGATGAGACCGTGAAGGTAGCTTCCAGTTTGGGAATGAGGACGGTTTTATGGAGTGTTGATACAATAGATTGGCAAAATCCTGCTCCAGAGCAGCTGATTCAGCGAGTAATGAATAAAGTGCACCGCGGGGCTATTGTTTTGATGCATCCGACCAAGCCTTCAGCAGAAGCGCTTGACCAGATAATATCCCGGATCAATGAGCAAGATCTTTCACTCGGAACAATCTCCATGCTCATGGATGAATCCAGGTCTGAAGGAAGCCGTTAGATGCAGAGAATCAGAGGCAGATAGGAGGAATAAAATTGATTAAACGGTATACATGCCAAAACGGGGTAAGAATTGTACTTGAAAATATCCCCACTGTGCGCTCAGTCGCATTAGGGGTTTGGATAGGAACGGGTTCAAGAAGTGAATCTCCTCAAATTAATGGGGTTTCCCATTTTTTAGAGCATATGTTCTTTAAAGGGACAGAAACGAGATCGGCCAGAGATATTGCCGAAGCGTTTGACAGCATCGGCGGACAAGTCAATGCGTTTACTTCCAAGGAGTACACCTGTTATTACGCAAAAGTGCTGGACGAGCACGCAGGAATGGCTCTTGATATATTATCTGATATGTTTTTTAACTCCGCTTTTGATGAAGAGGAGCTGAAAAAAGAAAAGAATGTAGTCTATGAAGAAATTAAAATGTATGAAGACACACCGGATGATTTGGTTCATGACTTGCTCAGCAAGGCAGCGTATGGCAGCCATCCGCTCGGCTATCCGATTCTTGGTACGGAAGATACGCTCTCTTCATTTAACGGAGACTCGCTGAGAGAATACATGTCCCGTTTTTATATTCCTGAAAACATTGTAATTTCTGTTGCAGGAAATATCACAGAATCATTTATTTCAGAAATTGAAGAGAAATTCGGATTTTATGAATCCCCTCATAAACCGGAAGCTTTTGAGAAACCCATTTTTATGAATCAAAAGCTTTCCCGGAAAAAAGAAACAGAGCAGGCGCACCTTTGTCTTGGGTACGAAGGTCTTGAAATCGGCCATGATGATGTTTACAGCCTGATTGTGATGAACAACGTTCTCGGCGGCAGCATGAGCAGCCGTTTATTCCAGGACGTCAGAGAGCAGAAAGGCTTGGCGTATTCTGTATTTTCGTACCACTCTTCCTACGCGGACAGCGGCATGCTGACGATATACGGAGGCACAGGAAGCAGCCAGCTGGATGTATTATACGACACCATCCAGGAAACTTTAAGCACATTAAAAGCAGACGGGATTACAGCAAAAGAGCTGATGAACAGCAAAGAGCAGATTAAAGGGAATCTGATGCTGAGCCTTGAAAGCACAAACAGCAGGATGAGCCGGAACGGCAAAAATGAACTTTTGCTTGGAAGACACCGGTCATTGGACGAAATGATTGAGAAAATCAATGAAGTAACGGAAGAAAGTGTGAACAGGCTGACAACGGATATTTTCAGCCGCCCATATTCTCTTTCGCTGATCAGCCCTGACGGAGATTTGCCGGAAAGCCTAAAAAAATAAGCAAGCTGCGAAAGACAATTCTTACATTTTCGATCAGGCAGCAGCCTGGGATATTGAAGCAAGGTTAGACTTCAGGACCCCTATTATTCAGACCGGACGCATAAAGCGTCCGGTTTTTTGTTTTTAATAATTATATTATGTAAACAGAAAACCTGATTATTATCATGCACACTGAGGTATTTTCTTTAGCTCGGGATTATACATATAGGGTAAGGAGTGATGACGATGAGACTGAGTGATATGAGCGGCAAAGAAATCGTTGATGTGAAAAGAGCAGAAAGGCTTGGCATTCTCGGGCAAACGGATTTAGAGATTAATGAACAAACAGGACAGATTACAGCACTGGTGATCCCTTCCCAAAAATGGTTTGGCATGCGCAAGCAGGGAGCAGAAGTGAAAGTCCCATGGCAGCATATAAAAAAAATCGGGAATGATATGATCATCCTGGATGTTCCGGATTCTGAAATTGCCCAATTAAATGCCCCGAGCGAATGACCTTGTCATCGCTTTTTTTTTTTGCCTCCTTTATGCTGAATTGAATCAAAAATATGCTCCAGGTGTTTTGAAATAAGCATAAACATTCACCCGGCCCCTATCCCTCTCATATACTGTGAGCGCAAGTAATTTATTAAATGATCAGCAGGCGCATTACATGGTTCTGCAGGAACTGCAAAATATCAACACCAGAACAAGATGAAGAAGGTGACAAGACCTTATGTTAACCGGCTTAAATATTGCTGTCATCGGCGGTGATGCAAGACAGCTTGAAGTCATAAGAAAACTTACGGAGCTCGGGGCGAAAATTTGGATGGCTGGCTTTGATCAGCTTGATCATGGTTTTGCTGGCGCAGCTAAAGCGAAAATGGATGAAATTGACTTTTCTGTGATTGACGCTGTTATTCTTCCCGTACCAGGGACAACAATGAATGGGACTGTCGATACAGTGTTTTCTAATGAAGAAATTGTACTCACAGATGCTTGGATTCGCCAAACTCCTGAGAAAGCGGTTGTCTATTCCGGGATCAGCAACGCTTTTTTAGACCAGCTCCTGCAATCTGCCGGGCGAAAGCATGTTCAGCTATTTGAAAGAGATGATGTAGCAATCTATAATTCCATCCCGACTGCAGAAGGCACGATCATGATGGTCATTCAGAATACAGATTTTACGATTCATGGATCAAAGGTGAGTGTGCTGGGACTTGGACGGGTTGGCATGAGTGTGGCGCGCACCTTTGCCGGCCTTGGTGCAAAGGTTAAGGTGGGAGCGAGGAAATCCTCGCATCTGGCCCGCATAGAAGAAATGGGGCTCACTCCTTTCCACCTGAACCAGATTGCAGACGAAGTGTCAGGGTCGGACATTTGCATTAACACCATTCCCCATCTGATAGTGACGCCTGCCGTATTATCCGGACTGCCTTCCCATGCGCTTGTCGTTGATTTAGCTTCCAAGCCGGGCGGAACGGACTTTAAGTTTGCAGAAAAACGCGGCATCAAGGCTATGCTGGCTCCAGGTCTGCCTGGTATTGTAGCCCCTAAAACAGCCGGCCAGATTCTTGCGAATGTGTTAACCCAGCTGCTGGGTGAGCAGTTAAAAGAACGGAAGGAGTCCTCAACATGAATGTGAAAGGGAAAACGATCGGCTTTGGATTAACGGGCTCACACTGCACGTACGATGCTGTATTTCCTCAGATCCAAAAGCTGGTTGAACTAGGGGCGAATGTGCTTCCGGTTATAACGAATACGGTAAGATCAACAGTTACCCGTTTTGGAGACGGGGAAGACTGGGTTGCAAGAATTGAGGAAGCGACAGGGAGCAAGGCAATTGACACAATCGTTAAAGCCGAACCGCTTGGACCGAAAATTCCCCTCGATTGCATGGTCATAGCCCCATTAACCGGAAACACAATGAGCAAGCTTGCAAATGCGATGACGGAGTCTCCAGTATTGATGGCAGCGAAAGCGACGATGCGGAACAATAAGCCGGTCCTTCTCGGGATCTCAACAAATGATGCGCTAGGATTAAACGGCGTCAACCTGATGAGGCTTATGGGAGCAAAAAACGTCTTTTTTATCCCCTTTGGCCAGGATCATCCAGAGAAAAAGCCTAACTCCATGGTAGCAAGAATGCAAATGCTCGTTCCATCTGTTGAAGCAGCCCTCGAGCATAAACAGATTCAGCCGGTAATTGTTGAAAGATTCAGGGACGAAGAATAAAAGGGATTGCTCCAGCATTCAGGTAAAAAATTCGTTCACAAATTCAGCAATGTGTTAGAATATTATCTAACATCAATAGCACACACAAAGTTGATGAATGGATTGCGGAAGGGGTTATGGCAAATGAGCTCAAATGGATACCGTGTTGCAGTTATTGGCGCAACAGGTGCCGTAGGCCAGCAGATGCTGAAAACGCTGGAGGAACGTGATTTCCCGATATCAGAATTGAAATTACTCTCGTCAGAACGGTCGGCGGGCACAACCATTACGTTTAAAGGCAAGGCCTATACAGTAGAAGCAGCACAGCCTGAAAGCTTTGAAAATATTCAAATTGCTCTGTTTAGTGCAGGCGGCAGTGTTTCCAAAGAACTGGCTCCTGAAGCTGTGAAACGCGGAGCGATTGTTATAGACAATACAAGTGCATACCGCATGGATCCAAACGTACCGCTCGTGGTACCGGAAGTAAACGAAGATAAATTAAAAACTCATAACGGCATCATAGCCAATCCGAATTGTTCAACTATCCAGATGGTAGCTGCTTTAGAGCCGATCCGCAAGGCGTTTGGACTTAATAAAGTAGTCGTATCCACCTATCAGGCCGTTTCAGGCGCAGGATCAGCAGCGATTAACGAGCTCAATGATCAAACGCGGGCCATTTTGGACGGACAGGAATTTACGCCGTCTGTCCTGCCTGTGAATGGGGATGGAAAGCATTATCAAATCGCTTTTAATGCGATTCCTCAGATCGATAAATTCCAGGAAAACGGCTACACATTTGAAGAAATGAAAATGATTAATGAAACAAAGAAAATTATGGATATGCCTGAACTGGCTGTCGCAGCCACTTGTGTCAGGCTGCCGGTGGTTACGGGACATTCTGAATCGGTTTATATCGAAACTGGAAGCAGCGATGCAAGTGCGTCAGATCTTCAAAGACTCATGATGGAGGCTCCCGGCGTTACCCTTGAAGACAATCCAGCGGAACAGCTTTACCCGATGCCTGCAAATTGCGTCGGCAAAAATGATGTTTTTGTAGGCAGAATCCGAAAGGACCTGGATCAAAGCAACGGCTTCCATCTATGGATCGTTTCAGATAATCTGCTCAAAGGCGCAGCCTGGAACTCTGTACAGATTGCTGAAAGTCTTATTAAGCTTGATCTGGTTTGAAAGCCGGCAGCTGGCCTTACGAGCAAGGTTTTTACAGTTTGGCCGATAAAACCTGAACGTTAATTAAGCTTAAAACATAGCTGGTTAATAGGGAAGAGAGCTGGGCAGCTGTCCCTGCTCTCTTCTCATGTTTATCAGTGCGCAGGATACGAACAATCGAGGTGTAAAATATCATGAAAATTTTAGTTCAAAAATTCGGGGGCACTTCAGTAAAGGACCATGAAGGCCGTGATCAGGCATTCAGACACATAAGCCTCGCGATTGAGCAGGGATACAAAGTCGTCGTCGTAGTTTCGGCAATGGGACGCAGGGGCGATCCTTATGCCACAGATACTCTATTAAGCTTGCTGTACGGGGAAGCAGAAGATATTACCGGCAGAGAACACGACTTGCTGCTGTCCTGCGGAGAGACGATTTCCTCCGTCGTATTTTCGAGCATGCTGAAAAAGAGAGGCATTAAATCAGCAGCTCTAACGGGAGCTCAGGCAGGGTTTATCACGAACGGTGATCATACGAATGCGAAAATACTGGAAATGGACTGTTCCAGGCTTAAAGAAATACTGGAAACCTATGACGCAGCGGTTGTAGCCGGCTTTCAAGGAGCTTCGCAGAACGGTGACATAACGACGCTCGGACGCGGCGGAAGCGATACGTCAGCTGCAGCTCTCGGTGCGGCACTAAACGCTGAATATATTGACATTTTTACAGATGTGGAAGGGGTCATGACTGCAGACCCGAGAATAGTTGAAAGCGCCCGTCCATTAGTAAACGTCACCTATACAGAAATCTGCAACCTTGCCTACCAGGGTGCAAAGGTTATCCACCCGCGTGCTGTAGAAATTGCCATGCAGGCAAAAGTTCCAATCCGCATCCGAAGTACGTATTCGGATAAAGAAGGAACACTTGTCGCCTCCCAATCCGGAGCCTTAACCGGTGCAGATGTTGCCGAACAGCTCATTACGGGAATCGCTCACCTGGCCAATGTGAGCCAGATTAAAGTAGCGGCAAAACGGGGAGAATACCATACCCAGACAGATGTGTTCAAAGCGATGGCAAAAAACAGCATCAGTGTTGATTTCTTTAACATCACACCAAATGAAGTCGTTTATACGGTTCCAGGCGCGGTTACGAACAAAGCCGTTGAAATCCTGGAGTCAATGGGGTATCATCCAACTGTAACGCCAAAATGCGCGAAAGTTTCAGTTGTTGGTGCATCAATCATGGGAGTGCCCGGAGTTATGGCAACGATCGTGTCTTCCCTATCTGAAAAAGGAATCCAGATCCTCCAGTCAGCTGACAGCCATACGACGATATGGGTGCTGGTGAGCGAACAAAATATGATAGAGGCAGTAAATACGCTTCATGAAGCGTTCGATTTATCAAAGTAATGACGTACAGATGAAGGAGAATGCATATGGCACGTTTTGGAAGAGTATCCACGGCAATGGTGACGCCATTTGATTTTGCCGGCAACATAGATTTTAAAAAAACATCACAACTGATTGAATACTTAATTGCGAACGGGACCGATTCAATTGTCGTTGGAGGAACAACCGGAGAATCCCCGACACTGACTTTCGAAGAAAAAGCGGCTTTATTCAGCCATACCGTGAAAGAAGCTAACGGCAGAATTCCTGTTATCGCAGGTACAGGGAGCAACGATACAAGAGCATCCGTCGAATTGACAAAAAAAGCGGAAGAAGCAGGGGCCGACGCGGTCATGCTCGTCGCACCTTACTACAACAAGCCTTCTCAGGAGGGAATGTATCAGCATTTTAAAGCCATTGCCGCAAGCACAAAGCTTCCGGTAATGATATACAGTGTTCCAGGCAGAACGGCTGTAAAAATGACGGCTGAAACGATTATCCGCTTATCGGAAATCTCTAACATCGTTGCGGTAAAAGAAGCAAGCGGTGACCTGGAGCTAATCGCTGAAGTAATTGAAAACACAAGCGATGATTTTGATGTTTACTCCGGGGATGACAGTCTGACTCTGCCTGTCATGGCAATCGGAGGAACCGGAATCGTTTCTGTAGCTTCCCATGTAATCGGGAATGAAATGCAGAAAATGATAGAAGCTTATGCTCTTGGCAATGTAAAAGAAGCGGGCGCCATCCACCGCCGGATTCTCCCGGTTATGAACGAAATGTTTGCTGCACCAAGTCCTGCTCCGGTAAAAACCGCCCTTCAGTTAGCCGGCATTGATACTGGCTCCGTAAGGCTCCCGCTGCTTCCCCTATCTGAAGCAGAAAGAACCCGGCTCATGGGAGTAATGGCAAGTCTTCAGAAATCCTGAATCGCTTCATCATTCTAAAAAGATCATCCGAAACCCAGGTACGCTCCGTCTATAAGAGCGATCCTGGGTTTTTTTCTTTATAGGCTAGAAAGACGGAACCAGGGCCGTACAGCCTGAAGAACCAGCAGGAGCGAACTTAGCTGGAGGATGAAACCGCATCACGCATGATTGAACCTCCAAGTCCGGCCCCATATAGTCTGCTGGTTTTCTTCTTGTATTTTTTTGAAGCCTTACTGTATAATGAGGCTAAGTGACGTGGAACGGGCGAGCAAAACAGGGAGGATTTTTACATTGAATTTGAAACAGACAGAAGCTATTAAAGTGATCGCCTTAGGCGGAGTCGGGGAGATCGGCAAAAATATGTTTGTCATCGAAGTGGATGCAGACTTGTTTATTGTTGATGCCGGACTCATGCATCCTGAGGGGGAGATGCTTGGAATTGATGTCGTCATTCCGGACATTTCCTATTTGATCGAAAACCGCAGCCGTGTGAAAGCCATGTTTTTAACCCATGGCCACGAAGAGAATATTGGCGGTGTCTTTTATGTGATGCAAAAATTATCCATCCCCGTATATGGAACAAAACTTACCCTGGCCCTTGTTGTGGAAAAACTTAAAGAGTATGGAATGAAGAATCAGTCTTTGCTCAAAGAAATTGATTCTGAATCCAAAATTGAATTTGACTCTGCTGCCGTCACCTTTTTTCGAACAAACCACAGCATACCAGACTCGGTAGGGGTTGCCGTCCATACTTCGATGGGATCCATTGTACATACCGGTGATTTTAAATTCGATCAGACTCCGACAAGCAACCATGTGACAGACATCGGAAAAATGGCCCAGCTCGGTGAAAATGGAGTTCTCTGCCTCCTGTCAGACAGCACAAATGCTGAAAAGCCTGGCTACAGTGCGTCTGAATCGGTTGTCGGAAGCGAAATCGCCACTGCCATGTATAATGCAGAGGGCAGGGTCATTATCGCAGTCTTTGCAAACAACTACAGCAGAATCCAGCATGTGATTGATGCAGCCATTGAGAATGGCCGCAAGCTCGCGATTGTCGGCAAAAATATGCTGAACGTGCTGCAGACCGCTATCAGACTTGGCTATATCCACGTTCAGGATGATCTGATTATTCCCTTGCAGGAACTCGACAAGCATCCTGACCAAAAGATTGCCATCCTTACAACAGGAACCAATGGAGAACCGCTTGGAGCATTGAACAGAATGGCAAGACATTCCCATAAACAGCTGAATGTTACTGATGGCGACACTGTTATGATTGCTGCCACTCCACTGCCCGGCCATGAGCTGGAGTTTTCCAAAACGATTGATCTTCTGTACCGCGCCGGTGCAAATGTTGTATTTGGGCAAAAACAAGTTCATGTGTCAGGTCACGGAAATCAGGAAGAATTGAAGCTGATGTTGAATTTAATGAAGCCTAAATATTTCATTCCGGTTAATGGGGAGTATAAAATGCAGGTTGCCCACGGGAAGCTTGCTCACCAGGTAGGAATCAGCAAAGATCATGTCCTTTTGATTGAAAAAGGGGATGTTGTTCATTTCAAAGGTGACCAGGTCCGAACTGGCTCCAAAGTTTCATCAGGCAACGTGTTAATTGACGGACTTGGTGTAGGAGATGTAGGCAATATCGTTCTTCGCGACCGCCGGCTTCTGTCCCAGGATGGAATCCTGATTGTAGTCGTTACGCTGGATAAAGGGAAAAAACGACTCGTATCGGGACCAGAAATCATCTCAAGAGGATTTGTGTACGTCCGGGAATCTGAAGAGCTGCTTGACAAATCCGCACTGATTGTAAAAGAAATAGCCGAAAAATGCATGAGAGATTCATTAATTGAATGGTCCTCATTAAAGCTTAATATCCGTGAGGCACTGAACCAGTATTTATATGAACGGACAAAGCGCCGTCCTATGATTTTGCCGATTATCATGGAAGTATGAAAAGAAAACCAGCTCCGTAAAAAAGGAGCTGGTTTTTTAATTTATATAAACCTAGGCTTGATTCCTGGTGGTGTTATGTTCAGCGGTGGTTTTCTGTAAGAAAAGCCAGGTGAGGGGCGCGTATCGACGGCTGTTAAATAAGGCGTCCATACCAGTTGGATGTCCGTCAAGCAGTTAAGGCGGGCAAAACGAGGTTTGTCAGACAAAGATGTCAGACAAGACGGCCAGAGCGAGGTTTGTCAGACAAAAATGTCAGACAAAACGACCGAAACGAGGTTTGTCAGACAAAGATGTCAGACAAGACGCGAAAACGAGGGATGTCAGACAAAGATGTCAGACAAGACGGCCAAAATGAGGTTTGTCAGACAAAAATGTCAGACAAGACGGCCAAAGTGAGGTTTGTCAGACAAACCGGACAAACCTCCCTCTACCCATTCCTCCAAAGAAAAAAACCGGCCGTAAACAGAGTAACCTCCCACATCCGCATAAAAAAGGATTGTAAACGAAAATTCAGAGAACGCTGGAAAATTTTTCAGATTAAGCTTATTATAAATTTATAACCAGGGGGGATTATATTGGCGAAAAAATCAGCAGCACTATTACTATCTTTTATTTTGATCGTATCTATTTTAGAAATGAGCATCCCTTTTAACCCATTATTTGATTCTGAAGCTAAAGCAGAAACAAACTACCAAACTACCGGGAATGTGAATGTCCGTTCAGGCCCGGGAACTCATTATTCTAAGATCGGTGTGCTCAGCAAAGGGTCCGCTTTAAATGGGGTATCCAAAACAGAAAGTGGCTGGTATAAAATCAAGTTTGGTAACCAGACCGGATATGTGAGCGGCGCTTATGTAGCCAGCATGTCCAGCAAAGATGTTTACATAACCACTTCATTTGTCAATATCCGTTCCGCAGCAAAACGGGATAGCCAAAAGCTTGGTTCCGTCGATGCGGGGTATGTACTGGCAGATGCAGCTAAGGAGGACAGCGGCTGGTACTCAATCAGCTACAAAGGAGAGTCGGCATATGTAAGCAGTACCTATGTAACCTCCATTTCATCCGGCAAGATTAATCAGACCTCCGCATACGTCAACATCCGCTCAAGCCCCAGCCGGAATAGTCAAAAGCTCGGTTCCGCTGATGCAGGATATGTTCTGGCGAATGCATCCAAGGCGGGCAGCGGCTGGTATAAAATCACCTATAAAGGAAGGACGGCATATGTAAGCAGTGCTTATGTAACCTCCATTTCAGCAGAACAGATTTATCAAGCCTCTGCATACGTTAACATCCGTTCAAGCTCTAGTCGGAACAGTAAGAAGCTTGGTTCTGTGGATGAAGGGTATATGCTGGCGGTCGTATCAAAAATTAACAGCAGCTGGTACAAAATCAACTACAAAGGAAAGACGGGCTATGTAAGCAGCAGCTTTGCTGTCCTTCCCGGCACACGTGCCAGACTGGATGTAGAGAAGCTTAGCGGGCTCGGCAGTTCTGAACAGGTTATCCTGGTTACAAATAAAACAGCAGGTTCACGGAATGCATCCATCCAAGTCTTCGAAAAAGGGAACGGAGCATGGAAGCGGATCTATTCTATTAACGGGGTTGTAGGAAAAAATGGAATGGGCGCTAAGCAGGAAGGGGATGGAAAGACCCCTTCAGGGAAATATACACTTGGTTTTGCTTTCTACCGAGGGACTATGCCTCAGACAAATCTTCTTAAAAAACGCATTGCTCCAGATTCTGTATGGGTAGACGACAGCCGGAGCACGTTTTATAATACGTGGCAGTCTTCTAAAACAAAGGGGAAATGGGCCAGTGCAGAAAGAATGGACATTCCTCAATACGACAGGGGCTTTGTTATCAACTACAATCCAGAAAGAATTCCTTATAAAGGATCGGCCATCTTTTTTCATATAGCAGGAAGTTCTGGCTATACAGCCGGCTGTGTGGCAGCTTCAAGAGCGGACACGGAAAAAATAATGAAATGGGTAAATCCGGAAAAGAAACCTGTTATCATTATGACCCCTGAAGCTGAGCTGTCAAAATATTAACATGAAACTCCCTTCTCTTTTTCCTGAGAAGGGAGTTTTGCTATGCGAGGTGTTAAGCGTTTCAAATCTTCTCCTCCCTGTATGAAAAACCTGTCGTTTTTGCATAATAATAGCATATGACTGAAAGGCAGGAGATGGATATGGGATACAAAGAGCAGGAGGAACTGAAAAGTTCAAGCGGATCCGGAGAACAGGAAAAACAGGATGAGAAACAAGACGAAAAGCAAGGATCTCTAGCAGAAAAAATTCAGCAGCTGGGACAAACCAACATCCCCCAGATGTCCCACGAAACAAATATTCATTGTCTCACCATTGTCGGCCAGATTGAAGGGCATATTCAGCTTCCGCCCCAAAATAAAACGACCAAGTATGAGCATGTCATTCCGCAGATTGTCGCCATTGAACAAAACCCTAAAATTGAGGGGCTGCTTGTCATCTTGAATACAGTCGGCGGAGACGTTGAGGCTGGGCTTGCCATAGCAGAGATGTTAAGTTCTCTCTCCAAGCCGACCGTTTCAATTGTCCTCGGAGGCGGACATTCAATCGGTGTTCCGATAGCCGTCTCCTGTACCCATTCCTATATAGCCGAAACTGCTACCATGACGATCCATCCGGTAAGACTCACCGGACTGGTAATCGGGGTACCGCAGACGTTTGAGTATTTGGATAAAATGCAGGACCGGGTTGTAAACTTTGTGACGAAGCACTCGGGGATTACAGAAGAAAAATTCAAAGAGCTGATGTTCTCAAAAGGAAATCTCACAAGAGACATCGGAACGAACGTAGTTGGAACCGATGCGGTGGAGTACGGGCTGATTGATGATGTTGGCGGAGTGGGAGCTGCTATAAAAAAGCTTAACGAGCTGATTGCGAAAAATAAAGACAGCGATGACCAGGAGCAGGTCCTGCAATGATCCTCTATACAATGATGCCTCAGGAGCTGATTTTTCCAACCGATAACAGGGAACCGGCAGCAGAGAAAATGGCTATCGTCAATGGAGTGGAAATGATCGTCCGCCCTTGTGCGGATGCCTCATATGAAGTCGTAAGGCTCCTAAGCAGCAACCCGAATCATTATTTGCAATCCGAGTGTATGCCCGGTCAAAAAATCAAGTCAAGTCTTGTGGTATTTTAGTCAGGAACCCGTACATTTATGGTATACTTAACCTGTGGAAACGAGCAGCCTTTTGCAATGGCTGCTTTCTTCATTTATGCAGGCGAGGTCAGCTTTTGCGGGACCGGGGCATGCGAATTTTATGATTGATGACAGGTGATCATATGGCAAAAAAGAAAACAAGACAAAAGAAAAAAGCTTCCTCCAAACCGGTTTTTAAATATGAGCTGATTGGATTGGGCTTGACTGCTGCAGCGGTTATTGCCATGGCAAAGCTTGGCGCAGCTGGTTCAAGTATCGTTCAGTTTTTCCGCTTTTTTGCTGGCGAGTGGTATATTCTCTCGCTGCTCGCGCTAGCAGCAGCTGGAATTTACGTGTTCTGGTACAAAAAAAGGCCGCCTTATTCTTCAAGGAGGATGATCGGAGCCTATTTAATTACAGCAGCCGTTCTTCTGCTGACTCATGTTGGGCTGTTTGAAAATGTGCTTGCCAGAGGTGAGGCAGGATCCTCCAGTGTGATTCGCAATACATGGGAATTATATATGATGGAAATAAAAGGCGAAACAGCTTCCCGGGACCTGGGGGGAGGAATGATTGGAGCCCTTTTATTCGCAGCCTCTTATTTCCTCTTTGCTGCGGCTGGATCAAAGCTTATCGCAGCAGGGATGATTGTAGCCGGCATCCTGCTTATTACCGATAAATCTCTGCAGGAGACGCTATTTAAGATTTTCGGACCGGTATTTTCCTTTTTCAAAAGACAATTTTCAGCATTTTTACATGATATGAAACAGCTGCCGGGATCCTTTAAAAAGAAAAAAAGAAAGAGCTCATCTGCTCAAGGACAAAGAAAGACTCAAAGGTCCCGCGATGAGCAAAAAGATATGGAAGCCACGAAGCCTTATGAAGGGGATCAGGACTTTCATGAAAATGCGGAGCCGATCATTTCAAGCTTTGCGGACAGGGTAGAGGCCGTGCAGCCGCCGCAGGAGCCGGAAACCGAAAAGGCTGTTCAAAAAAACAGTGCTCCTGAGGATGAACCTGACCTTGCTCCTCCTATTCAGATCCGGTTTACGGAAGTCGAGAACAAAGACTATAAGCTTCCGCCGGTTTCCCTTCTTAATCAGCCAAAGCATAATGGCCAGCAGACGGATAAGAAAAATATTTATGAAAATGCCAGAAAGCTTGAACGCACGTTTCAAAGCTTTGGCGTAAAGGCCAAAGTGACTCAAGTACACCTTGGACCGGCGGTAACGAAATATGAGGTTTATCCGGACACGGGCGTGAAAGTAAGCCGGATTGTTAACCTTAGCGACGATCTGGCCCTGGCGTTAGCCGCTAAAGATATCCGGATCGAAGCACCGATTCCCGGAAAATCTGCGATTGGCATTGAAGTTCCGAATTCAGAGGTGGCTATGGTCTCACTGCGGGAGGTCATCGAACATAATGGGAAGGACCGCCCGGATGCAAAGCTTCTCATCGGCTTGGGACGTGACATTTCTGGTGAAGCAGTTCTCGCCGAGATGAACAAAATGCCTCATTTACTCGTAGCCGGCGCGACAGGAAGCGGAAAAAGCGTATGCATCAACGGGATCATCACGAGCATTCTGATGCGGGCGAAGCCACATGAAGTAAAGATGATGATGATCGATCCTAAAATGGTCGAACTAAACGTTTACAATGGAATTCCCCATCTCCTGGCACCGGTTGTGACGGATCCGAAAAAAGCCTCTCAGGCGCTGAAAAAAGTGGTCAATGAGATGGAGAGAAGGTATGAGCTATTTTCTCATACTGGTACGAGAAATATTGAAGGCTATAATGACAATATTAGAAGAGTAAACGCCGAGGATGGAGAAAAACAGCCGGAGCTTCCTTATATCGTTGTCATTGTAGATGAGCTTGCAGACTTAATGATGGTTGCCTCCTCTGATGTGGAAGACTCCATAACCCGGCTGTCGCAGATGGCAAGGGCTGCAGGGATTCACTTGATCATTGCAACGCAGCGCCCATCTGTGGATGTCATTACAGGAGTCATAAAGGCAAATATTCCTTCAAGGATCGCCTTTAGTGTATCCTCCATGACAGACTCCAGAACCATCCTCGACATGGGGGGAGCTGAAAAGCTTCTGGGAAGAGGGGACATGCTGTTTCTGCCTACTGGAGCATCTAAACCAGTTCGTGTCCAGGGAGCCTTCTTGTCCGATGACGAAGTGGAAGAGGTCGTGGATTTCGTAATTTCTCAACAGAAAGCCCAATATCAGGAGAATATGATTCCCTCTGAAACGGCTGAAACAGCAGGAGAAGTAAATGATGATTTGTATGAGGAAGCCGTCCAGCTTGTGATCGATATGCAGACAGCATCCGTTTCTATGATCCAAAGAAGGTTCCGTGTGGGGTACACAAGAGCCGCAAGACTGATTGATGCAATGGAAGAACGCGGTGTAGTAGGACCTTATGAGGGGAGCAAACCGCGTGAAGTATTGATGAGTAAGACACAATATGATGAAATGAGCTCGTAAACAGAAGGGGAAACCCTTCTGTTTCTTAGTATACAGGTTTACATAATATTATTATAAGAAATGTTAAGGCTGAGTAAATAGTATTACGGGAATTCGACAAAATTATTAAAATTTTTATTTATTTCTTAATGAAAACATGATATATTATGTTCGATTAGTAAAGGTTAAACATCAGATGTCTGATCTTTAAAAAACGGGGGCTTGTAATGGGCATTAAATCAGACAATCGGCACCTGTATCTGCAGGTTATAGATCGAATCAAAGAAGATATAAAAAAAGGCTCCTACAAAGAAAAAGAGAAGCTTCCTTCTGAGTTCGACCTGGCAAAAAGCCTAGGTGTGAGCAGGGCTACACTCAGGGAGGCACTCCGGATACTGGAAGAAGAAAACGTCATCATCAGACGTCACGGCGTCGGCACATTTGTTAACACGATTCCTCTGTTCAGTTCAGGAATTGAGCAGCTTAACAGTGTGACTGACATGATTCGCCAAGGCGGAAGAACCGCCGGTACCATTTTTCTGTCTTCAGCGATGACCGGGTCGACAGAGGAAGACGCTGAACGGTTTGGCATAACAGAAAATGACGAAATATTTCAAATCGAAAGAGTGCGGACGGCAAATGGCGAGCCGGTGGTTTATTGCCTTGATAAAATCCCGGGTGAACTGCTGCCAAAAGATAGGATGGCTGGAAATGAATCTCTCTTTGATCTTCTTGAATCCGAGACGAACAGGGTGATTGGGCATGCCATAACAGCGATAGAGCCGATCGGCTACCATGAGAAAATTTCACCGCTGTTACACTGCGAGCCTGAAACGGCCCTGCTTTTGCTCAAGCAGCTGCACTTTGATATGGAGGACAGGCCGGCATTGTACTCCCTGAATTATTTCCGGGCGGATATGTTCTCATTCCATGTTGTGAGAAAAAGATATTAGCAGAGTTCTTTTTTAGGAGGTGATGAAGGACAAGCTCTGCACATTGTATTCATAGTTTCATACTATTCTAATCATTACGGGGGGAAATAGAAATGAAAAAATGGGGTTTAGCACTATCAGCTGTTCTGGCTGCCGGTACCATCCTTGGAGCATGCGGAAACAAGTCAGCTGAAACAGGCGGAAAAGCAAGCGATTTCACTGTAGCTATGGTTACCGATGTCGGGGGAGTGGATGATAAATCGTTCAACCAATCCGCATGGGAAGGAATTAAGGCGTTCGGGGAAGAAAATGACATGCAAAAAGGGAACAAAGGCTACAATTACCTTCAGTCTAAAAACGACGGAGACTATGTAACCAACCTGAATACCCTTGTCAGACAAAAGTATGACTTGATTTATGGGATTGGATACAAGCTTCAGCCGGCTATTGAAGAAATTGCTGATCAGCAAAAGGAATCTAAATTTGCGATCGTTGATAGTGTAGTAGAAAAAGACAATGTTGCAAGCATCGTGTTTAAAGAACATGAAGGGTCCTTCCTCGTTGGGGTTGTAGCAGGCTTGACTACGAAGACAAATAAAGTAGGTTTTGTCGGAGGCATGGAAGGCGAACTGATCGGCAAGTTTGAAGCCGGTTTTGTTGAGGGGGTTAAAGCAGTAAACCCTGAGGCTGAAGTGGATGTACAGTATGCAGGAGCATTCGATAAAGCAGATAAAGGAAAAGCAATCGCTTCTTCCATGTACGGTTCCGGAGCGGATATTATCTACCATGCAGCCGGTGCAACAGGAAACGGAGTTTTTTCTGAAGCAATTGACCTTAAGAAAAAAGATCCGTCCCGGGAGCTTTATGTAATTGGTGTTGATAAGGACCAAAGTGAAGAGGGCAAAGGAACAGACAAAGACGGGAAAGAATTCAACATTACGTTAACTTCAATGGTTAAGCGTGTAGATGTTGCGGTTAAAGATCTTGCGGATAAAGCCAAAAACGACGAATTCCCTGGCGGAGAAGTGATCAGCTACGGTTTGGACCAAGATGCCATCAGTGTAGCTAAAGGGGACAATATCTCCGAAGAAGCGATGAAGCAAGCGGAAGAGTATAAGGAAAAAATCAGCAAGGGCGAAATCGAAGTTCCGACTTCACCAACAAAATAAACAGCAAGAACACTTATAGAAAAAGGCTGGATCTCCTTCTGGCCTTTTTTATAACACCCCGGCTTATATAATGGGCAAGATCTGCATCCGGCAGAGTTCCGCCAAACCAAATGCTATTCCTTGGCTTAAAGTCTACTACAGATGGCTGAATAGATTTTAAGGCGGTGAATCGCAATAGGATACATCCCCTATGAAAAAGGAGTGAAGCAACATGGATTATGTAATCGAAATGCTCGGAATCCGAAAAGAATTTCCTGGAATCGTCGCAAACGACAACATCACTCTGCAAGTTGAAAAAGGCGAGATCCATGCCTTATTGGGAGAGAATGGAGCAGGTAAATCAACTCTGATGAACGTTCTGTTCGGATTGTATCAGCCTGAAAAGGGCGAAATTCGTGTTAAGGGAAAGAAAGTGAATATCACAAATCCTAATACCGCAAATGAGCTCGGAATAGGAATGGTACACCAACATTTCATGCTTGTCAACAATTTTACGGTAACAGAAAATATTATCTTAGGAAATGAACCTTCTAAAATGGGCAAAACCAATATGAAGGAAGCTGAGAAGCATGTCCGCGAAATTTCAGAGAGATACGGACTTGCTGTAGATCCGGCAGCAAAAATTGCTGACATCTCCGTAGGAATGCAGCAGAGGGTTGAGATCCTGAAAACCCTTTACCGTGGAGCAGAAATCCTGATATTTGACGAACCAACAGCAGTGCTCACACCTCAGGAGATCAAAGAGCTGATTTCTATCATGAAAGCCCTTATTAGCGAAGGGAAATCCATTATTCTCATCACCCATAAATTAAAAGAAATCATGGAAGTGTGCCATAAGGTTACCGTTATAAGAAAAGGCCAAGGAATTGGAACACTTTCTGTTACAGATACAAACCCAAATGAACTCGCGTCCCTTATGGTTGGCCGGGAAGTCGTGTTTACAACAGTAAAGACCCCCGCATCTCCAAAGGAAACGGTTTTACATGTCAAAGAACTTATTGTGAAAGACTCCCGTCAGGTTACCGCAATAGATTCGCTGTCTCTGGAGGTAAAAGCGGGTGAAATTGTCGGGATAGCAGGTGTTGACGGGAATGGCCAGAGCGAACTGATTGAAGCCCTTACCGGGTTAAGAAAAATTGATTCCGGTTCCATTCTGCTGAACGGCAAGAACATTGCCCGGCAAAATCCGAGAAAAATTGCTGAATCCGGTGTAGGACATATCCCTCAGGACAGGCATAAGCACGGACTCGTTCTTGATTTTGCCATTGGGGAAAATATGGTTCTTCAAACCTATTATCAAAAGCCATATTCCAAAACAGGAGTTCTGCAATACAAGGAAATTTATAATAAAGCGGAGCAATTGATTCAGGAGTTTGATGTCCGTACGCCGAGTTCCTCTACACCTGCCAGAGCCCTTTCCGGAGGCAATCAGCAAAAAGCGATCATTGGCCGCGAGGTGGATCGGGATCCGGATTTGCTGATCGCCGCTCAGCCTACAAGAGGACTGGATGTCGGGGCGATTGAATTTATTCATAAACGTCTGATCGAGCAGCGGGATAAAGGAAAAGCCATTTTGCTTGTATCCTTTGAATTAGAAGAAATTTTAAATGTAAGTGACCGGATTGCCGTCATTTATGAAGGGAAAATCGTAGCGATTGTGAATCCGAAAGAAACAACCGAGCAGGAGCTCGGGCTGTTGATGGCCGGCAGCAAGATTAAGGAAGAAGGTGCGGCAACATGAATATCAAACTCAGCCGGTATATAAATCTGCTTATTCCAGTTATTGCGGTCCTCCTTGGATTGCTGGTCGGAGCCATCGTTATGCTTGTTAGCGGCTATGATCCACTTTTGGGGTATGCTTCCCTATGGAATGGTGTATTTGGAGATCCTTACAACATCGGAGATACCATCCGGTTAATGACCCCATATATCCTGACTGGCCTTGCCGTTGCATTTGCCTTTAAGACCGGCTTATTCAATATCGGTGTGGAGGGCCAGGTCATCGTTGGATGGCTTGCAGCCGTATGGGTGGGGCTCGCCTTTGATTTGCCGAAGGTCATTCACCTCCCGCTGGCCGTCATTGCAGCCGCATTGGCAGGAGCTTTATGGGGGTTTATTCCTGGACTGCTAAAAGCGCGTTTCCGCGTTCATGAAGTAATCGTTACGATTATGATGAACTATATTGCTTTATATGTGACAAACGCCATCATTCAATCTGTATTAACAAAAGGCAGCGATACAACTGAGGAGGTTCCGGCTTCCGCAAGCCTCCGTTTAGCCGAGAATCTTGAAGCGCTTACTAATTACTCGCGGATGCATTACGGCATTCTGATTGCCCTGGCGGCTGCATTCATCATGTGGTTCCTGCTGGAAAAAACGACCAAAGGATATGAGCTTCGGGCAGTAGGCTTTAATCAGGATGCAGCACGCTATGCCGGTATGAGTGTGAACAAAAACATCATTCTATCCATGGTGATTTCCGGTGGTTTTGCAGGGCTTGCAGGAGCTATGGAAGGACTCGGAACCTTTGAATACGTTTCTGTGAAAAGCGGATTTACAGGGATCGGCTTTGATGGAATTGCTGTAGCACTCCTTGGAGGAAATACGGCGGTTGGAGTCATTTTTGCGGCATTTCTTTTTGGAGGATTAAAAGTCGGTGCGCTGAACATGCCGCTTGAGTCCGGAGTGCCGAATGAGCTTGTTGAGATTGTTATTGCACTGATTATTTTCTTTGTGGCATCAAGCTATTTCATCCGCTGGCTGCTGCTTCGGTTTAAAAAGGGGGAAAAATAAATGACTTTGCTTCAGGCACTTCAAATCATCATTCCTACCGCTTTGTTTGTAGCCGCTCCCCTTATACTTACAGCGCTAGGCGGAGTATTCAGTGAAAAATCCGGTGTCGTCAACATTGGTCTGGAAGGCCTAATGGTTATTGGGGCATTCACGGGGATCGTTTTTAATCTTTCGTTCGCTGAAAGCTTTGGCGCCCTTACACCGTGGCTTTCCCTGCTCGCCGCTATGGCGGCCAGTGCGGTTTTTGCAATGCTTCATGCAGCAGCAACGATAACATTCAGGGCTGATCAGGTCGTAAGCGGCGTCGCGATCAACTTTTTGGCATTAGGACTGACGCTGTTTCTTGTGAAATTGATGTATGATAAAGGGCAGACCGACCGGATTGACCGCAGCTTTGATATTATCGACATTCCCGTCCTCAGTCAGATCCCGGTCGTTGGACCGCTGTTTTTCAGCAATGGATACATTACCTCATATATAGCGATCCTGCTATCCGTGGCGGTCTGGTATGTCATATATAAAACACCTTTCGGCCTTAGATTGAGGGCGGTTGGCGAGCATCCAATGGCAGCGGATACGATGGGGATCAATGTAACAAAAATGAGGTACATCGGGGTTATTTTGTCAGGAGCACTCGCAGGAATCGGCGGCTCCATTTATGCTACGATTATTTCAAGAGATTTCAGCCATGCCACCATCAGCGGACAGGGATTTATGGCACTTGCAGCGATGATATTCGGCAAGTGGCATCCTCTGGGAGCGATGGGTGCTGCCCTGTTCTTCGGACTTGCTCAGGGAATCAGTATCGTTGGCGGCTCTATTCCGTTTCTTAAAGATATTCCTGCAGTTTACCTGCTCATCACCCCTTATGTTCTGACGATTTTTGCCCTTGCAGGGTTTATTGGACGCGCCGATGCTCCTAAAGCACTCGGAACGCCTTATATAAAAGGGAAAAGGTAAGCTTCCATTCCTTGATTATTCAGACTTCTGTCCCTAAAGCGGGCGGAAAATAAGAGGAACAAAGCAATCCCCTCCGAGTCCTGGGAAAAAGAAAAAGTGCTCAGAGCCATGCTCCGGGCACTTTTTGTCTGTAATTTTTCCCGATCCAAGCTATAAGATGAGCGTTCAGGGATAAGGGCCACTAGAAGCCGTTCTCCATCCTCCAGAAATAGTAAAGCATTTTTCCTGTAATGGCCGATCTATTCCTTATTCAGGCAAATGCGGCAGCTGGCTGATTTTCAGCAGCATTCCTGCTTATATGAATAATAACAGTGCCGGAACGGAACAATGTCTATATCGAATAATTATACAGGGTGAAGGATATGGCCAATTCCAACAAAATAAATTTACTTGCGCTTTCATCGGTTCCGCTCATCATGACGTTAGGCAACTCCATGCTGATCCCTGTGCTTCCGGAAATTGAAGAGAAACTCGGTATCAGTTCCTTTCAAGTTTCACTCATCATCACAGTCTATTCCGTTGTAGCGATTCTTCTTATCCCGATAGCCGGGTATCTATCTGACAGGATTGGGAGAAAGACGGTCATTGTTCCCTGTTTATTAATTGCCGGAGCGGGGGGAGCCCTTTCTGCATGGGCTTCAGTCAATACAGCAAATCCGTTCTTGTGGATTCTTGCAGGAAGGATCCTTCAAGGCATCGGTTCAGCCGGAGCAGCCCCAGTCGTCATTCCTCTTATCGGAGACCTTTTTGAAGATGATGAGGAAATCAGTTCGGGACTCGGGCTGATTGAAACGGCCAACACGGCGGGAAAAGTGTTAAGTCCGATTATAGGGGCTTTTTTAGCCAGCTTCGTATGGTTTATGCCTTTCTGGTTTATCCCGTTTTTCAGCTTAGCCGGAGTGCTTCTCGTTTTCTTCTTAGTGAAAGTTCCGAAAAAAGAAGAAGAGGCTCAGGACTTTCGTGCCTTTATTTCATGTGTCAAAGATATCTTCAAAAATAGCGGAAGATGGCTGTACGCTATTTTCGCAATAGGCGGAATCATTATGCTTATATTGTTTGGCGTGCTGTTTTATTTATCCGACACGCTTGAGACAAAATATGGAATTGATGGCATTGCAAAAGGATTTCTTCTGGCCATTCCGCTGCTTGCGCTATCTGTCAGTTCCTTTGCTGCGGGTAAAATGATCGGAAGCAAAAAAACGTTAATGAAACTCTTAATTGTGATTGGAATGGGACTGCTCGCTGTTTCTTTTATTGCACTCAGAGTTCAGCATGAAATCGGTTTTTTATTTGCTTTCCTCGTTATAAGCGGTGTCGGGATCGGAATGGCACTGCCATCACTGGATGCCTTAATTACAGAGGGCATCGAAAAGGAACACCGTGGAACCATTACGTCCTTCTACAGCTCCATGAGATTCATCGGTGTGGCAGCCGGTCCGCCTCTTTATGCGGCGATCATGGCACAATCAGAGCACATGATTTATTACACTTCCGGAGGATTCAGTCTTCTGGCACTGGCAATCGGTCTCCTCTTTTTAAAACCTGAAGATAAGGATCAGCGGGCAAAACTGAAAACGACATAAAATGAAAACTCCTCATACAGCAGAGGAGTTTTTTTTGACCTATTTTTCCTATTGACAGAAGTGACGGAAGCGTATTAAATAGTTTATGTATTGAATGGTTAATGGGGTGAACTAATTTGCAGGATGAAAAAATCAAAGCCTTTATACATAGGTATGAAGAGGTGTATTTCTTTGCGGCCAAAAGAGTAACAGCTATCGTTACTGAGAAGGTTCTGGAGGATATCACAATTGAGCAGTACCAGATTTTAAGGTATATCACGATGTACCCCAAGTGCCAGGCAACATGGCTGGCAGACATTTGCGGGGTAAACAAAAGCGCTATCTCAGCCATGATTGAGAGGCTTGTGCAAAAAGGATTAATAGAAAGAATCCGTGATGAGAAAGACAGGCGGAACGTTTTCCTGCAAAGCACAGAAAAGGGACGGCAGGTGTATGAAAATGGAGAAAAGCAAATCCAGAATTACGTTGCCGGTTACTTAACGGAACTGTCCGAGGATGAGATCGACACGTTTTTAAGAGTTTTTGAAAAGATTTCAGCCTCAATGGCAGAAAAAGAACGGGGGAATGGAAGATGATGAGAGGGATTATTAAATTAAGGTGGATCCTGCTTGTTGTATGGATTGCAGCCGCGGCTGTCTTAATGCTCACTTCACCGGACATGGGAGATTTGGTAGCTGAAAAAGGGCAGATTACCGTCCCTGACGGGTATTCTTCCTCCGTAGCAGGGGAGCTGCTGGATGAGCATTCATCAGGAGATGGTGCAGCACTGGCACTTGTGTTTCATAATGAGAAAAAATTAAGCGCTGAAGAAAAAAATGAAATCAAAAAAGCAGTTGAAGACCTCGAGGAAAATCGCAAAAGCCTCGGGATTCAAACCGTAACAACCCATTTTACAAATAAAGAGCTTGAAAATCAGATGGTCTCAAAGGACGGCAGAACCATACTGGCAGCCATTTCCCTGGCGGAAGGTGAAAAGTCTGCTGCCGATGCTGCTGCTGAAATCAAAAAGCAAATCAGCTCCTATAAGGTAGAGCACTATATGACAGGAAGCGACCTGATTGATAAGGATGTAGTTGACAGCTCTCAGGAGGGGCTGAAGAAAACAGAGTATATTACAGTAGCTTTTATTCTCGTCGTACTTGTTCTCGTTTTCCGCTCCCTTGTCGCTCCGGTGATTCCGCTTATTACGGTAGGGGTAGCCTATGTGACAAGTCAGGCAGCAGTAGCTTATTTTGTAGAATACTTCAATTTTCCATTATCTACCTTCACTCAAATCTTTATGGTAGCTGTCATGTTCGGAATCGGTACGGATTATTGCATCCTTCTTCTCAGCCGTTTTAAAGAAGAGCTGGGGAACGGTGAAGAAAAAACGGAAGCCATTATCAAAACCTTTAAAACAGCCGGCAGGACCGTGATATACAGCGGCCTTGCCGTATTCGCTGGCTTTGCTTCCATTGCCTTTGCTGAGTTTAAGCTATATCAGTCTGCTGTGGCTGTTGCGGTTGGAATCGCCTTTTTGATCGCATCGCTCGTCACACTCGTTCCGTTTTTTATGATGGTGCTCGGGAACAACCTGTTCTGGCCTTTAAAAGGGAATATCAAGCATGCAGAAAGCAAATCCTGGGAGTGGGCAGGGAAATTCTCATTCAAGAGGCCAATCCTCGCTCTGCTCATTATCGCTGCAGTCATTGCACCTGCATTGATTCAGTACAATGGAAGTCTGTCGTTTAATTCTTTGGATGAAATCGGAGATCAGTATGAATCAGTTAAAGCCTTCAATGTGATTTCAGACAGCTTCGGCCCTGGTGAATCCCTGCCGGCAACGATTGTAATTAAAGATGATCAGCCGTTGAACACGAAAGAAAATCTTGCAGTTATAGAAAACATCAGCAAAGATCTCGATCAAATCGATGACGTTGACAAGGTGAGAAGTGCAACCAGGCCGCTCGGTGACGAGCTTGAAGAACTGGCAGTCTCAAGCCAGGCGGAGGAACTGGGTAAAGGCATCGAGCAGGGGAATGAAGGATTAAAAGAGATCGGGGAGGGCTTAAACGAAGCCTCTGAACAGCTATCCGGATCAGAGCCCCAGCTAGAGGAAGCGACTTCCGGAATTGATCAGCTCATAACGGGATCGAATGATCTGAAGGATGGCGTAGGCGAAATCAAAAAGGCACTTGAAAAGATTGGAGAAGGTGTAAGTGAAGGCTCCGCCGGCTCCATGGAAATCAAAGAGCAGGTTGATGCAGCAAGAGAAAGCTTGGATGAGCTGATTCAGGGCAGCGGGCAGGTGCTCGAAGGATATCAGGAAGCAGCAGCCCAGCTTGGGGATTTATCCGAGGGACTTGCAGCGGCAGATCAAGGCGTTAAGGAATCCAAAACAGCCATCTCAGATTTGAAAGAGCCTTTAAACAGGCTTGGTGCGAATCCTGCCTATCCGAACATACAAAATGACCCGGATTATCAAACCATCTATGGAACCGTGCTCGGTCTTGAAAAAGGGCTGGGAGAGTTAAGCAAGGCGACAGAGCAGCTTTCGGGAGGACTTTCTGGAGCCATCCCCCAAATCAAGAAAGCAAATGATGGCCTTGGGGAAATCAATAAGGGACAGCAGGAATTTCAAAATGGCCTTGTACAGCTTTCGGAAGGACTGGGCCAATTATCTGAAGGTCTTAATGCAGCCTCTGAAGGGCAAGGCCAGGTGATCAGCGGTCTGCCGAAGCTGCAGGAAGGAGCGGGTTCATTAGCTGAAGGGCAATCTGAATTAAAGATGGGTTTAAGTCCTTTTTCGGAGCAGCTTGGACAGCTGACAGATGGATTGAATGACAGCGTCGATGGACTGAACCAGGTTTCAGGCGGACTTAACGAAGCAGAGACCTATCTGGACGGGCTCAGCAGGTCGGACGCAGATGGCTGGTACCTGCCTGATGAAGTTCTGAAAAATGACGATTTTCAGCAGGTGTTCAATGAGTATATGTCTGAAGACCAGACCTTGACAACGATGGATGTCGTGCTGAAGGTTAATCCATATTCGAATGAAGCGCTCGAAAAAATGGATGACCTCGAAGCTGCTGTAAACCGTGCAGTCAAAGGAACGGAGCTTGATAATGCTACCGTTGGTGTATCAGGCGTTACAAGTACGTATGCAGACTTGCAGGAAATTTCGGATGCGGACTATAATCGAACGGTCCTCTTTATGATTACAGCCATTCTAATCATTCTGGCTGTGCTGCTTAAATCATTTGTGATGCCGGTTTATCTGGTTGGCTCGCTTTTAATTACGTACTATTCTTCCAGTGCCATATCAGAATGGATTTTTACGGATCTTCTCGGATATGACGGCATTAACTGGGCTGTGCCTTTTTTCGGCTTTGTTATTCTAATGGCCCTTGGCATTGATTATTCGATTTTCCTAATGGACCGCTTTAATGAATATAAGGAACTGGATGTAAAAACCGCGATGATTACAGCGATGAGAAATATGGGAACGGTCATTATTTCAGCCGCCATTATTCTGGCAGGTACTTTCGCTGCCATGCTTCCATCCGGGGTCCTGTCTTTGCTTCAAATTGCAACGCTCGTTCTCACAGGGCTCATTCTTTATGCGTTTGTTATTTTGCCGATTTTCGTTCCGGTCATGGTTAAAACCTTTGACAAAGCAAACTGGTGGCCGTTTATGAAGAAACGTGAACAGCATTAAGCTTTTACTAAATCCAGGCGTCCCTGATCATTCAGGGGCGTCTTTATATAAGTTCCTTGCATAACGGCTTTTTCTCAAGCATACAATCTCCATATTTCCTAAATGTTCCTCTAATTGGTATAATTACTGGTACAATTAGACTCATTTAATTTAAAAAAGGCTAAACTACAAAGGATAATCCTTAGATTGAGGAGTGAATGTATGTCTTTTTTTGAAGAAAAGCAAACAAAACTGAATGGAATGACCGTTCATACCATTAAAACGGATAAATACAAAACAAACACACTTGTATTAAAGCTTCTTGCCCCACTTAAAAAAGAGACGGTTACGAAGCGGGCGCTTCTTCCATACGTTCTTCAGCGCGCTACCGCCCGCTTCCCATCCACAGGTCAAATCCGTCATCACTTGGATGGATTGTATGGCGCAACCCTTTTTGCGGACCTTACCAAAAAGGGTGAAAATCATATCATTACCCTTCGGATGGAAGTGGCCAATGAGAATTTTTTAACGGAAAAAACCCCCTTGCTGGAAGAGGCCATTAAGCTTATGTCAGATATCCTCCTTAGACCTCTTTTAAATGGAGATGCTTTTGATGAAAGCATTATAAAGGAAGAAAAAAGGACGCTGAAGCAGAGAATTCAGGCTGCTTACGACGATAAAATGCGCTATTCGAATTTGAGGCTTGTACAGGAAATGTGCAAGGATGAACCATACGCTCTTCACGTCAACGGGGAAATGGAAGATGCCGATGCTCTGACAGCAGCAGAGCTTTACGAGTATTATCAGCGTGTTCTAAAGGAAGATAAGCTCGATTTTTACCTGATTGGTGATTTCTGCGAGGAAACAGCGGGGAAAATGATTCAAACACACTTTACTTTCGCTGCTAATTCCCATGCTTACCCTGAGCTTGAAAAGCAGGTCTCCCAAAAAGTTGAAGAAAAAGAAGTCATTGAAGAAGAAGATGTGAAGCAGGGAAAATTAAATATCGGGTATCGGACGAATTGCACCTACAAGGATGAACAGTATTTCGCCCTTCAAGTCTTTAACGGAATATTCGGCGGGTTCTCACACTCCAAGCTTTTTATCAACGTCCGGGAAAAAGCAAGTCTTGCGTACTATGCAGCTTCAAGAGTCGAATCCCATAAAGGTCTTCTCATGGTAATGTCCGGAATTGAAGTCGGCAACTTTGACCGGGCGGTATCCATCATTAAGGAACAAATGGGGGCTATGAAGGCCGGAGATTTTACAGAAGAAGATCTGGTTCAGACAAAAGGAATGATCCGCAATCAGCTTCTAGAAACGATTGATACGAGCTTCGGGCTTTGCGAGGTCTTGTACCAAAATGCTGCTGCCAATGCAGGCCGCACGTTTGATGAGCTGCTGGATGGAATAAGCCAAGTAACAAAGGAAGAAGTGGTTGCAGCAGCATCCAATATTCAGCTCGATACGATTTATTTTCTTAAAGGAACGGGGGCAGAAAGCGATGGTTAAGCCGATACAGTTTAAACAGCTCCAGGAAGAGCTTTATCATGAGCAAATGGAGAACGGCCTGAATGTATACGTGTTGCCCAAAAAAGGATTTAACAAAACGTATGCAACCTTTACAGCCAGGTATGGCTCTATAGACAATGAATTTGTGCCTCTCGGACAAGAGGAAATGAAAAAGGTGCCGGATGGCATTGCTCACTTTCTTGAACATAAACTGTTTGAAAAAGAGGATGGAGATGTGTTTCAGCAATTCAGCAAACAGGGAGCTTCATCCAACGCCTTTACGTCCTTCACAAGAACCGCCTACCTTTTCTCGAGCACGGCAGATGCAGAGACGAATCTAGAAACACTAATTGATTTTGTTCAGGAGCCTTATTTTACGGAGCAGTCGGTTGAGAAAGAAAAAGGGATTATCGGACAGGAGATTGATATGTATGATGATAATCCTGATTGGAGACTTTATTTCGGGCTAATCCAGAATATGTATGAAAAGCATCCTGTTAAAATTGACATTGCCGGGACGGTTGAGTCCATTTCCCATATTACAAAGGATTTGCTGTATGAGTGCTACCATACGTTTTATCATCCAAGCAATATGCTTCTATTCGTTACAGGCCCTGTAGATCCTGAGCAGGTATTGAATCAGATCAGGGAAAATCAGAATAAGAAATCGTTCGATCCTCCGCAGGAAATTAAGCGTCCGGGACTTTCTGAAAGTAAAGAGGTTTACAAATCATCGGAGAGCCTGCCGATGAACGTGCAGTCCTCCAAATGCCTGGTAGGCATAAAAGCAAAAGTGACCGGGTTTGCAGGGGAGGAACTTTTGAAAAAAGAACTGACTGCCAACCTAATTCTGGATGTTTTGTTCGGGAAAAGCTCCGTTCAATACCAGGACATGTACAGCAACGGGCTGATCGATGATACGTTCAGCTATGATTATACGGAAGAAGAAACATTTGGTTTTGGTATGATTGGCGGGGATACGGACCGTCCTGAAGAGCTTTCTGACCAGATTAAAGAGATCTTGCTGAAGGCAAAGCAAGAAGGCATTGAGAAAGACCGGCTGGATACGGCTGTAAAAAAACGAATCGGGGCATTTTTAAGATCAGTTAATTCCCCGGAGTATATTGCCAATCAGTTTACGCGCTATGCATTCAATGACATGAATTTATTTGATGTGGTGCCAGTTCTTGAGCAAATTTCTAAAGAAGATGCAGATGGATTGTTAATGGAAATGGCTGACGAAAGCCAAATGACCGTTTTTACAGTCGTCCCGAAAAAGACAGGACAGCAGCAATAAAGGATGCCGGCTGATTACAGCCGGCATGTTTAATGAAAAGGAGCCAGGAAATGAGGTACGCATTGATTACAGGAGCTACCGGCGGCATTGGATCAAAAATAGCTGAGAAGCTGGCATCAGAAGGCTGGAACTTGTATATTCATTATCATAAAAACCGGAAAAAGGCGGAATGGCTGAAGGAGAAGCTTAAAGGAACGGACTGTATCCTTGTTCAGGCGGATCTTTCAGCATCCGGGGGAACGAAGGAACTTCTCAGTCAGGTCACCCATCCCGTATCCCTGCTCATTCTTGCTTCGGGAACTGCCCCCTACGGCCTGATTACTGATCTTAGCGAAATAGAAATTGACCAGCAGATACAGCTCCATATGACAAGCCCGTTTTTGCTTTCAAGAGGAGTAGTACCCGGCATGGTGAAAGAAAAAAAAGGTGCCATAATTGCTGTAACCTCCATATGGGGGGAGGCAGGGGCTGCGTGTGAAGTTCTGTATTCAATGGTAAAGGGCGGACAAAATACGTTTGTTAAGGCATTGGCAAAAGAGCTGGCTCCAAGCGGGATCCGTGTGAATGCCGTCTCGCCGGGCGCTGTTGAAACCAGCATGCTTGACATGTTCACGAAAGAGGACCTTAAGGCGATAGCTGAAGATATTCCGGCGGGCAGGCTTGGGAAACCGGAAGAAATTGCAGATGCGGTTTCCTTTTTAGCCTCAGATAAGGCCTCATATATAAATGGCCATATATTATCCGTTAACGGAGGCTGGCGCTAAAGAAAAGTTTGACCATCCTGCATAAATTAGAGCAAATCAGCAAAACTAACCTTGTAATCAATCTATGGCACTGGAGGAATGACAATGTCCGTTTTGAACAATTGGGATTCATGGAAAAACTTCCTTGGGGACCGCCTTCATCATGCTGAAAACAGCGGAATGAGCCGTGAAACGATTTCAGGCCTTGCATACGAAATCGGTGGATATCTTGCGAACCAGGTTGAATCCAAAAACGACCAGGAAAAAGTGCTGGCTGATTTATGGAGTGTTGCAAGTGAAGAAGAACAGCATGCCATCGCCAACATGATGGTTAAGCTTGTGGGCAACAACGGTACAGAAGGAACTCATTAAAAAGGGGAGGCGATGCCTCTCTTTTTTGCTTTATGATATTCTGTTCAATTGGATTTAATCTGGCTGCCATGTGGCCCCATTTAAGCTCAATTTTTTCAGAGTGGACCAGCACTTCCGGAGGATTCCCTTCTAAAAATAATCTGCTGAAGCCTAAAAGGGATGTCCAGCATCTTCCTCCGTTAAGAGGTTTAGGGAATTCTTCTTTCTTATTGAGTGAAAATGCTTTATTATAGTTTTATAGGTACATATCGCCTCAATTGAAAGGGGGATTTTCCTTGCAAAAGGAAGAATGGTACTTGGAATATGAAATCCAGAAAAACCGGCCAGGCCTGCTTGGGGACGTTTCTTCCCTGCTGGGTATGCTTTCTATAAATATTGTAACGATCAACGGTGTAGAAGATTCGCGCCGCGGACTCCTCTTAAAATGTGAACACAACGATCAGATAAAACGTCTGGAATCTATTTTACATACAATGGATACGATTACGGTAACAAAATTAAGAAAGCCAAAGCTCCGTGACCGGCTTGCGGTCAGACACGGACGCTACATCCAGCGTGATGCGGATGACAAAAAAACGTTCCGGTTTGTCCGGGATGAGCTTGGACTCCTCGTTGATTTTTTGGCTGAGCTGATGAAACAGGATGGACATAAGTTAATTGGGATCCGCGGCATGCCGAGGGTCGGAAAAACAGAATCCATCGTAGCCTCCAGCGTCTGTGCCAATAAAAAATGGCTGTTTGTGTCTTCGACGCTCCTGAAGCAAACGCTTAGAAGCCAGCTGATTGCCGACGAATATGATGCAGATAATCTTTTTATCATTGACGGCATTGTTTCGACCAGAAGAGGGACGGAGCGCCACCTGCAGCTGGTTCGAGAAATCATGCGGCTCTCTGCGACAAAGATTGTGGAACACCCGGATGTATTTGTGCAAAATACGGAATATACAATGGATGATTTTGACTATATCATTGAACTCCGCAACCACCCGGATGAAAAAATTACATATGAAGACGCTGAAGAGCCCCAAATGCTCGATCAGTCGGCTTTTTCTGGATTTGATTTTTAATTATGGAAGGTGTTTTGGTTGAGCGAATTAGGGAATCACCTTAAGCAAGTGAGGGAAGAAAAGCAAATTTCACTGGATGATTTGCAGACAATGACTAAAATTCAAAAACGGTACTTGATTGGAATCGAAGAGGGCAACTATCAAATTATGCCCGGCAAATTTTACGTCCGCGCTTTCATCAAGCAATACGCAGAAGCAGTAGGCCTTGATCCTGAAGAGCTGTTTGAGCGTTACCGGAAGGAGATACCGGACAGCGGGCAGGATGAGGTGCCGGGACAGCTTTCGAGGGTTCAGACTCAGCGTGAACTGCCTGAAAGTGCATCCAAGGCAATCGACCTGCTGCCTAAAATCATAATCATTATTCTGATCTTAGCCGCTGCCTTTGTGATTTATATTTTAAACCAGAGCAATACAGGCAGCGCTCCGCCAGTAAAATCCGAACCCCAGTCAGAATCGATCGGATCAGAAGTCAAAGTGGACGATTCAATCAAGAACGGGGACACCGATTTGGCGGAGCAGCCACAGCAGGAAAAACAGGCAAAAGAGCCGGAGGAAGAGCCAGCTGAAAAACCTGAGCCGGAGCTGAAGCAATCCGTTACCGGCAAAAAAACAGGAAATGCCGCTTCTGATTATAAGGTAGAGAACGCAGAGAAACTCGAATTGGAGATCACCGCTAAGAACGCGGCCTGGATTTCGGTTAAAAACGGGAAGGGCAAGACTTTTCTGTCTAAAACGATTCAAAAAGGGAACACGGAGAAACTTGATTTGACAAATGAAAATGAAGTAAAAATCCGTATTGGAAACGCTCCGAATACAGACATTAAGATTAACGGTGAAGCTTTGCAATACGCGATCGATCCATCCAAAGTCATGACACAATCCATGACGATCACCTATACTACCCCTGAAAAGTCATCTCAATGATGGCTTTTCTTGCCATTTATCCTACAACAGAATAAGGCGGAGCTGTACTTTGCACAGTGCCGGACGAAGGAGCAGAAACATATGAATTTGCCAAACAAAATTACCGTATCCAGAATTTTGCTAATCCCCGTTTTTATGATCATCATGCTTTATCCCTTTAACTGGGGATCAATGAGCCTGGCCGGTACGGAAATGCCGGTTTCTCAATTTGCCGGCGCGATCCTTTTCATTCTGGCATCAGTAACAGACTGGATTGACGGATATTATGCAAGGAAGTACAATCTCGTGACAAATCTCGGTAAATTCCTGGACCCGCTCGCAGATAAGCTGCTTGTATCCGCTGCTTTGATCATATTGGTTCAGCTTCAGCTTGCTCCTGCATGGATGGTCATTATCATCATCAGCCGGGAATTTGCTGTGACCGGTTTAAGACTCATCCTGGCGAATGAAGGGGAAGTGGTCGCGGCAAATATGCTCGGGAAAATTAAAACCTGGACACAGATTATCGCTGTCTCCGTGCTTCTGCTTAACAATTTCCCGTTTGAACCGTTAAACGTCCCATTCGCACAAATGGCATTATGGGTCGCGGTCATCTTCACTGTCATCTCGGGATGGGATTATTTTGCTAAAAACAAACAAGCATTTTTAAATTCAAAGTAAGGTTCAAGGAGGACCAGGCTATGGATACGAAAACCGAAATTATTGCTGTTGGATCAGAATTGCTGCTCGGGCAAATTGCTAACACGAACGCGCAGTTTATTTCAGGTGAGCTTGCTGAAATGGGGTTCAACACGTATTACCATACTGTGGCCGGGGATAATGCAGAGAGATTAAAAGCTGCGGTTCAAACCGCCCAGTCGAGGTCAAACGTCATTCTATTTACAGGCGGGCTAGGACCTACGAAGGATGATTTAACGAAAGAGACGGTTGCAGCCCTGTTGAATGTAAATCTGGTTACCGATCAGGAAGCCATGCAGTCCATTGAGGATTACTTTGCAAAGCTGAACCGTACAATGACCGAAAATAACCGAAAGCAGGCCCTGGTATTCGATGGAGCGCAGATTTTACAAAACGATGTCGGAATGGCACCGGGAATGGCTTTGCAAAAGGATGGAATCGTCTACATTCTATTGCCGGGCCCTCCATCAGAGATGCGCCCGATGTTTTCAAATTATGCAAGGCCGTATTTGCTGGAGCTTCTCGGTGAGCAGGACCGGATTCTATCCAGAGTGCTTCGTTATTTTGGGATTGGCGAGTCCCAGCTTGAGTCAGAGCTTGAAGACTTGATTGACGGACAAACCAATCCTACGATTGCCCCGCTTGCAGGAGACGGCGAAGTCACACTGAGGCTGACAGCTAAGCATAAGGAAGAAACGACGGCTATCCAGATGCTGAACGTAATGGAGCAGACAATCAACAGCCGGGTCGGTGAATTTTTCTACGGGTATGAGAGCACAAGCCTCCTGCAGGAATTAACAGACCGCCTTATAGAAAGGAAGATTACGGTGTCATCAGCAGAGAGTCTGACTGGCGGCCTGTTTTCCGAGCAGCTAACGACTGTAAAGGGCACCTCCCGGGTTTTAAAGGGAGGAATTGTCTGTTATTCAAATTCTGTAAAGCAGAATTTGCTTAAGGTTAAACGGGAAACGCTTGATGAATTTGGAGCGGTTAGCCGGGAATGCGCGCAGGAAATGGCCGAAAATATCCGCTCTCTTGCAGAGGGGGATATCGGAATCAGCTTCACGGGTGCCGCTGGGCCTGAACCGATGGAAGGGAAGCCGGTCGGGACAGTATTTATCGGAATTTCATCCAAAAGCGGAACAGAAGTTCATGAGCTCAAGCTTGCAGGAAGCAGGGACGGAATCAGAAGAAGAACGGTTAAATACGGGTGCAGGCTTCTCATGAAGCATCTGGAAAAGCATACAGCGAAATAAGCTGTGTGCTTTTCTTTTTTTACCGTTTAGCTGATGGCATAATTAACTTTTGCCTTAGCGATAAATCGTATTTTCAATAAGCAAAGATGAAAAATAATCGAATGAATGTTCGACTTTTTTCTTGGCAAATTAAATAAAAAGAGATATAGTAAGAATAGGTTAAAGATTAGAGGAGGAACGATAGATGAATGATCGTCAAGCCGCCTTGGATATGGCGCTGAAACAAATAGAAAAGCAGTTTGGTAAAGGCTCTATCATGAAGCTCGGGGAACAGACTGACCGGAAAGTATCCACCGTCCCAAGCGGATCTCTCGCGTTGGACGTTGCACTCGGAATAGGCGGATACCCGCGCGGGCGGATTATCGAAACGTACGGACCTGAAAGTTCGGGTAAAACAACAGTCGCTCTTCACGCCATTGCGGAGGTTCAGCGTCAGGGCGGACAGGCTGCATTTATTGATGCTGAGCATGCGCTGGATCCGGTATATGCTCAAAAGCTTGGCGTCAACATTGATGAACTGCTCCTGTCACAGCCCGACACAGGTGAACAGGCGCTTGAAATTGCCGAGGCACTCGTTCGAAGCGGAGCGGTGGATATCCTTGTAATCGACTCCGTAGCGGCGCTTGTTCCAAAAGCGGAAATCGAAGGGGAAATGGGAGATTCGCATGTTGGTTTGCAGGCGCGTCTAATGTCCCAGGCGCTGCGAAAGCTGTCCGGCGCCATCAGCAAGTCCAAAACCATCGCCATCTTTATCAACCAGATTCGTGAAAAGGTGGGCGTTATGTTCGGAAATCCTGAAACCACTCCCGGTGGACGGGCATTAAAATTCTATTCTTCCGTTCGTCTTGAAGTCCGCCGTGCAGAGCAGCTCAAGCAGGGCAATGACGTAATGGGAAATAAAACGAAAATCAAAGTAGTTAAAAATAAGGTGGCTCCTCCGTTCAGAACGGCGGAAGTTGATATTATGTATGGGCTGGGCATCTCCCGTGAAGGAGAAATAATCGATATGGGAACAGACCTTGATATCGTTCAAAAGAGCGGATCCTGGTATTCCTATAATGAAGAGCGCCTGGGACAGGGCCGTGAGAATGCCAAACAGTTCTTAAAGGAAAATCCAAATGTCGCGACTGTCATTCATAAACAGATCAGAGATCACTACCGTTTGGATGAAACAGTTGATGCTCCTCCCGAAGAGGAAGAAGAACTGTTTGAACTGGAAGATTAACAACCGGCATCTATTCAGCAAGTGGTCTGCCTGAGGAAATATTGGATTGGAAAACCCCCGATACCGGGGGTTTCTTTGTGAAAATCGTTTTAACTTACAAAGATTGGTTACGCTGATTAAAGCGGAAGGTGCCGGGCTACTCACTGAAAGCAGCGGGACAGAGCGATGAGGCTGTCCGCCGCCTGCCCCCTTGACTCTGAGAAGCCTGGTCATAGATGAGCGGGAACAGATCAAATTAAAAAGAGGATAGGGCTTTAAATCGCAGGTAGTTACACCGCCCTTTTTCTGTCTGTCAGAGGATTTGGAAACAAAACAGATCAGATCCCGGGGAATCGGCTGAAACGGGCAGAATGACTGGCTTGACAAGTATTTTTTACAACTATACAATAAAGTTGTGTATTTTGTTTTATTTTTAGTATTTTTTAACAAAAGAACCTGATGATTTTGGCTAAAGCAGCTACTGCCGATTGCCTTTAGCTTACAACTAAAATCATCCTGAAAAAAACAAGTGCAGTATATTGAGACCCTATCACACAATGTACGTGCCGACACATTATTCTAGCAAGAAATGTTCATAGCAAGAGGAGGTGAGATAATGGACGCAACACTAATCATCTCCATTTTGCTTGGCCTAATCGTAGGTGTAGTTGTTGGCTATTTTGTTCGCAAATCGATTGCCGAAGCGAAAATTGCCGGTGCAAAAAGTGCCGCCGAGCAAATTCTTGAAGATGGAAGACGCGAGGCTGAAGCAGCTAAGAAAGAAGCGATGCTTGAAGCGAAGGATGAAATTCATAAGCTTCGCACGGATGCCGAACAAGAAATTCGTGATCGTCGAAACGAGCTACAAAAACAGGAAAACCGATTATTGCAAAAAGAGGAGAACCTTGACAGGAAAGATGATTCTCTCGACAAAAGAGAAGGAGTTCTTGACCGCAAGGAAAACTCTTTGGCTGAAAGACAACAACATATTGAAGAGATGGAAAGCAAAGTGGATGAGATGGTACGCAGGCAGCAAACAGAGCTTGAGCGTATCTCAGGCTTGACGAGAGATTCGGCAAGACAGATCATTCTGGATAAAGTGGAGAATGAGCTTTCCCATGATCTCGCTGTTCTGATCAAAGAAAGTGAGACTCGTGCAAAAGAAGAAGCAGACAAGCGTGCGAAAGAGATCCTGTCTCTTGCACTGCAGCGCTGTGCTGCAGATCACGTGGCGGAAACGACCGTTTCTGTTGTAAATCTTCCAAATGACGAGATGAAGGGACGTATAATCGGCCGTGAAGGCCGGAACATCCGCACCCTTGAAACTCTTACAGGAATCGATCTGATTATTGATGATACGCCTGAAGCGGTCATTCTTTCCGGATTTGATCCAATCCGCAGGGAGACAGCGAGAATTGCCCTGGACAAACTTGTTCAGGACGGCCGGATCCATCCAGCACGGATTGAAGAAATGGTTGAAAAATCACGTCGGGAAGTTGATGAGTATATCCGGGAAGTTGGTGAGCAGACCACATTTGAAGTGGGAGTTCATGGATTGCATCCGGATCTTATCAAGATCCTCGGCCGTTTGAAATTCAGGACGAGCTACGGTCAAAACGTTCTGAAGCATTCAATGGAAGTAGCTTACCTTTCAGGCCTGATGGCTGCTGAACTCGGCGAAGATGTTACCCTTGCTAAACGGGCTGGACTGCTTCACGATATCGGAAAGGCTATTGACCATGAAGTGGAAGGAAGCCACGTTGAAATTGGTGTGGAACTTGCAGGAAAATACAAGGAACACCCGGTTGTCATTAATAGCATCGCTTCCCATCACGGTGATCAGGAGGCGACCTCCATCATCGCTGTGATTGTTGCCGCTGCGGATGCTCTGTCGGCTGCCAGGCCGGGAGCACGGAGTGAAACCCTTGAAAACTATATCCGCAGGCTGGAAAAACTTGAAGAAATTTCTGAATCCTATGAGGGTGTCGAGAAGTCCTTCGCAATCCAGGCTGGCCGTGAGGTTCGGATTATGGTCAAACCAGACGCGATTGACGATCTTCAGGCACACCGGCTTGCCCGTGATATCCGAAAAAGGATTGAAGAGGAACTGGATTATCCAGGTCATATCAAAGTCACGGTCATCCGTGAAACGCGGGCAGTTGAATACGCAAAATAATTTTCAATCCCTCTAAAAACGGGAAGGAATGGAAAAAATAAAGCGGTGCTTAGCGCCGCTTTATTTTTTTTCTGCCTATTGGCCATGATAAAATAAACAGCTTAAATGGGGACTATATTCGGAAAGAAGCTTGTTTCCACATAAACAGTGGCACAGCATAGTAAGAATGGCTTGATGATTAAACGAAGGCTTATTGATGAGGCTTGATCTGGTATGATTGCATGTTATGCTTAAACAGCCTCATATAAAGCTTTAAAGAAAGGGTTTTTTAAATGAACATATTATTTATCGGAGATATTGTCGGTTCACCGGGAAGAGAGATGCTTAAAACCTATCTCCCCCGGCTAAAATCAAATTATATGCCGGATGCTGTTATTGTAAACGGGGAAAATGCAGCACACGGGAAAGGATTAACGGAGAAGAATTACCATGAATTGATGGAGGCCGGTGCCCAAGTCATCACAATGGGAAACCACACATGGGATAAAAGGGAAATCACAGACTACATAGATAAAACGCCTAATCTAATCAGACCGGCAAATTATCCTGAAGGAACCCCGGGAAATGGAATGTTTTTTCAGAAAATGGGTAATAAAGAAGTAGCCGTTATTAATTTGCAGGGGCGCACTTTTCTTCCGGCCATTGATTGCCCCTTCCGAAAAGCAGATGAGCTTGTCGAGCAGGCCCGGAAAAGAACCCCGTTCATCTTTGTAGATTTTCATGCAGAGGCCACGAGCGAAAAGCAGGCCATGGGCTGGTATCTGGATGGCAGGGTATCCGCTGTGGTAGGTACTCATACACATGTTCAAACAGCAGATGAACGGGTGCTTTCGAAAGGGACCGCATATATTTCGGATGCAGGAATGACCGGTCCTTATGATGGGATTCTAGGAACCTCACGGGAGCCGGTGATCAGGAGGTTTTTAACAAGCCTTCCAGTAAGGTTTGAGGTAGCAGAAGGGCGTACCCAGCTTAGCGGAGTTGTAGTCCGCCTTGACAATAAGACCGGAATGGCTCAATCCATAAAGAGAATCGCCATAAACGATGACCACCCCTATTTTGATTGAATTTTTAGAAAAAACGGCCGCAAAGGCAGGAATACCGCTGTGCGCTAGTGAATATATGTAGTAATGGAATGATTAGCCATTTTGTTCAACGTCAAGGGGATGCGTTTTGAACAATATCCAACAACGGTTGTTCCAATGATCACTCACGATCCTTGGTAATGAATAAGGGGGAAACAGTAATGGAAATATTAAAAGTTTCAGCAAAATCAAATCCTAATTCTGTAGCTGGAGCGCTTGCCGGGGTATTGAGGGAACGGGGAAACGCTGAAATCCAGGCCATCGGAGCAGGAGCGCTGAATCAGGCAGTAAAAGCCGTAGCTATTGCCAGAGGGTTTGTAGCACCAAGCGGAGTGGATTTAATTTGCATTCCAGCTTTTACAGATATTTTAATTGATGGGGAAGAAAGAACAGCCATTAAGCTGATTGTTGAACCCCGTTAAAATGATAAGTCAGAGGCTGACCAGCCAGGACTCCCGTAAATGCCGCAGCTTTGCGGCATGGATAGGGACATGCCTGTGTTAAGGTCAGCCTCTTATTTTAGCATCAGGAGGGACAGGTGATGAAGATTTTTGATGCTCACTGCGATATGCTCTTTAAACTATGGCAGGACAACGCACTTCAGCCATGGGACGGGGCGCTGCAAACAAATTTAGAGAAGCTTGCGAGCCATCATGCAAAAGTCCAGTGTCTGGCAATATTTGTACCGAATCATGTACCGGCGGACCAGCAGTTTCATGCAGTGCTCGCTCAGATTGAAATCGTACACAAGAAAATACTGTCTCTCCATCCCCAGTTCAGACTTGTAACGGAGAAACGTCATATTAACGAACTTAAAAAGGATGAAGTCGGGCTGATCCTCTCTCTTGAAGGCTGTGACAGCATTCAAAATGAGCTTGATAAAATCAGTGTTTTGCATGAAAAGGGAGTTCGGATCTATAACCTGACCTGGAATTTTGCAAACCTTTTTGCTGATGGTGCCCTTGAAATACGAAATGCCGGAATATCTCTTTTGGGAGAGAAGCTCATTGAACGGCTGAATGAAACAGGAAGCTGGATCGATGTTTCCCACTTAGGAGAAAAAAGCTTTTGGGGAGTTTTCGAAAAAGCCAAGCATGTGGCCGCTACCCATTCAAATGCATATGCGATCAGACCTCACCCAAGGAACTTAAGGGACAGCCAATTAAAAGCTTTAATTGAAAGGGATGCACCGATTGGTATAACATTCGTGCCCGATTTCATCAGCAGTGAGCCAAGCATTTCCAAACTGCTGCACCACCTGGAGCATATATGCTCGCTTGGGGGAGACCGTTGTACAGGCCTTGGATCTGATTTTGACGGCATTGAAGAAACGGTTCCCGGGCTTGAAGGCTATCATCAATATGACAATCTTTTAAATGAGATATTTAAACGCTATCCGGCAGATGTTGCGAATGGAATAGCTTTTCAGCATTTTGCTGACAGGATTCCGTTTTGAATTTTTTAAAAATTAAGAAAAAAGGGCTGTGTTTCGCAGGCTGACACGAAAAAAATTTGTACATATTTTAAAGCTGAAATAAAGGGGGCACATGTATGATTAAGCAGCTTTCATGGAAAGTAGGGGGACAGCAGGGTGAAGGGATTGAGTCGACGGGTGAGGTATTTTCCATTGCCTTAAACCGGCTGGGCTATTATTTATACGGATACAGACATTTTTCTTCGAGAATTAAAGGAGGGCATACCAATAACAAAATCAGGGTAAGCACGTCACAAATTCGCACCATATCCGATGATCTGGACATTTTAGTCGCATTTGACCAGGAAACGATCGATGTGAACTCAAGCGAATTGAGGGCTGGAGGAATTGTTTTAGCTGATTCAAGGTTTAGTCCTGTCCTATCCAATGCGGAAGGCGTGACCCTGTTCTCCATCCCCTTCACCGAAATTGCTTCAGACCTCGGAACATCCCTCATGAAAAACATGGTGGCGATTGGAGCGACAAGCGCAATTCTCAATCTGAAGCCGGAGGATTTCTTTGAAGTTGTAAATGAAACTTACGGCAGAAAAGGACAGAAGGTAGTTGAAATGAATATGGATGCCATTGAAAAGGGAGCATCCTATTTGATACAGGAGCTGCGCTACTGCAGGAGTGATCTGTTCCTTGAGAGAGCGGATCGCAAAAAACGGATGTTCATGATCGGGAATGATGCGATTGCTCTTGGTGCACTGGCAGGAGGAGCGCGGTTTATGGCTGCTTATCCTATAACCCCTGCATCTGAAATTATGGAATATTTAATCAAAAAGCTGCCTTCATTCGGAGGGGCTGTTATTCAAACGGAAGATGAAATCGCAGCCTGTACGATGGCAATCGGAGCAAATTATGCGGGGACGAGGACCTTTACTGCATCGGCTGGCCCGGGTTTGTCACTGATGATGGAGGCAATCGGTTTATCAGGCATTACGGAAACACCGCTTGTTGTTGTAGACACTCAAAGGGGCGGCCCTAGTACCGGGCTGCCCACGAAGCAGGAGCAGTCAGATTTAATGGCGATGATTTACGGTACACATGGTGAAATCCCTAAGATTGTTATGGCGCCGAGCACAGTACAGGAGGCATTCTACGATACGGTAGAAGCGTTTAATCTCGCAGAGGAGTATCAATGCCCGGTTATTATCTTATCCGATTTGCAGCTGTCTCTTGGCAAGCAGTCGGTGGAGCCGCTTGACTATAAAAAAATTCAGATTAGGAGAGGGGCCCTCGCAGATGACGCAAGCATTCCGGATCGTGAGGGAAAAGAATATTTTAAACGGTATGAAGTTACAGAATCAGGCATTTCCCCGAGGGTGCTGCCGGGAATGAAAAAAGGCATCCATCATGTAACCGGGGTGGAACATGAGGAAACAGGGAAGCCGTCAGAGGTGGCATCCAACCGAAAAAATCAAATGGATAAGCGGTTAAGAAAAATGGATGGACTGCTGTTTCCTGAGCCTATCCATAAATCAGTCAAGCATACGGAGGCTGACTTGCTTCTCATCGGATTCAATTCCACGCGAGGCGTCATTGAAGAAGTGATGGAAAGACTTGAAGAACACGGGGTCAAGGTCAACCATGCCCATATCCGGCTGATTCATCCATTTCCAGCTGCAGAGCTTCGTTCCCTTACTGAATCTGCCGGAAAAATTGCGGTTGTTGAAAACAATGCCACTGGTCAGCTCGCGAACATTATTAAAATGAACATCGGCTGTTCCGATAAAATTCAGTCGATTTTAAAATATGATGGAAATCCCTTTTTGCCTAATGAAGTATTTACAAAATGCAAGGAGCTGATCTGATGGCTACATTTAAAGATTTCAGAAATGATGTGAAGCCGAACTGGTGCCCTGGCTGCGGAGACTTTTCTGTCCAGGCTGCGATTCAGAGAGCCGCTGCAAATGCAGGCCTTGAGCCCGATCAGATGGCGGTCGTTTCAGGAATTGGCTGTTCGGGAAGAATATCCGGCTACATCCAATCCTATGGTTTTCATGGCATTCACGGAAGATCATTGCCGATCGCACAGGGAGTCAAGATGGCGAACCGGGAACTGACAGTCATCGCTTCAGGAGGAGACGGGGATGGATTTGCCATCGGAATGGGGCACACGATCCATGCCATTAGAAGAAACATTGACATTACGTATATTGTAATGGATAACCAGATCTATGGACTGACGAAAGGTCAAACGTCACCCAGAAGCGATTCGGGCTTTGTGACAAAAAGCACTCCAAAGGGTTCTGTAGAATCATCCTTATCAGTCATTGAAATGGCCCTGACAGCAGGAGCATCCTTTGTTGCCCAAAGTTTCTCAACCGACTTGAAGGATTTAACCTCTTTGATTGAACAGGGAATCCGTCATAGCGGCTTTTCTTTTATCAACGTTTTCAGTCCTTGCGTAACGTACAACAAAGTGAATACGTACGACTGGTTTAAAGAAAACCTGACGAAGCTCAGTTCATTGGAAGACTACGACTCTTCAAGCCGAGGGGAAGCCATGCAGACTGTGATGAAATATAACGGTCTCGTAACAGGCTTGATTTATCAGGATAAGACGCGCCCTTCCTATCAGCATTTGATTCAGGGCTACAGCAATCAGCCCTTGTCAAAAGCAAAGCTTGAGATAACAGAGGAGCAGTTCGGGCAATTAACAGAGGAGTTCATGTAATCGGCATCTATAAGTAGATGCTCTTTTTTTTGGGGAGAGGGCCGTAATTAAGCTTCGGCTAGGTTAAGATGTGGCGATGAATTCATTAGACGGTGTCTGTTTTAAAGGAAGGAACAGTCCGTGCAGGAAATTCAACTTAAAGGGTCTGCCCTGCCATTCCAATCCGGAGGATATGGAAAATAAATTTCTCTGTTTTTTCACCAGGTGCTCAAGTGTCTTTTCTGAGAGGACAGCCGCCTTTACTCGAATTAGGGGTAATGATAGAATCACTCTAGATGCATAGTTTTTTGGACAGGGGAGTGTTCATCATGAACGGAAAAATGAAAGCGGTTGTAAAACATCACGAAGGATATGGCGCTCAGCTCCAGGAAGTAGATATTCCTCAAATTAAAGAAGATGAGGTGCTAATTAAGGTTAAAGCGACATCTATTTGCGGAACGGATGTACACATCTATACTTGGGATCAGTGGTCACAAAGCCGGGTAAAGCCTCCCTACGTGTTTGGGCACGAATTTTCCGGAGAAGTTGCAGAAGTCGGTAGCAAGGTAACGAGTGTAGCTCCTGGTGACCATGTTTCAGCTGAAACCCACTTAGTCTGCGGGCAATGTCCGCAATGTCTGACAGGAAATGCCCATATTTGCAAAGACACGAAAATCATCGGAGTAGATACGAATGGGTGCTTTGCAGAATACGTTGCACTGCCTGCCTCTAATCTTTGGAAAAATCCGAAAGACCTTCCATGGGACGTGGCGTCGATTCAAGAACCGATGGGCAATGCGGTGCACACCGTACTGGCCGGAGACGTGGCCGGAAAATCCGTGGCGGTTATCGGATGCGGACCTATAGGAATAATGGCCGTGGGTGTGGCAAAAGCGGCAGGAGCTTCCCAGGTTATCGCTCTGGATTTGAACAGCTATCGACTGGAGCTCGCCAAAGCGATGGGGGCGACAATCACCATTCATTCAGGAGAAACCAATCCGCTAGAAAAAATCAAGGACGCAACGGATGGCAACGGAGTGGATGTGGTTTGCGAGATGTCCGGTCATCCGGTCGCTATGGATCAAGGATTTAAAATGGTTACAAATGGAGGGCGCGTGTCTATTTTAAGCCTGCCGGTACAGCCTGTTCAGATTGATGTAACAAATGATATCGTATTTAAGGGAATCACCGTACAGGGGATTACAGGCCGCAAAATGTATGAAACGTGGCAGCAGGTTTCAAGTCTTCTCAAATCAGGCCAGGTGAATGTAGAGCGACTGATCACGCATCATTTAAAGCTTGAAGAATTTGAAAGAGGATTTGATTTGATGATACAGGGAAAATGCGGAAAAGTAGTTTTGCATCCTTACTAACTTTCAGGAGGGGTATAAATGAGAGGATTTGAATATTTACAGGCAGAACTGGATGAAATGAAAAAGCAGGGAACGTTCCGAAAGCTTGTTCCTCTGGAATCCGAACAGGGATCAAAAGTTATCATCAATGGCAAAGAGGTTATTCAGCTTTCATCTAATAACTACTTGGGTCTTACTTCACATCCGCGGCTTCGTAGAGCTGCTGTGGACGCTGCACAAAAATACGGAGCAGGAACGGGTTCTGTCCGAACCATAGCCGGAACATTTTCTATGCATGAAGAGCTTGAGCAGAAGCTGGCTGCATTTAAGCATACGGAAGCGGCCCTTGTTTTTCAATCCGGATTCACGACGAATCAGGGCGTGCTTTCTTCCATTTTAACGCAGGAGGATGTCGTTATTTCAGATTCTCTGAATCACGCTTCCATCATTGATGGGATCCGTTTGACGAAGGCGGCAAGAAAAGTGTATAAGCATGTAGATATGGACGATCTGGAGCGTGCATTGAAAGAGTCAGCGGAGTACCGGGTCCGCCTCATTGTAACGGACGGTGTTTTTTCGATGGACGGAAACATCGCGCCGCTGCCGGAGATCGTGGAGCTTGCTGAAAAATACGATGCTCTGATTATGGTGGATGACGCACATGCTTCCGGTGTCCTTGGAGAAAATGGCAGGGGAAGCGTAAACCATTTTAGTCTCGATGGGCGTGTTCATATCCAGGTCGGAACTTTGAGCAAAGCAATTGGTGTGCTCGGAGGGTATGTAGCAAGCACAAAAACACTGATTGATTACCTGATTCATAAAGGCCGTCCTTTCTTGTTCAGCACCTCCCACCCCCCTGCAGTAACGGCTGCCTGCATGGAAGCAATAGATGTCCTGCTGGAAGAACCGGAACTGATTGAGAAGCTGTGGGATAACGCAAAGTTTTTTAAAGAAGGACTGGAGAAGTTAGGATTTGATACCGGCAAGAGTGAAACACCTGTAACACCGGTCATTGTTGGAGACGAAGCGAGGTGCCATCAATTTTCAGACAAGCTGCTGGAATATGGTGTGTTTGCCCAGGGCATTGCCTTCCCGACCGTTTCAAAAGGACAGGCCCGTGTCCGTACGATCGTAACAGCCCAGCATTCCCGTCAGGAACTCCAGGAAGCATTGGATCTTTTCGAAAAAGCAGGCAAGGAATTATCCATCATCTAAGCATCAGACATTGTCTGCCTGTTAAACGTGCAAAGTACGAAAAAGTGAACGGTAACCTGCAAATGCTGTTCAAAGAGAGGGCCGGACCCTCTCTTTTTTTGCGTGAAATCAAGCGGCATCTATTGTATGCCGCTCTAATAAAAGTTATACTATAAAATTGAAAACTTCTTTTATATAATCATCAGCTTAAGCTGATAAAAGAGATAAGCGGTATTTGAAAGGAGCGCTCTCCATGAACGAAAAACAGCGCAGCGAAAACAATCAGGTTCAGCCTGAATCGAAAAAAACTGAGAAAGATTACAGCAAATATTTTCAGGCTGTCTACATGCCGCCTTCTTTAAAAGATGCAAAAAAACGCGGCAAGGAAGACATTCAATATAAAAACGATTTCTCCATCTCAGAAGAGTTCCGGGGACTTGGAAACGGAAAGAAGTTTTACATTCGCACCTATGGCTGCCAAATGAACGAACACGATACTGAGGTGATGGCAGGGATCTTTACCGCCCTTGGCTTTGAAGCGACCGATACAACAGAAGATGCTGATGTCATCCTGTTAAACACGTGTGCGATCCGAGAAAATGCAGAAAATAAAGTATTTGGCGAAATCGGCCATCTTAAGCCTTTAAAACTTGAGAAGCCAGGCCTTCTTGTGGGGGTTTGCGGATGCATGTCCCAGGAAGAATCAGTCGTCAATAAAATTATGCAAAAACATCCCCATATTGATATGATTTTCGGTACACACAACATTCATCGCCTGCCTCATATCCTGAAGGATGCATACATGTCCAAGGAAATGGTGATTGAGGTTTGGTCTAAGGAAGGCGATGTCATTGAGAACCTTCCCAGAGTCCGAAAGGGAACGACTAAAGGCTGGGTGAACATCATGTACGGCTGTGATAAATTCTGTACGTACTGCATCGTTCCCTATACACGGGGTAAAGAGCGAAGCAGGCGTCCTGATGAAATCATTCAGGAGGTTCGCAAGCTTGCGGCACAGGGCTATCAGGAGATTACATTGCTCGGACAAAACGTAAATGCATACGGCAAAGATTTCAGCGATCTGGAATACGGCTTGGGGGATTTAATGGATGAACTCCGCAAAATCGATATTCCCCGTATCCGTTTCACAACCAGCCATCCGCGCGACTTTGATGATCATCTGATAGAGGTGCTGGCTAAAGGCGGCAATCTTCTGGACCATATCCACCTTCCAGTGCAATCCGGAAGCTCCGAGGTACTAAAGCTGATGGCGAGAAAATACTCACGAGAGCATTATTTGGAACTTGTGAAAAAAATCAGAACGGCGATGCCGAATGCTACCTTGACAACCGATATTATTGTTGGTTTTCCTAATGAAACTGAAGAACAGTTTGAAGAGACACTGTCTTTATACAGAGAAGTAGAATATGATAGTGCTTACACGTTCATCTATTCACCAAGAGAAGGCACGCCTGCAGCCAAGATGCAGGATAACGTGCCGATGAGAGTCAAAAAAGAGCGCCTTCAGCGTCTCAACAAGCTTGTTAATGAAACTTCTGCTAAAAAAATGAAGGAATACGAGGGCAAGGTTGTCGAAGTATTAGTTGAAGGCGAGAGCAAAAACAACCCGGATGTTCTGGCCGGCTATACAGAAAAAAGCAAACTCGTAAACTTCAGGGGACCGAAGGAAGCAATCGGCAGCATTGTAAAAGTAAAAGTCACGAAAGCCAAAACCTGGTCACTGGACGGGGAGATGGCAGAAGAAGCGATAGAGGTGAAGTAAATGACTCGGTATTCAAAAGATGATATTGTTGCGCGGTCGCGCGAGCTTGCTCAAATGATCTCCGAAACAGAGGAAGTGGATTTCTTTAAAAGAGCAGAGGCTCAGCTTAATGGGAATGAAAAAGTGCGCAGCATGATCGCAAGCATCAAAAGCCTCCAAAAGCAAGCTGTCAACTTTCAGCATTACGGCAAAACAGAAGCCCTTAAACAAGTGGAAGAAAAAATCGACCGCATCCAGGAAGAACTGGACCAGCTTCCAATCATCCAGGAGTTCCAGGACTCGCAGCTGGAAGTCAACGACCTTCTCCAGCTTGTTGCCAATACCATTTCAAACCAAGTTACAGACCGTATTATTGAAACGACCGGCGGCGATCTGCTTTCAGGAGAAACCGGTTCTAAAATGAAGAACAGCCCAGGAAGCTGCTGAGCGCATGACTGAATAAAAAGAGAGAAGCTGACATTTAAAGGACCTCAAATCCTTTTCATGTCAGCTTTTCTTTATGCTGATTCCTGTTCCAGAACGCAGCGGGACGCAGTTCCATTAGCAGAACATCCATAAGCCGCCTCCTAAGTAGTGCATACTCAATGCTCCTCTTTTTATTTAATCTCGCTATCCAGCTCCGGGCGCCAGCCGTTCGGACGCTTCGCTCCTTCGGTCGAGGGCCCGCAGGACGCGGGTCCGTTCTGCGTTGCGGCAGGACGCCGCGCCCTTAGCAGAACATCCATAAGCCGCCTCCTAGGTGGTGCATACTCGATGCTCCTCTTTTTACTTAATCTCGCTATCCAGCTCCGGGCGCTAGCCGTTCGGACGCTTCGCTCCTTCGGTCGAGGCAAAGAGCGCCTCTCCGTCAGGAGCCCCACCGTCTCTCACGGCTGATCAAGCGCCCTCATAAGTAGTGCATACTCAATGCTCTTTTTTGGACTAAGTTTCATTACCCAGCTCCGGCGGCTAGCCCCTCGAGGTCATAAGCTGTTCAGCCCGGGGAAGGAAAGGGCACCTTCCCCGGTCTGCCCATCTTATGCTTGTCGGGGCTGAGCAAGCCGCCTCCGCTTTAAAAAGTAGGCACATTTTTTTGGGCTCATGCATACATATGAAATAGGAACGTCATGGACTAAGTAGACCGTGTCTGCGGGTTCGTGTAAATAAAGAACTATCAATATTAGCCCAGCATACAATGGAATGAATATTGATTGAGGAGGGTATGCTTGAATGTCTGAATACAGAGAAATTATTACGAAAGCGGTTGTAGCGAAAGGACGCAAGTTCACTCAATGCACGCACACGATCTCCCCGTCTCAAAGACCTACCAGTATTTTAGGCGGCTGGATTATCAACCATAAATATGAACCCCATAAAGTTGGTAAAACAGTCGAGGTGGAAGGAACTTATGACATTAATGTCTGGTATTCGTATGATCATAATACGAAAACAGAGGTTGTTACAGAACGGGTTAAGTACGTAGACATTGTAAAACTTAAGTACAGAGACAATCATTTCCTCGACGATGAGCATGAGGTTTGTGCAAAAGTACTCCAGCAGCCGAATTGCCTTGAAGTGACGATTTCTCCAAACGGCAATAAAATTATCGTTCAGGCAGAGCGAGAGGTGCTGGCTGAAGTGATCGGCGAAACAAAAGTATGTGTTGTCGTTCATCCTGATGGCTGCGAGGATGAAGAGTGGGAAGAGGATTTGGAAGATGAGTTCGATGATCTAGATACAGAGTTTTTAGCTGGGGAAGCCGAAGAATGATGAACCGGGAAGAAGTCCTTCCTGGTTTTTTTGTGCTTCATTGGACAATCTCTGCGGTGTAGTTCCGGGTGTAAAGGGAAACGAAACATATGTTATAATTAAGGTTGTTTTTGATTAGGATAGGCAATGGGGGATAAACATGGCTACATATACGCCGATGATGCAGCAGTATTTAACAGTAAAGGCAGATTACGAGGATGCCTTTTTGTTTTTTAGATTAGGTGATTTTTATGAAATGTTTTTTGAAGATGCAATCCGCGCATCTCAAGAACTGGAAATAACATTAACAAGCCGGGACGGCGGAAGCAGTGAAAGAATACCGATGTGCGGGGTCCCTTATCATTCTGCAGCGGGCTACATAGAACAGCTTGTAGGCAAAGGCTACAAAGTGGCGATCTGTGAGCAGACGGAGGATCCAAAGCAGGCGAAAGGTGTAGTGAAGAGAGAAGTTGTCCAGCTTATTACACCGGGGACCGTCATGGATGGAAAAGGCGTCTCAGAAAAAGAGAATAATTTTCTAGTCAGTGTGACTGAGCTTCAGGATGGGTTCGGATTTGCGGTTTCTGACCTCACTACCGGTGAAAACAGTGTGACAAGAGCATCCCGCTTCGATGAAGTCTTAAATGAACTTTATTCAATGGGAGCTAAAGAAGCTGTAGTTGGAGGCACCTTGCCGGAAAACTTGATCAAATCCATGAAAGACCGGTGCGGAGTCGCAGTTTCTATAGAAGCAAATGATGAGGCCGGCCAAATTCCGGACAATCTGCTGGAATCCATTCATGATAGTGAGTTAAAGAGGTCGTTTGCAAGACTCTACCTTTACTTAATCCGGACACAGAAAAGGAGTCTGGACCACCTTCAGCCTGTGCGGCACTATGAATTAAACCAGTTTCTGAAGATGGATTTGTATTCTAAGCGAAACCTTGAATTAACCGAAACGATCCGCGGAAGCGGCAGAAAAGGCTCGCTGCTCTGGCTCCTTGACGAGACTAAGACAGCAATGGGCGGGAGACTTTTAAAGCAATGGATTGACCGGCCGCTGATCCATCAGGAGAAAATTGAGCAGCGGCATGAAATGGTCCAGGTTCTGATTGATAAATTTTTCGAACGGGAAGAGATTCGCGAAAAGCTGAAAGAGGTATACGATCTTGAGCGGCTTGCCGGAAGGGTGGCATTCGGGAATGTTAACGCAAGAGATTTAATTCAGCTTAAAAAATCTCTGGAGCAGGTGCCGGTCCTTACAGATTTGGTTCACTCTCTTGATCATCCCTATTCCAGCAAGCTTGCGCAAACAATTGACCCGTGCAGTGAACTAAAGGATTTGCTGGAACAGGCACTTGTTGAACAGCCTCCGATTTCCGTAAAAGAAGGGAATATGATAAAAGAGGGGTTCAGCATTCAGCTTGACGAATACAGGGATGCCAGCAAAAACGGCAAAACGTGGATCGCAGAACTGGAAGCAAGTGAAAGACAGAGAACAGGGATCCGCTCTTTAAAGGTTGGGTTTAACCGAGTTTTTGGCTACTATATTGAGATTACGAGAGCGAACCTTCACCTGCTGCCTGAGGGCCTTTATGAGCGGAAACAAACGCTGACTAACGCAGAGCGGTTTATTACCCCTGCCTTAAAAGAAAAAGAGGCTTTGATTCTAGAAGCTGAAGAAAACATGGCGGAACTGGAATACCAGCTTTTCAATGATCTCCGCGGACAGGTCCGGATGTATATTCCGAGACTGCAGTCGCTTGCCAAGTGCATAAGCGAACTGGACGTTCTTCAATGCTTTGCATCTGTGAGTGAGAAACGAAGATACGCAAGACCGGTTTTTTCAAGCGGTGAGCTTGATATAACAGAAGGGCGCCACCCGGTAGTAGAAAAAGTTCTCCAGGCCCAGGAATATGTACCGAATGATTGCAGGATGGGAAGCGGAAGAAGCATGCTTTTAATCACCGGACCGAATATGTCCGGAAAAAGCACCTATATGAGGCAGGTAGCCTTAACGGCCATCCTCGGACAAATAGGGTGTTTTGTTCCGGCAGAAAAAGCGGTTCTTCCTGTTTTTGATCAGATTTTTACCAGGATTGGGGCAGCGGATGATTTGATATCCGGCCAAAGCACTTTTATGGTGGAAATGATGGAAGCGCGAAATGCCATCGTCCACGCGACAGAAAACAGCCTGATTCTGTTTGATGAAATCGGCCGCGGAACATCCACATATGACGGAATGGCTCTGGCTCAGGCGATGATTGAATACATTCATCATCACATCGGTGCTAAGACCCTTTTCTCCACCCATTATCATGAGCTTACGGTTCTTGATCAGCCTTTGAAGTCTCTGGCGAATGTTCATGTGCGGGCAATTGAACAGAATGGCAAGGTTGTGTTTCTTCATAAAATATCAGAAGGCGCAGCCGACCGGAGCTATGGGATTCATGTAGCAGAACTCGCTGAGCTTCCGCCTGTTCTGATTAAAAGAGCCCAGGCAATTTTGGAGGAGCTGGAAAATCAGCCGAAAGCCAATGTGCTGGAGCAGAAAACGAAAGAAACATCAGCTGCATCGGAAGAAGAAGCACAGCTGTCGTTTTTTGCGCAGGACAAGCCTGCTAAAAAGAACAAGAAAGAACCCGCAGCCGACCGATTGCTCAAAGAAGAGCTATTGAATTTGAATCTTCTTGAGATGACCCCTCTTGAAGCAATGAATAAGCTGTTTGAGCTTCAAAAAAGTGCACGATAGAGAAGAAAGGGATGGATTTATATGGGCAAGATCGTTTTGCTGGATGATCAGCTCAGCAATAAAATTGCCGCAGGGGAGGTTGTTGAACGCCCTGCCTCCGTTGTCAAAGAGCTTGTGGAAAATGCGATAGATGCGAACAGCTCCGTCATCGAAATTGAACTGGAGGAAGCCGGGATTGGCCGCATCCGCATTATTGATAACGGAGATGGAATCGAACCGGAGGATTGTCTGAATGCCTTTCACAGACACGCTACGAGTAAAATTAAAGATGAAAATGATTTGTTTCGAATCCGCTCCCTTGGCTTTAGAGGGGAAGCCCTGCCAAGCATTGCCTCCGTTTCTCATGTGGAAATGAAAACAAGCAATGGAACGGATGCAGGCACATACGTTAAGCTGACCGGGGGTGCGGTTGATACCCAAGAAGCCGCTTCAAGCAGGAAAGGAACGGACATAACCGTGTCCAATTTGTTTTTTAATACCCCTGCAAGGCTTAAATACATGAAAACCGTTCATACAGAGCTCGGCAACATTACAGACACGGTCAACCGGCTGGCAATGGCCAATGCTTCGGTATCCTTTAAGCTCATCCATAACGGCAAGACGATTCTGCATACAAATGGAAACGGGGATGTCAGACAAGTTATCTCTTCCATCTACGGATTATCCATAGCAAAAAAAATGGTTCCGGTTTCGCTGCAGTCTCTCGATTTCCAAGTGACTGGATACCTGGCTTTGCCGGAAATTACCCGGGCCTCCAGAAATTATATTTCCACGATGATCAACGGGCGGTACATTAAGAATTATGCTATTGCTAAAGCGATCATGGAAGGGTATCATACCCTGCTTCCAATTGGCCGCTTCCCGATTGCGGTTCTAGACATCACCATGGATCCCCTGCTCGTTGATGTAAATGTTCATCCTTCTAAAATGGAGGTAAGGCTTAGCAAGGAAGCGGAACTTTATGAGCTTATTTCTGAAGGTGTAAAAGACACCTTCCGCAAAAAAACGCTCATTCCCAATTCGGGCCTCCACCAACCAAAAAAGGCCATGCCTAAAGATGAACAGCAGTCCATGCTGTTCGAAGACCGCCAGGAAAAACAGGAACGTCCTTCTTATACTGCTTCTCATGAGAAGGCGGAAGAGATCAAGCTGGATGAGTTAATAGAAAAGAGTGAGCACACCGAAGCACCGCCGCAGGAACAGGAAAATTTTGTGAAAGAAAGGCCGGCTGAGCTTCCCCGTGATCAGGAGGAGACGGAATTGGGCAATCCGTATTTAAGGAAAGAGCCGAGGATTCCTCCTATGTATCCGATCGGACAGATGCACGGCACCTATATACTCGCCCAAAATGATACTGGTTTGTATATGATTGATCAGCATGCTGCCCAGGAGCGCATTAAATACGAATTTTTTCGTGAAAAAGTAGGAAGGCTGGAAAAAGAAGTACAGGAAATGCTTGTCCCCATTACCCTTCATTATTCTCATGATGAAGCCGTAAAAGTGAGTGAGTATTTAGAATCACTCGCAGAGGTCGGGGTCTTTTTGGAGCCTTTTGGAGGAAGCAGCTTCATTGTTCGCTCCCACCCCCAGTGGTTCCCGCCCGGCCGGGAGCAGTTTGTTATAGAAGAAATGATTCAGCAAGTGCTTGAACTTAGAAAACCGGATGTAAAAAAGCTGAGAGAGGAAGCGGCCATTCTCATGAGCTGCAAGGCATCCATTAAAGCGAACCGGTATTTAAGAGCGGATGAAATCACAGCGCTGCTTGAAGAGCTTCGAAGAGCGGAAGATCCGTTTACATGTCCGCATGGACGTCCGGTCATCATACAATTTACGACCTATGAGATGGAGAAAATGTTTAAAAGAATCATGTAGGGAACCGTCACCATCCCTTATCCTTCTGTGTAGTCTGCAGTATAGGAGGATAAGGGGGTTTGTTTTGTGAGGGTTTTATTTGCTCCACCGGAATTACCGTCCCACAGCCATGTATTCTTCGTTGATACCACTGCTGCAGCAGGACATACACATGTCATGGATGGTTTTACAAAGCCTGTAAACGGAAATGCCTATGACGGGCATATTCATTTTTTCAACGGCATTAGCTCATTTGAAGAGGGACACTATCACAGATTTTACGGAAAAACAGGGCCTGCTGTCCCTCTGCCTAACGGAACGCATTATCACAGCATATCCGGAAGAACCTATTACAATTATAATGCGCCACCTGAAGCGGCCGGGGGGGTGCAGTATGCGGAAGGCGGAATTGACCGGCATTTCCACCTGTTCAGCGGAATGACCGGAAGTCCGGTGGGGATAGATCAGCCTGACTGGTATAGATGGCTCCCGCTCTGGCTATAATGGTTCCGTATGTGAACTGTGTGCGGAATCATGCTATACTAAGCTGGATAGCCATGAGCAGATCCTAAAGAGAGTGATAAGATTGAAAGAAAAACAGAAAGTCATTGTCATTATTGGTCCTACCGGGGTAGGAAAAACAAATTTAAGCATTGAAATCGCCAAACGGCTAAATGGGGAAATCATCAGCGGTGATTCGATGCAGATTTATAAAGGAATGGATATAGGTACCGCTAAGATACGGGTGGATGAAATGCGGGGAATTCCCCATCACCTGATCGACATTAAGGATCCTGATGAAAGTTTTTCAGCGGCTGAATTTCAGATGCTTGCGAGAGAATGCATAACGGATATCTCTTCAAGAGGGAAAACGGCCATAGTAGCCGGGGGCACAGGTCTTTATATTCAGTCACTTCTTTACGATTATCAATTTTCTGAACAGCCATCTGATCCCGGATACAGAAGGCAAATGGAAAAAACCGCTGAAGAGAAGGGGTCTGATTACGTCCACTCCTTATTAAGAGAATGCGATCCGGAGTCGGCGAGCCGAATTCATCCAAATAACGAAAGAAGGGTTATCCGGGCGCTCGAGATTTTTTACAGCAGCGGCAAAACCATGACGGAGCAGCTGAAGCACCAAAAAAGAGAGGAACATTTTCATTCTGCCATTATAGGCTTGACGATGGACCGTGAAACCTTGTACTATCGAATTAACCACCGGGTTGATTCCATGATGGAGGAAGGCCTGCTGGAAGAAGTGACCCGGCTGTACGAATCCGGATTAACATCCGGGCAGGCAGTTCAGGCAATTGGATATAAGGAGATTTACCAGTACCTCGAGGGCGGTATAACTCTGGAGGAAGCTGTGGAACAGCTGAAACAGAACTCAAGAAGGTATGCTAAACGGCAGCTTACCTGGTTTCGGAATAAGATGGATGTCGAGTGGTTTGATATGACTCCTCCAGCTGATCCACAACAGAAGCTTGACGAAATTTTTACATATATAGCAGGAAAGCTTCATCTTTAATCGAATAGTAACCTTATAGAGAAACGAGGAGGACAAATCATGAAACAAGCAATCAATATTCAGGACCAGTTTTTAAACCAGCTGCGCAAGGATGGAATCTTTGTAACAGTATTCCTCTTAAATGGATTTCAGCTCAGAGGGCTGATCAAAGGATTTGATAATTTTACTGTCCTGCTTGAAACGGAAGGCAAGCAGCAGTTAATTTATAAGCACGCGATTTCTACATTTGCTCCGCAGAAAAACATCCAGCTCGAAACTGAATAAACGATAGCTGATTTGCCGCATGCCATAATGGTATGCGGTTTTTGTTTGTACTTATTCTATGGCTTCAGACAAGTTCTCCGTGAATACACATAAAAAGATCAGCTCTTTTCCATTGCTTAAATCATCGTTTACTTTGACAGTCCGGGAGCCTCTCCTCCTAAATAAAGCTGAATCGGGTCCCGATTGCCTTGAATTCGGTTGTTGGATTGAACATAAGACTATAGGCATTTGTCACGGCCGGAACAGATGCTGCGTATAGTAAGTTAGAAAGCAGAGGTGACTCTTTTGGATCAGGCTGTAACCTATAAGAATAACGGACAGATTAACATTATTCTCAATGGACAAACGAAGGCGGGAAAGGAAGCTGACTCGAAAGGATATGATCTGGTGCTTCCTAAAACCGATTATAAACATGCGATTCTCAAGCAAATTGAAGAAGAAATGGGCACCCTTGTCGGCATGGAAGAAATGAAGCGAAACATCAAGGAAATATATGCGTGGATATATGTCAGCCAAAAACGTGAAGAACAAGGGCTGAAAGCAGGCAAACAGGCGCTTCATATGATGTTTAAGGGAAATCCGGGGACAGGAAAAACGACGGTAGCGAGACTGATCGGCAAGCTGTTCTGCCAGATGAATGTTTTATCAAAGGGGCATTTGATTGAAGCGGAGCGGGCGGACCTGGTTGGAGAATACATTGGCCATACGGCTCAGAAAACGAGAGACTTAATTAAGCGCGCGCTCGGCGGGATCCTCTTTATTGATGAAGCCTACTCCCTTGCCCGGGGAGGGGAAAAGGATTTCGGCAAAGAGGCAATCGACACGCTGGTTAAGCATATGGAAGATAAGCAGCATGAATTTATCCTTATTCTTGCGGGGTATTCAAGAGAAATGGATCAATTTCTGTCGATTAATCCAGGTCTCCATTCAAGATTTCCGCTCGTCATCGACTTTCCGGATTATACGGTGGACCAGCTGATGGATATCTCGAAACGAATGATTGAGGAAAGGGAATATTCGTGGAGCCGGGAGGCGGAGTGGAAGCTTAAAGACCATCTGATGGCTGTCAAAAGCATGACGCAACCCTCTAAATTCAGCAATGGAAGGTATATAAGAAATGTCATTGAAAAATCAATCAGAGCCCAGGCAATGAGGCTGCTGATGGCGGATAAATATCACCGGGATGAACTGGTCACAATTAAGGCGCAGGATCTGATCCTTCGGGAAGAAAAACCGCAATAGCGGTTTTTTTTTGATTGATGGAGCGATGTATGGCTGTACTTGGTTTTGACATGAAACGTCGAATAGGGACAAATAGTGCAGAAAAATAGGTTTTAGCGAAGTAAAATGGGGTATAAGGTATTGGGGGATATCAACACCAAAAATTCCGGGAAAAAATGAATTCTGAATGTTTAAAAAGATGGGAGGGAGCCTTTTGAAGAGAAAATGGGGCATGTGTGCAAAAATCATCATCCTTGCTTTAATGCTCTCGCTAGCCGGCTGCGGTCAATCAGGAGAGGGAAAAGTAAGACTGGACTTCATGTGGTTCTCTGATGGCGGAGAAGGAGAGGTCATGAAAGAAATTATCGAAAACTATGAAAAACAGCACCCTGAAGTGGATATCAATCTGGTGGAAGTTGCTTTTAAGGATGTTAAAACAAAGCTGAAAACAATGATAGCAGGGGGCAAACCCCCAGCATTGGTACGAATAAATGATACATATGAATTTGCGGATCATGCCATTGATTTAACAGAATACGTCGGGGATAAGGATAAATTCATCGGGCAGTTTGAGGATTCTATCCAGCCGTTTTATGTCATCAACGACCGGATCATCGCCGCTCCGATGGATATAACAGCGAATGGGATGTATTACAATAAAGATTTATTTAAGAAAGCCGGAGTAGAGGTGCCGGCTTCTCCGGAAGAGGTTTGGACATGGGACGAGTTCCGCACGGCTCTGCAGCAAATCAAAGCAAGCGGAGAAGCACGGTATCCGATGGTATGGGATTTTTCCGGACACCGCTGGTCCACAATGATGTACGAATATGGGGGCAGCTTATTCGATAAGGATTTGACAAAGGCTGCAGTCAACAGCCCTGAAGCAGTCAATGCCCTGGCAGAATTTAAAGACATGCATGAGGAAGGACTGATCCCCGACTCTGTATGGCTTGGCGGGGAGAATCCGAACAATCTGTTCCGTTCAGGTACTGTGGCGGTTCACTTAGCGGGCAACTGGATGATGGGCAGCTACAAAGATATCACTCATTTTGACTGGGGTGTGACGTATCTTCCGAAAGAAGAACGGCGGTCTTCAGTTCCGGGCGGCAAATATGTAATGGGACTGAAAAATACAGGGGTGGAGAAAGAAACAGCAGAATTCATTCAATATCTGTCCACAAAAGAAGTCAACGCCGAATACATTGAGAAGTCGTTGTTTCTGAGTGCGAGAAAAGATAACAAAGACCTCAGCTATCCAATGGATGACAAGCTGTTTGCTGTGTTTACGGATGAGTTTAAGAACACTTCTCCCCAAGCGGCAAAAGACTGGGGAAACCAAAAAGTTATGACAAAAAATGCCGGAGATCTGACAACAGGTATTTCGAAAGCGCTTAAAGGGGAGCTGACGCCTCAGGAAGCTCTCGACGAAGTAGCTAAAATCTTCGATGAAACGATTAAACAGAACAATAAACAGCCGTAAAGGGGGGACATTCCATGGTCGTAGAAAAATCCAAGTCCGTATCCGTACCGATGAAAAAAATGAAAGAGCAAAGCATTAAAAGCGATCAGCGAAAAAGAAAATGGGCTCCTTATTTATTCATCCTCCCGAATCTCCTGATCTTTTTAACGTTCATTATTATACCTGCACTTATGGGGTTCATTTATTCATTTACGAGTTACAACGGCGTTTCCAGTATGACGTTTATCGGTATGGAGAACTATATCCGGCTTTTTAATAATGCGGAATTCTGGAAAATTTTAATGAACACGCTCATTTACGCAGCTCTTGTTGTTCCGCTCGTTTACGCAATCTCGCTCGGAATTGCGATGCTGATGATTAAGGAAGTAAAAGCGAGAGGGTTATTCAGAGCCATCATATTCTGGCCGACTATGATTTCGTTTATTATCGTTGGGTTATCGTGGAAATGGATTTTCGGAGACAGCTTTGGAATTGTTACGTATTTGCTTGAAGCAGGGGAACTGCCTTCCATTAAATGGCTATCAGATCCTGCCATTGCAAAAATTACGATTGTGATTGCCACAGTTTGGGCTCGGGTTGGGTTCTTTATGGTAATTTTTATCGCAGGACTTCAAAGCATACCGGCTGCTTATTATGAAGCAGCCCAGATCGATGGTGCGAACAGAATCCAGCTTTTTTGGAAAATCACACTGCCGCTGCTAAAGCCCACAAGCCTTTTGGTTTTCATGCTGTTAATCGTGGAATCCGTTAAAGCGTATCCGCTGATCTTTTCTCTGACAGGCGGAGGTCCGGCGAAGGAGACAACTCTCATGGTGCAGTACATTTTTGAATTTGGATTCACAAAAAGCGAAGTAGGATATGCGAGTGCGATGTCGGTTGTGCTGTTCGTATTGATAGGTGTTTTTACAGTCATTCAATTCAAATGGGCACAAGGAGGGAAAATCAATTGACACAAAGAGCAGGCTTCTTCACTTACTTTGCCTTAATCGTATTGGCGCTCCTTTTTATTGCTCCTGTCCTATGGATCTTCCTGTCTTCCATAAAAGGCCCGATTGATTTGTATTCATGGCCGCCAAAGTTTTTGCCGGACTCGCTGTCATTCGAAAACTTTACAGCCGCCTTCAGTAAAGGAAATTTCGGATTATATTTCTTAAACAGTGCAATCGTTGCTGTATCAGCGACCGTTTTAACCCTGTTTATCAATACGATGGCGGGCTACGCTCTTTCTAAATTCCGGTTTAAAGGGGATACGTTGATTCTGTTTTTATTTCTGTCTACATTGATGATTCCGATTGAAGTCATCATGACGCCGATTTTTACAGTTATCAGCAAGCTCGGACTATACAACAATCTGCTTGGGCTTATTATTCCTCCGGCAGCTACTCCAATGGGGGTCTTCCTGATCCGCCAATACTTGCTCACGGTACCGGATGATCTATTAGAGGCGGCGAGGATGGACGGTGCAGGCGAATGGAGAATTTTCTGGACCATTATTGTTCCGATCGCCAAACCGGTCATAGCGGTTCTGACTATTTTTTCATTCATGTGGAGATGGGATGACTTTATCTGGCCGCTCATAGTGATCAGTGATCCGTCGAAATATACGATTCAGCTGGCACTGGCCAACTTCATCGGTGAATTCAGAGTGGACTGGGGAAGCCTTCTTGCGATGTCGGTGGTGACGATGATTCCAATTCTGATTGTATTTTTGATTTTCCAAAAACAGTTTATTAAAGGGATTGCTACCTCGGGGATGAAAGATTAAATATTACCTGACCGGACGTTTTGCCGTTCAATGTTCGAGGATCAAAAGGTTCAAGGAGTCAAGGCGGAGACCCGTATATTCTCCGTCTTGAAGGTATAAGAATAGGAACCGCAAGAGAAGTGATTGGGTGAAATGATGTTGTATGAGGGAAACCTGGATGAGGCCGTTCATCCTGGCCGTAAAATCATGGGGGTTCACAAAATTGCTTAGGAAAATAACAGCGAGGGGACGAGATGGTTGAAAATAGCACTTACTGCGGACTCAGAAATAAAAAAGTGGTTCGGTGTCTAATGGCAGGGCGGCAGCTAAACCTGCGGCCCTATCCATCTTTACCGAAAGTACTTGAAACTCCCTTTACTTGAAATGTTATTGCTCCAGATCGGTTTTTTGCTCTTCGTATATCCTCCTGGCAGGAAGTCTCCAATTGAAGGTGTAGGATAAAATCCTAAGCAAGGTAATGACTGCGAACAATGTGTAGAGCTCAAGCGGTGAGGCCGCCCATCCAACACCGATGAAGAGTCCTCCGATAATCGCCCAGGCGGCGTAAATTTCTGCTCTGAGCACTAAGGGCTTTCTTCTCGCCAGCAAATCCCGCACGATCCCTCCGCCGCTTCCGGTCAAAACAGCTGCCACAATGACAGCGCTTAATGGATGCTGCATTTCTGCGGCATACAGCGCACCCTGAATGGCAAAAGCGGATAATCCAATCGCATCAGTGAAATTTCCCCAGCGATTCCAATGTTTCATCAGCATCCGGGGAAAGATGAAGACGAGCGTAATTGAAAAAAGGGCGACCTGAAAATACAAACCCTGCTCCCAAAGGGCGGAAACGGGTACGCCGATCAGCAGGTTGCGGATTGCGCCACCCCCAAAGGCTGTTACAATGCCTAGTATATATACACCAAGAATGTCATATTCTTCTTCCATCGCAACGATTGCCCCGCTTATGGCAAAGGCCGCGGTACCAATGATGCTCAGCACTTCCCACGTCATAGCATTTCTCCTTAATCAATAATGCAGCCGTATAGATTTTATCCGGAGTTTCTCTTTAAATCAATGATTTTTTTTCAAATTCATTGTAAAAATGGTATGATTAATTTTATCCTTAAGAATCAGAAAAAGGCAGGAATGCAGATTGAATGAATTATCACAAACTCAGCCCGAAAAGGCGATTATCGTTGGCTGCCACTTACCTTATGTAACAGAAGAGCACTTCCACTATTCACTGGAAGAGCTGAAATCACTCATTATAACAGCTAAAGGCATCGCTCTTGCTTCCGTTACTCAAAAACGCGACAGGCTTCACCCTGCCACTTGTATCGGAAAAGGCAAACTCAGTGAACTGAAAGCGCTTGTTGAGGAACTCGAACCGGATGCCGTAATTTTTAATGGAGAACTTTCTCCAAGTCAAATCCGCAATCTATCCAGAGAGTTAGAAGTAAAAGTGATTGACCGGACTCAGCTGATCCTGGATATATTTGCACAGCGTGCACAGACAAGGGAAGGTAAGCTCCAGGTTGAACTCGCGCAGCTGGATTATCTTTTGCCCAGGCTTTCCGGACAGGGGATTCACTTGTCAAGGCAGGGAGGGGGCATCGGAACTAGAGGCCCAGGTGAGACGCAGCTTGAAACGGACCGAAGACATATCAGCAGGAGAATGGTTGAGATTAAACAGCAGCTGAAAACCGTTACCAGCCACCGGTCAAGGTACCGCGAGCGCCGTAAACGGAATCAGGCTTTTCAAATTGCCCTTGTAGGGTATACAAATGCCGGGAAATCGACCCTGTTTAACCGTTTGACAGAAGCAGACAGCTATGAGGAAAATCTTCTTTTTGCGACCCTTGATCCGATGACCCGGAAAATGGGTCTTCCAAGCGGTTATCAGGCCTTGCTGACTGACACGGTTGGTTTCATTCAGGATTTGCCAACCACTCTGGTTGCGGCTTTCCGTTCTACTTTGGAAGAAGCAAAGGAAGCGGATTTAATTCTTCATGTCGTGGACACATCCAGTGAAGACAGCATGAACCATGAGAAAACGGTTTTCCGTCTGCTGGATGAACTGGAAGCAAGTTCAATACCGAGGCTGACCGTCTATAACAAAAGGGATAAAGTACTCCCGGAGTTTACACCGAATACTTCAGATCCATACGTATTGATCAGCGCTCTGAATAAAGAAGATGTAAACCAATTAAAAGAAAAAATGGAAGAACAGGTTAAAAAGGAAATGGTTCCTTATTCAATGGAACTTGCAGCCGGCGAAGGAAGGCTGATCGCTCAGCTGAAACGGGACACCATAGTCCGTTCGTTCCAATTTATTGAAGAAAAAGAAGCATATGAGATTTCCGGCTATGCACGGGAAGGTGACTCCAAGCTTCCAGCTAAAGAATCAGCAGATGAGGATGAATGGTAAAATGTTTAATCGGCTAAAACATGGAGATCAGCTTGAGCCGCTGATCTCTGAGACGGAAAAAGAAATTGCTCACGTACATAAAAAGATTGATGAACGGATTGAGATCAATCAATACCGCGTGCTGGAAAGCTATCAAAAGCATAAAGTGAGTGACTCTCATTTTATGCCCTCCACCGGCTATGGCTACGATGACATTGGAAGAGATACACTGGAAAAAATCTATGCTGATGTGTTTGGAGCGGAAGCCGCCTTGGTTCGTCCGCAGATCATTTCAGGCACCCATGCAATCTCGATTGCTTTATTCGGGGTATTAAGGCCGGGGGACGAGCTCATTTACCTGACAGGAAAACCTTATGATACACTGGAGGAAATTGTCGGGATAAGGGGATCAGGCATTGGTTCTTTAAAAGAATTCGGCATTAGCTATCAGACTGTAGACCTTCTAGAAAGCGGGAAGCCGAATTTAGAAGCTGCCGCAAAGGCTATCACGGAAAAAACAAAAATGGTTGGAATACAGCGCTCAAAAGGGTATGCAAACCGTCCATCCTTCACAATTGATGAAATAAATGAAATGGCTGCCTATGTCAGATCCATCGATCCTGAAATCATCGTTTTTGTTGACAACTGCTATGGGGAATTTATTGAAGAATTGGAACCTTGCCATGCAGGGGCAGACTTAATTGCAGGCTCCCTTATAAAGAATCCCGGCGGCGGCCTTGCTAAAACGGGAGGGTACATAGCCGGAAGAAAGGATCTTGTGACAGCTTGCTCATACCGAATGACTTCTCCAGGGATCGGTGCTGAAGCGGGTGCTTCTCTTTACAGCCTCCAGGAAATGTATCAGGGTTTTTTCCTTGCTCCTCATGTAGCCGGGCAAGCGCTTAAAGGGGCTATATTCACAGCTTCCATCCTGGAAAAAGCCGGTTTGAAAACTTCTCCTTCCTGGAACGCTCCCAGAACAGACTTAATTCAGTCTGTGCAATTTGACGATCCTGACCGGATGGTTGCTTTCTGCCAGGCTATCCAATTTGCATCGCCTATTAATTCGCATGTTACTCCATATCCGAGCTATATGCCGGGCTATGAAGACGATGTGATCATGGCAGCCGGAACATTTATTCAGGGGGCAAGCATTGAACTTTCGGCAGACGGCCCGCTGAGAGCTCCTTATACGGCCTACGTTCAGGGCGGGCTCACTTATTCGCATGTCAAAATTGCTATTTGTTCAGCTCTGGATGCGCTGCTGGAAAAACGATTAATAACGATATAAAGAGCGGGCTTCCCGCTCTTTTGCTGTATAAAAAGACCTGTAATTATCCGGATTAAGGAAGAAATCCAGGTCAATCAACTTTAATGTCACATTTCCTTACATATCCTTGACACATAATATAACATTGAATATAATAGCAGTAAGATTTGATAAGGAGGAAAAGGAATGGGTGATAATGTCAGACGCTCAATGCCTTTGTTTCCAATAGGGATTGTTATGCAGCTTACGGAATTGTCTGCCAGGCAAATCCGCTACTATGAGGAGCATGATCTCGTATTTCCAGCCCGTACAGAAGGCAATCGCCGCATGTATTCGTTCAATGATGTCGATCAGCTGCTGGAAATTAAAAGTCTGATTGAAAAAGGCGTAAATCTGGCGGGAATTAAACAAATCTTTGCAAGGAAAGAATCTCCTGCCGTTCAGCATGCTGAACCTGTCAAAGCAGATAAACCGGATCTGACGGACGAGGAGCTGAGAAAGCTTTTAAAAGCCGACTTGGCCCAAGGAAGCCGTTTCAACCGGCCAACACTCAGGCAGGGAGATATGTCCCGATTCTTTCATTAATTATTCGTGAGCACCATTTAATTGTTTAAATAAAATTGTATTCGAATTGGGAGGAAATGATTATGTCAAAGTATACCAAGGAAGACATCGTAAAGTTAGTGGAGGAAAACAACGTCAAGTACATCCGCCTGCAGTTCACGGATATTCTGGGCACCATCAAGAACGTAGAGATCCCTGTAAGCCAGCTTGAAAAGGCACTGGAAAACAAAATGATGTTCGACGGGTCCTCTATTGAAGGCTTCGTACGCATTGAAGAATCTGATATGAACTTGTATCCGGATCTTGATACGTTCGTCATTTTTCCTTGGACATCTGAAAAGGGAAAAGTTGCCCGCTTCATCTGTGACATTTACAATCCGGATGGCACTCCGTTCGAAGGAGATCCGCGTGCGAATCTTAAACGCGTACTTGGAGAAATGGAAGAGCTTGGCTTTACGGATTTCAACCTTGGGCCTGAACCTGAATTTTTCCTCTTTAAGTTGGATGAGAGAGGCGAGCCGACTCTAGAATTAAACGATAAAGGCGGATACTTTGACCTTGCCCCGACAGATCTTGGTGAAAATTGCCGCCGCGACATCGTGCTTGAGCTTGAAGAGATGGGCTTTGAAATTGAAGCATCCCACCATGAAGTGGCTCCGGGCCAGCATGAAATCGATTTTAAATATGCCAGTGCGATCAGAGCCTGTGATGATATTCAGACATTTAAGCTTGTCGTTAAAACCATTGCCCGTAAGCATGGCCTGCATGCTACGTTCATGCCAAAGCCTCTGTTCGGTGTGAATGGATCCGGTATGCACTGTAACCTCTCCCTTTTCAAAGAAGGAAAAAATGCCTTTTTTGATGAAACTGGAGATCTGCAGATGAGCGATACAGCACGCCAGTTCATCGCCGGCATCATTAAGAACGCTACAGGCTTTACAGCTGTGACGAACCCTACAGTGAACTCCTATAAGCGTCTTGTGCCAGGCTATGAAGCGCCTTGCTATGTAGCATGGTCCGCCCGTAACCGCAGTCCGCTGATCCGGATCCCGGCATCCCGCGGCATCTCTACCCGTGTTGAGGTCCGCAGTGTTGACCCGGCAGCGAATCCTTACCTTGCGATGGCCGTTCTTCTGGCCGCTGGACTTGATGGAATCAAGAACGGATTGACTCCTCCTAAGCCGATCGACCGCAACATCTATGTGATGAACAAAGAAGAGCGTCTGGAAAACGGCATCGTCGATTTGCCATCCACATTGGCTGGAGCACTTGAAGCTCTCAAATCCAATGAAGTGATCGTAAAAGCGCTTGGAGAACATTTGTTCGAACACTTTATCGAAGCGAAAGAAATCGAATGGGATATGTTCCGTACGCAAGTGCACCCTTGGGAGCGCGAGCAGTACATGAGCATGTACTAAAATTCAAAAACCCTGATACCAATGGTGTCAGGGTTTTTTTGTGAAAAAGGCTTTTGTACTATTTCTGTCGAATACCTAGAAAAATGTAAAAGAAAGGACAGTAGAAAATTTTTAAAAAGTTACTTGCGGCAAGAAAATCTATAAAGAACTGAGGGGAAATCGATGTCTCAAGATGGCATTGTTCTAGTTGTAACTGTATCCATCATAAATGATGATAAAGTGTTGATCATAAGGGAGAATAAACCTGCCGCAGTCAATAAATGGACCTTTCCGGGTGGTCATGTTGAATATGGCGAGTACATTCTCTATGCTGCCCAAAGGGAAGTGAAAGAGGAAACAGGATACGACATAAAACTGATTGGGACTACTGGCGTATATAATTTTATCAGTAATACAAACAATCAAGTGATCCTGTTTCATTTTATTGGTGAAATTACTGGTGGGCGGTTAAAGCTCGAAGAAGAAGGGGTTACTGACAGCAGGTGGATTAAGGTGGCTGACTTTGCAGAATATAAAGATGAAGATTTAAGGGAACCACATTTAATAAAGCAAATAATTGATAACTTACTAAATAAAAAGATATATCCAATCAGTACTTTTAACGAAAAACTGGGCAAATGATGGTTATTAAGAATGCACTGCAGAAAGGAAAACACGAAACGAATTCGAATCATTTGACCTGTGTAACGATTTATAATAAGATAGTTGACGAGTCAATGATTGACCTATCAACTATGTAAGATTCTATTCCAGAAAGGGAGGTTGCTATTGAAAGAATGGTGTGCAGAGGATGACGAACTATTCCACAGACTTTATGAAGTCAATAAAAGGATCGTGCCTAAATTTGAGCGCTGCACAGGCCTCAGCCAGTCCCGTCTGGAGATCCTGCATAAGCTTTATGAAAAAGAGGAAATGACCCAGCGGGAATTGCAGAAAGCTGTTCAGATCGATCATGCAGCCGTGACAAGGCATTTGAAGCAGCTCGAGGAAAGAGGAAGCGTCTCCCGCCGCAAGAATCCGGAGGATACTCGTTTCACGTATGTGAAGCTGACCGATGAAGGGCGCAGAAAAATGGATGCTTACCGCGAGGAGAAACAAAAATTTGTTTCCAATGTGTTAAAAGGTTTTACTGAAGAAGAGCGGAGCAGCTTAAGAGGAATGCTGACTAGGCTGCAGCAAAATATAGAAGACATCGAATAATGCACTTCACATCTTAGAAAAACAGAAGGAGAATGATCTATGATTACCAACGACTTTAAACAAATCATCACAGGGCGCCGCTCCATCCGAAGCTACGACCCTGCTGTAAAAATCAGCAAAGAGAAAATGACGGAGATCCTGACGGAAGCAGCGCTGGCTCCTTCATCTGTTAATATGCAGCCATGGAGATTTCTTGTCATTGATTCTGAAGAAGGAAAAGCAAAGCTTGCACCTCTTGCTAAATTCAACCAGACTCAAGTAGCCACTTCTTCAGCTGTTATTGCAGTTTTTGCAGATATGCAAAGCGATCTTTATTTAGATGAAATTTATGATACGGCTGTAGAAAAAGGCTTAATGCCTGCTGAAGTACGCGACCGTCAAGTCCCGGCCATCAAAGGATTCTTTGAGAACAGCTCATACGACCAGCTGAAAGAGATGAACCTGATTGACTCTGGGCTTGTTTCCATGCAGCTGATGCTTGCGGCACGCGCACATGGGTATGATACAAACCCGATCGGCGGCTATGAAAAAGATCAGATCGCAGAAGCTTTCGGGATGGATAAAGAACGCTATTATCCTGTAATGCTGCTGTCCATCGGAAAAGCAGCGGATCAAGGCTATCAGTCCTACCGCCTGCCAACTGAAAAAATTACCGAGTGGAAATAAGAATAGAAAAGGAGAATGAAAATGATCATTATTCATGCAGAATTTCAAGTAAAGCCAGAGAAGGAAACTGAATTTTTAACAGAAATCACAGCACTTGTATCCGCTTCAAGAGAAGAGAGCGGCAATGTTTCCTATGAATTAATGAAAAGCACTGAGCGCGATTATGTCTACACGATGGTGGAGCTATGGAGCGGTCAGGAAGAGGTTCAAAGCCATAACGAAAGCGCACATTTTCAGGCATTTGTTGAAAAAGCACCGCAATACCTTGCGGCTCCACTGACGGCAAAAGTTTTTGCAGGAGAAGAAATCAAACGATAAGATTAGAACCCCCGCTAAAATGCAGCGGGGGTTTTTTATTGCGAAAGGCCTGTTCGTTTAAGGTGCGTCCCTATTTTTTCCTGGAATGGAACAGCTATTAAGAAAACTGATGAACATCATAAAAGAAAAATATTTTACTAATGCTAAAATTTTCTGTAAAATTAACTGGGAATCTATTTATCAGGGTTAACAAGGGTACTGACTATGTTGAAAGCCGACTTATTTTATCGGTATAATCGTGATATCGCATGAATTCACGCAGACGAATGAGGTGTAAAGATTGCCATTACATGTAACGAACAGTCCATTCAATCAGGAGCAGGCTGATCTGCTGAACCAGCTTCTGCCATCTTTAAACCCGTCACAAAAAATGTGGCTTGCCGGGTATCTGGCTGCCATTGACCAAGATGCTTCATCTGGTACTGCTGTTACACAGCAGCAAAATGAATCTGCTCCTGTATCTAAAGAAGTCACCATCTTATATGGATCTCAGACAGGGAACGCCCAGGGACTGGCTGCAAAAAGCGGCAAAAAACTGGAGGAGAACGGATTTAAAGTAACCGTGTCCTCCATGAACGATTTTAAACCGAATTCTCTGAAAAAGCTTGAAAATCTACTCATTGCTGTAAGTACACACGGGGAAGGCGACCCGCCGGACAATGCTCTGACTTTCCATGAATTTCTGCATGGAAAGCGCGCACCGAAACTGGAAGGTTTGCGTTATTCAGTACTGTCGCTCGGAGACAGTTCGTACGAGAAATTCTGCCAGACAGGAAAAGAATTTGACTTGAGGCTGGAAGAGCTGGGAGCAAGCAGGCTTGCACCGCGCACAGACTGCGACTTGGATTATGACGAACCAGCTGCTGAGTGGCTTGACAAAGTATTGGCTGAATTGCAGGGAGCAGCCGCACAGCCTGTTTCCAATAATAAAGAAATTACCTACTCAGGCGAAAGCACGTATACGCGGACAAATCCATTTTATGCAGAAATATTAGAAAGCATCAATCTCAACGGGCGTGGCTCAGACAAGGAAACGACCCATTTGGAGCTCTCGCTTGAAGGTTCCGGCCTCTCCTATGAGCCAGGGGACAGTCTGGGAATTTACCCGGAAAACGACCCGGCTCTCGTGAACCTTATAATAGATGAAATGAAATGGGACGAAAATGAAACCGTAAAGGTCAACAAGCAGGGAGAGACTAAATCTCTTAAAGAGGCGTTGACTTCGAACTTTGAAATTACCGTCCTGACTAAACCGCTTCTTGAACAGTCATCCCAGCTGACAGACAGCAAAGAGCTGAAAGAGCTGCTGTCAGAAGGGCATGAGGAAGAGCTGAAAACCTATCTGAAAGGCCGCGATCTGCTCGACCTGCTCCGTGATTATGGACCATGGAAAGGATCGGCACAGGATTTGTTATCGATTCTCCGTAAAATTCCGGGCCGCCTTTACTCGATCGCGAGCAGTCTGGAAGCAAATCCTGAAGAAGTGCATCTTACAATTGGAGCCGTCCGCTATGAGTCATACGGCCGTTCCCGGAGCGGGGTGTGTTCCATCCTCTGTGCAGAGCGGCTTCAGCCGGGAGATAAACTACCGGTCTACGTCCAGTCCAACCAGAACTTTAAGCTCCCTGAAAACGGAGATACCCCGATCATTATGATCGGTCCCGGCACTGGTATCGCGCCTTTCCGTTCATTTATGCAGGAGCGCGAGGAAAAAGGGGCAGGCGGAAGATCGTGGCTGTTCTTCGGCGACCGCCATTTTGTCACAGATTTCCTTTACCAGACAGAGTGGCAGAAATGGATCAAAGACGGTGTCCTGACAAAAATGAATGTAGCGTTCTCAAGAGATACAGCAGAGAAGGTTTATGTACAGCACAGAATGCTCGAGAACAGTAAAGAATTATATGAATGGATTCAAAGCGGTGCCGCCGTTTACGTATGCGGGGATGAGAAGAATATGGCGCATGACGTTCATAACAGCCTTATCACCATCATTGCCAAAGAAGGCAATATGGGAAAAGAAGAGGCGGAAAAATACATCGCCGCCATGCAGCAGGAAAAACGGTACCAGCGGGACGTGTATTAAACGTCATGGAAAGGAGCTCGATCGAATATGTCTAAGCGAATCTTAACTGCCCCAGAAGGCAGCCCGAGCGATGTTGAACGCATAAAACAAGAGAGCAGGTTTTTGCGCGGGACTCTCGAGGAATCGATGCTCGAGCAAATCAGCAGCGGCATCTCAGATGATGATAACAGATTAATGAAATTTCACGGCAGCTATCTGCAGGATGACCGGGATCTCCGCATTGAGCGTCAAAAACAAAAGCTTGAACCTGCATACCAGTTTATGCTGAGGGTACGTCTTCCGGGAGGGGTGGCCACACCGGAACAATGGCTCGTCATGGATGACCTGGCAGACAGAAACGGCAATGGAACCCTGAAACTAACGACGAGAATGACCTTTCAGATGCACGGTGTTTTAAAGTGGAACATGAAGAATACGATCAAGGAAATCCATCAATCCATGATGGACACGATCGCAGCATGCGGAGACGTAAACCGGAACGTGATGTGCAATCCGAATCCTTATCAGTCAGAAATCCATCATGAAGTGTACGAATGGTCCAAAAAGCTGAGTGAGCATTTGCTCCCTAAGACGAGGGCATACCACGAAATCTGGCTGGATGAAGAAAAGGTAACAGGGGAGGAAGAGTTTTCTGAACCGATGTACGGTCCGCTTTATTTGCCGAGGAAATTTAAGATCGGCATCGCCGTTCCGCCTTCTAACGATATTGATGTCTACTCGCAGGACCTTGGTTTTATCGCGATCGTCGAGAAGGGTCTGCTGAAAGGCTTTAATGTGATGATTGGCGGAGGAATGGGGATGTCTCATGGAGATAAGGAGACCTATCCTCAAATCGGTAAAATCATCGGCTTCTGCACCCCGGATAAAATTCTGGAGCTGTCGGAAAAGATCATTACCATCCAGCGGGATTACGGCAACCGTTCTGAAAGAAAGAACGCACGTTTTAAGTATACAGTCGACCGCCTCGGCCTGGAAACCGTGAAAGAGGAGCTGGAAGAGAGGCTCGGCTGGAAGCTCGGGCAGCCTGAAGATTTTCATTTTGACCATAACGGGGACCGTTATGGCTGGGTGGAAGGAACAGAAGGCACATGGCATTATACGTTGTTTGTAGAAGGCGGCCGTGTGGCGGACTTTGAAGGCTACCAGCTTAAGACAGGCTTAAAAGAGATCGCGAGAGTGCATACCGGCGATTTCCGCCTTACTGCCAATCAAAATGTTATCATCGCGAATGTAGCTGCTGAAAAGAAGGCGGAAATTGAAGGGCTCATTCAAGCATACGGCTTAACAGACGGAGCCCATCACTCTGCACTCCGCCGGAGTTCGATGGCATGTGTAGCACTCCCGACATGCGGTCTGGCTATGGCCGAGGCGGAGCGTTACCTTCCAGAGCTGATCAGCAGGATTGAAGAAATTGTGGATATAAACGGTCTTCGGGGAGAAGAGATCACCATCCGCATGACCGGCTGTCCGAACGGATGTGCCCGCCATGCACTGGGGGAAATCGGCTTTATCGGAAAAGCTCCCGGAAAGTATAACATGTACTTGGGAGCAGCCTTTGACGGCAGCCGGCTCAGCAAAATGTACAAAGAGAACATTGGAGAAGAAGAAATTCTGAATGAGCTCGGGCAGCTTTTGCCCCGCTACGCAAAGGAAAGAGAACAAGGAGAACATTTTGGGGATTATGTCATCCGTGCCGGCATCATCGGGGCAACGACTGACGGAACCAACTTTCATGCGTTATAAAAAAGAAGATGGCTGCCAGCCATCTTCTTTTTATGCAGAAAAAAAGCCTGTCCTGACGAACAAGGCTCTCAATGCACCGTACGATATACGCCAATCACTTTTCCTAAGATTGAAACATTCCGCAGGATAATAGGCTCCATGGATGAATTTTCCGGCTGAAGCCTGATATAATCCTTTTCTCTGAAAAAGCGCTTGACGGTTGCTTCATCATCTTCCGTCATGGCGACCACGATCTCTCCATTATTAGCAGACTGCTGCTGGCGGACTATCACAAGGTCTCCGTCCAGAATTCCCGCTTCAATCATACTGTCTCCTACAACTTCAAGCATAAATACATGGTCATCAGGAGGGACCAGACGTTCGGGCAGCGGGAAATATTCTTCAATGTTTTCTACTGCTGTAATAGGAACCCCTGCTGTAACCTTCCCGATAATCGGGATGTTGACAGCGCTGCTTTTTGGAATTTCCAGTTCTTCGTTCAGTACTTCAATCGCTCTCGGCTTAGTGGGGTCTCTCCGTATCAATCCTTTATTCTCGAGCCGCGCAAGGTGGCCATGCACGGTAGAGCTAGAGGCAAGGCCTACGGCCAAGCCAATTTCACGGACGGAGGGAGGATAGCCTTTGCTTTTGACTTCCTGTTTAATAAATTCCAGAATGTCCTGTTGCCTTTTTGATAGTTTGCTCATCCTTAGCACCTCAGAGTAAGTAATTTATAGTTATTATAGCATGATTTACCTGCATATACAAACATAAGTTCGAAAACCTCTTGACTGGGAATGTTTGTTCGGATTATAATGAATTTATCAAAATACGAACAAACATTCTGGAGGGATTCAAATGTCTAAAATTACATTTGCTTACATTTCTGTTTTCGCACTTCTTGTTGGAGGAATTTTATACGCAGCCGCTGATAAAGGGAACAGCAGCCTGCTTGAAAAATATGCTAAAATAGAAATCCGTGAAGGCGATACGCTGTGGGATCTTGCGGAAGAGCTCAAAGGCAGACATGATCTTACAAGTACTGAATTCGTGGAGTGGGTCAACAAGGAGAACAGGATGACTTCCCTCGTCATTAAACCTGGCGAAGAGCTGTATATACCGGTTAAAAAAGAAGAAGTGTATAAAATAGATGCGAAGATGATAGCTTCAGAAGAGTAGGTGGTTGTTTGAAAGCGATAATTTACTGCAGGGTGAGCACAGATAAGGCAGAACAGGAGACATCGCTGCAGAGGCAAAAGGAAGAACTCTCCTCGCTTGCAGAAGAGCACGGGATGGAACCGGTGCAGACCATCATGGAGAAAGCCAGCGGCTATGAAATAGAGAGAGAGGGGATCCTTACCCTTCTTGATGCGGTGAAAAAAAGAGAAGCAGAGGCGATACTCATTCAGGATGAGACAAGGCTTGGGAGGGGCAGTGCCAGAATGGCCATCCTTCATTTTCTGTATAAAGAAAAGGCTAAAGTATTTACGATTTCACATCAGGGAGAGCACCAGCTTTCTGAAGCGGATTCAATGGTCCTTGAAATAGTGGGTATTGTAGAGGAGTACCAAAGGAAAATACATAATTTAAAGATTAAACGGGGAATGAAGCGTGCAGTAGAAAATGGCTACCGTCCCCAGGAAAACCTGACAGATCTCTCCTCAGGCGGAAGGAAAGACAAAATAGATGTTCCTATCGAGGATATTATCCGTCTTAGGGCAAGCAAACTCACCTTTGCAGAAATTGCCGCTACCCTTAGAGGATTTGGATATTCCGTTTCAAAAGCAACCGTTCATCGGCGATACCAGGAGTATACGGAAGAAACAAAGGCAGCCGAACAGGAGAACTAATCTGTTTGTTTGCCTTTTTCTCATATATTTTGTACGATGTCACTACTAACTTTAGTTTTGATGCAGGAACTTTGCTTTTGGCAGAGCCGGTTTATAAAGGAGAATCAATATGCTTTCTAAAGAAAAAATCGACAGAATCAATGCTCTTTCAAGAAAGTCCAAATCCGAGGGGCTTACGGAAAAGGAGCTTCTTGAACAAAAGAGACTCCGTGAAGAGTATCTCCGTGCTTTTAGGGGTTCTATGAAGAACACGCTGAAAAGTGTAACGGTTGTAGACCCTGAGGGAAATGATGTAACTCCACAAAAATTGAAAAATGAAAAGAATAAAGGATTGCATTAACCAGGGCCTGTTGAAATTAACAGGCCTATTGGTTGTACATTTTCTTTTCTACGGATATGATAAGAGGGTAAATTGTTCACGAAAGGATGGTTATTATGACATTATCTACTATTGATTCATTATCCATTGCTACAATTCGTACGTTATCCATTGATGCAATTGAAAAAGCAAAATCAGGGCATCCGGGAATGCCGATGGGTTCCGCTCCAATGACATATAAGCTTTGGGTAGATTTTATGAAGCAAAACCCCGGCAACCCAAATTGGTTTAACCGTGACCGGTTTGTTCTTTCAGCCGGACATGGCTCTATGCTTCTTTACAGCATGCTTCATTTATCCGGATACGATGTTTCCATGGAGGATTTAAAATCATTCCGTCAGTGGGACAGCAAAACTCCGGGACATCCTGAATTCGGGCACACTCCGGGAGTTGACGCAACGACTGGTCCGCTTGGACAGGGAATTGGAATGGCTGTCGGCATGGCAATGGCTGAACGGCACCTTGCTCATACATATAACAGAGGTTCATACAACATCGTAGACCATCATACATTTGCCGTTTGCGGAGACGGAGATTTAATGGAAGGAATCTCTTCTGAAGCTTCGTCATTTGCCGGCCACTTAAAGCTTGGCAGGTTAATTGTTCTTTATGATTCCAATGATATCTCTCTTGACGGGGATCTTGACCGCTCTTTCAGCGAAAACGTCCAGCAGCGCTTTGAGGCGATGGGCTGGCAGGTTCTGCGTGTAGAGGATGGAAATGATACGGATGAAATAGGCCGGGCTATTGAAGAAGCCAAAAAGAACGAAGATCAGCCGACTCTCATCGAAGTAAAAACGACAATCGGCTTTGGTTCTCCAAACCGTGCAGGAACATCAGGGGTACACGGTGCACCGCTCGGAGCAGAGGAAACGAAGCTTACAAAAGAAGCATACAAGTGGACTTTCGAAAAGGATTTCCATGTACCGGATGAAGTGTATGAACATTTCAGCAAAACCATTAAAGACCATGGGGCTCAGGCTGAGCAAGAGTGGAATGAACTTTTTGAGGATTATAAAAAAGAGTATCCTGAGCTTGCAGAAGAGCTGACAAGGGCCATCCACGGCGAGCTTCCTGAAGGATGGGACGCGGATATTCCTGTCTATGAGACAGGTGCAGGACTCGCTTCCAGAGCTTCTTCAGGAGAAGTGCTTAATGCGATAGCCAAAAATGTGCCTTACCTGTTTGGAGGCTCTGCTGACCTTGCAGGTTCAAATAAGACAACAATTAAAAATGTAGAGGACTTCACGGCGGATAACTACAGCGGACGCAACATCTGGTTCGGTGTCAGGGAATTCTCAATGGGTGCTGCTCTTAATGGCATGACTCTGCATGGCGGCCTAAAGGTTTTCGGAGGAACATTCTTCGTATTCTCTGATTACCTGCGTCCGGCTATTCGTCTTGCTGCGCTTATGAACCTTCCTGTGACCTTTGTCTTTACACACGACAGCATTGCCGTTGGGGAAGACGGCCCAACGCATGAGCCGATTGAACAGCTCGCTTCTCTGCGCGCCATGCCAAACCTTGATGTTATCAGACCCGCAGATGGCAACGAAGTAGCTGCGGCCTGGAAACTGGCAGTAACATCAGAATCAAGTCCAACGGCTCTTGTCCTTTCAAGACAGGATCTTCCGACGCTGGAGCATTCTGCAGAACTTGCTGCTTCAGGAGTGGAAAAAGGAGCTTACATCGTTTCTCCTGCCGATAAAGAGCAGGCAGATGTGCTTCTGCTGGCTTCAGGATCTGAGGTTGGTCTAGCGGTAGAAGCTCAGAAAGCACTTTTGCAGGAGGGCATCCACGCTTCAGTTGTCAGCATGCCATCCTGGAAAAGGTTTGAAGAGCAATCAGAAGAATACAAACGCTCCGTTCTTCCAAAAGAAGTTAAAAAGCGTCTTGCTATCGAGGTTGCGTCTCCGCTTGGCTGGGAACGTTACACAGGAGATGAAGGGGATGTACTTGGAATCAATCGTTTTGGGGCATCAGCACCTGGCAGCACAATTATGAAAGAATTTGGATTCACCTCTGAGAATGTAGCAGCGAGAGTCAAAGCGTTACTGAATAAATAGGATTTATTGATCGAGTGTTCGTTTTCACACCTGTTGACTGGAACGGAAGGCAACCTGGGAGGAACCTTGCCGCTCGCCTTCAAGCTGCAATCAACAGTCAAGTTAACAGAGCTGATCAATTAGAGGAGAAGAGGAGCCGGCATTATACCGGCTCTTCTTTTATCTCTATTCGACATAATTAGTGGTTCCTCTCTCCGTATTAAGACACTCTTCACTCCATCCATCCCGTTATAATGAGTAAAAGGGCGGCATCGGCTTAGGAGGGATTACCATTGAGGCATTACTATGTGTATTTTATGGAAGAGGAGATTGCAAGTCATTATTTTGGCAAGGAATCAAAAATTTTTGATCTAATTCGCACGTATCATTGGACAAGCATACATGATGAGCGTTACTCATTGCTTAAACAGCAGGTTGAGTATATATCGAAGCCTATTCCTTCAAAATCGATTCATCAGCTGCTGAACGGATTTTTAATGATGAGAAAGGGGTACAGGCAGCTTGGAGACTTGCACAGAATCGTGTTAAATGGCGATCCTGGACAGGCTACCCTTCTGATTAAAGAGAGGTATCTGGAAATTGATGCCCAGGGCAGCTTTGAAGCTGAGACTATATTTTTTGAAATTCTCCGTAAAATGAATCCCTGTTTTCTCGCAATGGACTTTCAATCAAGAAGATATGGCTGGCTAAACCCGATATCGGAAAGAAAATTTGTCTAAAAAAGCAGAAATTAGGCAGGAATTATTGTATAATTGCCGAGGGTTTAGTAGACTGTAAACGAGAGAACTTGAAGGAGGAACTACCATGGCTTTATGGCTCGGCATTACACTGATTATAGTTGCTCTTTTGGGCGGCGTGGCGCTGGGTTTCTTTATCGCTCGCAGATACATGATGAGCTATTTGAAAAAGAATCCGCCAATTAATGAAAATATGCTACGGATGATGATGATGCAGATGGGAATGAAACCGTCCCAGAAGAAAATCAACCAAATGATGAAGGCGATGAACAATCAACAGTTGAAGTAGACCCTTGTGGCTGCAGGGTTTATCGCTTAACGATAGATACTCGAAGACACATTTGCAGGCTTGCTTTTACTGTGAGGTAAATTCTATATAGGAATTTATTGAAATGAATCTGTACTTTCCCGAACCACTTATTCTGTTGGCAGCTTAGCCTATGGATGGTGGTTCTTCGTCTTATACAGGAGTTTATTTTCCGCTGCGGCCGTTCGCTTATCCCTATACAGAAACAGCCACCAAGAAATGTGCATGAGTGCCTGCAGAAAGATCATTTGCTTCTTTACCAAATCGGTTAACCGATCATTCTTTCAATAAACGAAATAAATGAACGATTGAATTCGTATATAATAAAAGAAATGACCGATAGTGGCCATCTCTTTTCTGACAAAATTATAAGCTGATCCGCTGTCCGTTATTGGAAGACTGAAACTGCTGGTACTCATAGAGCATTTTATCGAGTTCCTGACTGTAACGAATGGTAATCGATGAAGACATACCGTTTTTATCAGCTATTTCATTAAGTTCTACCCGTTTCTGTTCAATCTCTTTAAGTATACTTTTTTTCATCGCTGCGATAAATCCCTTCTATATGAACTGCTGCTTGCACCTGGAATTCGGTTGGAGCAGGAGATGTAATAATCTTATTAAATTATAAGGGCATTTACTGAATTCTTCTATATGCTGGATTTAACTGTAAGAAAATTGACATATCCCTGTCATAAAGTGAAACAATTTTTTCTTGCTGCACTTGATAAAATAGAGATAGGGAATTTTATTGCAAGGAAGGGACTGCTTAAACATAAACACTTGGTCAATCAGGAAACGGAGGGGGAGAATGAATGAGTGACGTGAATGTGCTTCTTTCTTTCGGTGCGGGGTTTCTGTCGTTTATTTCACCGTGCTGCTTGCCTGTGTATCCGGCATTTTTATCATACATAACCGGGGTAACTGTATCGGATTTAAAACATCATCAGGGGATGCAGAATAGGCAGAGCCTGCTGCATACATTCTTCTTTTTACTTGGATTCTCTATTATATTTGTTGCGTTGGGGTACAGCGCTACTATTATCGGACGCTTTTTTATTGATTATCAGAATCTTTTGAGACAGCTCGGTGCTATTTTGATGATCGTAATGGGTTTTGTTACACTTGGAGTGTTTAGTCCGGCTCTGCTCTTGAAGGAGCGTAAATTTCAATTCAAAACCAGGCCGGCAGGGTACGCCGGTACTTTACTAATTGGTCTTGGTTTTGCCGCTGGCTGGTCACCGTGCATTGGACCCATTCTGACCTCAGTAATGGGACTTGCCAGTTCCCAGCCCGAATCCAGTGTTCTTTATATGGTAAGCTATGTGCTGGGATTTTCGGTTCCCTTTTTCCTAATGGCATTCTTCCTTGGAAAAATGAATTGGATAAAGCGTCACACCGGTGCCTTTATGAAAACAGGCGGGACTGTTATGCTGGGGATGGGACTTATCCTGTATTTTGACGGATTGTCCAGGATTATCATTTTTTTCACTGAGCTGACAGGTTTTTCAGGATTTTAGACCTATAAATTTATTATAAATGAGACAAATTTACTACATATTTCTTATGAATCTGTTATAATAAGGGCAGAAAAAGTGCTAAGCATGATGGGGAGGGGTAACATGGCGGGGATTTTAATCGTCGATGATGCCAAATTTATGAGAGTAACGCTGACCAGTATTTTAAATGGAGCCAACCACACGATTGCAGGAGAAGCTGAAAATGGATTTGAAGCGGTCAGCAAATACAGGGAGCTTCTTCCCGATCTGGTTACACTTGATATTACAATGCCTGAAAAAAATGGGATTGAAGCCCTTAAAGAAATTATGAGGGAATTTCCGTCCGCCAAGGTGATTATGTGCTCTGCAATGGGACAGCAGAAGATGGTTGTGGAAGCCATTGAAGCAGGAGCAAAGGATTTTATAATTAAGCCATTTGATGCAAGCCGTGTGCTGGAAGCTGTGGATCGTGTATTAGGATAGTTCATTTGCCATTTAGAGTCTGTCTAAATGGTTTTTTTGTTCCGCAGCATGATAAAGGCGGACGAGTCATATGTTAACTTAGGCATAAATGGTTTATAATAGAAGCAATACACTGCGAGGGATGATAAAGGATGGATTTACTGATCATTTCTACTATATTGGCCGTTTTTATGGGCTGCATCGTGCTGGTAGTAAGAATGAGAGCCTCCAGGAGGCCTGCATCTGCAAAAAAAATCATCTTGCCGCCGCTTTTTATGAGTACCGGAGCTCTCATGTTCGTTTTTCCTTTTTTTCGTGTAACGTTTGCGGAATTTTCGGAAGCGATCCTGGCAGGCATGTTTTTTTCGATATTCCTCATTAAAACAAGCAAGTTTGAAATCAGGGACAATGAAATTTATTTGAAGAGATCCAAGGCCTTTGCTTTCATACTAGTGGCGCTTCTCGCACTCCGGATTGGCTTGAAGTCTGTTTTAAGTTTATCCATTGATGTGGGAGCACTGAGCGGAATGTTCTGGATTCTGGCTTTTGGAATGATTGTACCCTGGAGGATTGCCATGTATGTATCGTTTAAGAAAATACAAAACCAGCTTAATCCGCCAAACAGTCAGGCGACTTAAAAAGCTGCAGCCGGTAACCCGGATGCAGCTCTTCTCTTTCTTAAAACATTGCTTTATAGGAACGGTGATCGATATTCTTTTCTTTCAGTCTTTTTATTAAGAATTTATGATCTCTTTTAGGTGTGGCCAGAATATAGCCTCTGATTACATGATCCTGAGTGATAAAAGAAGCTTTTTCGCTTAAGGCAAGCTCACCGATTTTGCCTGCAATTTTCTCCCTTGCCACATCCCTGAACAGTTCGGGAACTGGGGCAACTAATTCCTCTAATAGCTCTTTCTGCTGCTGCTCCCACAGATGGCGCGATTGGCTTATATAATGATCCTGCCAGTCCAAATCGGATTTCCCATCTTCTTTGGGCAGTCGCTTTAAGAATTTTCTGAACATAAAGTATCCGCCGATCGAGAGCATTCCGGCGAGGAAAAACACCCAAAATACGATAAACCATTGAAACCAGCCGTCCAGCATCATCCTTCACCCCAACTGTTTCCATTTATTCTTTTATTATACATGAAACGGGCTCAGTTTAGTGGCAAGCGCTTTATTTTTCTTCAATTTGTGAAAGCCGTTCCCCGGGGACAGGGAAGGACATCAATTAGAGCGGCTTTGTCTCTGGGCTGCGGCTCCTCTTAAACGGGCAGGATCTTTCATGGGCCCTGAGGGAACCTGCGGAGAAGCTGTGCCGTTCGCAGATTCGGATGACACCGATTCCATATCAGGGCTGCCTTCTGCGGTTTTCGATGCAGTTACAGGTGAAATGTTCGCCGCATTGCCGAAATGGACAATACCTCCCGAAACCTCATTAATAACCAGGTTTTTAATATATACTCCCATTTGCTATCTCTCCTCCGGCTTTTTTCTATTATATGTACAGGCTTCATTCCTTGTATAAGCATTTATCCAAAAATGGAAAAAAGCAGAGACAGGTCTCTGCTAAAGCTGAATAATTATCCTATCGTTCGTCCCGGCTTTTCCGGACTGTTCTTCCTTAGGCACATGGATTTCAAGAAAGCCATCCTGAAATTTCGCATTAAGCGTTCTGCTGTCTATTTCAAATGGGAGAAAAACCAGAGATTCAAGAAGCTTTCCATCACAGCATTCACTTTGGATGGTTAAGCTGCTGTGGTCTTTACAAATAACGAGCCGCTTAGGGAAAACCGTGCACAGGTCCGCTTCAATAATGTATTGATCGCTTATTTCGTATACATCTGTTCTGAACGAATTGGCCAGTCCGTCCGCATAAGGATCTTCCAAAAACTGAGCCAGCCATTGATCCAGCCCTTCAAAATCAGAAAGAGCGGGTCGTTTAGAATCACTCATTGCTGTCATACCCTCCATAAAAACCTTTCCATTATTTTTATTCAAATGATTGATAAAAGTGAATAGAACAGGCCTATGAGAAGGAAAAAAATGATCGTGCTTTACATATCGTGTCCGCTATTATGCTTTTGGCGGGTATGGTTTCTGTTTTTTACTTTTTTTGACCCGCTTAATGGTTCGGGCTGGCCGGGCTGATCGCCTTTAGGCGCATTCTTTCTAATGTCCTTGCCTGTATTTTTGTTCGTCATGAATCTCGCCTCCTTGTCTGATTAGTTTTAGCCTCCGGGGAAGGAGTATTCATGCATACATTTGCCGTTGGAGGAAAAGATATGAGCAGTCAAACAGGTAAAGGAGAGAATAACGATGCCCTATCACAAAAACAAACAGCAGTCGTTTCAGGCTGCGCAGCAGGAAGCTGCTGAAACCGTTCACCATTATGAGCAAATGAATCCTTCGAGTGCTGATTATGGATCTCATCTAAAGCATTTAAAAGAAGAAATTAATGAAACGAATGCCCAAATACAAAATGCTCTCGAAAATGCAACGGAACATCAGAGGTCCCAGCTCGAGAAATTTCAGCATGATATCAACCGGATTGTATCGGAAATAAATAAGTCTGAATAAAGGGAATGTCTGTCCAGTAAGTTCGTTTACTGTTCAATGCTTTCCGGGCTGATAAGCCTGACCAGCACAATTAAAAGAAAGGCTTTGTTAAAGCATGGTGTTGATTTTTCACACCTGTCCGCCCAAGCATAAGCGAACGCCTGCAGCGGAAATCAACAGCCAAGTTTAAAAGAAAAAGACTTAAACCCCCGGTATGCCCGGGGGGGTTTTTTATTCCAATATTTTCTCTCAAGCGGCCTTTTTAAACAGCCTCTGTATTATTGATTCTTTTTGCGTTTTTTGTTGTTTTGTCTTTGTTCTGCAGTCAGCGGTTCATTTTGATATTCTTCATTATAGCCGGCTCCTTGGCCTTGTGCACCGGCTGCGTTCATTCCTTCAATCAGGTGATTGGCTTTTCTTTTGGCCACTTCATTCACCCCCTTATACGAAAGTGTGTCCCTGCAAGCTGATTTGATGCAGAAGGTGCAATCCAGGCAAATTTTTATATTTTAGAAAAATAAAGAATTTTCTTTTCTATAAGATATCCTTATAATCATCAATAACATCATTGATATTTACTTATGTATAAAGTTGTATTAAGATTGAATTGTGAAGTTTGCAGCGGCGGTTTTAAGCCGCTTTCGACAGTTTTCTTTAAGGGGGAGTAACATATGGCAGAACAGCAGCAATTGAATAATCAGGATGTTTTTAAAGCTCGCAAATCCTTCGATTTAAGAGGGAAAACGTATCATTACTACTCTTTGAAAGCGCTTGAAGATGCAGGGATCGGCCAGGTTACTAAATTGCCGTATTCCATTAAAGTTCTTCTTGAATCTGTTTTGAGACAGGTCGATGGACATGTAATTAAAAAAGAGCACGTTGAGAACCTTGCCAAATGGGGCACAAGTGAGCAAAAAGATATTGATGTGCCTTTTAAGCCTTCCCGTGTTATCCTTCAGGATTTTACGGGCGTTCCGGCCGTGGTGGACTTGGCTTCGTTAAGAAAAGCAATGGCTGAAATGGGTGGGGATCCGGATAAAATTAATCCGGAAATTACTGTGGACCTCGTGATCGACCACTCCGTACAAGTGGATAAAGCGGGAACGGAAGATGCGCTGCAATTTAACATGGAACTGGAATTTCAGCGAAATGCGGAAAGATATAAATTTTTAAGCTGGGCTAAAAAAGCCTTTGACAACTACCGTGCGGTACCGCCAGCAACCGGAATCGTCCATCAGGTAAACCTTGAATATCTGGCAAATGTTGTGCATGCTGCAGAAAAGGATTCCGAAACCATTGCGTATCCGGATTCTCTGGTCGGCACAGACTCCCATACTACGATGATTAACGGAATCGGTGTTTTAGGCTGGGGTGTAGGCGGAATCGAAGCTGAAGCGGGTATGCTTGGCCAGCCTTCTTATTTTCCAGTGCCTGAGGTAATCGGGGTAAAACTTACGGGGAAATTGCCACAGGGTACAACTGCGACTGATCTCGCCCTCAAAGTAACCCAGGTTTTGCGCCAAAAAGGCGTAGTAGGAAAATTTGTCGAGTTCTATGGGCCGGGTGTGCCTGAGCTTCCTCTGGCAGACCGTGCAACCATCGCGAACATGGCACCGGAATACGGAGCGACATGCGGATTCTTCCCTGTTGATGGCGAAACGCTGAATTATCTTCGTCTAACAGGACGGGATGAGGATCAGATTGATCTCGTAGAAGCTTATTCAAAGGAAAACGATCTTTTCTATACGCCGGACAAAGTGGATCCAATCTTTACGGATGTTGTGGAAATTGATCTGGGCAGTATTGAGGCGAACCTTTCCGGACCGAAGCGCCCGCAGGATCTGATTCCCCTTTCTGAAATGAAAGAAACGTTCCATTCCCAGCTGGCGGCTCCATTCGGAAACCAGGGCTTCGGACTGGACGCGGAGGACCTTAATAAAGAAGTTCAGGTAACCCTCGCAAGCGGCGAGGAAACTGTGATGAAAACAGGTGCGATTGCGATTGCAGCGATAACGAGCTGTACCAATACCTCTAACCCATATGTATTGATCGGTGCCGGCCTGGTGGCGAAAAAAGCTGTTGAAAAAGGCCTTCAAGTGCCGTCATATGTCAAAACATCTCTTGCACCGGGATCAAAAGTTGTTACCGGATATTTGAATAATTCAGGTCTTATGCCTTACCTTGAACAGCTTGGCTTCAATACAGTCGGCTATGGCTGTACGACATGCATTGGAAACTCCGGCCCGCTTGCTGAAGAAATTGAAAAAGCAGTAGCGGACGCTGATTTGCTTATCACTTCTGTCCTCTCCGGAAACCGGAACTTTGAAGGCCGTATCCACCCGCTCGTGAAGGGCAACTATCTGGCATCTCCTCCGCTAGTCGTCGCTTATGCACTGGCAGGAACAGTGGATGTGGACCTTAAAAAGGATTCATTCGGAAAAGACAAAGATGGCAAGGATGTATTTTTCCATGATATATGGCCTACTTCAGAAGAAATCAAAGAGGTTGTGGCCAGAACGGTTACTCCAGAGCTTTTCCGCAAAGAGTATGACCGCGTGTTTGATGACAATGCCCGCTGGAATGAAATTGAGACCACAGATGAAGCACAATACGTATGGGATGAAAATTCCACATACATTCAGGCGCCAACATTCTTTGAAGGTATGTCTCCGGAGCCGGGTACCGTCAAACCTTTGACAGGACTTCGCATAGTCGGGAAGTTTGGAGATTCTGTTACGACAGATCACATTTCACCAGCCGGTTCGATTGGAAAGGATACTCCTGCCGGACGCTATCTGCAGGAAAAAGGGGTTTCACCAAAAGACTTTAATTCCTACGGTTCCCGCCGCGGTAACCATGAGGTAATGATGCGCGGAACTTTTGCCAACATCCGGATCCGCAATCAGATTGCACCGGGCACAGAAGGCGGATTTACAACCTATTGGCCGACAGGCGAAGTTACATCCATTTATGAAGCTTGCATGAAATACAAGCAGGATGGAACAGGGCTTATGGTGATCGGCGGAAAAGATTACGGCATGGGCAGCTCCCGCGACTGGGCAGCTAAAGGAACGACTCTTCTCGGAATCAAAACCGTGATTGCTGAAAGCTACGAGCGGATCCATAGAAGCAATCTTGTTCTTATGGGTGTGCTTCCTCTCCAGTTCAAAGAAGGAGACAGTGCAGAATCTCTTGGATTGACAGGCAAGGAAGTTTTTGAAGTGGCGATTGATGAATCTGTTAAACCGCGCGATTTTGTAGAAGTCCGTGCAACAGATGAAAACGGCAGTTCCATTGAGTTTGAAGCGCTTGTTCGTTTTGACAGTGAAGTCGAAATCGATTATTACCGACATGGCGGAATCCTGCCGATGGTATTGCGTGATAAATTAAAAGCATAAACAGGGTATGAAGGGGCTGACTCTTGAGGTCGAATACTATTTCGGCCGGAGAGTCGCCTCTTTTTTTATCTGCTGGTCTTGGGGCATATAATGGGGATATCCCTCAAGGCATCAATCGGCTCTCATTTCTTTTTTTTGTTGGCATTCGCATTATAGGAGAGGGTCAGGCCGGTTTAAGAAGAATAAGCGTCTGCAGCTTAAGTGAGAAATCCTAGAGGGTGTCCGGAAGCTAATGCCTTCCAGGACACCCTCTTTCTCTGTCTGGTCTGTCCTTATAGATGGTTTTAAAGTAAAATTATTGCATACATATAGTACAGACTACGGGAGAAGGGAAGAGCCATAATGAAACGGATTGCAGCCATTGCTGTATTAGCGGTACTGATCATCTCTGCTGCCTGGCAGGCTTTATGGCCAAAAGGACCTGAGGTCGGGCTTGATCAAGGGAACAAAGCGCCTGAATTCAGCCTGCCTTTGATCAATGGGAACGAAGCACACCTTGCCGATTATAAAGGGAAAAAAGTGATTGTTAATTTCTGGGCTACGTGGTGCCCTCCATGTAAGGAAGAAATACCTGAACTTAAAGAAATTTCCGCAAAGCATTCGGATGATCTTGTTGTTTTGGCAATCAACTACACAGGTTCTGAAGCAAGTGAAGAGGCTGTAAGAACATTTGTTGACAGCCATGCGATGAAATTTCCTGTTTTAATGGATGTGAATTCAGAAGTGCTGAGCCAGTACGAAGTATTCAGTTATCCAACAACGTATTTTCTTGACGAGGAAGGCATCATTCAAAAAGTCCAGAGAGGCATGGTGGACCGCGGAACCCTGGAGGAATTCGCTGACTCTTAACGAACCATACCCGCCTTCCTATGTATAAAAATCTGCAGACAGGGCGATACTGTCGCTAATACATATGGAGGTGAAGCTTTTGAGAAAAATCAAAAAGCTGTCATTCGAAGAATTGGTTATGGAAAACAAAAAAGAATTGCTGAAGGATGAAGCCTTTTTAAGCAAAATTGAAGATAAATTAGAACAGCGTTACAATGAAAAATAAATTCATGAAACAGCCTCCTTCCGGACAAAATAAACACCGGAAGGAGGCTGTTTTATGACCAATTCCAATGACAAGCAAAGCCATTTTACCCCTAATCATATTGGAACAAAATCAAGGGGATTTGGCGGAAATAAAGGCAAGAAAATGCAGGATAAGTCTAACCAGCATGCACAGGTAATACAAACAAAAGGCGAATAGCCGGAAATTTTGGAGGGTGAAAGCTATGGGATATAAGTCCAACCCGGATGACCGTTCAGATAATGTGGAAAAATTGCAGGATATGGTGCAGAACACCATTCAAAACATTGAAAAGGCCCATGAGTCAATGGGACTTGCAAACGAAGAAGAACGACACAGAATTCAAGAGAAAAACAAACGCAGGGAAGATTCGATTGCTGCCATGAGATCCGAAATTCAGGATGAGGCACATGCCCGTGAAAATGGATATAAATCCGAATGAATGTAAGCCGGCTTTTGCCGGTTTTTTTCGTTGGCTTTGTTCGTACTTGGAATGGATTCTGTTTCGATAGAGTGCTGTACATATGTTAAATAAACTATGTTCCAAATAAACACATTAAAGCTTCTGTTTTGTATGCCATTTTAAGCCGTGATAAAATATAAAACTGAATACATAAAGAATAAAGTTAGGAGAGAAGAGATGTTTACGTCTAGAACAGCAGTGGATGTAAGATATGCAGAGACAGACCAAATGGGAATCGTTTATCATGCCAACTATTTGGTCTGGATGGAAATAGGCAGAACGAGGCTAATTGAAGATCTCGGTTTTTCCTATGCCAAAATGGAGGAGGATGGAATTCTGTCGCCAGTGGTGGATTTACAGGTGGAATATAAAAAGCCGCTGAGATATGGCCAGAAGGCAGAAATTCATACAAGGGTGAAAGAATACACTGGCATCCGGGTCAGTTATGAATATGAAATGTTCACGCCGGATGGAGAATTGGCGATTAAGGCTTCCTCTTCACATGTCTGTGTGAAAAAAGAAACTTTCAGACCCATCAATATAAAAAAACACTTTCCCGATTGGGATGCAGCTTACAGAAATGCTGCCGGAAGCGGGATCTAATGGCATTCGGCATTAAAAGAGAGGACCTTCAGCAGTGGAAGAAAGCTGTTGCAAGGGGGGAAATTGCATTTCTTACCCATTTTTGGCAAGATGACCGGTTTCCTGAAGCTAAATCAGTTACAAAAGCGGGCTGCAGCGATATCCGAAAGCTTGCTGAGTGGGGAAAAGGCTTTGGACTTCAGGAGCAATGGATTGACAGCCGGAGTGATTTTCCTCATTTTGACTTAATGGGAGCTAAGCAGTCCGAAGTATTGATGCACTATAAAATGTACAAGACGATGCAAAAATTTAAGATTTATACTTAATTTTTCAAGCATTATTCCGATTCAAACAGGACAAGCGGGCCGGGACCGCCGGAAGGGAATCCTGGCCCGCTCTATGTCCTGCAGCATTGATCATCTCAGGATGGGAGAAAATAATGTGCCGCGCAGTTCAACCAGTTCCCTCTTCATAATCAAAAACAGGCTCATTACGCTCTGTGTCAAAATCCACAATCAAATCATTCCCATCGAAATACCAAAGGTCCTGTTCATTGACGTAAAATTTAATCCCCTCAGCCTCGGTAGACACCCCGGCTTCTTCCTTTTCTTCTTTTACAATACCAAGGCTAAAGCCCTTCTGGATTTTACTTGCACCCCCATACCGCACAAAAAAGCGGACAGAGTCTCCTGTCTCCAGCCGCAATTCTTCCTGATACCATTTGGCAGCCTGATCCTTTACTTTGATTTTCATGCAAGCTCCTCCTTTATCCATTGATTCCTACATTATAATCCATGAATGGCTGCAAACGCGAATGATTAGCCGAAAACAGCGTGCCAGAAAGGGAAAAATACGGCTAATTTGTACATAAAAGCATCTATATTTATTTGATTAAACTATGTTCTAAATAACCATACAAATACAGTAATAAATTTGAATGTGCTGTCAGAACATGTAGTCTTTTGACATTACATATAGGTATTGTATAAGATTTGTATATAAAGTGTAGATAGGAGGGCCGTTCAAGATTATCAGCTCATTCAAAATAAAATAAAGGGAGAGAATCAGGATGAAAAAATTAGCTATGCTTGCAATCGTAATGGTATTTGCGTTAATGGGAACAGCTGCAATGGCGGCAGAATCAAAGGATGCTATGGTTCGAATCGTACATGCTTCACCGGATGCTCCAGCTGTTGATGTAACGGTAGATGGCAATACTGTAGTAGAAGGAGCAGAGTTTAAAGCTGCTACTGAATTCATGGCTGTACCTGCTGGGGAACATAAAGTAGAAATCTTTGCAGCAGGAACCGTTGCAGACGGAGAGCCAGTTATTTCAGCTGATTTAACAGTAGAAGCCGGCAAAATGTATACGGCTGCTGCTGTCAATACCCTTGATAATCTTGAACTGCAAGTCCTGAATGACGATACGATGGTTTCAGAAGGAAAAGCTAAAATCCGTGTAGGCCATTTCTCTCCTGATGCACCTGCGGTGGATGTAGCGGTAAAAGACGGCGATGTGCTTTTCCCGGGCGCTGAATTTAAGGGAGTTACAGAATATATGGAAGTAGACCCTGGAAGCTATGATCTTGAAGTAAGAGCAGCCGGATCAATGGATGCGGTATTGGATCTTTCAGGAACAGAGCTTAAAGAAAACATGACGTATACCGTTTTAGCTGTAGGTTTTCTTGAAAACGATCCTGCTCTTGATGCCATCGTATTAGAGGATCCGATGATGCCTTCAGAAATGCCGAAAACAGGAATGGGCGGAGCCTCTGAAAGCCAAGCACCTTGGGCTATGTTTGCAGCAGCAGCAGCTGGACTGGGAGCTTTAGTGATTTATGGGAAAAAGAAAAGCGCTCAGTAATGTTCTGCTTCTAGGCATCCTTGCAGGGTGCGGTTCGGCTGGAGATGAAGCGGCAGATTTGACTGCGCCAGTGAAAAGCGAACCGAAACCTGCCGCTTCTTTGAAATTTGCGGCAGCTTCCGACCAGCCGTCTCAGAGTGAACAAGAGGGAATTGTCCCGGAATCAATCGAAATACCAAAGCTTGGAATCGTTACAGCTGTAGAGAAAACCGGACTGCTTGAAGACGGCTCAATGGGTGTTCCTGAAAAGGATGAGAATACAGCTTGGTACAAGCAGGGAGCTAAGCCCGGTGATTACGGAAATGCTGTCATTGCCGGTCATGTAGACAATAAAACAGGTCCGGCAGTCTTCTTTAAATTAAACAGTTTAACGCCTGGGGATGAAGTTCTTATAACCGATGCAAAAGGGACGAAGCTGACTTTTATCGTTGAACAGGCAGAAGCCTATCCTTATGATGACGCGCCAATTCAACAGATTTTCGGACCATCTGATCGGAAGGGCCTTAACCTGATCACCTGTACCGGAATTTATGACCAGTCGAAGAGAACACATCTAGAACGTCTCGTTGTTTATACTGTACTGAAAGATGAGCCGGCTTAACGGATGTGAAGAAGCAGGAGCAGAGGCTCCGCTTCTAACAGCCCGCCAGAAGAATAACGAATGTGAAAAGCACTCAGAGCAACCCTCTGGGTGCTTTTTTCGTTAACCGGGAACGGGTGAGTATTCATACTTCGCGGCAGGCTATGATAAATCTATACATAACGCACTGAAACTAACACAGCTTACTTAAATGATGAAATTAAACTATGTGCTAAATAATCACTTTAAACCTAAACCCGTAATAAAATGAACAATGAATAAAACTACAGAATAAGCCTCGAGACTTACTGCAAAATATGGCCGGAGCTCATTATGAGAAAAACACCGGCAAGGTAAGATAAAAACATGAAGGGAGGAGGAAATTTATGAAGAAAACAGGGTTAGTACTGGCAGGAGTGGCTGCAGCCATCATTTTAATGGCAAACACCGGACACATCATCGGCTTGGCCATAAGTGCAGTCATCCTTTATTTCGCCTTTAAAGGATTTATGAAAACCGATTCAGCAGGGAAAAAAGTTTTTTGGGCTATTGTCGGGCTCATCGCATTGAGCGCTTCCGCCGCAAATTTACCGGCAATCTTCGGTCTGGCAGCCTTATATGTTCTCATCAAAATTGTGAGAAGCTTAAAAGAAACGAAGCAGAATCCAAAAGCAAAAACGGATGATCCATTTGAAAATTTTGAACGCCAATGGGCAGACTTAACCAAATCCAAATAAGAAAGGCTTGAATGGAAAATGTCAAATTTATTTACACGAATGAAAGACAGCATTTCGGCAGATCTGCACGCCATCCTTGATCATAAGGAAGAAAAGAACCCAATTTCTATGCTCAATCAGTACTTAAGAGAATGCGAGAAAGAAACGGAAAACGTAAGATCTCTTGTGGAAAGACAGTATAAGCTTAAGGATGAATTTCAGAGGGAGCTTCAGGATGCAGGCAGGATGGCTGCTAAACGAAAGCATCAGGCAGAAGTGGCAGAACGGGCGGGGGAACGGGAACTAATGCAATTTGCTTTAAAAGAACATGAACAATATACGGAACGGGAACAGCGGCTCACTTTTGCTAACCAGGAGGCTTCAAGCCAGCTTGAAAACCTGGAGCAAAAATATGAAGAAATGAAACACAAGCTGAAGGACATGAATTTAAGAAGGCTTGAGCTGATGGGAAGAGAAAATACAGCCCGGGCTCAGGCGAAAATGAACACTGTTCTTCATTCTTCTGAGAGATCGTACGCATCCCAGGCCCGATTTGACGAAATGGAGCGCTATATTGACCGTCTCGAATATCAGGTCCAAACCAATTATTACAGAAGCACGATTGATGCCAAAACAGAGGCCCTTGAAAAAGGGTTAGAGCTGGAAAAAACCAATACTCCATCCTGAATAAACGTGGTATTCTAATTAAAAAGGCGCAGCTATGCGCCTTTTTCACAATAAGGAGGCGATTGCCATTTTCTCTAAACTGCCAACCGAAACCATCAATCTGTTCCTGCTCACCGGCATCGCCCTATTATTGCTTGAGTTCACGTTTCATGATGGGGGAACTGTCTTTTTTCTTTTACTTACAATCGGCTGCATCTATTACGGCCGTAAAAAGATGCTGCGCACCCGGGGCAAATTTATCTTCTGGTTTGGTGTGATCTTCTTTTCTTTCACCCTCTTAAATACGCTGGCCTTTAAATTTCTTATTTTAGCCGTTTTGGGCTATACCATTTATCAATATGTGAAAAGCCATAAAGACAAGTCTGTGATTAATCCTCAAATGAAAGTCAGGCTGGAGAAGGAAACGCCTGAAACCATTATTGTTCATAAGCCGCTGATCGGTAATTTTCTGTTCGGCAATCAAGCAACTCCGGAAGACATTTACGAATGGCAGGACATTGCCATTCAAACCGGGATAGGGGATACAGTCATAGATTTAACCAATACTGTTCTGCCTAAAGGAGAAGCCGTTATTTTTATCCGTGGTTTTATAGGAAATGTTCAGATTTTTATTCCCTATGACATGGAAATCTCTTTAAAGCACTCCGTCGGTGCAGGAGCAGTGAACGTGCTCCATTTCAAGGAACCGAGAACGGTTAATAAAATGGTCTTCATCGAGACCGAAGGCTATACAGAAGCAAAAGAAAAGGTGAAAATCTGCACCGCTCTGCTTGCAGGGGATCTTGAGGTGAAACGAAAATGAGCATTTTGGTGCGAAGTTTGTTCTCCGGGATGATTTTGGCTTTTCTTATTTTTGCTGCACTTTTCAGTGTTTGGTTTATGGCCTTCCCTCCTGCTAACTGGGCTATTTTATGGGAAAGAGAGGTTGCAGACCTGCCGTTCATTTTATTTGCCCTGCTCATATGCTTGGGACTTGGTTTGCTTTATGGACTTTTTTCAGGTGCAGGCTTTAAAAAGCAGCTTAAATTGATGGACAGCTATCTGCAGGAACTCGAGAGCGGCAAGCATTCTGATGTCCATTTCGATCTGTCTGCAGCACCCGAAGTAAAACAGATTTGGAGCCGCCTCAGCAGGCTGGGCAAAAAGCAAACGGAGCAGATCAAACTCTTTCAGAAAACAGCAAATCAAAAAGCCGAGGATTATGAAAAACAAGTACAGGCGATGGTTTCCCTCGAAAGACAGCGGCTGGCCCGTGAACTTCATGATTCAGTAAGCCAGCAGCTCTTTGCAGCTTCTATGCTGATGTCTGCAATCAACGAAGGAAATGGCGATTCTGAAACTGCAGCAAAGCAAATGAAGCTGACTGAACAAATGATCCACCAGTCCCAGCTGGAAATGAGGGCGCTGCTGCTTCACCTTCGGCCGGCTGCTCTTAAAGGCAAAACATTGAAAGAGGGCATTGAAGAACTTCTGTCTGAACTGATACATAAAGTTCCTTTGGAGGTCCATTGGAAGCTTGAGCCGTTTACAATGGCTAAGGGAGTAGAGGACCATCTGTTCCGTATCTTGCAGGAATCAGTATCCAATACCCTGAGACACGCGAAAGCAGAGCAGCTGGATGTCCTTCTTATCAAAAGAGAACAATTGGCAATCCTGCGGATAACTGATGATGGAGTCGGATTTAAGATCGATCAGACGAAAGCCGGCTCATACGGGCTGCAGAACATTAGAGAAAGGGCTGCAGAGCTTGGAGGACTTGTAAAGATCCTCAGTCTGCCTAACAGGGGGACCCGGCTTGAGGTAAGAATCCCTCTGCCTGAAATGCCTGAAGCAGAAACAGGAGGGGAAATGGAATGATACGGGTATTATTTGCAGATGATCACGAAATGGTAAGAATCGGTGTGTCATCCTATTTAAATGCACAGCCGGATATTGAAATCATCGGCGAAGCAGAGGATGGAGGCGAGGCCTGCAGCATGGCCTTGGAGTTAAAGCCTGACATCATCCTGATGGATCTTGTGATGAAGGAAATGGACGGGATTGAAGCAACACGGATGATTATTGAAAAATGGCCGGAAGCGAAAATCATTATTGTGACCAGCTTCCTTGATGACGAGAAAGTGTACCCGGCTCTTCAGGCCGGAGCATCAAGCTATATGCTGAAAACTTCAAAAGCAAGCGAAATTGCAAGAGCCATCCGGGAGACTCACAGGGGCCAGTCAGTCCTGGAACCGGAAGTGACCGGAAAAATGATGCAGAGAATGAGACAGCCTAAAGCTGTCAGACTTCACGATGAGCTGACAGCCAGAGAAATGGAAATATTGCTGTTAATGGCTCAGGGCAAATCCAATCAGGAAATGGCTGATGAGCTCTTCATTGCAATCAAGACGGTTAAAGTTCATGTCAGCAATATTTTAAGTAAGCTGGAAGTCCATGACAGAACTCAGGCTGTTATTTATGCCTTTAAAAACGAGCTGGTCCAATAAAAAATGAGCCTGGTTAAAGGGCTCATTTTTTATCTTCTGCCGGTGACAGAACATGCTCGCGGATTGATTGGTTCAGCTTCGGATCCACATCTTTCAGAATACGGACGCGGTAATCCTTTTTGTTGCGGTTTGTTACGAGAGTCGGAATAAAGTCCGGCTCTCCGATGCTGACCTCTGCGGACCCGCCATCCGAATTTTTTGTAAAAGGGATCTGCACAATCCCTCCTATGTCTTTATAGTCCCTTTCCTGTCCGGAAAGAAAGTTTCCTAAAGAATAAATGACGAGGGTTTTTTCTCCTTTGCTGTTCGTGATCCACTCTATTGGCTGAAGGACATGCGGGTGATGGCCGATAATAACATCGGCTCCATCCTCTGCTAATTGAGCTGCAAGAAGTTTCTGCTCCTCATTAGGGTATCGATGATATTCCGCTCCCCAATGCATGCTGACAATGACACAGTCAGATAAAGCCTTCATTTCCCGAATATCTTTTTGTATCTTCTCCTGTTCAATATAGTTAACTAAAAAGGGCTTTCCTTCAGGAATCTGAATGCCATTGGTCCCGTACGTGTAGGCGAGAAAGCCGAATCTGATTCCATTTTTGTTCAGAACCCGGTGGGTTTCTGAATCCTTTTCGTTCTTGTAGGCCCCCACGTAGGGCAAATTGTTTTCTTCATAGTAACCAATGGCGCTGTAAATGGCTTTTTCGCCTCTGTCGAGTGTATGATTGTTGGCCATGCTCACAATATCAATTCCAGCTTCAATCAGTGCATCGCCTGCTTCCTGAGGTGTATTAAAAGAGGGATAGGAGGAGAGCCCGATTGACGAACCTCCTAAAATCGACTCCTGATTAATGAACGCCAGGTCTGCGCTTTCAAAATACGGGCGGACTTCCTCAAGCATCGGCCGGAAATCATATTGGTCTTTTCCGGTTTCGGCATCCTTATATACAGGTCCATGAATTAGAAAGTCTCCCGCTGCGGATAAGGTTACGGAGGATTGAAAGGGCTTATGAATGGGGGAATATCCGCTTAGCGGCATATCTTGGATGGAGTAATCAGGGTCCTGCTGATCAGGTCTAAGCACGATGGGGCTGACAGCAGCCAGAATAAGTAAAAGACTGATGCCGGTTATGATTGATTTTTTCATGATACCGATCCTTATCTAATGTCATATTTTGCATGTATGTATGCTTCTCTATCATATCGGAAAGCAGCGGAAATTAAAAGACAGAAAAAAGCTGCCTCCATAGTTGGCTAAGGCAGCATCTTTGACTTCTCATAACGGTGTTAAACGGCTTTTTTGCCAAAACGGACCTTAGGTTCTGTCCCGTTTTTAATCCTGCTGATATTGGCTCTGTGGCGGTAAATAACAAATCCGGTAAGCACACAGGTTACTGCTATAAGCCATACATCCCCCAGAATGACGGAAAATACTACCGCATACAATCCAGAGAGCATGGAAGAAAGAGATACATATTTGGTTACAAGCAGCAAAATAAAGAAAAACGCCAGCATGGTGATAAAAAGGACAGGTGCGTAAAACAGCAGGACACCGCCTGAGGTTGCTACAGCTTTTCCGCCTTTAAACCTGGCAAAGACTGGATACATATGTCCGATGACGGCAAAAATTCCGGCGAGGAGCGGGTGGAAATCACTTCCGAACCAGAGAGGGACGGAGGCGGCGGCGGTTCCTTTTAAAATATCAGAAATCGTGACAATCAATCCGGCCTTCACGCCAAGGGTCCTGAAGGTATTGGTTCCTCCCAGATTCCCGCTTCCATGTTCCCGTATATCAATTCCGTAGCCTGCTTTGCCGACAATGAGGCCGGAGGGAATGGAACCAAGCAAATATGCAATAATAATAATGGCAGCTATAATCATGAACGTCCGTACTCCTTTAAATGCAGCTAAGATTATGTATAGTTTATCATGATACGTCCTGTACCACTAGCTGACATGAAAAATCTTTTAGACTCTGAATTTGCTTTCATCCTCTGTTCGTCTATACAATAAAGAAAAGGGGTGAGGTTAAATGATTAAGAATCCTTCAAGAAATGAAATCGGACGTATACTAAAAGAGAACAAGAGAATCGCTGTAGTAGGATTATCAGCCGATCCTGACCGCACTTCCTATATGGTCAGCAAGGCTATGCAGGAAGCAGGGTATGAGATTATCCCTGTTAATCCAATGATTGAAGAGGCGCTGGGAGTGAAGGCAGTGCCAGATCTGATGAGCATACAAGGACCTGTGGATATCGTGAATGTTTTCAGAAGATCCGAGTTCCTGCCGGAAATTGCGGAAGACTTCCTTAAGACGGATGCCAAGATTTTTTGGTCGCAGCTGGGCGTTGTCCATGAAGACACATTCGAGATGCTAAAAGAAAAAGGCTGCACGGTCATAATGGACCGATGCATAAAAGTAGAGCATGCCATAACGAAGTAGAGAGGAGAGGGCTCTCTCCATTATGATGAGCGGGCCCTCTGCCATTTCTCCTCTTGAGTCCCCACCTGAAACCCTCAAATGAAAGGATTTAAGCCGCTTTTTATAGAAAATTCGAGCCTCCTTACAAATTTAGGTTTGCGAAATACAGCGGAAAAGATAAAATAGTGCTTGGACACATTCCTTTTCATGAAAAATTTTCTAGTTTGAAAAGGAGTGAAAGGAGCGTTTGTTCGCCTTCATTCAGGGTGCGCCTTGTATTTTGGTGAATTCATGCGGTACAATACAGAAACGCACGTTCTCATTCGGGATATTGGAAGCGGATGGCTGAAAGGAGTACAAGTCTTTGGTAAAGCAGCAATTTGATTACAACGATGATGCCATACAAGTGCTGGAGGGACTGGAGGCAGTCAGAAAAAGACCGGGGATGTATATCGGCAGCACAGACAGCAGGGGACTGCATCATTTGGTCTATGAAATCGTAGATAACTCAGTGGATGAGGCATTGGCAGGTTTCGGTGATGAAATCATAGTGACCATTCACAAAGATAATAGCATTTCTGTTAAAGATAAGGGGCGTGGAATGCCTACAGGGATGCATAAAATGGGCAAACCAACGCCTGAGATCATATTGACGGTTCTTCACGCCGGAGGAAAATTCGGCCAGGGGGGATATAAGACGAGCGGAGGCCTTCATGGAGTTGGGGCGTCTGTTGTGAATGCCCTCTCAGAATGGCTCGTCGTATCCATCTGCCGGGATGGGACGATTTATGAGCAGCGCTTTGAAAATGGGGGAAAACCTGTCACGACACTTGAACGGAAGGGCAAAACGAACAGAACCGGAACGACCATTCATTTTAAGCCGGACCCGGTTATTTTCAGCGCCACCGTTTACAACTTTGAAACACTTAGTGAGAGGCTGAGGGAATCTGCATTCCTGCTCAAGGGCTTTAAAATCAGGCTAAAAGATGAGAGGGATCAGCTTGAAGAAACCTACTACTATGAAACCGGAATCGAGGCGTTTGTAGAATATCTGAATGAAGAGAAAGATTCCCTGAATCCGGTTGTTTCTTTTGAAGGCATACAGAATGGCATTCACGCCGAATTTGCTTTTCAGTTTAATGACGGCTATTCGGAAAACATTCTTTCTTTTGTAAACAATGTCCGTACAAAAGACGGCGGCACCCACGAGGCTGGAGCAAAAACAGCCATGACCAGAGCTTTCAATGAGTACGCGAGAAAAGCCGGACTTCTTAAGGAAAAGGATAAGAACCTTGAAGGCTCGGACATACGCGAAGGCCTATCTGCAATCGTTTCCGTACGCATCCCTGAGGAACTCCTTCAATTTGAAGGACAGACAAAAGGAAAGCTTGGAACGAGTGAAGCAAGATCTGCGGTAGATGCCATCATTTCTGAGAATCTTTCCTATTTCCTTGAAGAAAATCCGGACATCAGCACCTTGCTTGTGAGAAAGTCCATTAAGGCGTATCAGGCCAGGGAAGCAGCCCGGAAAGCACGTGAAGAGGCAAGGAGCGGCAAAAAAAGAAAGCGTTCGGAAACCTCTCTCAGCGGAAAACTGACCCCTGCCCAATCCCGGAACCCGCAGCGTAATGAGCTGTATTTGGTGGAGGGGGATTCTGCCGGCGGTTCTGCCAAACAGGGCCGGGACCGAAAATTCCAGGCTGTGCTTCCCTTGAGGGGAAAGGTCATTAATACGGAAAAGGCGAAGCTTCAGGATATTTTTAAAAATGAAGAAATCAATACCATCATCCACGCCATCGGGGGCGGAGTCGGGGCGGAGTTCCTCGTTGAAGATATCAACTATGATAAAGTCGTCATCATGACAGATGCCGATACGGATGGTGCCCATATCCAGGTGCTGATCCTTACCTTCTTTTACCGGTACATGAAGCCGCTAATAGAGGCGGGCAAGGTTTTTATCGCTCTTCCTCCACTCTATAAAGTGAGCAAAGGAACCGGCAAAAAAGAAGTGGCGGAATATGCCTGGTCAGATGAAGAGCTCAAAACGGTTCAGAAGCGGGTCGGAAGAGGGACCATTATTCAGCGCTATAAGGGACTTGGTGAAATGAATGCAGATCAGCTCTGGGAGACGACCATGAATCCGGAAACGCGCACGCTGATCCGGGTGAGGATTGATGATGCAGCGAGGGCTGAGCGCAGGGTTACCACCCTTATGGGAGATAAAGTAGAACCGCGGAGAAAATGGATTGAGCGGAATGTCGCATTTGGCCTTGACGATGAAAGCAACATTCTGGAAAACGAAAACTTGTCGGTCGCAGAGGAGGATTAATCTATGGCGCTTACAGAAAAATTTCATGATTTGCCATTAGAAGAAGTATTAGGCGACCGTTTCGGACGTTACAGCAAATACATTATACAGGACCGAGCGCTTCCTGATGTCAGGGACGGTTTGAAGCCGGTTCAAAGACGAATCCTTTATGCCATGTATGCAGAGGGAAACACCCAGGATAAAGGATTCAGAAAATCAGCCAAAACGGTCGGAAATGTCATCGGGAATTATCATCCTCACGGAGATTCGTCTGTGTATGAAGCGATGGTAAGGATGAGCCAGGACTGGAAGGTGCGGAATCTGCTGGTGGAAATGCACGGCAACAACGGCAGCGTAGACGGAGACCCCCCTGCTGCCATGCGGTATACAGAAGCCCGCCTTTCCGCAATCGCTTCAGAACTGCTTCGGGATATTGACAAAGAAACCGTAGAATTTATTCCAAACTTTGATGACACAAGTGCAGAACCGGTTGTACTGCCCGCCAAATACCCGAACCTGCTCGTTAATGGTTCCACCGGCATCTCAGCGGGGTATGCAACGGATATCCCGCCTCATCATCTTGGAGAGGTCATTGACGCTGTAATTAAACGCATCGATGATCCTGAATGTACTGTAGAGGATCTGATGGAGGTCATTAAAGGACCTGATTTTCCGACAGGCGGAATCATCCAAGGGTTAGAGGGCATTAAAAAAGCGTATGAAACAGGAAGAGGAAAAATCATTATCCGCGGAAAAGCCGGTATTGAAACCGTAAAAGGCGGAAGACAGCAAATTGTGATTACAGAAATCCCATTTGAAGTCAACAAAGCAAACCTTGTGAAAAAGATGGATGAGTTCAGGATTGAACGCAAGGTTGAAGGAATATCAGAGGTGCGGGATGAAACAGACCGTACCGGACTCCGCATCGTCATTGAATTGAAAAAAGACGCAAATGCGGAAGGCGTTCTGCATTACCTTTACAAAAACAGCGATCTTCAAATTCCATATAATTTTAACATGGTCGCAATCGCTGGCCGCAGACCTACCCTGATGACGCTCACTGGAATTTTGGATGCTTACATTACGCATCAGCGGGAAGTTATTACAAACCGTTCCATATATGAGCTTCGCAAGGCAAAAGAGCGCCAGCACATCGTTGAAGGCCTTATCAAGGCACTTTCGATCCTGGATGAGGTGATCGCCGTTATCCGCAGCTCATCGGATAAACGAAATGCGAAGGAAAACCTTATTTCATCCTTTGATTTTACAGAACCCCAGGCTGAAGCCATTGTTACGTTGCAGCTTTACCGGCTCACCAATACGGATATCACAGCGCTCAGGCAAGAGGCTGAAGAGCTGGATAAAAAAATAATGGAACTCGAAGCTATTTTGAATGACGAAAAGACGCTGTTTAGAGTCATTAAAACAGATTTGAAGAAATTAAAGAAAACCTACTTAGATGACCGGCGTTCTTTGATAGAGGCCGAGATTGAGGAAATAAAAATCAACCTTGAAGTAATGGTCGCTTCAGAAGATGTAATCGTCACCGTCACAAAGGATGGGTATATTAAGAGGACGAGCCAGCGGTCGTTTTCCGCTTCGAGCGGGCAGGAATTCGGCATGAAGGAAAAAGACCGCCTGATCACACAGCTTGAGATGAACACAAAGGATGTTTTGCTTCTGTTTACGAATAAAGGAAGCTACTTGTACTGTCCTGTTCACACACTTCCTGATATACGATGGAAGGATCTTGGACAGCATATTGCCAACATCATCCCAATTGAACGAGATGAAACCATTATTAAAGCCATTCCCGTGAAAGAGTTTACGGAGCACCATTATTTGCTGTTCATTACGAAAAACGGGATGGTGAAGCGGACTGAGCTTACCGCTTATAAAGCACAGCGGTATTCCAAGCCGCTTGTAGCCCTGAACCTGAAAAATGATGACGAATTAGTGGATCTGCATCTGACAGACGGCCAAGCCGACCTTTTTCTTACGACCCATCTCGGATACGGATTATGGTTCGGTGAAGAGGAAGCCGGGCTTGTTGGAGCGAGAGCAGCAGGAGTTAAGGGAATCGGCCTGAAACCTGGTGATCATGTCATCAGCGGCCAGGTATTTGCTAAAAACACTGCCCCGTCTCTGCTCATTGTTACCCATCGGGGAGCCGTTAAACGAATGGATTTAACTGCTGAGTTCGACCGCTCCTCCAGAGCAAAGCGGGGCCTGATCATGCTCAGGGAACTAAAGAAAAACCCTCACCGCCTGACTGCGGCGTTCGTAACAGCTAAGGATGTAATGGTGTGTATCAAGACAGCAAAAGGCCAGATCGAAATGGTCCGATCCAGTTCCTATCGAAATAATGACCGCTACAGCAATGGCTCCTTTGCAGTAGATGAGCAGGAAGCTGGCAGTGTATCAGAAGTCTGGACAAATGACTGGATTTCTGAGAATTGAGTAAAAAGCCTGGATTTTTCAGGCTTTTCTTTCTTTGTTAATGTTTTTTCAAAAAGCTGGTACCTAGAAAAGCAGACAGTTTGGATGAGGGGTAAGGAGCACTTTAGCCCGAAAACCGGATCGTTTTTTTAAAGTAAGCGTTTCCCTTCTTTCCGTATAGGGAATAAATGGGGAAAGGCTTTTGAGAGGAGGGAAACTGTGAATCGGATCCATGCCTGTGATAAAAACAAAAGAAATTGTGTTTCTACGTTTAACAAAGAAAAACCTCAGCACATTAAGCCAGTGAGCTATTCTGAAGAAGAGCAGACCGCCATGCACCTTATGAAGGAACTGCTGCAATCGATGAAAAGGGTTACTGTTAAGGAAGAAGATTCGGTCTTTATCCGCTGCGTTTTTGTTTCAAAATGGTTTAAGTTCAAAGACGATGTTGAAATCTGGTTTGATTCTGAAAATAAGAAGATTCATATAAAATCTTCTTCCCGGACCGGGTATTCGGATTTTGGAGTAAACAAACGAAGAGCGGAGCACATTCTGCAAAGCTATGTAAAAAAAGAAGAACAGCACAATTCGCGCGCTGTCCCTCAGTAGTTTCTATTTATCTGAGAAATAATCCACAAACGCATGGAAGATTTCGGTTCCATGATAATACATCAGGGTCACAGCTGAAAGTGAAAAACCGGAAATCATGATTGCTCTTAACCAGGACATACGGTACGCCCCCTTTGCATAAACTAAAGCCTAAATTTGAAGGGTTCGTGTTCGAATGCTCGAAAATAAGAGGAATGGTAAAAAACAGCCAAAAGGAAGACCTTCAGCAAACCTCTTCGTCTAAACTCAATCACACCTGCGCTTATTAAGAATAGGATGAGGAATTTTAGCGGGAAGTGTGCCAGGGTATGTACGGGTGCAGCTTCCAGTCATCCAGTCCGTTTGATGGATGCCATTCAGTTCCATGAACAGCCGGCTCTTCAATCATTTCGGACGAAGCAGGATCACAGTAATGGCCGTGATTGTTTGCAGTAAGAACCACGTAGAGGGAAAGCCAAAGAATTGCCGTTACATACCTGAACATATCCGACACCTCCTGTATCCTTAGTTTAGCAAGGGTACCAGGAGGTGAAAAGAAAATAATTTATACAAAAAGCATTCTTTTGGTATAATATATAAGTCTCATGATAGGTTTCCTTACATGGGGATTACATTTTGGAGGGTTACTATGGAGTTTATTAATACGTTATTTTATGGATATTATGATCTGCTTTGGGGAAATCTCCTAATCTACATGCTTATCGGGTTAGGTTTGTTTTTTACTATTCGTTCAAGGTTTATTCAGGTTCGTTTTTTTGGAGAAATGATCCGTTTGCTCGGAGATAAAAATATGCTTTCCGGTGAAGGGGGAAAAGGGGTTTCTTCTCTTCAGGCATTTTTTATCAGTGCCGCTTCCCGAGTCGGAACAGGTAATATTGCAGGTGTAGCCATCGCCATTGCAGCGGGAGGTCCCGGTGCGGTTTTTTGGATGTGGGTGATTGCCCTGATCGGAATGGCGACCGCTTTTGTAGAAAGTACACTTGCTCAAGTTTATAAAGTAAAGGACGGCGATCAATTCCGCGGCGGCCCGGCCTATTATATGGAAAAAGCACTCGGACAGCGCTGGATGGGAATCCTATTTGCCATTCTAATCACGCTATGCTTCGGGTTGATCTTCAATGCGGTTCAGGCTAACACCATCGCGCTCGCTTTTGAAGAAGCTTTTGCTTTTAACAAGTTCTTAATGGCCGGTATTTTGGTAATCATTACCGCCCTCGTTATATTCGGCGGACTAAAGCGGATTGTCGCAGCAACACAGCTGATTGTACCTGTCATGGCCGGCTTGTATATTTTAGTAGCCTTGTTTGTTGTCATTATGAACATTACGCAAATTCCTGCCATTTTCAGTTCAATTGTAGCCTCTGCGTTCGGTCTTCAGGCAGCTGCCGGAGGAGCTGTCGGGGCTGCTTTAATGAACGGGATCAAGCGGGGACTGTTTTCCAATGAGGCGGGAATGGGGAGTGCACCGAACGCGGCTGCTACGGCTCATGTTTCCCATCCTGCAAAACAGGGTTTTATCCAGTCACTCGGGGTGTTTTTTGATACGATCCTAGTATGCAGCGCAACAGCATTCTTGATTTTGCTGTATGATTTGACACCAAATGCTGAATTAGAAGGCATCCAGCTCACTCAGGCAGCTCTTAGTGAACACATTGGGAGCTGGGCTCAGGTTTTCCTTGCTGTATGTATCTTCCTATTTGCTTACAGCTCTATTATCGGGAATTATTATTATGGGGAAACGAACATTGAATTCCTTAACCGCGGCAAAGTATGGCTTTATGTGTACCGCTTTGCTGTTCTGATCATGGTTGTATTCGGCTCTGTCTCCGGTTTTCAGCTCGTATGGGATCTGGCGGATGTTTTCATGGGAACGATGGCGATCGTCAACCTCGTGGCCATTGCTCTGCTTTCAGGAATCGCCATGAAAGTATTGGCTGATTATAACAAGCAAAGGAAAGAAGGACTGGACCCTGTTTTTACAAAGCAATCGGTACCGGGCTTGAAAAATATTGAATCGTGGGATGAAACCGCATCTCCAAAAAAATAATGCAAAAAATGCGCTGTTTCTTTTATGAGACAGCGCATTTCTGTTTATAAAAGCCGGAATCGTGGAAAAATGCTTTAGAATAAATTGGTTTTACCTTTAGAAAGCAGGTTTTCGCATGTTTAAAATTACGAATCTCATATTTAAAGATATACTGCGTATTGAACAAATGGCAATTGAAAAAGGAAAGGTCACCAGCATTATTGGTGAGAGCGGAGCAGGTAAATCCACGCTGCTGAAAATGCTGAATCTCCTTCTTTCCCCTGATAGTGGCTCCATTACTTATGAAGGTCAGGAACTGACAGCGCGCAGCCCCATCACCCACAGAAGGGAAGTGGTTATGCTCGGCCAGCAGCCTGTCATTTTTGAGGGATCCATTAAAGACAACCTTGAAATTGGCAGAAAGTTTTCCGAAAAAGACCCGACAGATGAGGATACACTGAAAGAGGCACTGGCCTTCGTGAAGCTTGATAAGGAGCTGGATCAGTCTGCAGAGGAATTGTCTGGCGGTGAAAAGCAAAGACTTGCTCTGGCAAGAGTTTATTTAATGGAGCCGGAATGCTTTTTGCTGGATGAACCGACATCCGCACTCGATGACGGAACTGAAGATGAAATCATTAACCGGTTTATAGAGATGGTTAAAGGCAAAACGGTCATTATGGTCACACATTCTAATGATATAGCTGAACGATACAGCGATCAGGTCATAACGTTAAGAAAACAAAAGAAGGGTACACACGATGAAGGATAACATGATCAACATTGACTTATGGAGGCTGATTGCTGCCTATGCATTTATCGTCCTGCTCCTTTTCATTGTAAAGCGAAGGGGGATTAGGCGGGAGTGGAAGATACTCTTTGCCACTGCAAGAATGACCGTTCAGCTCGTTTTAGTCGGTTATCTGTTAACATACATATTTGAACGGCCAAACCCTTTTATCTCCATTCTCATAGTCTTAATCATGGAGACGTTTGCGGTGATGAACATCTTTCGGCAGGTGGGAGAGAAGCTATCCAGCAAGCTGAAACTCTCGATTGCTGTCTCCATGCTGGCTGGATCGATCGCCAGTCTGCTTTTCTTCAACTTTATCGTCGTTCATTTTGAACCATGGTATGAACCGCGGTATTTTATTCCGATTGCCGGAATGATTATTGGCAATTCGATGACAGGATTAACGCTTGGCGTGAAAAACATGACCGAGGGAATGAAGAAACAGAAACTCGTTGTAGAAGGGGCACTGATGCTTGGAGCAAAGCCTGAAGAAGCCTCCAGGACTATTGTAAATTCCGCCTTCGATTCTGCAATATTGCCTACATTAAACAATATGCTCGGGATGGGAATTGTCTTTCTTCCAGGCATGATGACAGGTCAGATTCTCGCAGGCGCAAGCCCCTTAGTAGCCATTGAGTATCAGATTGTCGTTTTGCTGAGCATTACGGGGAGTACAGCTTTATGTGTGCTGTTATTTATTCGTCTCGGTACGAAGCTTTTTTTCAATAAATGGGCACAGCTTGTTATTGATCAGGAATAGCTAATAACCCCCGGACTATGGTTCGGAGGGTTAAACAACATATTATGGACTTAAAAGAATATTAATTATAATGAAATTTCGTTCCTTATGTATGGGTTTACATTTGGAAGGCCTCAATAAATTTAGATACAGGGATATCAAAAGTGGAAAGGTTCCTTTTTAATTGAGTTCAAATTATCAGATTAAAAAAGTAGCTTGGGTATGAATTTTTAATAGACCAACCTTACATCTATGAAGATCTGCTCATGGAAATGAATAAAAGTTTTAATTTTGCACAAAGCAGAAAACAAGCCTGTCCACATTTTTTAGTGCAATATTAAGTTTTTAAGAAGTTCCTTGCTATAAACAATACGTAGACCTGGTCCAAAACGAGATAGGAATTGTTAACTTAAAATGAACGATCTTTTGTATGTCTCTAGTGCAGATAATACATGTTAAGATCTATGAACGCAGCGTGTTATTCGCTGGAGGAGTATTCTCTGAATCCGAAATGAGCACCAGCGGAGCCGGAGTTTTCTGGGCATCAACCTTTGCATTTATTTTAGCCTTTACTTCTTGGAAATGGAGAAAAATTTCCGGAGCTTTATTAATTGTTATTTCAATTTATAGGTTTTTTGCAAATGGACTATTCTTTACTCTTGCCTTTCTATTCCTTATGAATGCAGGTCTCATGGCAGTGTTCAGTAAACAAAATCAAAATATAAAATCTAATATCCAAGAATAAAAGCGGGCCATCCCGCTTTTTTTGTTTGTCCAAAAAGAGGGATGAAGAATGATATTGCTTGAAGGCAGAACGCTATCTCAAGGTCAAAAGGTACAAGTTTATTACAACCAGCACAAAGGTGGCTATTCCATTCGTGACAAGAAAAGCCATCTGGTTGTAGCTTATGCCCATTCTGTTTTCCTTAAAAATTGCACTTTTAAAGTTTCTCAAAAATGACGACGAAAAGTTATTGATAAGCAAAGAAAAAGGGTACATGCATTCGTTGAAGGAGAGTTTGTGCAAGCAGATCATGATCTCGATTGCAGCTGCCTCGATAAAATCTACTACAACCCTTACATTACTTCTTATTTCACCAATACAGCCAATCTGGGTCTTGTGCGTCAGTCTCGTACTGCTTACTTTATTGATAGAGTTTGTTTTATAGAAAAAACAGGATGAGCAAGATAAATCAAGCGAACAAGCAACAAAATAATTTACTAAAAGAGTACATAACCTGTGCTCTTTTAATGGTATGATAACTATAAAATAATGGAAAGAGTTGAGAAATTTGGAGCTTTATGGGTCATTCTCCGTCCTCTTCGCGGCTGGTCTCATAGATTTAGTACACATCATTATTAGAGAGAGATCATATGAAAACAACTTAGAAATTCCGGTATCTTTGACGTCGATCAGATGGACGGAAGATTATTTGAAGACTATCTAAAGCGCTTGCTTCAATGGAGAGGATATAACGTCAGATTAACAAAGACTTCTGGTGATTATGGCGCTGACCTCATTCTCTCAGCAAACGGAAAGACCATCATTGTGCAAGCAAAAAGGTACAAGAACAAAGTTGGCTTGAAAGCAGTACAGGAAATCGTATCTGCGAAGAATATATACCATGCTGACGAGTGCTGGGTTATCACCAATAACTATTTCACAGCACCGGCCATAAACCTTGTCAATGCCAACGATGTTGTCTTGATTGATAGGGATGAGCTCATTCATTGGATGATTATGATGAAGGATGCCCAGAGGGCATAATTCTCTTTCCGTATAGATTGTTGTTTTGCAATCGTTTTTCATTCGACAATTTCCGTAACGCCGAATATTTGAACAAGAGAGGGAAGTCATGAACATCACTAAAATCAGATCATTCCTTTACAAAGCAGCTAAAATTTTAGGAGATATAGACGCCGTGAGAAAAGGCCGTATCAAGCAGCGTATAAAAAATAGATTGATTGGCAAATTCTCAGGGAGACATTTCAAATAACTCGCTATGCTTTTCCAAAAACATTTTTTATAAATAAATGAATTTTACTAAAAGGAGAAAAACGTGAAAAGACCATTTATTTACCTAGTCGTCTTAATAATTGTTGGTTTATCAACTTTGCTAGTGATTCAATACCGTAGCAGCACGCAGAATGCTAATCGATTAGGTGAGCTCCAAGCGGACTATAGCACAATGGAAGAGCATGTAAACACTTTAGAGGAAGAGGTCAATTCTCTTACTGAGCAAAACGAAAAGATTTCAGCTGAGCTTCAAACAGAGCAAGATGTTCAAAAACGTGAAGAGGAAGCTCAAATCAAAGAAGCTGCAGCCAAAGAAAAGCAAAAGGTAGTAAATTTCACAACGGGTAATTATTTTGTTGGCGAGGATATTTTTCCAGGAAGATATGTTATTACAACCGACGATAATCATGGATTGCTATTTATTAGCGATTATTTAGGAAATTCAAAAGAGATGAAGGCATTGGGAAAAAACTCAATGAACAATCTTACTGTTGATCTTCAAGGCGGAGATGAGATTGAGATAAATGGACTTGATAACGTAACCTTCACCCCTAAATAGATCGCCATAACAAAGGATATATTTATAATCCAGCTCCCTATTAAGGAGGACTATCATGTTTGGTTTCAAGAAAAAAGCAAAAGGCTACATTGCCTACTTCCAGCTTGAAGATTTATGGTTTAATTACCTCAACGATACGGACAGGAGAGAAGTGCGAGAACGATTTTCAAAGGTTATGAGTTCCGCCGGCAATCCCGGAGACTCCGTTGATCAGGTTAAAATCGATGATACATCTATGCACTTAGAAACTTTTCTTTCAGTGGCAGCTGAAGGCATTTCTGATTTAGAAAAGAAAAAGCACATCATTGATCTAGCCTTAAGAGAAACGGAGAAATCCAATGATCCTATAAGAATCCACTATGCATACCTCGCGGCTGCTAGGCAATATAAGCTGATGATAAAAATGAATCATCGCCATAACGACAGATTTATTGATATTCTCAATAAAGACTGTTCCATTTATGATTCATTCATAAAGTCTTATTACAAAGAAAAAGAGATTATTCCTTCTTATCCTGCATTTAAAGAGTTGGCTTTGGCCTATGAACGAAAAGGTGAGATTAACAAAGCAATAAGAATATCCAAAGTAGCCTTATTGAAAAATGTGAATGAAAAAACATCTTTTGAGAACCGCATTCAAAAGCTTCAGCAAAAGCTAACTTGAAGTGTTTCTAATAAATTAAAAAGGGGGATATAGCAAGATGAAACTTTGAATTAGGGATACATACCAAGTGTATGAGAGGGAATTTGATCATGATTTGCATTGCTACGAGGTGATCAAAGCGGATCAAGTAATCGCCACCATTTACCCCGATACAATTGAGGAAATGGACGCTAATATACATTGAAGAATGTGTACCATTTACCACCATTTAAGTCGACTTCTTAAATAACAGTATGTGTTGGCTCAAAAGATATCTAGGGTGTGAATATATGAAGATAAGATACCATATTATTCTAATTGTTTTAGCTTTTATTTTTATGTCGATACAGAGTGAGCTTGATTTTTTCTATTTGGAAGCTGTTAAAGAAGATTTATATGAATCCTATCTGAATACGTAGAAGAAGAATCCTTTAATGAGTATTTTGCAGATTTATGCACTCAGTATCAACACGAATCACATGATTGTAGTGAGGCAGATAATTCTTGGGTCAGAGTCCCAATGAAAGCATTATCTACATTTTCTTTTTTGTATATAGTTTATATCCTATATAGCACTGTAAGATTTTTTTCGCACATGCGTAAAGGAATAGTATCTTTTGATGATTTAAACTTTTAGGTGTCAAAAAATCTCTCCTGTCTCACAAACCTAGTATACTTGGGCAAATGAGACAGGATTTCTTTTCACCCTATAACTGACTAGAATATATATTATGTTAACTAATAAAAAGAGTAAACGGTCATTCCTATTCTGCACCCATGGTTTAGAGTCCCTCCGTGCCTGCCGGAAAAAACTCAATATTCTTTTCACATAGCCAATCCAATGCCTTTATTCATGAATACTTTGTATGTTCTAATAAAAGCTATCCTTGCTGGTGCTTAAAACAAGGATAGCCGCTATTTACTTCTATTTTCGCTAATTGCGAATGAGAGCCTGACTGTGAGCAGATAATCTATCTCAATTCCATCTGTCATGCTGCAATTTCAATGCACCTTGGTCAGTTCCCTTCCATCACCGCGAAATAATTATCTTCAAAATCTGCAAAGTTGAATACTTTAATCCCGCCCATGTCCATTATTTCGCCAGTTTTGATTCCTTTACTAATAAGTGTACGGTGAAGTTCTTCCAGATTATCAGTAAAAAACATTAGGGACGGTGTGCCTAAATTAAGCTCGGGGGACATTTCAGCAACCCACTTTTTGTTTTGAAGAATGATGCTTGTTTGAGCATTGGGTTCTGCTGCAAGCTGGATCCATCGCATTCCATTGTCATGGCTTTCTTCAGCCTTGACATGAAACCCGACCGCTTCTGTCCAAAATTCAACTGCCTTATCCTGGTCTTCAACATACAGCATTACTTCAGCAAGTTTCGTGATCATGAGTTTTCAGCTCCTTTATTAAAATTCTGAACACTTAAGAATTCTCTATAAAACGCTGAGCTCCTCTTTTTTTAAACGATTCGCTCTATTAAACTGTGCTGTTGACTGCAGCTGGCAGGCGGTCGCTTTCCGCTCCAATCAACAGGTGGTAACATCAACACCATAAAACTTTTTGCAGCAGCTTTACGTGCCTTGCTTGACCGCTGCCATGTCTGTTTACACTAGCTTTCAAACTGCGTTAAATACAAAAAAACAGCAGTCCAGAATTGGGCTGCTGTTGTAATGCGATGCAAGATAACCGATCATGCAAATATACTGATAAGATTTCCGTCCGGATCCTCGACTACAGCATAGCGCTGTCCCCAGAACGCATCCCAAGGCTCCTTATGTCCACTGTAGCCTCGTTCCATTAAGCGGCTGAACGTTTCATCTACACCTTGCCGGCTGGTACATAAAAAAGCAAGTTCGATTCGATGGCCGGCTGGCTTTTCCCAGCTGCCGTATATGTCTCTTATCATCTCCTGAGTGTCGAAGGCGAGCCGGAAGCCATTTTGAGAAACCTCCACATGTGACTCCTGGTTTGCCTGCTCTGGTATTTCCAGTCCAAGAATCCGGTAAAAATTCAGTGCTTTCTTCATGTCTTTTACCACAATTCCAACCATATCCAATTTTATTTTCATGATGAATCCACTCGCCTTCTTTTCTTATTATCCATCTAAACTTCTTTTTCTGCTTTTGTACCTTTGCCTGGCAGCAATGACAGCGGCAATAATAAATCCGATCGTCAGGATGGAAAAGAACCCGGTACCGGTGGAGGTGATTTCATTTATATAGGGCTTTACTTGGTCTCCAAGAAAAAATATCGCCGCAGCAAGCGGAAGAAACCGGATGATTCTCCCAATAATGGTGCCTATTAAAAACAATTTTAAAGGAACTTGCAAAATGCCGCCAAGAATGGCAAAAACCTTGAATGGGATCGGCGTTATCCCTACTACAACTAAAGCCATGATGCCGTATTTTTTATAGAGCTCTTCTGCCCTTGCGATCATTTTATCAGAAGCCATTCTCTTTAATATCGGAGGACCGATCTTTTTCCCGAGCCAGTAACCGAATAGCGCACCTAGAATGGAACTGAAAATCGTAACTGCTCCAAACCATAGAGCCAGATGCGGGCTGTTCGTTGACATGGGCAGTAAAAGAACATCAGGAGGAATAATGAATATAGAAGCCTCTGTGAACGAGACTGCAATTAACCCGAATATTCCCCAAGTCTCGACTAATTGAAGTATTTTGTCCAAAATAATATATCCTTCCCTGTACTGAATTCTTAAAAGCCTTTTGCTGATCGGCCCTTGCCATTTCAAATCATCAAAATATGATTTAAACCGCCATTTTTCGATTTAATCTAATTATAAAGGGATGTCCATATTTTTGATACCCTGAGTATGGGAAAGATTCCAATTTGCACCCGAATGCCAGTAGGAGAAAGCAAAAAAAACGGATGAGAGTTTCATCCGGGCTGAACGTTTTATTCTGAGCGGTTTTTTATCTCCATTTCAATCTTCTTGAGACAAAAGGTTTACGTCATCATATCCTTCAGGATACTGGTCTTTAGCAAGAGAGCCGTCTGTCCTTCACCTTCAGCATGGAGCCTTTGAAGAAAACTGTCACTTGATTAGACGGATCCCTTTCTTCATAGACATTTCCTGTTTCATTTTCATTCAGTAATTTTACACGGCCCCCCCTTGCTGAAATCAACACGGCTAACCGTTTCTTCCAGATTTGGAGCAGCGATTTTATTTTTGTCCTTCCTTCCCCCTTTCATCCGGTATTCATATCTTTCATATATGCCTCAGCTCTTTGTAAAACTGCGTGATTTTGTCTGCCTCTTCCATTGACACCCCGGCTTTCTTCCTGTATTTTGTTCAAGTATGTATTTTAAAAACCAGGAGGTACATCTTGAATAATCAGAACGTACAGCATGTGAAAATTACGACAGCCGATCCTTCGGCAATCGGCCTTTTTGGTTTGGCGATGGTTACATTTGTCGCATCTTCCCAAAAACTTGGCTTAACAGAAGGTCTTGCCTTCATTCTTCCCTGGGCAATCTTCCTTGGCGGCTTTGCGCAATTGTTTGCGAGTATACAGGATGCAAAGCATAATAATACCTTTGGCTCCACAGCATTTGGCGCCTTCGGTCTATTTTGGCTGGGAGTTGGCGCTTCATGGCTGATCCAGCTTGGCGTTTTCGGTGAACAGCTCGCAGCAGACGCAGATTCAAGGCAGCTCGGCATTGCTTTCACAGGGTATTTAATCTTTAGTCTCTTTATGACGATTGGTGCGATGGAGACCCATAAAGTGCTTTTTGCTATTTTCGTCCTTATTGATTTCTTATTTATTGGTCTTTCATTAAGTTCATTCGGCATTATGCACGAAGCGACCCACATGCTGGCTGCTGTTTCAGAAATGCTGATTGCGCTTCTCTCCTTTTACGGATCAGCTGCAGCTGTGCTGAATGTCCACTTTGGACGCGAGTTTCTGCCGGTCGGAAAACCTTTTGGTGTATTTAAAAAGTAGTTGAAAAAAATCCTTGTCTGCGCAGACAAGGATTTTTTTGCTTTTTTTTATATTTCCTGCTGTCCTTCTTTACCGTTAATGGAGTAGCTCACGCTGAGATCGGCATTGAGGGAATGGGAGACTGAACAATATTTATCCTTTGAAAGCTTAATGGCTTTCGCGACTTTTTCATCAGGGAGCTCGCCTTCCAGCACATAGTTGATATGAAGACGGGTAAACCGCTTCGGATGGTCCTCTGCTCTTTCCCCTTCTATTTCCATTCGGAAATCCTGTGGTTCCAAGCGCATTTTCTTTAAAATCAGAACGATATCAATCCCTGTGCATCCAGCAACAGCATGCAGCAGCAATTCTGTCGGCCGTGGACCGCTGTTGACGCCCCCGGCTTCCTGTCCTGCATCCATTTTGATTTCATGACCGGACGGGGACAATCCGTCAAAAGCCAGATTTCCTGCCCAGGTTACGGTGGACTTCATCATTCGTATAGCCTCCCTTTACGTGTTTACACGTATTATAGCTCTGTCCGTTAAAAATTAAAAATATCAAGCCAAATTTTTACCGCAGTTGCTGAGATGAGAAGCGCAAGGATAATCTGCAAATACTTTGTATTCATTTTCTTTCCAGCCACAGCGCCTAGCGGAGCGGCTATTAAGCTTGCAATAACCATGATGGCAGCAGGGTAATAATCAATCTGTCCTGTAGATATCTTTCCTGCCGTCGCTCCGATTGATGAAATAAAGGTAATCGCCAGGGAAGAAGCAATGGTCATTCGTGTCGGGATTTTTAGGACAACAAGCATAATCGGAACGAGCAGAAACGCTCCTGCCGCCCCGACAATCCCGCTCCCAATTCCTACAATAAAGGATAAAATCATGGCAATCCATTTATTAAACGTCACTTGGTCTAGCGGAATGTCATCGATTCCTTTTTTCGGGATAAACATCATAACCGCTGCCGTCAAAGCAAGCAACCCGTAAATAATGTTGATCCCTTCCTCTGACATTGCCCTGGAACCAAAGCCTCCAATGAAGCTCCCGGCTAAAATGCTGACTCCCATATAAAGGATGAGCCCCTTGTTTAAATAATTTCCTTTCCGATAGGCCCATACACCGCCAATTGTTGCAAAGAATACCTGTATGGCACTTATTCCGGATACTTCATGCGCGCTGAATGCAGCGAGACCGAATAGTGGAGGAATATACAGCAGCATAGGATACTTGATGATCGAGCCGCCAATTCCAAGCATGCCGGAAATGTATGAGCCGACAAAACCGATTAAAAATATAACAAGGATAAATCCTATATCCATTTAAGCTACCTCCTTTTAAAAAAGGGAACCACTACCGGTTCCCTATTATCATTATCCTTTTTTAATCCAGAACTTAAGGACGCCGCCCTCTTCTTCTGTTTGCAGCAATTCATGTCCTCCTGATTTTGACCATGCGGCAATGTCCGCTTTAGCTCCCTTATCTGTCGCATGCATTTCCAGGATTTCACCTGTCTGCAATTCATTCATAGCTTTCTTTGTTTTTACGATAGGCATCGGGCAGGCAAGTCCTTTAGCGTCTAATACTTTTTGTACATTCATTTTTCCAGTCTCCTTTAAAATAAGTTTTAATTTATCTGACAGCGCATCGGTTTGGACCGATTTCCATCTCACGCTGTTTTTCTGAATCCGGGCTGATTTTCCCCATATTTGTTTCACGGATTTCCTGATAAGCATTTGGCTGCGGAGGCAGATTGCCTGTTACTAACTCTCTAAATTCACTTTCGTCGGCAATGTTCATTCCATGGTTCTCTGCAATCAATGTTCCGAGCTTTTTACCCACTGATCCATTGCTGTTCATTTCGCTCACCATCATAAAATGGGCGGGAAGAACAAACAAGTCCTCTGAAAGCTCTCTATAGCGGGTGTAAAGGGATTCACGCAAATCGCCAACCCAATCCTCTGCAAGCCCTGCAAGGTCCGGTCTTCCAATTGAGTCAACAAACAGGATGTCACCGGATAGCAGGTAGCTCTCATCCACTATGAATGAAGTGGAGCCGATTGTGTGTCCGGGGGAATACAGAGCTTGAATATCAATGGACGTTCCCCCTATTTTCAGTTCTGTTCCATCTTCGAGTGGTTCGTAGGAAAACGTTACTTCTTCAGCATCCTTAGGAGGCAGCCAATAGGAAGCCCCGGTTTGTTCAGCGATTGTTCTTCCGCCGGAAATGTGATCCGCATGCAAATGGGTATCGAGTACATGTTTGATCACGGCGCCTTTTTGTTCAGCAAATTCAGTAAACACGTCTGTCATCCTAGTAGCATCGATAACGGCTGCCTCACCGCCGGAGATGACCATATAGGAAAGGCACCCTTTTCCAATTCGGACAAACTGGTATAGCTCTCCTCCGTCTTTTAAATCTCCTGCTTTAACGGGCTCAAGATGCTCGCTCCAGCCTTTCATGCCTCCTGCAAGGTAATATACGTCCCTGCCTGCTTCGGAAAGCATTTCCGCCACCATTACGGACGAACCTTCCTTAGCACAGACGACCAGTACTTGGCGGTCTTCAGGAATGTCCGGAAGAATTTCCTCCACACCATCAAGGAGATCAAAGTATGGTACGTTTCTATGCTGAAATTCCAAGCCTTCTATTTTCCAATCTTCAACATCGCTTTGATTGCGTACATCCAGAATAAAAAGTGGTTCTTTATTAATGATTTTTTGAGTCACTTCATTCGCTGTCATTGGTTGGTAAGACATCGTTTTATACCCCCTATAGTATAAAGTTAATTAAAAAAATTTATTTGACGCTTGTTGTTTCACCAGTCCAGCTGCTCATGCCCGGAACTACATTGGTTACTTTCTCAAATCCTTCCGATTGCAGCTGCTGAGCGGCCAGATCGCTTCTGCTCCCAGTCCGGCAGACAACATGGATAGCAGCGGATTTGTCCAGTTCTCCAAGGCGGGTCTTTAACTCGCCAAGCGGGATGGATACAGCTCCAGGTATATGGCTGAATGCGTATTCTGCTTCCTCTCGTACATCAAGGACAACAGTATTTGAATCCTCTTTAATGATTTTTTCTAACTCCTTATTATTCAAGACATTAGGAAACGACTTTTCTGCAGCTTCCTCACTTGAAGACTTTCTCAGATAATGTTTTAGGACTTCTCCCTCTTCAATCGTACCGATGTATTGATGCCCAGTACTCTCAGCCCATGCCTTTAAGTCAGCCTTTGATCCTTTATCCGTTGCCTGAACCTCGATTACCTGACCTGGCTCAAGCCCGTTAATCGCCTTTTTCGTTTTAACAATCGGCATTGGGCAAGCTAATCCTTTAGCGTCTAATGTTACATCAGATTTAATTTGGTTCATTTTCATTCCTCCTCGTTGGTTTAGATGAACAAGTTTACATTGCCGTTCTCTGCATCAGCTAAATACGCTGCAACACCACCATATTCAATCTTATCGAGCAGCTCTTTTTGCTGCAGTCCGAGAAGATCCATGGTCATCGTGCATGCAACTAGCTTAATATCTTGCTCCTGTGCCATATCGATTAGCTGCGGCAAGCTCATCACATTGTGCTTTTTCATGACGTTCTTGATCATTTTAGGCCCCATACCTGCAAAATTCATTTTAGAAAGTCCCATTCTATCCGCACCGCGCGGCATCATTTTCCCAAACATCTTTTCAATGAATCCTTTCTTCACAGTCAGCGGTTCATCTTTTCGAAGCGCGTTCAATCCCCAGAATGTATGAAAGATTGTTACCTCGTGATCGTATGCTGCAGCTCCGTTCGCGATGATGTATGCAGCGATTGCTTTATCGTAATCACCGCTGAATAAAATAATGTTGGTTGTTTTCTTCTGTTCTGACATGTATATTCCTCCAATTAATTACCCTGAGGGGTATAATTATTAACAAAAAAATTTGTTTCTCAGATTTTACCCGTAGGGGTATATAAAGTGTCAAAAAAACTCAGGTAAATTACCCCTGTTGGTATAACAATACTAAATGGTTCCGATACTGTCAACCCAAAAGTTATTTACCTGCTTTTTACAAGAAGCTCTACAGCCTGTTTTACTAAATGATCGGTTCCCTCGCCATTTGCAATATTTTCTCTGACACACTCTTCAAGGTTTTGACTGACAATGACGCCCATTGTCCTGTCGATTGCGTTGCGTGCAGCAGACAGCTGAGTCACAATTTCCCTGCAGTCCTTCCCCTGTTCCATCATTCCGATTACACCTTTAACTTGTCCTTCAATCCGCTTTAGACGGTTCACAATATTTTTATCGTACTCCATCCTGTTCACCTCATTTCATGTAACAATCATGCAGGCATGCCTGCAGAATCAGTATGATTATCATATACCCGCTCAGGTACTAAATTCAAGTATTTACTTTCAAACCTTTTGTCCCATTTAAATCCAGTGGGTTTTCCTGTATGCAGCCGGGGACATTTTCATTCTTTTCTTAAAAACCCGGCTCAAGTAGAAACCGTTGTTAAATCCGCATTCCTTCGCAATGGCATCTAACGTTTTATCCGTTTCAAGCAGCATTTCCCTAGCCTGCCTGATCCGTATTGATGTTACATAGTCGTTCGGAGTCATACCGGTGCTCCGTGAGAACCTCCTTGTAAATTGGACAGGACTGAGCCCGATTTCCTGAGCAATCTGATTTAACGCGATCTGCTCAAATGCATGCTCGCGTATATAGAGAACGGCCTTATAGATCAGCCTGTCCTGAAATGGAACACTGGTCGGTTCCATCATTCCTTTTTCAGCTTCTATTCTGTACAGAAGAAACAAGTCCAGCAGATAATGCTCTTTGATTCTGCGTGCATGGTCATCCTGCTCGAAGGCGTAACGCTTTAAATAGTTAAAATTGGATTGGAGCCTTTCGTTATCCTTGATTGTAAACTTCCCGGACAACCATTCTCCATGCTCCCCCTCCCATTCAAACTGAAAAAAATGAAAATCCAATGAAGTCAAAGCCTCTCTTTTTAATGGGAGTCCAGGCGGACAAAGGAGGAAATCTCCTGGCTCCCCGGTACCGGATTCCTCAAGGACACGATATCCAAGTTTTCCTTTTTCAATAATAAAGATGCTCCAGTGCGGATAGGTATCCTGTTCGAGCAGAAACCGGTCCAGGGATTGCCAGTAGGTATGCTGATGGATCTTAAGCTTTCCGATTGAACGCATGGTGGAATACCTGCCCCCTATATGAAAAAAAGTATATAAAAAAGAGAATATCATCCATGTTTTAATTTTCCTTATGTTCCTACAATAAGAGGTAAACTTTTATTTTTCAAGCTTAATTTGAAAATAGAGCACGCTGCATAAACGATTCGATAATGATGATCCGGAAATCTGCTTTTTGAAATTATGTGCATTATATGTTTTATTGAGCAGAAAGCGGGGAAAGAAAAAATGGTTTGTTCGTTCAGATTGGTTCAAATGCTTTTCTTCCATGCGCATGCTGCCCACTATACTGTATCCCGGCACAAGGCTCTTTTATCACATATTTCCATTCGTCCGGGCAAAAGATATACAGATTGATTACAGATGAACTTAAGGTGTCCACCCATTATGGAGCTTAGAATACAGCCGGGATTCATAAAAGAGGCATAAGCGCTGAACAGCCATTATTGGACAGAGCTTGTTTTAGGCAAATAAAAAATAGTCATTGGAGGAATCATCGTGAAAATTACAGGAATTGAAATCAAACACTATTTACTCCCTCTAGACCCCCCTTTTAAGGCAGCGTGGGATCCGGCACCAAGAAAGCAGTTCGCTTCCACCCTTGTTTATGTACATACGGATGAAGGCATCACCGGGGTAGGCTCCGGCGACTTAATGACCGGATTTGAAGGCCATGAGCATTTGTTTATCGGCCAGGATCCGTTTGATGTGGAACGGCATGCCAAAGTGCTGGATAACATCGATTTTCACTACGGCCGCCCTTGGCCTCTCGACCTCGCTCTATGGGATATTATCGGAAAAGCATCCGGCCAGCCTGTATACAAGCTTCTTGGCGGCAAACAGGATAAAGTGCTTGCCTATGCCTCGACTGGCGAGCTTGTGACGAAGGAAGAACGTGCACAGCGTGCCCTGAAACTGGCTGATCAGGGGTTTAAAGCGATGAAAATCCGTTTTCACCACAGCAACATAAAAGATGATATAGCGGTTGTGGAAGAAGTAAGAAAAGCAATCGGCGATAAAATGGAAATTATGGTGGATGCCAACCAGGGCTGGAAAATGCCTTGGGATACAGATCGGACATGGGATTTGAAAACGGCTGCCAATGTAGCGAAGGAACTTGAGAAATATAACGTATTCTGGCTGGAGGAACCTCTTCCCCACGATGATGCCGAAAATATGGCACGGCTCCGTCAAATGACAAGCGTCCGGATCGCAGGAGGCGAAATGAACCGCCGTTTCCACGAGTTCAGAGATTTATCTGATAAGGGATCTCTCGACGTTTATCAGCCTGACGTTGCTTTATGCGGAGGAATCACGTACGGAAGGAAGATCGCGGACTATGTACAGGCTAAAGGCAGCATTTACAGCCCGCATACATGGACAAATGGAATTGGCGTCATCGCAAACCTCCATATTGTGCTCGGCATAAGCAACAGTCCCTTTATCGAATTTCCATATGATCCGCCAGCCTGGTCCATTGAGCGCCGCGATTATATACAGACTCCGGATACAATGCTCAAAGTCGACAGCGAAGGCTACTTGCGCGCTTCCGGCAAGCCGGGTCTCGGATTTGATCTAGATGAAGAAGCTCTTAAACAGTACGAAATTAACTATACGTACGTTGGCGAAAAAGAAGAGTAAAGGAGGAGGAGAAGAAAATGAACAGCTATCAGGCATTTATTAACGGAACATTTACAGACAGCTCTAACGGACAGACAATGGAAGCCCGAACGCCTTCTACAGATGAAGTATTTGCAGAGTTTCCGGCTTGCACCGAAGAGGATGTAGCCAAAGCCATCCAGGCAGCAAATGACGCTTACAGAGAGTGGAAAAAGCTCCCTTCCATCGAGAGAAGCGGGTATGTTCGAAAGCTTGCGGACCTATTAAAAGAAGAAAGCGCCCAGCAAAAGATCGGGGAAGCCATTTCAAAAGAAATGGGGAAACCGCTCTCGGCAGCCAAAGGAGAGGTCGGAGGTGCTGCTGAGCTTGCAGAGTACCATTCACAATGGGCCCGCCGCATCGAAGGCTCTGTCGTAGACGCAGATTCGAGCAATGAACGTATTTTAATTTACAAGGAATCTCTTGGTGTTGTCGTATGCATCGTGCCATGGAACTTTCCAATCTATGTGCTGATGAGAAAGCTTGCCCCTGCTCTGATTGCAGGAAATACAGTCATTGCTAAACCAAGCTATAAATCTGCTATTTCCGCTTTGGAATTTGCGAAAATAGTGGAAAAGGCTGGTTTTCCGCCGGGTGTCATCAACGTTGTGACAGGTGTGGATGAAGTGGTTGGTGACTCCTTAACAGGGTCTGATCAAATTAATATGATCACCTTTACCGGCAGCACGAAGGTTGGGAAAAAAATTGCGGAGCGGGCATCTCAAAATATGGTTCGGACCTCCCTTGAGCTTGGCGGAAAAGCCCCCGCTATTGTGATGGAGGACGCTGATCTGGATGCAGCTGCAAAAGGAATCGCCGGAGGACGGCTGGCAAACAGCGGCCAGGTATGCAGCAACACCGAAAGAGTTTATGTTCATGAAAGTGTGAAAGACGCCCTGATCGAAAAGCTTAAATCCGAATTTGAATCATGCAGCATCGGGGATGGATATGAAAATCCGGATGTTCAAATGGGCTGTATGGTCCACCGCAACGAAGCAAAGCGCGTTCATCAGTTGGTTGAAGAGGCTAAAGCACAGGGAGCGGAAGTCATTACAGGCGGGCATTTTCTTGAAGGGTTCAGTGAAGCGTTCTACCCCCCTACCCTGCTGGACAATTGCAGCCAGAACATGACGATTGTAAAAGAGGAAGTCTTTGGACCTGTTCTTCCGATTGTAACTTTCAGCACGATTGAAGAAGCCATCGACTATGCGAATGATTCCATTTACGGGCTGACTTCAAATGTTTATACAAACAACTTCCAATACGTCATGAAGCTCACAACGGAAATTGAAGCGGGCGAAGTTTACGTCAATCGCCAGCAAGGAGAAGCCTTTCAAGGGTACCATGCCGGCTGGAAGCAATCCGGCATTGGAGGAGACGACGGGAAATACGGGTTTGAAGAATTTTTGCAGAAAAAAACGGTTTACCTCGACTTTTAATTTTCACATCTTCAGTAAAAGAGAAACAAACTTTTCCGTTACAAGAAGGAGAGTGATGAACGATGAATGAATTTCAATATTTTCTAAAAACACGTGTCCAGTACGGTGAAAACAAGTCACTGGAGCTTGCAGGACCCATTCAAGAGTTTTCCGGTAAAAACAAAGCCGTTATTATTACAGATCATGCACTCGAAAGCTTGGGATTCATTCAGCCAATCATTGATTCCCTCGCTGCAAGCGGCATAGAATGCAAAGTCTACAGCGAAGTAAAGAGCAATCCAACCTTTCAGAATATAGATGAGGCAGCTGCACTGATTCGGGAATTTGACAGTGATGCCGTCATTGCAGTCGGCGGCGGTTCCCCGCTCGATACCGCGAAAACAGCGGCCCTTGTTGCTGGAGGAGATCATGGCGCCGAGCATTACGCATTAATGGCGAACCCTTTTCCCCCTAAAAAGGTGCTGATGATTGCCGTTCCGACAACAGCGGGTACAGGAGCTGAGGTAACAAGCACAACTGTATACTCAGATGCTCATCACCGGAAGCTATGGGCTTGGGATCAGAACATGCAGCCGGATCTGGCTGTTCTTGACCCCGTGCTGACAATCAACCTGCCGGATTTTTTAACGGCTGCTACGGGGATTGATGCACTTGTCCATGCGCTCGAGGCTATTACCGGACAGTCCTCAAATCCGATCATTGAAGCTTCCGGCCTGCATGCTATCCGCCTCGTTTCGGAGAATCTTCCGCTTGTTATGAGGGAAAAAGAAAACCTGGATGCCCGAGGAAATCTCCTAATTGCTTCGATGCTCGCGGGAATCGCCATTGAGTATGGCGGTACGGGGATCGCTCACAATATAGGCCACGCTTTGAGCACCGCGGGAGGTCTTCACCATGGAAGAGCTGTTGCGATCGCCCTTTATCATTCTTATGAGTGGAACCTGGATAGTTCCCAAATCGCTGTTTTCGCTAAAGCTGCACGTGCGTTTGGTGTTACGGATTCCTATGATTCAGACAGAGAACTCGCTCATGCCGGTGCAGTTCGCTACAGGAAACTGATTGAGAGCTTGCCTATTGACCTTGAAGTAACTGCAGACGGGCTTACAGCTGAAGACCTTCCTCATCTGCTGGCAGCATGTCTGGCAGAGGAAAATCAGCCGATGAGACGAAACAACTGCCGCTATGCAGCAGATGAAGATCTCGAAAGATTTGCTAAGCAAATCATTGCATTTCAGCAAGGTGGAAAAACACAGCCGCTATCCCCTGCTTGACGAGCGGGATTGGGCCGTTTATCAGGAAAATCAGCAATAGATAAGTGAGTGGCTAGAACAGGGGCAGAAAAGCCTCTGTTTTAGTTTTTTAGAAACGATTGTATCCTTGCAGTTTCCATGATAAAATTTTTTTCGTCTTCATTTTTTAAAATGGCTGCTGGATCAGCAGATACTATGTGGATTTGGTAAATTTTTTTTGGATATTTTTGTGATATTCTTCACAAAATAATTTATTGGAGATTGGATAGGGGGGTTTTTCGTGCAGAACCAATTGAAGAAAGAGATTGGGTTTTTTGCCGCTTTAACAACAGTAGTCGGAACAGTCATTGGAGCTGGAGTATTTTTTAAACCGACAGCTGTATATGATTCTACAGGTTCAGCGAGTCTCGGATTGCTCGCATGGCTGATTGGCGGGATTCTGACCATAATAGCCGGGTTAACCGCTGCCGAGCTTTCCGCTGCAATTCCGCAAACGGGCGGGATGATGGCTTACTTAAAAAGAACATACGGGAATCTGACTGCCTTTTTGCTCGGCTGGGCTCAGACAGTCATTTATTTTCCTGCCAACATTGCCGCTTTGGCCATCATTTTTGGAACACAAACCGCAAGTCTATTCGGCTACAGTGCAGATGATAACAAAATGCTGATCATCGTGATTGCGGCAGCCACTGCAATTTTTTTAACACTGTTAAATTTCCTTGGGGCGAAAGCAGCTGGCGGGATCCAAACCATAGCCACAATCTGCAAACTCATTCCACTTGCCCTGATTATTCTTTTCGGCCTGCTTCACGACAGCAATGTCCCTTTTCAGCTGTTTCCTGTTGAGGCTGGACCGGAACGGACCTTCCTGACAGCACTGGGGTCAGGTTTGCTTGCTACGATGTTTGCTTATGACGGCTGGATACTGGTGGGAAATATCGCCGGCGAAATGAAAAACCCGAAAAAGGATTTGCCTAAAGCCATTATCCTTGGCCTTTCAGCTGTCATGGCCGTTTACTTACTAATCAATGTCGCTTTTTTAACCGTTATGACAGCAGGATCCCTTGCAGGCACGAACACTCCGGCCTCCGATGCAGCTGAGCTTATATTTGGTTCAATGGGAGGAAAGCTTGTAAGCATTGGAATTTTAATTTCTGTCTTTGGAAGCATCAACGGGTATGTGATGACAGGCATGAGAGTACCTTATGCAATGGCCATGGAGAATAAGCTTCCATACAGCCGCTGGTTTGCAAAATTGTCTCCCCGAAGCCGTGTTCCGTACAATTCAGGCCTCTTTATTTTAGCCATTGCGATCATTATGATGTTTATTGGCGGATTTAATACTTTAACAGATATGCTCGTTTTTGTTATTTGGATTTTCTACACGATGACGTTTGCAGCAGTCATGATTTTGCGGAAGAGAGAACCTGAACTGGTGCGTCCATATAAGGTTCCACTCTATCCGATTCTCCCGATTATCGCGATTGCAGGCGGTTTGTTTATCGTCATCAACACCCTCTTTACCCAGCCCGTCCTCGCGATGTGGGGTCTGGGTATGACAGCATTGGGTCTGCCAGTTTACTTCGGCATGAGAAAAAAACACATTCATTGATCAAAAGCGGATTCGTTCGGGAATCCGCTTTTATCGATAAATAAACCTCATAGCAGCATGCGCAGCGAGTCTGCTCGTCATGTCCCTGAAGTCTTTTGAAGGGTCAATTTCAACAATATCCAGCGCTATGACCTTTTCGCATGCAGACACTGCTGAAACAGCAGCCATCAGCTCCCTGTCTGTCAATCCCCCCGGTCCGATTGCCGGACAGCCTGGAGCAAAAGCCTGGTCTACTGCGTCCATATCCAGGGATACATAAATAAAGTCCGTTTCTTCCGCCAGCCGGTTCAGTTCACTCAAAAGAATCGGGACAATACCGGCTGTCTCTATGTTGGCCATTGTATATACAGCCGTGTTTTTTCCTTTCAAATAATTCGAGTATACCTCTGCATTGGAAAAATCCCGGATTCCAATCTGTACGAGATGGTGTCCGTGAATGATTCCCTCTTCCAGAAGGCTTCTAAATGGCGTTCCATTTGTTTTTCCTCCGTCCTCAAAGTTGCGCACATCATGATGGGCATCAAATTGAATGACTCCGGCCGTCCCAAAGCATTCTTTAAAAGCCCGGATTGAAGGATAAGAAACACCGTGATCGCCCCCCAAAATAAGAAACCGATCGCACGATCCCGTTAGAATCATTTCCTTTACACTGATATGCATCCTGTCCAGAGACTCTGTGACATCGGTTGGATGAACCCGGACATCGCCGAAATCAAGGATGGTCTGATTCCGGTAATCCTTGTTTCGTTCACTTGAAAAAGTAGTATATGCGTTAAGGCAGGTGCGGATTGTCTGAGGAGCTTCAGCGGCCTCGGAATAGGAAATCGATGATTTTGAATAGGGAAGTCCGATAAGTGCTGTGGAACCCTTTCTCCCTTTTTCGTAGGGGATGACGGTCTCAGCCGCTTTTACCGTATACCGGTCTTTAAACTCTGCCCTGCAGCCCGGCTTAAGGAAGCTGAATGGTTCCATACTTTCCCCTCTCCCATCTTTTAATCCCCGCACTGTAAACACTCTCAGCATGGTTGACACCAAAATGATAGGGCACGTAATGATAATTTGGAGCATCCCAGACGACAAAGTCTGCCCGGCACCCATTTTCAAGTGTTCCCGCCTCATCCCCCATCCCGATGGCATGAGCCGCATTTACCGTCACTGCATTCCAGATCTCTTCTGCTGTCATTTTAAGCTTCAGGGCAGCTAAAGACATGATGAGCTGAAGATTTTCAGTAACCGAGCTTCCCGGATTAAAATCCGTTGCTAAAGCTACGGCGGCACCTGAATCGATCATCACTCGGGCCTTTGCATACATGTCTTTTCCTAAATAAAAGGTCGTGCCCGGAAGAAGAACAGCGACCGTATCACTCTCAGAAAGCCTTTTTATTCCTTCTTCAGTCGCCGCTACGAGGTGATCTGCGCTTACAGCTCCGAGAGAAACCGCAAGTTCTGCCCCTCCAAGCGGGTCAATTTCGTCTGCATGAATCTTTATTCCGAACCCTTTCTCTTGAGCTTTTTTTAAAAAATGCCGAGATTGAGCGATTGAAAATACCCCTGTTTCACAAAAAATATCTGCAAACTGTGCTAAGTTTTGCTGCTTAATTTCTTCAAGCAGCAAAATCATTCCCTCTAAAAATTCCAGCTCCATGCCCTTATGTGAAGGAGGAATGGCATGGGGACCGAGAAAAGTCGCAGCCATGCGGACCGGGTATTGGTCCTGAAGCCTCTTAACCGCTGTCAGCTGTTTAAGCTCAGTTTCCCGGTCCAGTCCATACCCGCTTTTAACTTCCAAAGACGTCACACCATGTGAGATCATCCGTTCCAGGTGAAAGGAAGCTTTCCGGACCAATTCTTTCAGGGAAGTTTGACGGGTTGCCTCAACCGTTGACAGGATGCCTCCTCCGCCCGCTAATATTTCCAAATATGGGATTCCGGCTTGCTTCAGTGCCATTTCGTTTTCTCTGCTTCCTCCGAATACAAGATGGGTATGCGGGTCGACAAGTCCCGGAGTAACCAGCCTGCCCTTTGCATTCCGCTTTATTTTTGCGAGATGCCCTTCTGCTTCTTCCGTAGAACCGGTCCAGGATACACAGCCGTCCATGACGGCCATTGCAGCGTTTTTTAAAACCCTCAGGTTGTTCATTTCCTTTCCTTTAAGCGGTTTTTCCGATGCTGCCGGCAAAATCAGCTGTCCAATGTTATAGAGCAGGAAATCATGCACCATCCCCATTCCATCCTTTCTTTTGCATGGGAATCCGGATTCCGTGTGTAGCTGCCGATGTAACAGCTTTTTCATAGCCTGCATCGGCATGCCGGACAATTCCCATTCCGGGATCGGAGGCAAGCACCCTGCCCAGGCGTTCCTTTGCCAGTTCGCTTCCATCTGCTACTACTGCCATGCCGGCGTGAAGAGAGTATCCCATTCCTACCCCTCCCCCATGGTGGAGAGAAATCCATGAACCTCCGGCCGCGGTATTAATCAAAGCATTTAATACAGCCCAGTCCCCTATAGCGTCACTTCCATCCTTCATGGCCTCCGTTTCTCTGTTTGGGGAGGCGACGGAACCGGAATCCAAATGATCCCTCCCAATGACAACAGGAGCCTTTAATTCACCCCGCCTGACCAAATCATTGATCGAGAGCCCCATCCTGGCTCTCTCCCCATAGCCGAGCCAGCAGATTCTAGACGGAAGTCCCTGAAATGATACTTTCTCCTGAGCCATAGTGATCCAGCGCAGGAGCGGCTGGTTAGACGGGAACAACTCCTTTACTAAAGCGTCCGTACGGTAAATGTCCTCCGGGTCTCCCGACAGAGCAACCCAGCGAAAAGGACCTTTTCCTTCACAGAACAATGGCCGGATGTAGGCAGGGACAAATCCGGGGATGCTGAATGCATCTTCTACTCCTTGATCTTTAGCTGCCTGACGGATGTTGTTTCCATAGTCAAAGACGACTGCACCACGCCGTTTGTATTCGAGCATCGCCTCAACATGGGTCGCCATAGATTGAGAAGCTTTCTTTACATATTTTTTCTCGTCACTCCCCCTGAGAGCATTTGCTTCCTGTAAGGTCATGCCAGACGGGATGTAGCCGTTTAGGGGGTCATGAGCAGAGGTCTGATCTGTCACTAAATCGATCTTTATATCCCGTGCCAGAAGCTCTCTATAAAGATCTGCAGCATTGCCCTGAATAGCAATGGAAACCGCCGTACCCTCCCGTTTAGCTTCAATGGCCCATTCAATCGCTTCATTCAGATTAGTTGCCCATTTATCACAGTATTTCGTATCCAGCCTCTTTTGGATGCGGTCCGGATCCACTTCCATCGCGAGACAAACTCCCCCGTTCATCGTAACAGCAAGAGGCTGGGCTCCGCCCATTCCTCCCAGTCCGGCGGTCAGGGTTACGGTTCCTTTCAGTGTGCCTCCAAAATGCTGGCGGGCCGCTTCGGCGAACGTTTCATAAGTTCCTTGCAAAATGCCCTGAGTTCCAATATAGATCCAGCTGCCCGCTGTCATTTGCCCGTACATCATAAGCCCTTTTCGGTCGAGCTCATGGAACTGCTCCCAATTGGCCCATTTTGGGACGAGAACAGAGTTGGAAAGCAATACCCTTGGAGCATGTGGATGGGTTTTAAAAACAGCGACAGGTTTCCCCGATTGCACGAGCATCGTTTCATCCGCATCCAATGTACGCAGTGTCCGGACAATCGCATCAAACGCTTCCCAGTTTCTAGCCGCCTTTCCAATTCCCCCGTACACGATGAGCTCCTCCGGTTTTTCTGCTACTTCCGGATCGAGATTGTTGCAAAGCATCCTTAAAACCGCTTCCTGCTCCCATCCCTTGCACTCCAGTTCACGTCCTCGTTTAGCCCGGATTATGCGTCCCGTTTCCATTTCGCCATCTCCCCTCCCCGTTTACTGGCTGTCCACAGCTCTAGCTTTTTTTTAAGCCACTCCGTCATGTTTTCAATATCACCGGAAAAGATTCTGTCAGCTGTAATGGGTGGAACAATTTTCCTTGCTTGTTCGTAAAAATCACGGGTCGCCGGCGCCATTTTTTCAATTCCCCGGTATTGAACAGCCTGAAGGGCGCAAATGCATTCTATGGCCAGTACCTTCCTTGTATTCTGAATAATGTCATAGCAGTGTCTTGCCGCAATGGTTCCCATGCTGACGTGATCCTCCTGGTTCGCAGAAGAAGGAATGGAATCCACGGTTGCCGGATGGGCCAATGTCTTATTCTCTGATACTAGCGAGGCTGCGCAATACTGCATGATCATTGCCCCCGATTGAAGCCCTGGCTGCGGACTCAAAAACGGTGGCAGGTCGCTTAGCTGCGGATTGACAAGCCGTTCAATTCTCCGTTCTGATATACTGGCAAACTCCGCCATCGCGATTTTCATCAAGTCCATCGAAATTGCGATGGGCTGGCCATGAAAATTCCCTCCCGATACAACCGTCTTGCCTGCGTCAAAAAGAAGCGGATTATCGGTTGCTGCGTTCATCTCAATTTCCAGTTTTTCTTTAACGTAATCCAGTGCCTGCCATGATGCGCCATGGACCTGTGGGATACACCTCAGGGAATACGCATCCTGAACGCGTTTTTCCCCCTGTTTAGTCACGAGCCTGCTGCCGGTTAAAATGGTGCGCATTCGCTCGGCAACAGCTGTTTGCTGCGGGTAGCCTCTCGCTTCGTGGATCGCAGGATGAAACGCATCCATGATTCCCTCAAGTCCCTCCATTGTCAACGAAGCGATGAGCTCACTCTGAAAACCGAGTTTACGTGCCTCCAGATAGGCAATGACCCCTGCAGCCGTCATTGCCTGGGTGCCGTTGATTAAGGCAAGCCCCTCTTTTGCCTCAAGAGTTAGAGGCTCCAATCCAGCCTTTTTCAATCCTTCCTTTGAACAGGTGATTTTCCCGGAATCAAATACAAGCCCTTCCCCGATTAGGACGAGGGCAAGATGGGAAAGAGGCGCAAGATCCCCTGAAGCACCAAGTGACCCCTGCTGGGGAATGACTGGGTGTATGCCTTTATTCAAGAGGGCGGCGAGAAGCTCGGCCACCTCTGTACGGATACCTGAAAACCCTTTTAATAAAGCATTTAACCGTAAAAGCACCATCGCCCTCGAAACAGATTCAGGAAAGGGATCACCCGTTCCGCAAGCATGTGAACGAATAAGGTTCAGCTGGAGCCGGGTCACATCCTCCTCTTTAATGCGCACGTCACTGAACTTGCCAAACCCCGTATTGATTCCATAAACCGTCCTTTTCTCGCGGACTATGCTCAGCACAGCCTCTCTGCTTTTCTCTACTTTACGCAAAGCATCCCGGCTCAGAACAACATGTTCACCCATCAGGCAAATTTTTTCTGCTTCATCTAGAGTCAGAGACTCTCCAGTAAGGACTGCCATGTTTATCCCACCTTTGTATTTTGGATAAAGGCTTTGTTCATGTATGATGTTGATTTATTAACCCTTGTTGATTGGAGTGGAAGGCATGAAACTCCGTGCTAAGAGCAGCGGGAAAGGTAAGACCCCGCAGGCGCAAAGCGGCAAGGGGGCTCACCGCCCTTGGATCAGCGAATGCCTGCTACCTGCAATCTGCAGACGAGTTTCACTGAGCTAAAATAAAAAGGAGCCGACAATGGCATACGAAAATACCATCATCGCCTCCTTCTTGCTACTAACAAACTAGGCAATGGCTTTATATATGATTGATTCCGAGCCCTGACGTTTCATGCTCCAGGCCTTTAACCGGAGCTCCGATCGTACCGTAAAAAGCAACAGCGAGCCACTCGCCTTCCGCTTGTTCTTCATAAGGCCATCCCCGCACAACGGAAAACCGAAGACCAACCGTCCTGCTCATCTCACCAATGGCCGTCTGTCCGCGGGTAACTCCCTCGATTGCTTCAAGAACCGCGTGGTATAGGGCATGGTTCTCCCTGTAGCAGCCTTCATTAATCATTCCGTTCCGCTTAGCAGCCGTTTCAACTGCCGCAATGACCTTTTGCAAATTCATTGAGCCAATTCTTCCTTGGCAATACACAGTATCCGGAAAGGAAAGATTCATCTGGACTAACTCCTCTTCTGAAAGTGCCGCCAAAAGGAGAGCCTGTTTTCCGATTAATGTTTTTATGGTCATATGCGGTCCTCATTTTTTGAAATTTCAGCTAATTACTTATATCTAACTTCATTCTATGGGTGGACCAAGGACGGTGTCAATCGGTTATGGGAAATTTTAGTTTGCTATCATAGCGCCGTATTAGCCGGGAAAAGGAGGATCTCTGTATATAATTGGAAAAATAAACCTGTTAAGGCCGGTTTTGCTGGTCAATCGACATCTTCGTGCGGCTGGCAAGAGGCGTGGTTGCACCAGACAGCTTAGTTTTGCTATTATTTGCTTCGAACCAGGAAAACCAGCGTAAATTACGCTGGTTAAGAGACATTGTAAGCTATACCTGAAGACGAAAGAGTAGGATATCGGTCTAATTTTCAGGATATCGACCTATTCCGGTGATATATCGACCGGTTCTTTTCATATATCGACCGAAATTTTATTAAATCGGCCATTAACTACTTATATCGACTTTTCGACAAAAATCGCGCTATTTCCTGACTTATTCTTATACTCAAAGCAGTCCTCGTTAAAGCCTGGACATGTACACCTGCCGCTGGATCATTCAAATCCTGTTTATGTGTATGGGTGAAGTCTGATTCATGATAAAAAAGCATTGAATGAAGCAAAGCTTTGCGTTTACTGCATCCGAAAAAAACCCGTGCAGAACCTTCTCCAAGGAGCAAAAAAGCTCAGAGCATGGCTCTAAGCTTTTTTGCTTTTTCATACAAGAGCTTTTAAGCTCCTTTTGTTTAATATTTAAGCGGGGTTTTTACATTAAGCTCTGGGAGCATCGTGTAAAATTAATACATCAAGTATTGCTCCCGTATTTCCATAAACTGTTTCCGTTCTTTTTCGTATCTTTTCCCGATTTCTTCTACTGAAGCACCATTTATGAGCATTTCCTTCACCCAGCTGTTTCCGAGCAGCAGGTTAAAATGATTGGATGCTAAAAACTGAAAGTCATTCGGATACATGTCTTTGACGGTTTTCACGATGGAAAGACCCGTTTTAACTGCTTTAAACTTCTTCCGGTCTGTTACATAAACCTGAACCCCATGGGAGAGTTTTCCGCTGTGCTTGGAAAAGGTCGGGGTAAAGGAGGCTGCTCTGAATGATACGCCCGGCAGCTTCAAGCGGTTCAGCTTCTCAGCCAAATCCGAGCTGTTGATAAAGGGCGCTCCAATTAGTTCAAAGGGCTTGGTTGTTCCTCGTCCTTCAGAGAGATTCGTTCCCTCAATCATTCCAGTCGCCGGATAAACAAAGGCAGTTTCAATCGTCGGCATATTCGGTGAAGGCATGACGAATGGAAGGTTCGTTTCGTCAAAGTCCATATTCCGCTTCCAGCCCTTCATCTTAATTACTTTTAAATCCGCATCAATGCCAAATTCATCGTTAAACAGTTTGGCAAGCTCGCCGACGGTCATCCCGTGTCTGAGCGGGATCGGGTATCTGCCGACAAAGGATGAAAATTCTGGTTCCAGAACCGGTCCATCTGTTTGAATGCCGCCGATCGGATTGGGCCGGTCCAGTACAATGATCGGGATCCCCTTCTCTTTTGCAGCTTCCATCGCATAGGCCATTGTGTAAATATACGTGTAGTAGCGAGTCCCCACATCCTGGATGTCAAACAGCAGAACATCGACATTTTTCAGCATTTCCGGAGTCGGTTTTTTTGTCTGGCCATATAAACTGTATACAGGAACCCCTGTTTTTTCGTCGATATAGTATTCTACATACTGACCTGCCTGCGCATCTCCTCTTACCCCATGCTCCGGACCAAATAAAGCCGTAAGTTCTGTATCTTTGCTTTCAGCAGCAAGGTCAACGATGCTCTTCAAATTCCGGTCAACGCCCGTAGGATTTGTAATCAGGCCGATCCGCTTGCCTTTAATGAGTTTTTGATGCTGCTTAAAAAGCATCTCAGCTCCAGTCACCACTTTTTTCGCTTTTTCCTTTTTAAACCAGGATGCATCAGCGGACGTTGCCATTCCAATGGCAAGCACTCCTGCCATTAGTGCCATAATCCATTTTTTCATAAGCTTTTCCTCTCCCATCTGCTTAAAAAGTTCTCTATTAGATTAAGTCTGTTAATATGCTTCCTGATTGGAAAATAGCACCTGCGGAGGGTTCCGCTATTCCGCAGGATGCTTATTCCCTGTTTCTTTTTCCTATTTAAGAGGTTTTCCGTTAACGTTTAATCCGTAGCCATAGTCGTATAAAAGCTCTCCAGGATCAGTGACGGATGGGATCTCAACAGGCAGTTTTCCTTTTGGCTGCGATAACCCGAAAATGGTCTCGATCCCCGCTGGAATATTTGGCTGGCGGAACCGTCCATTAGAATAGCCTTTAAACCCGTAGACAGCAATGACGGCCTTAGCTTCTTCAAAATTAGCCGTGTCATAAGGGTTTCTGAGGCTCATCAGGACGAATTTTTTATCCTGTTTCTGAGAATAATTCATGGCTGCACGCGGGAACACAGTGGCCCATTTGCTGGAGTCTGTTATAGTATCATCGATCACTCCGTCATTGACGGCCGGGTCATTTTTGACAACATATGAACCGGTGATGACATAATCAGCCTGATCAATTTCTTTTGCAATGGCCTTGTCGAATACCTTTCCGGAAAAACTAAGACTCTCAATCTTCACACGATTGATTCGCTGCTTGGAATAAAGCTCAGTGATCGTTCTTCTCATCGCCTCTGCCTGATCCTCAAATGGGGCAAGAATTAATACTTTTTCATTTTTCTTTGGCTTAAAGGGGAGGGTCCGGTTTTCGTTTTTAAGAAGAGTCACGGCATCCAGCGCCATTTCCTTCTCCATGTGGTAATGCTTCATGCTGCCTACTGTCTTTTTGGCCTTGCTGATTTTATCTTCAATCGACGACTGGGAATCCGCTGCGCCCGGATCATAAATGCCCCGCTTCATTTTTAATTCCAGAATTTTTTCAACTGAATCATCGATTTCGCTCATCGGGATCTCTCCGGATTTCACCGCTTCCACTACGCCGTTATATACTTCTTCCAGATTTTTTTCAGTTTCCAGAGAAGTGACAGGTGCGGGCATAAGTGCGATATCAACCCCGGCATTAATCGCCATAATAACTGCCTCTGTCTGGCCAAAGTTGTCCGCAATGGCTTTCATATTGAGAGCATCGGTCACAACGACTCCTTCAAAGCCCATCTCGTCTTTCAGGAGGTCCGTTAGAACCTTACGGGAAAGCGTAGCAGGCACCATAATTTGCTGGCCGTCCTTTTTGCTCGTATACGTCGTGTCATCGATCGAAGGAAATTGAACGTGCGCCGTCATAATCATATCGACATCCTGTTCAATGGCTTTTTGAAAAGGGTACAACTCAACTTTCTTTAATCGTTCTTTATTATGGGTAACCATCGGAAGTCCGTAATGGGAGTCAACAGCCGTATCCCCGTGCCCGGGGAAATGCTTAGCAGTGGTTGCGATGTTTTGATCCTGTAGTCCCTTAATGGTCTGTACTCCGAGTGAGGCCACAAGCTCAGGGTTGCTGCTGAATGAACGGACCCCAATCACAGGATTAGCCGGGTTATTGTTTACATCCAAGGAGGGAGCGAAGTTGACATTGATTCCTAGAGAATCAAGTTCTTTTCCTGTAATCGAACCTGCGTTATAGGCGTTCTTTTTGCTGCGCCCGGCACCGAGCGCCATATTTCCTGGCAGGTTCGTCCCGGATTGGAGACGCGTTACAATCCCGCCCTCCTGATCAATTGTGACAAAGAGCGGGATGTTTTCACTGGCTTTCTGAAGACCGTCAGCGAGGCGGACCGTCTGCTCTGTATCTACAACATTTTCGGCAAAAAGGATAACCCCGCCAAGATGGTATTTTTTAATGATGCCTCCGACTTCCTGGTTCATTTCTGTGAAGCCCGTCGCCTTTTCCTCTCCTTGCTTTTTCCAGTTCCTGAAATCAGGCATCAGCATCTGGCCTACCTTTTCTTCAAGTGTCATACTGTCAGCTGCACGCTCGGCCGCTTCTGCCAGCCTGCTACCGGATTCTTCAGCCTGCACGGCCGGTTTTAAGCCTGTAAACGCCGAAAGGACGAGAGCCGAAACCAAACCATATGTTAATAGATGTGTTTTTTTCATATAATCCTCCTATAAGGGGTTAGTATTTACACAAAAAACGCTAAGTAAGCGCTTTCTGTAATTTCCATTTGGATCTGCTTAATATCTCAGCATGGCTTCATAGACAGCTGTTACGACACTGCCATATTTGCCTGTTTGAAATTGATCCCCTTCAAATGTGTTCGAATCAGCAGCAGCATTGACTAATGGAGAATGTTTTTTATTTGTCAGCAGCACAATGCCAAGATCATATTTCGGATCGAGAATTGTTACGGTCCCTGTCCATCCAGTATGCCCGAATGCTCTCTTGCTTGCATGAGGCCCAAACATCCACTCCATGCTCTCATTCCCATTCAGCCTCCAGCCTAGCCCATAGGTAGGATTCAGAGAGGAAGGCTTTACAAATTCCTTAGCTGTCCGTTTGCTGAAAAGCTCGGTTTTTCCGTAGGTTCCCCCATTCAGCATCGTTTGCAGAAGGACAGCCATATCCTGAGTATTTGAGAATAAGCCGGCATGGCCAGAAACCCCGCCCATAGAATAATAAGCCTTCTCATCATGCACTTCTCCCTGCAGGGTATAAGTGCGAATATTCGGAAAATCAATTACACCATCTCGGGTATTGCCCATCAATTCCGTGGCAGCAGCATCCTTCGGCTTGAATCCCTTTTGAAGAGGATTAAAAACAGTGTGTTCCAGTCCAAGCGGTCTGTATAATTGTTTTTCCGCATACTCATCAAGCGGTTTTCCTGTTACCCGTTCAACGATGGTCCCGAGGAGCATGTAATCCACATCACTGTAGATGTTTTTTGTACCCGGCTCATAGGCAAGCTGGGTTTTTGAAATGTTCGCTATGGTAAGTTCGCGGTTTTGCGAATAAAGCTCCTTTGAAACTCTCGGGTTGTGATACTGGGGATCCGGCGGGAACCCGGCGGTATGATGAAGAACATCCACTATTCTAAGAGTATCTTTTCCTTTAATCCTATCAGTCTCCTGATCCCGGAATTCCGGAATGTAGGTCCTGACCTTATCTTCAAGCTTTATTTTCCCCTCTGTAACAAGCTTTTGGAGGGCAAAATTGGCAGCATACATTTTGGTGTTCGAGGCTAAGTCAAACAACGTATCTTTTTTTACCTTTTCAGGATTTTTGAGGATGGCCAGTCCATTGTACTTTTTTTTGTACCCGTATGTTTTGTTCTTGACTATTTTGCCGTCCTTGATGACTATAAGGGCTGCACCTGGAAATCCTTTTTGTATCTCGTCTTCAATCAGCTTGTCCACCCGTTTAAGTCCAAAGGAAGAAAATCCAGCGTCCTCCGGTGTTTTTACTTCCTTCAGTACGGTGCCCCCTTTTTTATGCTCGCCCTGCAATTGCTCAGCTTGAACAGAAGCGCTAACAGGTTCTGCCTGTAAGGCTGCAGGTGCCATCAGCGCCAAGGTAATCAGTGAAGCCAGACTTTTTCCTTTCATTTTCGGCTCATCCCCTTATCTATTCATCTCGTATCCTCTCAATCAAAAGCGAATGATCAGACTGGATTAAATCAAGGACCCGCATATCATCCATTTCAATGGTTCCTACTACATTTACTCTTTTATCCTCAGGCAAATCCCTTTTCACAATCTGTATTTCTCCCCGGTATCTACCGTAAAGGTCATTGTCCATAGTAATCGAACCCTTCCTCCGCTCCTTTGAGGCGAGGGGCAGCACAGGGTTTTTAGACCGGGTATCAAGCAAACGGATGACATCCCTGGAAAGATCCGTCCTTACACGATAAAAGCCTTCTGCAGAATGATCGCATCTGGCTTTAAGTTTAATCGTCTTTTCCTTCGAATAGGTTACTAAATCAGCCAACAGCTCCCCGGTAAAGTCTGGGTCACCTATAAAAATGTTGTCTGTCCCCAGTGTCTCGAGCTCTACTGCAGAGTGAAGCGGATTGCCATTCCGGTGCTTTTCAAGCGTAGGCAGCCTTCTTTCAAAGGGCCGCGCTTCCTGCCCGTTCCCGGAATAAAAGCAGCGGTCTGGATTCCATAAAGGGCAAAAACACGGTTTTGATTTGCAAAAAAAACGTCATCCAGACCCGTTTCCCTGCGCGGATAAAAATTATGCCAGGCAATGATCTTTCTTGGCTCAATCCCGGCAGACAATAATTCTTTTAGATCCTTTTCAAATACTGTGCTTGCGTTCACCGCGATGGAAAACATCCGGCCGAGTCCTGCCATCTCCTCAAGCGAGAACCCATCATCGAGGCGCAAGCCTGTTATGCCAAGTGAAGGTAAATCATTCATACTGTTAAGGTTCAGCCTGGAAGGAGTTTCTGCTGACACATCAGCATATACCTGGATCCCCTCTTGTCTTGCAGCTTCAAGAAGGCTCTTAGCTTCTGCTGCAAGATCCCCCTTATCTTCCGGGATATGAAGGGAGGTAAAGGCTTTCTTTACCCCCATTTTCCCTGCCTCCCGAATCTTTTCAGCAGCGAGTGGATCATTCAAGTAGAAGGAAATGCCGATCATGTAAATTCACTGGCCATTTCATCCTTAAAGCCAAATAGATACGTGAAGAGAAATCCAGCTCCATAAGAAATCAGCAGTCCAAGCAAATACAGTACGATTTCATTGGCGTGCACGAGGAAGAGGAGCGGAATTCCGGATACGCCAATCGATGTTGTCGCAATGCTGAAATATGCCTGAAAAGCTCCCCCGACTCCGGCTCCCAGGCAAGCCGTCAGGAACGGACGGCCCAAGGGCAGAGTTACGCCGAAAATAAGCGGTTCTCCAATCCCGAGCATTCCTGCGGGAAGCCCTCCTCCAACAGCTCTTTTTAACCTTTTTTTCTTTGTTTTCGCAAAAATGGCAAAAGCGGCTCCAACCTGACCTGCTCCCCCCATCGCCAGAATTGGCAGCAGCGGATCGTCACCGATCGAATTGATCAGCTCCAGGTGAACCGGGGTTAAGCCTTGGTGGAGCCCTGTTACTACAAGAGGAAGGAAGGTGGCTCCCAATACAAATCCAGCACCGGGTCCTCCAACATCCAATACAGCCAGCAAACCGCCGTTGAGACTCCCACGGCTAAAGCCGCAAGCCCTACACCTTACGGTGTGACGGGTGGGATTCTTGAATGACTAAACGTTCGCAGTCCATTTCTGTTTTGAACAGCCTTCAAGACAGGGGCATCTCATTGCCCCTCCTAAGACAGTGCATATAGCATCTTAGGC